>JBAQGO010000017.1:0-123337 GCA_049287825.1 Vitreimonas sp. | reverse complement strand
AATCGTGGATTGGCGGTGCTCAATTCAGCCGAGTCGCTCTTGGACCGCGGACGTCCTCGTCCGCATTTCCTTTTGTAAAAACAAGAGCGGGCGAGGGCGCCCGCGCTCCGAAATCAGCGTATTGGCGGCGCGCAATTCGACCGGTTTGAAGTGCGCGTACACTTCAACCCCATGCGCTTTGTCGCCGAACCCATCTCAGATCTTCGCCTCCAGCGGTTTCACCGCTGGGCGTTGCTGTGGCTGAGCTGGTTTGCGAGCTTCCTCGATGCGGCGGGCGCCTTCGCGCCGCTCTCCAAGCAAGCCGAGGCCATCGGCCATCTTTGGCTTGACCGCATCGAGCGCGTCATCGCCGCCATCGTCATGGTGCGCGCCGCGCCGCGCGTGCGCGCGCTCCGCACCAAACGGCCGTTCGCGCTGCAGCGTCTCAAGCAAAGTGCTCTGACGCGCGCCGTCATCGGCGCAAAGTTGCGCCGCGCGCTCCGACCCAAACAGCTGCGCCAACGCTGCGATGCCTTGCGCCGCATCGACATCGGCGCGCTCGCCGCGCGTCTGCTGAAGCGGCTGCCGCGCGGGCTGACGCGCCGCCGTCCCATCCTCACTGCGCGCGAGCAGGGCGGCGTGCGCCTGGTGCACGGCGTCTTTGGGCCGACGCTGACGGACGACACCTCTTAAAGGGACGGAATGCGTGATACAAACGTACTCGTCAGACCGAGCAAGACATTGCTCGTCACCGCAACGCGTGCGCGTTATCCATCACGCGTGCAGCACCAGCGCTGCTTTCAAGCCGGGATTGTTATCTTCGAGCGAAAGCGTGCCGCGATGCAGGTGCGCGCAGGCTTCGACGATGGCGAGCCCAAGGCCCACGCCTTCCGGCGCTTCACCTTGCGCGCCAAGCCGCTGAAACCGCTTCACCGCTTGTGCCCGCTTGTCCGGCGGAATGCCTGGCCCGCTATCCGCAACCACAATACGGACTTCGTCGCCGTCACGGGTCAGCTGCATCGAGAGTTGCGTGCCTTCCGGCGCGTATTTGATGGCGTTGTGCACGAGATTGCCCACCGCCTGCATCAAAAGCGGCTTGTGCCCGAGGATCACTTCTTCGCACGGTTCTTCGAGATGCAGGTCGATGCCGTTCTCTTCCGCAAGCGGCTGAAACAATTCGCGCACGTTACGCATCAGCGCGGCGAGATCGACTTTAGTCATCGCGTCGCGTGAGAGCCCGCCTTCCGCGCGGGCGATGTCGATGAGCGAGGAGAAAGCAAAGATCGTCTGTTCGGTTTCACCGAGCGCCGTCTCAAGGGCGGCTTGTTTCTCAGGCTCACTCTCAGCCGCGATGCCGCGTTCAAGCGAGGAGCGCAGGCGCGCAAGCGGCGTTCTCAGGTCGTGGGCCAAACTATCCGTCACTGTCTTGAGGCCCGTCACCAGATCCTCGATTCGATCCAGCATGGCGTTCTGCGAACGCGCGATTGATTCGAAGGGCCCCGAGCCGCCATGCGTCGGCGTGCGCGCTCCGAATTGTCCTGCCGCGATTAATTCAGCCGTGCGCGAGAGTTCACGTACATTGCGCACCGAGATGGCGATCAGCACGCCAGGCGCCAGCAACGAGGCGAGGGCGACGATCAAAATCGCCAGCTCTGCGACTTTCAACACTGCGTCCGCGAAAGCCTGGTGCATGGAATTGTCGCGACCGACCAACAGCCGCATGCCGTCCGGCAACGTGCGTACGGCCGCATGAATAGCGCTCGGCCCTTCGTTGCTAGGAATAGCAGCCCAGCTGGCGTTGGCGGTGATGGCCGGCGGCCAGGCATTGAGATCGCCCGCGAGAAGGCGGCCGTTGTGGTCCGCTACAGCGACGATGTGATGGTCGCCGGCGATGCGCGCATGGCGGGCGATGGCCCGCACCAAGGCGGCCGCGCCTTCCTCTCGCCGAAGCTCGGCATACAGGTCGAGTTCAGTCGTCGCGGAATCGCGCTCCAGCCGGGTGATCAAAGATTGGCCGCTGGCGTCAACGAGCCACAATGCGCCGGCGCACGCGGAAATAATCAGCAGCACCGCGATCGCGATGGCCGCGATGAGAACGTGGCCGCGCCAGATCATTCCTGTTCCGAGAGCCGGTAGCCGATATTGCGCAGCGTATGCAGCAGCGGCTTTTGGCCTTCGCCGTCGATCTTCTTGCGCAAACGGCTGATATGGGTGTCGATGAGGCCGGTGTGGGGATCGAAGCGATAATCCCAGATCTGCTCCAGCAGCATAGTGCGGGTGACCACCCGGTCCTTGTGCCGCATCAGCAATTCCAGAATCTGAAACTCGCGCTGCATCAGATCGATCTGTTTGCCAGCGCGGCTCACGCGGCGCTTCAGGCGATCCAGTTCCAGATCGCCGCACTTCAGCGTCGTCTCGCGATCGGCAACACCGGTGCGTTGCGCCAGCAAATTGTCGAGCCGCGCGTGCAGCTCCGAAAACGAGAACGGCTTGGTGAGATAGTCGTGGGCGCCAGCGCGCAGGCCAGCAACGCGCTCGTCTGCGTGGGCGATGGCCGAAAGAATGATCAGCGGCGTGCGGTTTTGCGCCGCCCGCAACGCCTTCAGAACCGAGAGGCCATCCATGCCCGGCAGATTTCGGTCGAGCACGATAGCGTCGAATTTCTCGCTGGTTGCGAGGTGCAGTGCGTCAGGCCCGGTGGTGGCGCACTCGACCGTGAAGCCTTCCTGCCTCAAACCGTTAACCACGAACTCAGCCGACGCCGGATCGTCCTCGACGACCAAAATGCGATCAGACATAGACGCGAACCCCTGACGCGGACGGTAATGTCACGCGCGTATCGCGGCGCTTTCAAGGTGCCGAACGCCTCCTGCATGCGGCATTTCGGTCGAACACGCCACTGTCAGGCAACTGGTGTCTGACGAATTTGCAAGGTGGCCGACAGGCCGGGGCAAGGGCGGCCTCTCAAGGTGCAGACGAATTGCGGGGAGGTCCGCAAACAATCTCTGGGCGTTTAACCCCTCCCCCGTGGCGCCCGGGGTGAGCGGCCGGCGTTCCCGTGACGCCGGCCGCTCAGTCTCCTCAAACATCACCGCGAAAGCGGCCATCCCCTTCTTCAGTGACCAACACAACGTCGGGATTCTCCGGCGCCAAATCTTCGAACAGACCGATATCGAGTTCGTCCTGTTGCGTGTCGGGCCTGAGCGGTGCGACGAGCCGTTCCGCCAACTCCGTGCGCTCTACAGGCGCGAGGGGCGCCGCAACGCCCGGCGCATGCATCGGCCGCCAAAACGTGACGCGCAGCGCAAACTTGCCTTCGCGCTCCACGATTTCACCGAGGCCGCTGCGCACCACATCGCCCCAGCGTTTCATGAGCTGCTTGTGGTCGATGTAGAGGTTCGGCAGCGTTTCTTGCGCAAGCTCCGCCGGCGTCTCCAAAAGCGCGCGCGCATCCTCGGGCGTGCGCGCATAGCCGAGCGGTTTCTTCACCGCCGCTTCACCCGTGCGCGCAACCGGCGCAGGCGGAGCAGGGCGCCAGTAGCGCATGACCACGCGCCAATGGTCATCGCGCCAGAGCAGCTCGTAGACGCCTGTGCCGTAGAGCTCGGGGATCGCTGTTTCTGCTGCCTCCGGCGTTTCGAACGCCTCAGCGAGTTCCTCGACAGCCAAGAACACAGGGCCGCCCGCCACCCGAACCGCTTCATCTTCGGTGCGGATCTGTGGGGCGTCCGGCAGCCGCGCGGCCGCCAAGTTCGCCGCCAAGGGGAAAATACTCATGTGCGCGGCATCTCTATTGTGAACAGTTTCAGGCAAAAGCGCTGCCGCGCCAAGCTTATGCTGCCAATGCGATGCCGAAATACGATGGACGGGCGCGCGGCCTTTACGCCCGCATGCGCGCTCGCCAAGCTTCAAAACATGGACCTCAACACGCTGCGGGTGTCGGGCATCGCCGTCAGCGGCGCCCTGATTGCTGGCGCGATTTACATCGCCAGCACTGCGCCGCGCGTGAGCAACCGCGCGCCGACAACGCCGGCTGCCACGGTGAATGAAGCGCCGCCACCGCGCGTCTCAAGCGAGCCACGGGCCTTCGCGATCAGTTTCCGCGGCGATGGCCCGCTGGCGCGTGCGCAACGCTTGGCGATGCGCGGTGGAAGCGAGCAAGCGGCGCAGCGCCAAGTCGAGCGAGCCCTGGCGCGTCAGCATGCGTTCCGCGGCTTGTGCTTCGATCATTTTGCGGCGCGCGGCGATGTGGTGGTGCGCGCCTGTACGCCAACGGGAACCGGCTGGGTCGCGCGATTGCGCGCAGTGCCGGCCGTGACCAATGTTGACCCGATAGCCCAACTCACGCACGACGGACGTGGAGACTAATCATGGACGCTGGCGCGCATTCTTCCATTGGCAGTTTCGAAGAACGCATCGTCGAAACCGTCGATGGTCTGACGATCTACGCGCGCGATTACGCGCCGTTGGCGCCGGTGACCGGACTGCCGGTGATCTGCCTCCACGGCCTGACGCGCAATTCACGCGACTTCGAAGTGATCGCGCCGCGTATCGCCGCGCTTGGCCGTCGTGTCGTCGCCGCCGACATGCGTGGGCGCGGCAAGTCGGCCAACGACCCTGATCCGGCGCATTATGTGCCAGCGGTTTACGCGCAAGACGTCTTAAGCTTGCTCGACAAGCTCGAAATCCCTAGCGCGGTTTTCCTCGGCACGTCGATGGGCGGGCTCGTCACCATGCTGATCGGCACGCTCGCGCCCAACCGGATTGCTGCAGTGGTGATCAACGATATCGGGCCAAAGCTTGAGAAGGAGGGGCTGGCGCATCTATTGACCTATGTTGGCCATGGACGGCCATTGCCGTCTTGGGACGCTGCCGCGCAAACGCTGCGCGATAATGTGGGCGACGCATATCCCGCGCGCGCCGACGATGCCGCGTTCTGGCAGACGTTCGCGCGCCGCGCTTACCGCCAGCGCGAAGACGGTCAGATTGAAACCGATTACGATTCCAGTATCGCGCTGACGATGCTGGATCCGGAAGTCACGCCCATCCCCGATCTCAGTCCGCTTTTCCAGACGATCGTCTCGAAACCCGTGCTCTCGGTGCACGGCGCTCTGTCAAACATCTTGTCGATCGACGGCGTCGCGCACATGCGCGGGCTGAAGCCGGATTTGCACACTGTTGAAGTGGAAAATGTTGGCCACGCGCCGTGCTTGGATGAGCCGGAAGCCTGGGATGCGATTTTGGATTTCCTGGCGCAGGTCGAATGATCGTTCGGCCCTACACCTGACGCAGCGGATGGGCTAAGGGAGCGCAAATCGCGTTTGCGCCCGAGGGCCCTGATGAATCTCAAGCCGAATATCCTCGCCGCCATCGGCAATACGCCGCTGGTGAAGCTCAACAAGATCGTGCCGAAGGACTCGGCGGAAGTCTGGGTGAAGTGCGAGTACCTCAATCCTGCGGGCTCGATCAAAGACCGCATGGCCGCGTACATCATCGAGAAGGCCGAGAAAGAGGGCATCCTGAAGCCCGGCGGTCTCATCGTGGAGAACACGTCCGGCAACACGGGCCAGGGCCTCGCCATGGCCGCGGCGATCAAAGGCTATCGCTGCGTGTTCACGATGCCCGACAAGATGAGCAAGGAAAAACAGGACTCGCTCAGAGCCTACGGCGCCGAAGTGATCATCACGCCGACAGATGTGCCCGGCGATTCACCCGAGCACTACGTCAACGTCGCCAAGAAAATTGCCGAAGACACGCCCGGCGCCTTTTACGTCGATCAGTACCATTCGCCCTGGAATATCGAGGCGCACTACTGGTCCACCGGCAAAGAAATCTTTGAAGATACTGACGGCGGCAAGTTCGACGCCTTCGTCGGCGGCACCGGCACCGGCGGCACGGTTTCTGGCGTCGGGCGCTGGTTCAAGGAGCATGCGCCGAACGTGAAGATCATCGGCGCCGATCCGCTTGGCTCCGTGCACTATCATCTCTTCCACACCGGCACGCTGCCAACCGCGCACGTCTACATGGTCGAAGGCATCGGCGAAGACATCGAATGCCGCGCCATGGATTTCTCCGTCGTCGACGACATGCGCCAAGTGAATGATCGCGACAGCTTCATCACTGCGCGCCGCCTCGTGAAAGAAGAGGGGTTGTTCTGCGGCGGTTCTTCTGGCTCAAACGTGTACGTGGCGCTGGAAATCGCCAAGGAGCTTGGCCCGGGCAAGGTCGTCGTCACCGTGCTGCCGGATCACGGCAACCGCTACGTCTCCAAATTCCTCAACGACACTTGGATGCACGACAAAGGTTTCACCGAAACCGAAAAAGAGCTCGGCTTCGTCGAAGAGCTTCTGAAAAGCGTAAAATCCAAACCCATCACCGCCGCCGCCGAAACCAAGCTCCGCGACATCGTCACCATCATGCGCGAGCAGGGCGTCAGCCAAGTGCCCCTGATCGAGCACGGCAAGCTCAACGCGATCGTGCATGAGAGCGACATCTTGAAGCGCATGGAGGGCGGCGGCCTCGACCTCGATGCGCCAGCCACCACTGCTTCATCGCCGATCGCAGGCCTCATCTATCCGAAGGCGCGGCTGGAAGAACTCTTCCATATCTTCGCAACCGATCACGTCGCCATCGTCGTCGATGCGTCCAACGTCGTGGGCGTCATCTCCAAGATCGACTTAATTGAGTATTTGGACCGGAAGAATCGCTAACCGTCATCCTGGGCACGCGGAGCGTGACCGGGATCCAGGGGATCATAGAGCAGAGTGTTGGCTTCTGGATCCCGGCCGTGCTTCGCACGTCCAGGATGACGAACATAGTTTGAGCCGTTAGGACGCCCCGCATGCATCACAACAAAGGCTTCGGCACGCGCGCCATTCACGCCGGCCAAGAACCCGATCCCACAACCGGCGCGATCATGACGCCGGTCTACCAAACCTCGACCTACGTCCAGGAAAGCCCTGGCGTGATCAAGGATGACTACGACTACGCGCGCTCCGCCAACCCGACGCGCAAAGCGCTTGAAGCAAACCTCGCGTCGCTCGAAGGCGGGCGTTACGGACTCTGCTTCGCGTCTGGACTCGCGGCGCTCGCCTCATGCATCCATTTGCTGCAGAGCGGCGACCACGTGCTGCTGTGCGACGATGTCTACGGTGGCACCTACCGCTCGTTCGACAAGGTCTTCAAACATTTTGGCATCACCTACGATCGCGTCGACATGACCGATCTGAACGCGCTCGAAGGCGCATTCACGCCAAAAACCAAAATGGTCTGGCTAGAAACGCCAACCAATCCGCTTCTGAAGATCGTCGACATTCGCGCCGTCGCGTCACTCGCCAAAAGCAAAGGCGCCATTGTCGGCGTCGACAACACCTTCGCTTCGCCCGTTCTGCAGAATCCGCTCGCACTCGGCGCCGATGTCGTTCTGCACTCTTGCACCAAATATATCGGCGGCCATTCTGACGTGATCGGCGGTGCGCTGATCGCCAACGATGACGACATCGCCAATCGCCTAAAGTTCACGCAAAACGCCGTCGGTGCGATCATGGCGCCGTGGGATTCTTTCCTGCTGCTGCGCTCCACCAAAACGCTGCACGTCCGCCTGCAGCGCCATTGCGAAAACGCCGCCAAGATCGCCGATTACCTCGCCGCGCAACCGCAAGTCGGCGCGGTGATCTATCCTGGCCGCGAGGATCATCCCCAGCACGCTATCGCCAAGAAGCAAATGCATGGTGGCTATGGCGGTATGATTACCGCCACTCTGAAGGGCGGCTTGCCTGCCGCCCGCGCTTTTCTCGAACGCGTGAAACTGTTCTCGCTCGCGGAATCGCTTGGTGGCGTCGAGAGCCTGATCGAGCACCCAGCGATCATGACCCACGCCTCGATCGACAAGCACCTGCGTGAAGCCATCGGCATCGGCGACGGCCTAGTGCGCTTCTCGGTCGGCATCGAGGATGTCGAAGACTTGATCGAAGACATCGCGGAAGCGTTGGCGGCTGTGAAGTAGCCCGGCGGCGTCAGCGCATTAGAACGCGCGCTTAAACAATTCGTCGAACTTCTCGGCATCGAACGGAATAGCATTGGCCCCGGTCGCGATATCGGAAATCGCGTAGTCGCGCGCCGCCGGCCAATGCGCTTCCGTGACGCCCATCTGCGACAGCGAGGAGGGCAAGCCGATGCGCTTGTTCAAATCGCTGATCGCCGCCGCCAGATCCGCATCCGGCGCCAAGTCCAGCGCGCGTCGAATGCGCGCGAACTTCTCATCCGCATGACCCGCAATCATCGCCAGCGAGTGCGGAAGGATCACCGCGTTGAGCGTGCCGTGATGCAGCTTCAGCTCTTGCACGCGTCCTAACGCATGCGAGAGCGAGTGCACCACGCCCAAACCCTTCACGAATGCCAACGCGCCCTGGAACGACGCCATCATCATATGCCACCGCGCATCGCGATTGCTGCCGTCCGCCACTGCAATCGGCAACCATTTCCAGGCGCGTTCGGCGCCGTCCAAGCCAATCGCTTCCGCCGGCGGATGCACCACCACCGAGAGCACCGCCTCGATGCAATGCGTCATCGCATCCATGCCCGTCGCCGCTGTGAGCGTAGGCGGTAGTCCGAGTGTGAGTTCCGGATCGCAGATCGCTGCCTTCGGTATGAAGTGTGGTGAGACGAACGTTTCTTTGCGCCCGTTGTTGAGGATCAGCACAAAGCCCACCGACACTTCGCTGCCCGTGCCCGCCGTTGTTGGCACTGCCACGAGCGGCGGGATCGCGTTGACGAAACGTGCGCCGCGTTGCGTACCGCCGTATTTCTCCCAGGGGCTTTCGTGCGTTACCATGAGGCCAACAGCTTTGGCCAAATCCATCGACGAGCCGCCGCCCAGCGCGACAATTCCGTCGGCCTCGCAAGCGCGATACTGCTTTGCGGCCTCGGTCGCAGCAGCTTCTGTCGGGTTGGCCGGCGTGTCTGTATAAACGCCGGCCGGCGGTTCGCTGAGCGCCGCGAGCACGCGATCCACCAGCCCGTTCGCTTTCAACCCCGGATCGCTGACCAGGAACGGGCGCGACACGCCCAATCCCTTCAGCACTTTCGGCAATTGCGCCAAGGCGCCGAAATCGAAGGTGCAGGCAGTCAGGTAATTCATCTGGGCCATGGGTGCGCTCCGCTGCTGTTTCGATAGCGGTACAGAGCCGGTTTGTCGAAGCCCGGCAGTTGGACAGCGCCGCGGGCGCCGCTAGTCTCGGACGCACATGGCCGACACCGTTCTTGAAATCGCCAATCTTGCCGTAACGTTCGACACGCCGGACGAAGAGGTCGAAGCTGTCAAAGGCGTCTCGCTCACCATCGATAAAGGCGAGTGTCTCGGCATCGTCGGCGAAAGCGGCTCGGGCAAGAGCCAGACGTTTCTGGCCGCGTTCGGACTGAGCTCCGAGAACGCCATTGTCACCGGCCAAGTGAAGTTCCAGGGCCGCGAAGTGCTGACCCTGCGCCGCAATGAGCTCGACAGCATCCGTGGCCGCAACGTCGCCTTCGTGTTTCAAGATCCGCTGACGGCCCTCACGCCGCACCTCACTATCGAAACGCAGATGACCGAGGTGCTGTCGCACCATTTTAAAGTCACCGGCCAAGTGGCGCGCGAACGCGCTGTTGAATGGCTGGAACGCGTCCGCATTCCGGAAGCGACGCAGCGCTTGCGCTCCTATCCGCACGAACTCTCCGGCGGGATGCGCCAGCGCGTTATGCTCGGCATGGCGATGATGTGCGAACCCACGTTGCTGATTGCCGATGAGCCAACCACGGCGCTCGACGCCACCGTGCAGGCGCAAGTGCTCGATCTGATCGACGATCTTCGCCGCGACACTGGAACGGCAGTCGCCCTAATAACCCACGATATGGGCGTCATCGCCCGCATGGCGCAGCGCGTCGCTGTGATGCGACACGGCGAAGTCGTGGAGACAGGCACGGTCGATCAAATTTACGCCAGTCCGAAAGCCGACTATACGCGCATGCTTCTGAAAGCCGTGCCGCGCATCGATGGCGACCGCGCGCAAACCATCGCGCCGGTGCAGGCAGGGCCGCCTATTCTCAACGTCGACGACGTGCGTGTGCATTTTCCCATCAAGGTCAATGACGGTATTTTCGAAAAGCCGAAGCTGTTGCGCGCGGTCGATGGCGTTTCCTTCGAGCTGAAAGCAGGGGAGACACTCGGCATCGTAGGCGAAACCGGATGCGGCAAGTCAACGCTGGCGCGCGCGGTCGTGCAATTGCTGCCGCGCACGGCTGGCGCCGTCACTTTCCTCGGACGCAACATGCTGCCGAGCGAGAAGGAAACCATCCGCCGCGCACGGCAGGATTTGCAGATCGTGTTTCAAGATCCGCTCGCCAGCCTCGATCCTCGCATGACGCTTGGCGCGTCTGTCGCTGAGCCGCTGCTGGCTTTTGCACCGCACCTTGGGCGCGCCGAGCGCGAAGCGCGCGTCAAGGAAATAATGGACCAAGTCGGACTCAACACCGATTTGATCAACCGTTATCCGCACGAACTTTCGGGTGGCCAAAACCAACGCGTCGGTGTCGCGCGCGCAATGGTGCTTAAACCGAAGCTCGTGGTCTGCGACGAAGCGGTGTCGGCGCTCGATGTTTCGATCCAGGCGCAAATTCTGAAACTGCTCGCCGATTTGCAGCGCGAGTTTCACACCAGCTTCCTGTTCATCAGTCACGATCTCGCCGTAGTGCGCGAAATCTCGCACAACGTGCTGGTGCTCTATCTCGGACGCGCAGTTGAATATGGGCCGGCAGAGATCATCCTCCGCGACCCGCGCCATCCCTACACACGCGCCTTGCTGGCCGCGGCGCCAACGCCCGATCCGCAATTGGCGCGCGACAAGCCGCGCGTGAGGTTGGTCGGCGATTTGCCGAGCCCGCTCGATACGCGCGCTAGCCTGCGCTTCTTGAAATCGCGGATCATCGACGATCCAGATGCGGTGCAGTACCGCCCGCGCTGGATGGAAGTCGCGCCCGGTCATTGGGCCGCGGAGCATGATGCGGCCGAGAGCGAGATCCAAGCCGCATAAGAAAAGCCGCGCACCCAAGATGCGCGGCCCATTCTTACAGTGTTGAGCGTTTAGCGAGCCGGTTCAAGATAGTCGTTGTTGACCCAGCCCTCGTTGTCGTTTTCGTCGTGGACACGCCACCACATGCCTTCGCGATCGCCCGTCGGATAAACGGTCGCGCCTGCCGACAAGTTGCGCAGCGTGCGGCCGGTGCCAGGGCCGTCGCGCAGCGCCGTCGCGCGCGTGGTGCGATAGGTGCGCTGTGGCGCCGCTGCTGCCGACGATGGGCCGCCCGATGTGTCGAGGACGCCAAGCTGGCGCACCAGTTGTGTGTAGGCGTCGATGAACGCCACCGTTACGACACGGCCGATATCGGTGTCGGTGTAGCCGCCGAGACCAGCGCCGCCGCCACCGAGGAAGCCAACGCCGCCCCACATGAAGTTGCGGTTCGAGGCATTGCCTTCAGCCGAAAGTGATTCCGTCGTGCGCACATTGGTGAGCGCGAGTGTCGTTTGTGCGGTTTGGCTGCGCACGCCCATGCCGCCGATGACGCCGCCCAGTGTGCCGCCGATCATGCCGCCGACAGCCGCGCCGACACCGCCGCCGCTTGAATTGTTGTCCTGAGCAACAACATCCGCGAGCAGCACATAATCGGCCGCGCGCATTTGCCCGCCGCCTACGTTTGAGCCGCGCTGCAAGTTGCCGCCGCCGGCGAGATCGCGTTCCTGCATCGCAGCGTCGAGGCCAGCGCCGCGCTCAACCACGGTGAAGCAGCCGGATTGCTGAATCACCACACGCAGCAGACCTGCGGGCGGCGCCAAGCGATAGGAATTCCAACCCGCGGTATCGCCGTTGCGGATGGAAATTGAGCCGACGCTGCGCGTGCAGTGCGGCACTTGCGGGGTCGTGCTGGCTGTTGCGTGCGGTTCGGCCTGAGCCTCCGCGGCAACGAACCCAGCAACGGCGCACGCCATTGCCAACACTTTGAAAGCTTGATGCATTCTCACCCTCCATGGCGCGCTCGGGCAGCATTCTCGCGCGCGCGGTCCATTCCCTCAAAGCTGGAATTACCACAGCGTTACGCGCCGGTCACGCGCGAACCAGCCGAGTTTTGCGCCCACAGGGACCAAGGTCACACGACCGGAAAGGGGGTTGGCGTTCGCCGCTTCCGAGGAGTCGCTAGCACCGGAGCGCGAGCGTCTCGCCGGCTTTTATTCTGAAGGGGTCGCGCATCCGGGTGAGACGCCAGCGGTCCACACTACTGCGCATCCATAGCCGGTGTCGTCTCCGCCACAGCGGTCGCCACAATTTTCGCTTCCGTCGCGGGCGAGGGGATTGCTTCGAAGCCGTCCGCCTTCCGCAGTTGCGGAAAGAGCCGCATCCACAAGGTCGAGGCGCTCACCGCCAGTACGCCACCCACGATCACAGCCGTCACCGGCCCGATCACTCGCGCCACTACGCCGGATTCGAAATCGCCCAATTCGTTCGACGCGGAGATAAAAACAAAACTTACAGCGGAAACCCGCCCGCGCATCGCGTCCGGCGTCGCCAGCTGGATCAAGCTCTGGCGCACATAGACTGAGATCATGTCGACACCGCCCGCCACCGCGAGCGCGCCCACCGTCACCCAAAGATTGGTAGAGATGCCAAATACGATCGTCGCTAAGCCAAACACAATGGTCGCGCCGAACATCCAGCGCCCGACATTGCGCCTCAGCGGCGCCGCAGCGATCCAGAGCGCTACAATCGCAGCGCCTGCGCCCATTGCCGCGCGCAAAATCCCAAGCTCGCTCGGCCCCACCTGCAGAATGTCGCGCGCAAACACCGGCAACAGCGCCACCGCGCCGCCCAGCAACACCACGATCAGATCAAGCGAAATCGCGCCCAACACGATCTTGTTCGACCAAACGTACTTCAACCCTTCGACGATCAGGCCCACTGTGCGTGCATCCGTCACCGGTTGCTGCTTCGGCGCCTTGATGCGCGTCATCAGCAGCACGCCGCCGGCGAGCAACACAAACGTCGCGCCATAGGCCGCGCCCGGCCCAAGCGCATAGAGCAAACCCCCGATCGCCGGCCCAACAATCGTGCCGGACTGGAAGGCAAGCGAATTCCACGCAATGCCTTGCGGCAACTCTTCACGCGGCAACAACATCGGCATAAACGCCGAGGCCGCCGGCGGGAGAAACGCATTGATGGCGCCGGAGCACGCGGCGGCCGTCAGCACGGTGGGAATGATCGGCAGGCTGTGCGTGATCGAGACGAGCGAAAGCCCGCCCGCGATCAGCGCTTTCGCGGCCAAGCAACCGAGCAGAATGAATTTGCGATTGTAGCGATCCGCCGCCTGGCCGCCGAACAGCGACAGCACCAGCAACGGTAAGAACTGTGATAGCCCCACCATGCCAAGCACGAACGAGGCTTGCGGAATGGATTGCCCCGCCGCGCGTGCGGCGTCGTAAACCTGCCAGCCCATGGCCGTGAGCTGCATTTGGATCGCCAAAGTCGCAAACCAGCGGCTGACGATGAACTGCGTGTACAGTCCGTGGCGGAAGATCGCGAGGGAGGGAAGGCGAAGCACGGGCAAGCGGCGCGACCATGCCGTCTGAGCGCTGCTTCCGCAATGCGTCGCTGGCCTGTGTTGACGTTACAGGCCGCGCGCCCTAAGCGCCGCCCGCTGGGGAGCAACTGGGGACCGACTTGGCCACGACGCTTGTTGCTGAAAGACCGGAATTCCATGACGCCATCGAGCGCGTCCTCGATGCCGCGTTCGGTCCCGGCCGCTACGCAAAAACCTCAGAGCGCGTGCGTGAGCGCGGCGCCGTCGCCGAACCGGGCCTGTCGCGTGTCGCGCTCGACGACGCCAAGCAAGTTGTCGGCGTTTGCCGCATCTGGCGCGCGCGCGCCGGCGAGGTGATCTATTTCCTCGGCCCGCTCGCCGTCGATCCCGCCGCACAACTCGCAGGCCTTGGCCTGGCGCTGGTGCGCGACGCGGTCGTCGCCTGCCGCGCCAAGGGCGGCAATGGCGTGGTGCTGGTGGGCTCGGAACGATTCTTCAAACCGCTGGGCTTCAGCGTCGTGCCGGAGGACCGCTTGCGCTTGCCCGGCGCCGTCGATCCGGCGCGGCTGCTGTGGCTCGAACTCGCGCGCAACGGCTTGAGCCACGTCCAAGGTGAGGTCGGCGCACCATGAGTGAACAGAAATCCCTCGCGGATCGCGTCAAGTGGTTATTCGTTGGCCCAAAAGGCGTGCGCCTGCCGTGGAGCATCCTGCTCGTGCTGCTCGCATTTGGCGCCGCTGCGATCCTCAGCGTCGTGCTGCTGCAGGCCGCCGGCGTACACCAGCAAGACGTCAGTACTGCTGATCTCACCGCGATTGGCACCATCAAGACGAGCTTGCTTGCGCTCGCCGCATTGATCGCCGCGACGCTCTTCATGGCGGTCATCGAAAAACGTCCGCTCGATGATTATTATCTCGGCGGCGCCAAGCCAATGCTGCGCGCCGCACAAGGCGCTGGCATCGGCCTCGCGCTCATCGCATTGTTGATCGGCGCGCAAGTTGCGTTCGGCGCACTTAAGTTCGAAGGCTTCGCCATTCAGGGGGTGTCGGCGCTAATCTACGGCGCCGAGTGGGCAGGAGCGTTCGTGCTAGTCGCGCTGCTCGAAGAGATGACCTTCCGCGGCTATCTACTCGCGCGCCTCGAACGCAGCTTCGGCTTCCGCGTAGCCGCGATCGTCATGACCGTGCTGTTCAGCGCCGCGCACTACACCAACGCTGGCGAGAGCTGGCTTGGCCTCACCTCGGTGGTGTTGGTCGGCCTCGTTTTTTGCTACGCGATTTGGAAGACCGGCTCGCTCTGGTGGACGTTCGGATTCCATGCTGCATGGAATTGGGGCGAAACCTATCTCTTCGGCACAGCCGATAGCGGCATGCCCGCCAACGGGAGCCTGATGCGCATGCATGCGCAAGGCGCTGATTGGCTGAGCGGCGGCGCTACCGGCCCCGAAGGCAGCGTGCTCTGCTTCGGCGTGCTCGCGCTTGCGGGGCTCTGCGTGCACTTCCTGCTGCCGAAGCGCGACGCGATTAGCGGCTCTCGCGGCGCCAGCCGAGCATAAGCAACGCGGCGCCGAAGAACGCCCACGCCCAGCCCGGTCCGAGCGGCGTCGCTACCGCGGCGCGCACAACATAAGCGCCGTTGCGCTCAATGCCGATCCAGCCATTGCCGGCAGCACTCGCGCCGCGATCGACGCGACGGATTTCCGGTAGGTGCGAACCGTCCTCGCCCGTCAGCACAACGCTGCCGCGCGTCGCTTGCGCGTAGGGGCGCAAGATATTTGGATCGGCTGCGATCGCATTGGCCTCGCGCGGATTGAGCGGCCCGACGGCCGCGAACGCACGCAACGCAGCCTCGTGCGCTTCGTACAACCCTTGCTCCGTTGCCGGCGCTTCGCCGCGAAACACGCCAGGCGCCGTTTGCGCCAATGTCACCGTGCTCCGCCGTCCGGATGGTGAGATGATCTCAACAGGATCAGCCGCGTTCGCGAGCGTCGCGCGTTCGATTGCCAGTCCCTGCGCATCAGGATCGAGCGTCAACCGCTCCTCCTCGAGCTCCGGCTCCTGCATCAGCCAGTGCACCAGGCGCCGCAGCAATTCGCCGTGCGGTCCGCCGCCATCGTAACCGCGCGCCCAGAGCCACGCTTGGTCTGACCACAATTGCGCAACGCGTCCGCGACCAGCGCGATCGAGCACCAACAACGGACGGCCATCCACACCGGAGAGAACCGTCTGCCCACTGGTCGCGCGCGCATCGACCTGACGCGTCCATCGCCCCCAACGCTCCGGCGCGGGCAAGCCACGCACCACGGGATGGCGCAAGCCGAGTGCTGTAGGCGTGGGACGATAGGGGCGCGTGATCACATCGCCGACCGGTTGCGAGGGAAGGATGCTGGAGAGCGTGGTGCGATAGACGCCGTTGTCGCCCGCCTCGGATTCGCCGGCAGTGATCAACAGCGCGCCGCCTGCCTCAACGCGCTCCGCGATGTTGGAGAAATAATAGGGCTGCAGAATCCCGCGCCAGCGCGAGCGATCGAAGATGATGAGATCGAACTCGCCGAGGCGGCGGTTGAACAGCTCCTCAGTCGGAAAGGGGATCAGCGCCAATTCATTGAGCGGCGTATTGAAGTCCTGTTTTTCGGGCGGCCGCAAAATCGTGAAGTGCACGAGGTCGACCGCTGGATCGGACTTCAACAAATTGCGCCACACGCGCGCGCCGGGATGCGGTTCGCCGGTGATCAGCAGCACGCGCAAGCGATCGCGGATGCCATTGGCGGCGAAGGCGGCGCGATTGTTGGCGAGGGTGATCTCGTGCGCGCCGGGGTCGGCCTCGACGATCACCATGTTGCGCCCGCGCTTCGGCAAGCTGACTTGGATGCTGAAGGCGTGATTGGCGGTGGCGAAGGTGTTGGCGACGGCGACGCCATCGATCGACACGCGCACGCGCACCGGCACATCGCCATTGTCGATAACGCGCCCGGTTATGGTCATCGGCTCGCCGACAATGCCGAACGTCGGCGCCGCATCGAGCACCAAGCGACGATCACCGCGCGCTGGATCGCCGACAATCAGCACATGCGCCGGTCCGAACCGCGCCAGTCGCTGCGGATCGCGTGGCGCGTCCGCGGCCTGGCCATCGGTCACCGCAATCACGGCGGCGATGCGATCCGGCGCAACATCTGCGAGCGCGTCCTCGATCACCGAAGTGATCATCGTCCCGTCCGGGCCGCCCCGCGTCTCACGCGTGCGCACATCGAGCCCCGGCTCGCGCGCCAAACGTTCGGCAACGCGATCGCCGGCGCGCCGCGCCGCGCCGAGGCGGCCCGCCAGATTGAGGCTTTCGCTTTGGTCGACCAGCACCAAGGCCACGTCATTCGCGGGCTGGCGTTGTTCGCGCACCCATTGCGGCTGCAGTAATCCAAGCAGCACGAAAGTGATGCCAAGTGCGCGCACGATTGGCGCGCCGCCGCCGCGCCACACGTAAAAGCTGATCGCGAGCAGAGCGATAACGCCCAGCGCGATGATCACGCTGATCGGCAGCGCCGGATCGAAGCCGAGGCGTGCGGCGCCAATCATCGCGACTGTTCGCCGAGACGCTCAAGCAGCGTCTGCACGTGCACTTGATCTGACTTATAATTCCCGGTGAGCGCGACCATCACCATGTTGACGCCGAAGCGCAGCGCCATCTCGCGTTGACGATCGTCCACGCCGCCTTCACCGGCCCAGGCGCTCGCCCAATCGCCGTCGCCGACGAAGAGCGAGGCAACGCCGTCGCGCGCCGATGCGGCCGACGCTGTCTCCGCCCACAAGTGCGGCGAGGCGTAACGGCCGGGGAAGCTGCGCATCAGATAGAACGCGCGCGCCACCACGTGATCACTGGTGACCACTTGCAGCGGCGGCACATCTACGCCGCTTAGCATTGTTTGCGCGGGACGGCCGCTCGCGCTCACGGCGCGGCCAGCGTCCCGGGTGTCAACGAGAAGCAGCCCACCAATCGCGAGATAATGATCGAGATTGGCGAGCGCAGCGTCGGAGAGGCGCTGTGGAGACGAAGGCGCGGCCCAATAGAGAAACGGATAGGCGGCGAGATTGTCGCGCGCGAGATCGATGCCGATCGGCGGGCCGGGTTCGACCGCTGTCCGGTCCACCAGCACTTGCGTCAGCGCCTCAAGGCCGGACGCGCTGGTGCGATCAATGCGGGCGTCACCAGTGCGGACATAGGCGAGGCGCACGACCAAGGTCGGATCGTCGCGCGTCTGCGCGTGCGCGCCTGGCGCGAAGAGAACACCCGCGAGCAGCAGCGCCGCGGCGCTCGCTCGCGCCAGACGCGGCAAGCGTCCGAGCAGGAAGAGCGCGATGATCAGGTCGAACACCAGCATTAAGGCGGCCGCGCCGAAGAACCAGCCAGCGAGCGGCCGCTCGATGTGTGCGTCCAAGCCTGCGCGCGCAATGCCGGGCGCCACTGCGAGTGGCGTGAGCGCTTCATCGTTGCGTGCGGCGTCGATGGCGGCGGATACGCCCGCGCGTTCGTAGAGACCGGGCGGTGTCGCCGGTGATGGTTGCGCGAAAGCGAAGCGCTCCGGCGCGATGGCTTGCAGATCGGGCGGTGGTGGCGCGAGTGCGCCGAAGCCATCGAGCACACGCTGCGCCACGTAAGGTCCGCCGCTGATCACGCGCTCGCCCGCGCCAGCATCACGCGCCGTGAAGGCGAGCGTACGGCGCAGCATCTCGACGAATAGGCCTGAGAGCGGCAGATCAGACCAATCCGGCCCGGCGCTGACGTGAAAGAGAACGATGAGTCCGTGCCCGCGTTGACGTGCGGTCACGAGTGGCGAATGGTCCGACAACGTCGCCCAAACATGCGCCTGCTCGATAGAAGCGGGCTCAGCCAGCACTTGCTGACGAATGCGCACGTCAGCGGGCGGCGTGATGCCGGAAAAGGGCGAGTCGGCTGGGAAGGGCGCGACCGCCAGCGGCGTCTCCCACGCGAGCGCGCTGCCAAGAGCGCGCGAACCCGGGCGCAAGCGGACGGGCAGCAGATCGTCAGCGTCGTTGGCAAGCCGCGGGCCGGCGAAGCGGATCAGCAAGCCGCCTGCATCGATCCAACGCGCCAGCGCCGAACTGTCGAGGGGCGACACACGGCTAGCGTCTGGCAGGATCAAGGCTTGCGCGCGTGCGTCGATCAATTCACCGACACCGCCGCGCTGCAAGCTTGCATAAGGCTGCAGCGCGCGATCGGCATAGTAGAGGTCCGAGATCAGCGGCTGTCCCGCGCCGCCCGGATCGATGAGCCCAACAAACGGCCGTCCCGATCCCGCGGGCAGCAAGTGCACAGCGCCCGCGCTCTGCTCGCTGACAATGCGCACACGCGCCGCGCGTGCAGCGATCTCCGGCGGCAACTGAATGCGTGCGCCGGCTGTGAAGTCGGCCGGCCCGAAGCGCACTTCAGCGGCGCCGAGTGCACGCCCGTCTGCTGTCTCTGCGGCGATGGCGGCGAATGGCTCGCCATTTGGCGCGCGCCGCACGCGCGCTTCCACGCCTTGCGGTGTCACCGCGCCTGACACGATCGCGCGCGCTGTGTGGGCTGGGATGCGGACAGTGACCGGCCCGCGCTGTTGCAGCACTTGCTCCAACGCGCGTGCGCCCGCGTCGTCGAGACCATCCGAGATCCAGACGATGTGATCGAAGCGTGCTTGCGTCTGCGCGAGCCGGCGCGCGGCGTCTGCGCGATCGGGGCGCCACGGCTTCGGCTCGAGCCGCGCGATGCGCGACTTGGCGTCGGCTGCCGTCAGCGCCTCGTCCGGATCGCGCGCGGGGATGGTTGGCGCCGTCGTCAGCAGAAAGATCGGCGCGCTGGAGCGTTCGGCTTGCGCGATGGTGGCAGCGGCGGCCGTGCGGACGTCGCTCCAGCTCGGGGCCGACGTCCAACCATCGTCGATCACGAGGAGCGTGCGGCCGCCCTGCGCCTGCGCGGCGGCTGTCGGCGCCAAGCTCGGACGCGCGAACGCGACGATCAATAGCGCCGCCGCGAGTGCGCGAAAAATAACCAGCCAGAGCGGGGCGCGTTCGCGGCTCTGCTCATCCGTGTGCAAGCCCATGAGCAGCCGGGTTGGTGGAAATTGTGTCCGCTGCGGCGGCGGTGGTGTTGCGCGCATCAGCCACCAGAGCAAAGGCAGGGCAGCTAGCGCCGCCAAGGCCCACGGCGCGCCAAACAGGAATGGCCCGAACGTCACGCGAAGCGCTCGGAGATAAGCGCAATCAGCAACGCCAAAGTCGGGGCCGCGGAATGATCGGTGCGATGCAAGAGCGAGGGGAAACTGAGCTTGGCGCCAAGCTCGTGGATGTCACGGCGATGGCCCTCCAACCGCTCCGCATAATCGGCGCGCGCATTCTCGGCGCGTCCAATCAGGGCCTCGCGATGCGACCCCGGTTCGCGAAACAGCGTGCGGCCCTGGAACGGAAAATCCTCCTCAGACGGATCGGCGATCATCACCAGCGCGCCGGTGGCGCCAGCGGAAGCTGCTGCGCTCACGCGCGCACGCCAGGTTTCGATTGGTTCGTAGAAATCGGAGAGAAAGATCACACAGCTCTTCGTCGGCGCATCTGCATCGCGTTGGGGGGTCAGAAAATCGAGCGCGAGACGATCGGGACCACGCGCCCCGCTGCGTGGTTGTGAACCAATGGCGCCGACACGCTCACCGCCGCGTGTCAGCAGCACAGCCAGCGCCAGCGCGATGGTGCGGGCGCGGCGAAGCTTGGTGGTGCGCTTGGCGTCAGAACTCCAGTCGAAGCCAGCCGATGGATCGAGCCAGAACCAAGCCGTCTGCGCCGCTTCTCGTTCCCGCTCGCGCACATAATATCTGTCGCCGCGCGCCGAGCGGCGCCAGTCAACCAGCCGCGCGCCATCCTCGGGCCGGTGATCGCGGTATTGCCAGAAGGCTTCGCCTTGTCCGGCGCGGCGGCGTCCGTGAAAACCGGGGGCAGCAGCGGCCAAGCGGCGCGCATCGAGAAGCACGCCCGGCAAATCGCCCGCCAGCGCGAGCGCATCGAGGCGCGTGGCGTCGGTTTGCGTGGTCAGGAAGCGCGCTCCGCGAGTTCATCGACCAGCGTGTCGATGTCCAAGCCCTCCGCCCGCGCCCCGAACGAAAGCTGCATGCGATGCACCAGCGCCGGCCGAGCCAGCGCCACGACGTCGTCGATCGACGGCGCCAAGCGCCCGCGCAGCAAAGCGCGTGCGCGGACGGCCAACATCAGAGCTTGGCCGGCGCGCGGTCCTGGACCCCACGCGACGTGTTGGTTTACGCGCTGATCGTGTGTCGAGCCGGGCCGCGCCGAACGCACCAGTTCGAGAATGCAGGCGAGCACCTTCTCGCCGACCGGCATCCGTCGCACGAGTTGCTGCAGGCGGATCAAGCCGTTCGCATCCAGCACAGCTTGCGGCGTCACATCGGCCAGGCCTGTCGTCTCAATCAAGATGCGGCGTTCGATCTCCGCGTCCGGATAGGGCACATCGACCTGCAGCAAGAAGCGATCGAGTTGCGCCTCGGGCAGCGGATAGGCCCCCTCGTGCTCAATCGGATTCTGCGTGGCCAACACATGGAACGGCCGCGGCACGTCGTAGGCCTGCCCCGCGACTGTCACATGATATTCCTGCATCGCCTGCAGCAGCGCCGATTGCGTGCGCGGCGAGGCGCGGTTGATTTCATCCGCCATCAGCAGCTGCGTGAAGATCGGGCCCTTCACGAACCGAAATTGCCGCTGTCCCGCCGCGCCCTGATCCAGAACTTCGCTGCCCAGAATGTCGGCCGGCATCAGGTCCGGCGTGAACTGCACGCGCGCCCAATCCAGCCCCAACACCCGCGCCATCGCCTCGACCAACCGCGTCTTGGCCAAGCCCGGCGCGCCCACCAGCAGCACGTGTCCGCCCGCCAGCACTGCGGCCAGCGTCATCTCGATGACGCGCTCCTGGCCGAAGACGGACTTGCCGATTTCGTCGCGGACGCGCGCCAGCGTCTCGCCGGCCTGCTCGGCTTCGCCGACGACCGCCTGGGCGTCCCTCTCACTGACATTGCTCATGAAGGCGAAGCTCGCTTGTATGGGGGCGTATTTAAGGCGAGAGCCGCATCTCGGCCCAGCTGTTTCACCCGCAGGATCACACGTGTCCCTGGAGCAATTGATCGCCTCGCTCAAGGCCCATGCGTCAGATGGGGCGGGCGAGCGGCGCCTGCCGCCTGTCGACAAATGGAACCCTGAATATTGCGGCCTCGCCGGATTCGAAATTCTGCGCGACGGCACGTGGCTGCACGAAGGAACTCGCATAACGCGCGAACCGATGGTGCGCCTGTTCAGTTCGATCCTTCGCAAGGACGCAGACGGCGAGACCTATCTGGTGACGCCCGTCGAAAAGATTCTGGTGAAAGTGGCGGATGCGCCGTTCCTCGCGATGCGCGTGGATCGTGACGGCGCGGGCGAGGCGCAGAACTTGGTGTTCACGACGAATGTCGGCGACGTGACAGTGGCGGGGCCGGAGCATCCGCTGCGCGTGAGCTATACCGGTGACGAACCACGCCCCTACGTCCACGTGCGCGGAAGACTAGAAGCCCGCATCCTCCGCGCCCCATTCTATGAGATGATCGAATGGACCGACCGCCGCGATGGCAAGCTCGGTGTGTGGAGCGGCGGCGTGTGGTTTGAGTTGGGTTCGACGCAGTGACGGAAAACTTTGAACGTTTGCTGCGCGTCAAACTCGACGCCCTAAATCACATGGCCAGCGAGGCCGAGCGCACCCGCAGCGACAACGATCTCAATCCTGGCTGGGACAATCATCCCGAAACGCGACCCGCCGCAGTGCTCGCGCCCATCATCAAGCGCGCCAGTGGTTGGACCATGCTGTTCACCGAGCGCGCCAAGGAGACGCCGGCGCACCCGGGGCAAATCTCGTTTCCCGGCGGGCGCGTGCAGGCGAGTGACGCCAACGCCGTCGAAACCGCGTTGCGCGAGACCTACGAAGAGGTAGGGCTGGAGCGCCGCTTCATCGAACCGATCGGCGCCTGGGATCGCTACGACACCATCACCGGCTATCGCGTCACGCCGATCGTGGGGCTGGTCGAGCCCGGCTTCACGCTGAAGCTCGATCCGCGCGAAGTGGCGAGCGTGTTCGAAGCCCCGCTGGATTTCCTGATGAACCCCGCCAATCACGAAAAGCGCGAAGCCGAATTCCGCGGCCGTCAGCGCTTCTATTGGGCGATGCCCTACGAAGGTCACTTCATCTGGGGCGCAACCGCAGGCATGATCCGCGCGCTGTATGAACGACTCTATCTCTAACGCTTGGGCGCACTGCGAACCCTCCCCCCTTGTGGGGGAGGGTAGGGCGGGGGGGCGTTCAGGATTGAGCGCGATGGCGACGCTTGCGCTTTGTCTCGAACGCCCCCCACCCCCTACCCCCGCCCCACAAGGGGGCGGGGAATGACAACCACGATCGCCCACGCGGTTTGGTTCAAAGCCCCTGAGACACAAGCGCTCATGCGCGCGCTCGAAGCTGCGCACGCCGGCGGATCGCGTTTCGTCGGCGGCTGCGTGCGCAATACGCTGATGGGGCGCGAGGTCGATGACATCGACATCGCCACGCAGCTGACGCCGGATCGGGTGACGGAGGTTGCTCAGCAGGCCGGCTTCGTCGCGCGTCCGACGGGGATTGAGCACGGCACGGTGACGGTGGTGGTCAATCACCGGCCGTTTGAAGTCACGACGCTGCGTCGCGATGTGTCGACCGATGGCCGCCGCGCCACGGTGGCGTTCAGCGAGAGCTGGGAAGAGGACGCGCAGCGCCGCGATTTCCGGATCAATGCGCTCTATGCCGATGCGTCCGGCCAAATCCACGATCCCACCGGCGGCGGGCTTGACGATGCGCGCGCCGGGCGCGTCATTTTCATCGGCGATGCGCATACGCGGCTGCGCGAGGACTATCTGCGCATTCTGCGCTTCTTCCGCTTCAACGCCTGGTACGCGAAAGGGCCGCTTGATCCGCACGGGCTGGCGGCGTGCGCGGATGAGGTGAAGGGGCTCGATGGGCTCTCCGCCGAACGTGTTTGGAAGGAAGTGAAGAAGCTGCTCGGCGCTTACGATCCGCGCGCGGCGTGGGAGGGCATGGAGGCGATTGAAGTCCGCCCGCGTGCGCTGCCGGAAATGAGCGGGCGTGCGCGGCTGAAGGTGCTGATGTCGCTGGAGGCGGATCTGATGCTGCCGCTCGATGCGATGACGCGCGTTGCGGCGGCGTTGCCGGATCAGGAAACCGGCAAAACGCTGGCGCGCCGGCTGAAGCTCTCGAACGAAGAGCGTGACCGGCTGGTCGCTGCGCTCGGCGACAACGTGAAGATCACTTCGTACATGTCCCTGCGCGAAATGCGCCGCGCAATCTACACGATCGGCAACGAAGCCTTCCGCGATCGCGTCATGCTGGCTTGGGCGGCGGCCGGCGGCGACAAGGCGCAAGCCTGGCGCGCGCTGGTCGCGCACGCGCAGATGTGGACGCCGCCGAAACTGCCGCTCACCGGCGACGAGGTGATGGCAGCCGGCGTACCGGCGGGACCGAAGGTCGGCGCGGTGATACGCGAAGTCGAAGCCTGGTGGATCGACGCCGATTTTCCCGACGACAAGCTCTCGGTGATCGAGCGGCTGAAGGCTGTCGCGCAGGGAATGGACTGAGGGCAGTTGATTGCCGTGTCCTCAAAACTCCTTGATCTGTATCAGCCGCTGCTGACCTTTCACGATCGCTGCAAACACGCGCCAAAACAAAATTGCGGCAATGACGCTCACCAACGCGGCACCAGCCACGTAGGGCGCAGCATTTATAATGTCGCTTATCCGTCGCCCGCCCTGCATCAATGCTCCGCTCACGGCGCCCAGCAATCCTGACAGCAAGAACGCTCCCCACCACCATCCCAAGCGACCACCTGGATCTGTTCGATGTGGATCGACGGCAGCAAACGTTCCGCGCCAAATCTGCCCAACGCCAACGACGGGGGCGCCCAAGCTCACGATGGGAATGAAATAGCTCACGACCGCAAAGATTGGACCCATTTCCACCTCCGATGATTGAAGGAGGTGCAGATTCTTCATAGTCCGGTAGGTCACGCGTAGCGTAAGAATTACGCACAGGAGATAAGACAGCGGCGCCAAGAACGCCAAAGCGAGAATGCCGAGTGTGATGGGAACATCTGCTACCGAGGACGCGTCATAGGCGCTGCCGCGTAGCGCGAGTGCCCCGTATATGGTCGCCGACGTGAGCTTTGCGATGATGTAGAAAATTATAAAGCCACGTAGCCACGACCATAGCGGCGTCGGATCGCGCAGCTTTCCGTTCACATGGTCCGCGAGCGAGTCCGTCATGATCCCCCGCCGCAACTAAAGCGTGCTGGGGTGGAAGCGTCAACTTAGGGCCACTTCGCCACGGGCGGCATCGAACTCAAGATGCTCTCGACATTGCCGCCAGTCTTCAACCCAAACGTTGTGCCGCGGTCATAGAGCAGGTTGAACTCGACATAGCGACCGCGTTGGATCAGCTGCTCTTCGCGATCCGCGTCCGTCCACGGCTCGTGCATGTGTTTGCGCAGCAGGGCGGGATACACATCCAGAAAGGCGCGGCCGACATCCTGGGTGAAGGCGAAATCCTTGTCCCAATCGCCGTCATTGTGATGATCATAAAAAATGCCGCCGACGCCGCGCATTTCGTGGCGATGCGGCAGATAGAAATATTCGTCTGCCCATTTTTTGAAGCGCGGATAGTAGGACGAGCTGTGCTTGTCGCACGCCGTGCGAAAAGCGGCGTGGAAAGTCTCGATGTCTTCGTATGTGTGCTCGCGCTGATAGGCCTGCGTGGGATTGAGGTCGCCGCCGCCGCCGAACCACCATTGTGTGGTCACCATGTGGCGCGTGTTCATGTGCGCGGGCGGGCAATGCGGGTTGCGCAAATGCGTGATTAGCGAAATGCCGGAAGCCCAGAAACGCGGATCGTCGGCTGCGCCAGGAATTTGCGCCGCGAACTCTGGGCTGAACGTCCCGTGTACGGTTGAGACATGAACGCCAACTTTTTCGAAGAAGCGCCCACGCATCATGCCGGCGACGCCACCGCCTTGGTCGGCATCGCCGTCGCCCCGCTTCCAACGCGTGCGCACGAAGCGGCCCGGTGCGCCGGGATAAAGCGCCGCCGGCGCCTCATCCTCTAGCGCTTCGAACGCCGCGCAGATCCGGTCGCGGAGGTTTTCGAACCATTCGCGCGCGCGCTGTTTGTGTTCGTGGCTCATATCCCCCTCTCCTCGAGGAGAGGGGGCAGGGGGTGTGGTGAGCCTCGATGCATGACGCTCTGCACTTGAACGCTGCGCATGGCGTTCACGTGCGGAGCTTCGGCCCACCCCCTGCCCCCTCCCCTCGCGGGGAGGGGCGCATACGCTTCAATTCTCAATCCAACTTCTCCCAAGCGCCGGTCTGGCGCAGCGCTTCCGTCAATACCACTGCTGCGGCCGTCACCACATTGAGTGAGCGCAAACCGTGAACCATCGGCACCCGGATGCTGGCCTGCGCTGCCTGGTACAGTTCCCCCGGCGAGCCGGCGCTCTCGCGTCCGAAAATGAGCGTGTCGCCTGTGGAAAAGTCAAAGTCCTGGAACTTGGTCGCGCCATCGGTCTCGACCAGCACCAGGCGCCCACCCTCACGCTCGGCCGCCTTGGCGAACGTTTCGAAGCTGGCATGTCGGGCGACGCGTGCTTTTTCGCCGTAGTCGAGTGCGGCACGCTTTAGCGATGCGTCGGTCAGCGGAAAGCCGCACGGCTCGATCACGTCTAGCCAGACACCCAAACAGGCGGAGAGGCGAATCGCCGCGCCGAGATTTTGCGGGATGTCTGGTTGATAGAGGGCAAGGCGCACGTTATGGCCTCCGCAGTCGGAGAATCGGGGCGAAATCGGGGACTTGATCCGGCGTGCGGCGACGCGCCGCGCGCTTGGACCCTCGGACTAGCCTAGCTTCGCCGCCCAACGGAAGCGGAGACTTTGAAGGTGGCTGAAGCAACGTCCAGCGGCGCGCATGCGACCCATGAAACGACGCGCCGCGACTTCATCTTCATCGCCGCCGGAGCGGTCGCCGCCGTCGGCGCCGCCGCCACCATCTGGCCGTTCGTCGACCAAATGAACCCCGCCGCCGACACCCGCGCGATGTCGACCACGGAAGTGTCGCTCGCCGCGATCACTGTCGGCCAGCAGATCAAGGCGATCTGGCAGGGCAAGCCAGTGTTCGTGCGCCATCGCACGCCGGCCGAAATTGCCCAAGCGCTGCGCGACGACTACGCGCAACTCAAAGACCCGCAGCTCGACGAAGACCGCACCAAGCAATCGAACGGCACTGCCGGCAAAGCGGAGTGGCTGATCCTGCAAGCCAATTGCACGCACTTGGGCTGCGTGCCGTTGCCGCCGGACAATCCGGGCTTCCGCGGCCATTACGGCGGCTGGTTTTGCCCGTGCCACGGCTCCGACTACGACACCTCAGGCCGCATCCGGCAGGGGCCGGCGCCAAAGAATTTGTACGTCGCGCCGTACGTCTATCTGAACGACACATCCATCCGCATCGGCTGAGCTGACGGGGAGCCAAATAAGTGAGCGGACCTTCGACCTACGAGCCGAAATCGGGCTTCACGCGCTGGCTGGACCGGCGCTTGCCGATCATGCGGCTGACGCACGACAGCTTCGTAGCGTTCCCGACGCCGCGAAACATCAATTATTGGTGGACCTTCGGCGCCATGCTGGCGCTCTGCCTCGGCGTGCAGATCGTCACCGGCATCGTGCTGGCGATGCACTATCAGCCGAACATCCATGACGCCTTCGCCAGCGTGCAACGTATCCAGCGCGACGTTCCGTATGGCTGGCTCCTGCAGAATATCCACGCCGTCGGCGCTTCGATGTTCTTCCTCGCCGTCTATATCCATATGTTCCGCGGCATCTATTACGGCTCCTATAAATCGCCGCGCGAAGTGCTTTGGATCCTGGGCTGCCTCATCTACGTGCTGATGGTGGCGACGGCCTTCCTCGGCTACACGTTGCCATGGGGCCAAATGTCGTTCTGGGGCGCGACGGTCATCACCAATATTCTTGGCGCGATCCCGTTCATCGGCGAAAGCATCCAGGTCTGGATCCGCGGTGGCGGCGCCATCGATCAGCCGACCCTCAACCGCTTCTTCTCGCTGCACTATCTGCTGCCCTTCGTGATTGCAGGCGTCGTGATCCTGCACATCTGGGCGCTGCACGAAGCAGGGCAAAACAACCCCACTGGGGTTGAGCCGAAGACCAAGGACGACACGGTTCCGTTCACGCCGTACGCGACGATCAAGGATCTGTTCGCGACTTCTCTGTTCATGCTGCTGTTTGCGGTGTTCGTGTTCTTCATGCCGCACGCGCTCGGCGACCCGGCCAACTTCATTCCGGCCAATCCGGTGCAGACGCCGAACGAGATTTTCCCGGAATGGTATCTGCTGCCGTTCTACGCGATCCTGCGCGCGTTCGATTTCAACATCGGCCCCATCGACTCCAAGGTCGCCGGCGTGTTCGCGATGTTCGCGTCGATCGGCGTGCTGTTCATCCTGCCGTGGCTCGACACCTCGCGCGTGCGCTCGATGCGATACCGGCCAGCCGCGAAGCAATTCTTCCTCATTTTCGTGGTGGTGGCGCTGGCGCTCGGCTGGTGCGGCCACCAAAACCCCGGCACGACGTTGGTGAAGGGCGGTCCGTTCACAGCCACGCTGAATTGGGTGGCGGGCGGCCAATCGGCCACGTCGCAAATCGTGGCGCCTTCGGAGCCTGAATTCCAAGCGACGTCGGATGCGGCTGAAGCGCAAGCGCGTGCGCATGGCGCGGCGATGACCTCGGTGACACGCGAAAACGCGACGCACGCGACGCTGGTCGCGGTGAGCGGCGGCACGCGCCAAACGCGAACGCTGACGGCTGACAATGCCGACGACCTCGAAACGCAGATCACTGCGCTTAAGGCCCAGATCGGCGCCTCGGCGCCGTTCGCGGAAGTGATCCGCAACACGCCGTTCTTGTTCACAGTCACACGCTTTGCCCAGTTGTTGACGTTTTACTACTTCCTCTTCTTCATCGTGATCCTGCCGATCCTCGGTCTGCGTGAAACGCCGAACCGCGTGCCGGACACTATCGCCAAGCCTGTGCTCGGCCAAACGCAGGGAGCGTCGTGATGTTGCGAGGGATCGCAATCGCTGCTGTCGCGTCGGCGGCGCTGCTCGCTGGCGTGGCGTTCGCCGCCAACGAAGCGGAGCCGCCGGAAGCGCATCATTTCAGCTTCGACGGGCCGCTGGGTTCGTACGACATGAGCGCCGTGCAACGCGGCTTCCAAGTCTATTCGCAAGTCTGCTCCACCTGCCATTCGATGGAGCACTTGTCCTATCGCAATCTAGGTGAGCCAGGCGGGCCGTTCGCGGAATACCGCGTGCGCAACCACGAAACCGGCGAAATGGAAAATCGCGTCGGTCTCCCGGCTGGCGAACACGGCGATTACGTCGATGTCGTCAACAATCCGTACGTGCGCGCCATCGCCGCCGGCTTCCAAGTGCCGGATATCGATCAAGCGACGGGCGAAGCCACGCAGCGTCCAGCGCGGATTTCGGACCATTTCCGCAAGCCGTTCGCCAACGAGTACGCCGCGCGCGCCGCCAACAATGGCGCGCTGCCGCCGGATTTCTCCTCGATCGTCAATGCACGCGAAGGCGGCGCGGGCTACGTGCGCTCGCTGCTGCTGGGCTACACAGGCGAACAGCGTGGCACGCAATATGTGAACAATCACTTTGCCGGCCATCTGATCTCGATGCCGCCGCCGCTCGCCGCTGACGGTCTCGTCACCTACAGCGACGGCACCCGCGCCACGCGTGAACAGATGGCGACGGACGTGGCCAATTATCTGCAATGGGCGGCCGATCCGCACATGGAAGAGCGCAAAGCCATGGGTGTGCAGGTGCTGGCGTTCCTGCTGGTGCTCTCGGGCCTGCTCTACCTTGCCTACAAGGCGGTCTGGCGCGGCCAAAGCCACTAGGGTTTAACCTTCGCATCCGCGCGCGGGCCGTGCTGCATCTCCCGTGCTTGGAAGCGGGAGGGGGCGTTTGGCGTCAGCTGCAAAAATCAATTGGACGCCGCTCGGCATAGCGGCGGCGTTCTATCTCGCTGTCTGGGGCGGGGCGGTGCTCTATCTCGCGCGCACCGGCGGGGGCTGGACCGACGCCGTCATGGTGTTCGGTATTTTCGGCGTGGTGCTCAGCAGCCTCGCTTGGCTGCTTACGCGCGGCGCGAACGCACCGGCGATTCCGGTGGTGCGTCCCGCGCTCGAGAGCGGCGTGCTGCTCATCTATCTCGCGCTCTACGCGGTTCTGTTTCTCGTGTTCGGCATGAACTGGGCGCGCCACGTGCTGCCGCCTGGGCGCGAACAAGAGCTGCTGGTGATGGCGTTGAAGCTCAGCGTGCACGTGCTGTTGCCGAGCGTCCTATTGCTGCTCCTAGGCGCCAAGCTGCGGCCGTTGTTTCAAGCCGGCCTGCAGGGGCGCGCGTTCTGGCGCACGCTGATCGTGCTTGGCGCCATCTTCCTGCTGCTGCTCGCCACCATTAGCCCCAGCTTGCGGCAAATTGCCGATACGCATTCATCGCCGACGTTACTCGCTTGGGCCGTGCCGGCGAGCTTTATTTGGATCTCGTTGGAAGCCGGTCTCAACGAGGAATTCCTTTATCGTGCAGTGCTGCAGACGCGGCTTGCCGCCCGGCTCAAGTCGCCCGCTGCCGGAATCGCCGTGACCGCGTTGCTGTTTGGCTTAGCGCATGCACCGGGGCTTTATCTGCGCGGCGGTCCCGGCGTCGATGGTTGGTCCACCGACCCGCTGCAAGTCGTGGCCTATACAATCGCCACGCTCTCGCCGATGGGCGTGCTCTTCGGCGTCATTTATATGCGCACGAAGAGCCTGCTGCTCGCTGTGCTGCTGCACGGGCTGGTGGATGTGTTGCCCAATTTGGCCGGTTTCATCCGGATGTGGGGATGAACCGCACCAAGGCGGCTGGAAAAACCTTCGGTTGGCTTACGGTGTGGGAAGAAGAATTCCGTCATTTATTAATCTGGCCTGCCAAAGATTGATTGAATGCGCTGGCTGAGGCGAGGTCGTTTATCGAGGCTCTTCTGGCGCCTTAAGTATTTGGATCCGAGCGGATTTTTGTGTTGGGTGTGGCGACTGTTTTGCGCCCATGCGCATTCAAGCTACGGCGACCGTGCTCTGCGCGCACTGCAGCCGTGTCGTAAGAGGCACTCGCGTTCGGCGTGTGCCATCGGCCTATGGCATTATTTCGGTTAGCTGCTAATTAGGCAGGCCAAAGGGTGACCTGTTGGGGGACGGGATGGATGTGTTGAAGCGGCCGCACGCTGTTTTGGCCGACAATCTCCTTGAGTTTTACCGGGGTAAATGCGTTGCCATCACTGGCGCGGCGGGCAGCATTGGGCAGGCGCTCGCCGAAACCTTTGCGCGGTTCGATTGCGGACGCCTTGTTTTGCTGGATCATTTCGATCACGGCCTGCTCGACGTTGTCGAGCGTGTTGGGCGCATCGATCGCCGCGTCGAACTCGTAGATGCGCTCTGCGATATTCGCGACCGAGCGCGCCTGGGGAAATGGTTCGACCGCGTGCGTCCTGATGTTGTGATCCATGCGGCGGCGTTGAAGCACGTCCATTTGGGCGAACGTCACCCCGGCGAGTGTGTGCTGACCAATCTTGTCGGCGTTCGCAACGTGTTGGCGGCAGCGCATGATTCCGGAGCGAGTGTTTTCTCGCTTGTCTCGTCGGATAAGGCCGCATCTCCGGTATGTATTATGGGGGCTACTAAGCGCCTTGCGGAATTGCATTTGCTTGGCTTCCAGCACGAGCGCGGCGCGGCCATGACGCTGAAGTCCGTGCGCTTCGGCAACGTCGTCGGTTCGCAAGGTTCGGTGCTGCCGCGTTTTAGCGCCCAGATCGCGGCCGGCGGACCGCTTGAGGTTACCCACCCCGAAATGGAGCGCTTCTTCATGTCGGTGGAAGAAGCGGTCAGTCTTATCCTCAACGTAACGCGTAGCAATGACGGCTCGGGCGCCTACTTCATGGAAATGGGCGATGCGGTGTCGATACTGGAAATTGGTCGCGAGATGATTGCCCGTTCCGGGCGTAAGATCGGCGTGGAGTTCACCGGCTTGCGCCCAGGCGAGAAGCTGAAAGAAGAATTGTTCGACGCTTCGGAGTCTGTGGCCGCGGCTTCACTTCCCGGCGTCTTTAAAGTGGGGCCGCGATCGCTCAGCGCCGCGCTCAGCACCCGTGAAGTCGACGAACTCGAACGCGTGGCGCGGACTGCGGACGATGCCGTCGTGCTGCAGCGTGTGTTTGCCTATCTCGATGCGCGGCTTGCGCGCGAACAACGCGCTGCCGGCTAGTCCGGACCTGTTAGTGCGGGGTGATGGAATCGAGCGAGAGCCGGCCAGTATCCGCAAGCAGCGTATAGGTGGAAAGCGTGGCCGCGGCTTCGGCGCGCGCCAGATTGAGCTCGGCGCTGCGGTATTCCTCTTCAGCGTTCAGCACGTCCAGAGTGGAGCGCAAGCCGAGGCCGCGTTCGCGCTCAGCGCCACTAAGCGCTTCTTGCGCCGCGGTGACCTGATCGTGCGCGGCCGTCACGACGTTTTGGTAAGCAGAATAGTCTCCCCACGCACTGGTGGCATTGGCGACTACTTGGCGGCGTTCTTCTTCGACGCGCGCGTCAGCGCGGGCTTCGTTGATGCGACTCTGGCGCACGCGCGAACTATAATACCCGCCTTCATAGAGCGGCACCGACAGATTGACTGTGGCGCTGGCGCCGTCGCGTTCTTGGTTTGCAAAACTGCTTTGATTGAAATGGTCATAGCGACCGGCTACCGAAACCTGCGGGTAGAGGCCCGAACGCTCGATTGTGGTGCGCGCGCGTGCAGCGTTTACGTCGGAGCGTGCGCGTAGCAAGTCAGGATGAGCAGCTTGCGCGAGAGAGATCGCTTCATCTTTCGTTTGCGGGAGCGCGGGAATTGTCGGCGGCTGCAAATCGTGCGCATCAGAGCCGATCACTTGCAGATATTGGGCGCGTGAGCGGTCGAGATCGGCGTGGGCTTGGGCGAGCGCGGAATTGGCGCCGGCGAGGCGCGTTTGCACTTGCGCGAGGTCAGTGCGGCTAACCTCACCGACATCAAGGCGCCGGTGCGTGCCGCTGAGCTGTGTGGTCAGCGCGGCGACGTCCTCCTCGCGCAGCGAGACAATCCGCTCATCGCGTTGGACGCTGAGATAGGCATCCGCGGCCGCCAAGAGCACTTGTTGTTCAGTGGAGCGCAGAGTGTTGCGGGCGCTGTCCACGCCGGCGTGTGCGAGCAGCGATTGACCCGAGAGCCGGCCGCCGGTGAAAATTTGCTGTGTGACCTGCGCCGTCTCGGTTTCAGGATGCAGCTGCTGAGACGTTGTAATCGTGCCGAAAAACGGTGATGGCGTGCGGATGGTGTAGTCTTGATAGCCGTAGCTGCCATTGAGTGAAACTTGCGGCAGATATCCCGCGCGCGCCTGAACGCGATCCTCACGCGCCGCGCGCACTGCGAGCCGCGCCTGATCGAGCGTTGGGTTATTGTGATAGGCGGACGTCATGGCGTCGACGATGGTGTCCGCCTGTGCGGCGGCGGACATAGCGATTAGGCCCGAGCAGGCGAGCAGCGAATAGCGCCAAACGCTCACCTCATTGCTCCCGCATCGAGTGCCAAAGCGCCTGGTTCAGCGGTTCCAGCAGGAACTGCAGCGCGGTACGTTTGCGTGTCGGCACCACGATCTGCGCTGGCAAGCCAGCGCGTAAGTGGCGTTCGCCCGACGAGGGATCGGCCAACCTCCGTAACTCCGCTGGCGGCACCACCACGCGAGCCAGGAAGTATGCATGGCCGCTGCGCTCGTCGGTGAGGCGGTCGGCGCTCACAGTCTGCAGGACGCCGTGCACCAACGGCAAATTACGGCCTCGAAACGCGGTGATGCGCACCTCAGTGGTTTGGCCCGGGCGCAAGCCGTCCGCGTCTTCCGGACGGACTTGCGCCTCTACAACAAGATTGCTGTCTTGCGGCACGATGTCGAGCACCCGTTGACCTGGCGAAATGACTCCGCCGACAGTGTGGACTTGCAGGCCAACCACCACCCCCTCTACCGGCGCCCGCAAGCGCGTGCGCTCAAGCCGCTCGCGCGCTCCGGCCAATTGCGGTGAAAGCTCGGCCATGCGCGCGTCGACAGTGCGCATTTGTTGAAGACGGTCCTCCTGTGTCGCGGCGATCGAGCCGTTCAATTCCGAACGTCGTCCTTGCAACTCAGCCAACGATTGCTCGAGCGCACGCACGCGCGTTTGCGGCACCAATTGTTCGGCGGCGAGTTGGCGCATGCCGTTGAGCTCCTCCTGCAGCAGCGCCTCCTGGCGTCCGATGGCGGCGATCTCCCCGCGATAGCCGGCGATGCGGGTATCGTAGACGCTCCACATATTGACTTGGCCGGAGGCGACTTCGTTTTGATTACGTGCGAAAGCAGCGTCGGCGATCTCCTGATCTTCAGGAGGCAACGCCGCCCATTCCGCAGGCCGCTGCAATTGCCGCCGGTGATTCTCTTCCGCGCTCAGGCGTTCGCGCTGCATTTGCAGATCGACCACTTGCGAAAGCAGGGCGCGCTCCTGTGCGACCAGCTCTGGCGCACCCAGTTCGATGAGCACTTGGCCTTGGCGCACATGATCGCCGTCGCGGACAGCTAGGCGCGAAATCACTCCGCCCTCCGGGTGCTGAACCGTCTGGCGATTGCCGGAAACCACCACAACGCCGGGCGCGACCACCGCGGCGTCGAGCGGGGATACGGCCGCCCAGCCCAAAAACCCGCCGAAGAACACCAGCAGTGCAATCACGCCAGCGCGAATTTCGTTCTTTCCAGAATCGTCTGCAATCGGCGCCAAAATGTCCTGGGCGGTCATTAGCGAGTCACCGTTTCATTGTTCGACGCGACGACGGCCGGTCGAGATTGGCCGCCGGACAGGCGCGCGGCGACCTGATCGCGCGGGCCAAATGCTTCGATGCGACCGTCGCGAACCACGAGCAGCTTGTCGACGATCGCCACCAAGCTCGAACTATGGGCAACTACAAGCACCGCCGCGCCACGCCTGCGGGCGCCATCAAGGGCAGCGACCAGCGCCCTCTCGCCATCATTGTCTAGATGCGCGTTGGGTTCATCGAGCGCGAAAAAACTTGGATTTCGATAGAACGCGCGCGCCAGCGCCACGCGTTGCGCTTGGCCGACGGACAATCCACGTCCGCCGAAGCCCACTTCCGTGTCGTATCCCTTCGACAGCGACAAGATCATCTCGTGCGCGCCGATGGCCTGGGCCGCGGCAATGATGTCGGCGTCGTGGCCCTCGCTGCGGTCAAAACGCGCGATGTTGTCGGCGACTGTGCCCGGCAGCAGACCGATGTCTTGCGGCAGGTAGCCGATGGAGCGCCCCAACTGCTCGGGATCCCAGTCAGAGAGCTTGGCGCCATCGAGCCGCACCGCGCCCTGGTCTGGAGTGACGGCGCCCGCCACGGCGCGCAGCAGCGTGGATTTTCCCGCCCCGCTGGGGCCGACGACACCGATGATTTCGCCAGGCGCCGCACGGAAGGACGCGTTGAACAGCAGCGCGCGGTCGCTGCCTGGGGCGCGGATGCCCACGCCTTCAACACTGAGCGCGCCCTTTGGCGCTGGAAGGCCGGTGTGATCGCGCGTGTTGCCTTCGGTCTTGAGCACTGCCTTCAGGACGCCATAGGCTTGGCGGCCTTGCTCGAATTGTGCCCACGCGCCCACGATCAATTCGATCGGGGAGAAGGCGCGCGCGGCGAGGATGGAGGCGGCGATGATCGCCCCTGCGGAGATCTGCTGCTCCAGCGCGAGCAGCACGCCCAGGCCCAATGCGGAAGATTGCAGCAGCAACCGGAAAAACTTGGTCGATGATGTATAGACCGCACCGCTGCGCGCTTGGCGGCGCATCGCATCAGACATCGTTTCGCGCGCCCGCAGTTGGCGCGTCACCAACGCTCTGCGCATGCCCATGGCGCGCGCCATCTCCAACTGTGCCGAGTCGGCCTGCTGCAGCGAATACATCGCGCTGCTGGCCTGTAGATTGGCGCGCATGGCGCGCGAGCTGGCGCGTTGGTTGACGAAGGCGATCAGCAACAACAGTACGCCGCCCCCTAAGGTCAGCACGCCAAGCCACGGGTGAATGATGAAGCAGACACCGATGTAGACAGGCGTCCAGGGCGCATCGATCGCAGCCAGAGCCGGCGGGCCGGAAACAGCGGCGCGCAGCGTATCGAGTTCGCGCACCAGCTGGACCGGGCCGGCCGCGGCGCGGCCTTCCTTGCTCAGAGCCGCGCCCAGAACGTGGGGCGCTACGAGCCTGTCGAAGCGCTTGGCCATCGCCGCCAGCAAGCGAATGCGCGTTGCGTCCAAAAAGGCGAGCGTGCCGAGGCTGAGGATCAGCACCACCAACAGGTACACGAGCGTCAGCACATCGCCTGAGGCGAGCACGCGGTCATAGACCTGCAGCATAAACAGAGAGGGTGCGAGATAGAGGATGTTCAGCGCGAAGCTGAACAGGATCACAAAACCTAGGTGCCGCCGACACGCCGCCAGCGTGCTGCGCAAGACGTCGCCGTCGGGCCGTTCGTTCAAAGTCTTGGCCATTCCGTCCCGGCGTCCCAACCCATCGTCGCGCTGTGGTGTCCCAGCTTTTCTTAGTGGGTCTGGCCGCGCAGGTCAGCCTGCCACAACAGGTGAGCGCGGTCGCGGCTGCCACACATCTTTGATCGCGCCCATTTACCAAGTAATCTCATAGTGTTGAGCGTCGTACTAGCACGCTTAGCGCCCTTCGATCAGCTCAGCCGCATATTCGCCCATCGCGAGAGATGAGGTGAGGCCGGGGCTTTCGATGCCGAACAGGTTGATGAGCCCGGGGACGCCGTGAGTTCCCGGCCCGTCGATCCGGAAGTCCACTGCAGATTGGCCTGGACCGGAGAGCTTCGGCCGGCAGCCCGAATAATCGGGTGTGAGCGCGTCATCGGGCAGTGCGGACCAATAGCGGCGGATGGCGGCGTAGAAGGATTGCGCGCGAGCGATGTCGACGCGGTAATCCACCGCCGCCGGATCGTTGGTGGTGAGCCACTCCACGTCGGGCCCGAAGCGCATGCGGCCGGCGAGATCGAGCGTCAGGTGCACGCCGAGGCCGCCTTCCACGGGCGCGGGGTAGATTAGCCGCGTGAACGCAGCACGGCCAGCACAGCCGAAATAGGAACCCTTTGCGAGCACCAGCGGCGGGACGTGCCTGGCGTCGAGTCCCTCCAGCGATCGAGCGATGCCGTGCGCGCCAAGGCCGGCGGCGTTGATCAAGGATTGGCAGCGCGCCGTCGCGGGTGCAGCACCGCCAATGTCCAGTTCAAATCCATCGGTGACGACGCGTCCGCGCAAAACGGGCGCGTTGAACGCAATCATGCCGCCCAAGTCCTCAAGCTCACCCCGCAACGCCAGCATGTAGCCATGGCTGTCAACAATGCCGGTTTCGCCGGAAAGCAAGGCAGATACGCAGGCGACGTTGGGCTCGAGCGTCAGCGCCTCGTTTCGCGTGAGGAGGGACATGCTTTCCACGCCGTTCTGCAGAGCGCGCTGATGCAGCGCTGCGATTTGCGTCTCTTCTTCAGGCGAAGTCGCAACGATCAGCTTGCCGCATTTGCGGTGCGCGACGCTGCGCGCGGCGACGTAGGCGTAGAGCTTGCGCCGTCCTGCGACGCAGAGGCGATGCCGCAAACTCCCGGTGGGATAATAAATTCCCGCATGGATGACTTCGCTGTTGCGTGAGGAAATGCCGGCGCCGATCCCGGCCGCCGCTTCCACCACCAGCACCTCGCGTCCGCGCCGCGCCATTTCCACGGCGCATGCCAAGCCTACGGCGCCCGCGCCGATGATCAGGCAATCGATGTCGTAAACGTCTGCGGTAGCCATGAGTGATGGCTTTCTAGACGGAATCACTGCGCCTTTGCGAGACGGTTCCCGCGCCAGACTGCGTAATGGTCACGCATTGGCCTTGCAGCGAATACTGTTAAGTAAATCCGCAAGAGCGAAAGGCGCGCGCATGCAGATCGGGATTGTCGGATTGGGCCGGATGGGTGCGGGCATTGCGCGGCGGCTGATACGCGATGGGCATCAATGCGTGGCCTACGATGTGAGCGCTGACGCGATCGCGGCAGTCGTGAAGGATGGCGCGCAGGGCGTGTCGAGCATCGCCGAGGTGGCCTCGAAACTCTCCGCGCCGCGCGTGATCTGGCTTATGCTGCCGGCGGGCGAGATCACCGATCACGCCGTGAGCGAAGCGGACGCGGCGCTCAGCGCCGGCGACATCGTCATCGATGGCGGCAACACGTTCTACAAGGACGACGTACGCCGCGCGAAGGCGCTGGCGGTGAAGGGCGTGCGCTACGTCGATATCGGCACCTCCGGCGGCATCTTCGGATTGCAGCGCGGGTTCTGCATGATGGTGGGCGGCGACAAAGACGCCGTTGCGCACATCGATCCGATTTTGAAGTCGCTCGCGCCGGGCATTGGCGGCGTGCCACGCACCGGGCGCCGGGCGAGCGCCGATCCGCGCGCGGAGCAGGGCTACATTCACGCGGGGCCGGCGGGCGCCGGGCACTTCGTGAAGATGGTGCACAACGGCATCGAGTACGGCCTGATGCAAGCTTACGCAGAGGGCTTCGACATTTTGGCGCGCAAGAATTCCGATGTGCTGCCGGAAGATGAGCGCTACGATCTGAACTTGGCCGATATCGCCGAAGTTTGGCGGCGCGGCAGCGTGGTGTCGTCGTGGTTGCTTGATCTTTCTGCGGCGGCGCTGGCGAAAGACGGCAATCTCGATGCGTTCACTGGCGCTGTTTCCGATAGCGGCGAAGGTCGCTGGACGCTCGACGCTGCGATGGAAGAAGCAACCCCCGCACCGGTGCTCGCTGCGGCGCTGTTCACGCGATACCGCTCACGCGTAGAGCACACGTTCGGAGAGCGGCTGCTTTCCGCGATGCGGCATAGCTTTGGGGGGCATGTTGAAGTGAAGAAGTAAGCGCTCGCAGACCGCTAACGCGCCGCGGATTTGTGGTGATCACCGAGAAGTTGGTAAGCAAGGTAGTCGGGACACTGGCCATTTGGTTTCGGACGGCGGCCATTCTGGCAAAGATTTGGGTCATCGTCGGGATCGTTGAAGCTCGAGCACGCAGAGATCGTCGCCAACGCGAGGAGCGTCAGGCCGATGGCGCGAATGGGGCGCGTTCGCTTCACGCTGCAGTCCTCGTCCTTAGCCACCCGCTTTCACGAACTCCCGGATCGCCGCCGCAATCTTCGTCTGTGTTTGCCCATCGAGATACGGGTGCATCGGCAGCGCCAGCACGCGATGGGCAATTGTTTCGCTGACTTTCAAGCCGCCGGCGCCAATTGGGAAGCTCTCATATGCCGTCTGCTTGTGCAGCGGCTTCGGATAATATTGCGCCGTTGGAATCTCGTTCTCGCGCAGGTGTGCGGCAAGGCCCTTGCGATCATCGACTTCGATCACGTACTGCGCCCAAGTGGAGACACCGCCTTCGATCACCCGCGGCGTGGTCACCACGCCTTCCAGCATATGCGCGTAGCGATCTGCGACCTCATTGCGTGCGCGGATTTCGTCGGCGAAGATCGCCAGCTTTTCGATCAGGATCGCGGCCTGGATGGTGTCAAGGCGCGAGTTCATGCCGATGCGGGCGCAATTGTATTTGTCGTCGCCGCTGGCGCCGTGGAAGGCGAGGGAGCGCATCAGCACGTTGTCAGCGTCGTCATTGGTCAGCGTCGCGCCGCCGTCGCCATAGCAGCCGAGCGGTTTGGCCGGGAAGAACGACGTGGTCTGCGCATCGGCCCAGTGCATCGGGTGCTTGCCATTCAACGTGCAGCCATAGCCCTGCGCGCTGTCGGCGATCAGCTTCAACCCTTCGCGCTTGCAAATCGCGCTGATCGCTTCGTAATCCGCCGGCTGGCCGAACAGATCGACGGCGATCACCACCTTCGGCTTCAGTTTTCCGTCCTTCTTCACGCCTTGAATCGCCGCTTCGAGCGATTTCGGGTCCATGTTGTAGGTGTCAGGCAGCACGTCCACGAACACCGGCGTCGCATTGGTCCACGGCACGATCTCCGCCGTCGCCGCGAACGTGAAAGACGGCGTGAACACCGCATCCCCTTCGCCCACGCCCCACGCCCACAACGGCAGCACCAAAGCATCGGTGCCGTTGGCGTTGCCGACGCAGTGCTTGGCTTGCGCGAATGCCGCGAGCTGGCCTTCGAGTGCTTTCACCTCGGGCCCAAAAATGAATTGACCATGCGTGAGCACCTTGGCGATGCCGGCGTCGATTTTGTCGGCAATCCGCGCGCGCTGCGCCTGCAGGTCGATGAAGGGGATCATGTGCTTCTTCCTGGTTCAAACCTAACACGCTTCCCGGCCGAATGCCCCGCGTAAGCGGGGCGAGAGCCGGGACCTAGAGCCACGCGCTACGCCGTCTGGGTCCCGGATCGCACCCCGGCTCAAGGCCGGGAATGCGTCCGGGAAGCGCTGAATGACGGCGTTTCATGACAGCGACGGAAGTCCACTGGCGCGGTCCACGTCCAGCGCAAGCTCAAGCACAGCGAGCGCCTCCGGGCCGTTGACCACGGGGCGGGCGGCGACGCCGAGCACGGCATCGATAAACTGCGCGACATTGGCGCCAAGCGGGTCAGCGCCGATGCGGGTTTCCGCAAAGGCGGCGTTGAGCGGAAACTTGGTGTTGTTCTCAAAGGTGCGGGCGATGAAGTCGATCTTCACTTCGCCGGACGGATAAACCGCACGCATGAAACGGCGGCGAGCCGTGGCGATGCGCGATGATGTGAAGATTGCTTCCGCACCTTTGAAGGCGAGCCGCGCTTCGATGTGATCGGCGGTGCGGCCGTGTTCGCTGCGCGCCGTGGCGCTGATGTGCTCCGGCTTCGCCTTTAAGAGCTGCAGAGCCAAGTCGAGATCGTGCACCATCAGGTCGAGCGTTACCGAAACGTCGGCGCTGCGGCCGGTCCATGGCCCTTCACGAACACTCTCAATGTAAGTCGGCCGCTCCGGCGCGTCGAGTAGGCCGATGGCTTGAAACACCAGTCGTTCCTGATGACCACAGCCGAGCACGAGCTTCTTATCTGCTGCGATCTGAACCAGCGCCTGACCAGTCGCCACATCTGTGGCGAGCGGCTTTTCGATCAGAGTGTGCTTACCGGCGCCGAGCGTTTTGCGCGCTGCCTTACCGTGAAACGAGGGCGGCGAGGCGATGGTGACGATGTCGACGGCGGCGAGGAGCGCATCAAGTGAGCTGAACGCCTCCACACTGTGCGTGTTGGCAAGTTCGGTCGCGCGTTCATCGTCGGGATCATAGACGCCGACAAACGTCACCCGCGCGTCCTCCGCATACTTGCGCGCATGGATGCGCCCGAAGGCGCCCGCGCCGAGCACGCCTGCGCGAAGCTTGCTCACTCCACCGTCACCGACTTGGCGAGGTTGCGCGGCTGGTCGACGTCCGTACCCTTCATCACCGCTGTGTAGTAGGCGAGTAGCTGGATCGGAATTGAATACACCAGCGGCGCCACGAACGGATCGCAGGCCGGCGCGAGAATGTGCTGATGCGCCACGTCGCCGGCGGCGGCGATCCCAGAAGCGTCGGAGATCAGAATAATCTTGCCGCCGCGCGCCGCGACTTCCTGCATGTTGGAAAGCGTCTTGTCGAACAGCGCATCATGGGGCGCAACGACCACAACTGGCGTTTCTTCGTCGATCAAGGCAATCGGGCCGTGCTTCAGTTCGCCCGCTGCATAGCCTTCAGCGTGGATATAGGAAATTTCCTTCAACTTCAGAGCGCCTTCGAGTGCGATTGGGTAGCTCGCGCCGCGGCCGAGATACAGCACATCGCGCGCGTGCTGCAGCGTCTGCGCGATGGCTTCGATTTCCGGCTCGGACTTCAGCGCATCCGTGATCAGGCGCGGCGTTTCCATCAAGGCATGCGCCAGTCGTGCTTCTTCCTGTGAGGAGAGCGCGCCACGAGCGCGGCCAACAGCGATCGTCAGCGCCGCCAGCGCCGAAAGCTGTGCGGTGAATGCTTTCGTGGAGGCCACGCCGATTTCCGGCCCGGCCAAAGTCGGCAGCCGCGCATCGGCTTCGCGCCAGATGGTCGATTCCGGCACGTTCACGATGGCTAGAGTTTTCAGCTTCTGCTCTTTGCAGTAGCGCAGCGCCGCCAGTGTGTCGGCGGTCTCGCCGGACTGCGACACGAACACCGCGAAGCTCTTCTTGGCGAATGCCGGCTTGCGATAGCGGAATTCCGACGCGATATCGGTTTCGACTGCGAGGCCGGCGATTTGCTCCAACCAATATTCCGCGACACGCCCCGCATAGTGCGCAGTGCCGCAGCCGATGACGATCGCCGAGTCCGCCGCGAGATCGACGCCGTCTAGGTCCGGCATTTCCACCTTCTCATCGAACGCGTTCACGTAGCGCGTGATGGTGCGGCCGGTCGTTTCAGGCTGCTCGTAGATTTCCTTCTGCATGAAGTGGCGGAAATTGCCTTTCTCCACTGCGGCAACGCCGCCGGCGAAGATGTGCACCTGCCGCTCCGCCACCATGCCGCTGGCGTCGAGGATTTTTGCTTTGCTGTGGGAGAGGACGGCGATGTCGCCTTCCTCAAGGAACATGACCCGCGTCGTGAATGGTGACACCGCGATGGCGTCGCTGCCCAAATACATTTCACCGTCGCCGACGCCGACCGCGAGCGGGGAGCCCTTGCGGGCGCCGATGAGAATGTCTTCTTGTCCGGCGAACAGCACGGCGATGCCAAACGCGCCTTCGAGACGGCGAACCGCGGCGATGGCGGCTTGCTCAGGCGATTTGCCGTTGTCGAGATAGTCGGTGACCAAGTGGGCGATAACTTCGCTATCGGTTTCAGAGGCGAACTTGTGGCCGCCTTTGATCAACTCCTCACGCAACGCGCGGAAGTTCTCGATGATGCCATTGTGGACGATGGCGACCTTGTGGCTCGCATGCGGGTGAGCGTTGCCCGTGGTCGGCGCGCCATGCGTGGCCCAGCGCGTGTGACCGATCCCGGAAACGCCGGCGAGCGGGTGGTTTGCTAATTCGACTTCCAGGTTTGCAAGTTTGCCTGCCGCGCGCCGGCGCTCGATGGCTGAGCCTTCAAGCGTCGCAACGCCCGCGGAGTCATAGCCGCGATACTCAAGCCGCCGCAGCGCCTCCACGAGTCGTGGCGCAGCCGGGGCGTCTTTGCCCAGGATTCCAATAATGCCGCACATGGTTAAGCCTGTGTCCCTGCAGCGCCCGGCCGGTTCATGCCCTCGGCGCCATTGATTTGCACCTCAATTAGTCTTTCAACATGCGACGGTTTTAAGGAGCGAAGTTTCATGGCGAGAGCCTATTTCGGCACCGACGGCATTCGGGGGACGGCAAACCGTTATCCGATGACGCCGGAAGTGGCCATGCGCGTCGGTCTCGCCGCCGGCAAGCGCTTCATGAGCGCGGACGATCGCCGCCACCTGGTGGTGATCGGCAAGGACACCCGGCTTTCGGGCTATATGCTTGAGCCGGCTTTGACGGCCGGGTTCACCGCTGCCGGCATGGACGTAGTGCTTTTCGGGCCGCTGCCGACGCCTGCCGTGGCGATGCTGACGCGCAGTTTACGCGCCGACCTGGGCGTCATGCTCTCAGCCTCCCACAACAAGTTCGCCGACAATGGGATCAAGCTGTTTGGGCCTGATGGCTACAAGTTGTCGGACGGCGCTGAACTCGAGATCGAGCAGCTTATGGATTCAAAGCTCGACGAACACTTAGCCGAACCAAACATGCTCGGCCGCGCCCGCCGTATTGACGACGCCCAAGCGAGATATGTTGAGATCGTCAAAGCCACATTCCCGAAGAAGCTCACGCTGAAGGGACTTCGCATTGTCATCGATGCCGCCAATGGCGCCGCCTACAAAGTTGCGCCGGTCGCGCTGTATGAGCTTGGCGCCGAGGTCATCAAGATCGGCGTTGAGCCAGATGGCTTCAACATCAACGAGGAGGTTGGATCCACTGATACCCGCGCGCTTAAGGAAGCGGTGCTCAAATATCGCGCCGACCTTGGCATCGCGCTCGACGGTGATGCAGATCGCGTGGCGATCGTGGACGAGAAGGGACATTCGATCGATGGAGACCAGTTGATGGCTTTGATCGCTAAAAGCTGGAAGCAGAGCGGCGCGCTCACCAAGCCGGGCATCGTGGCGACGGTGATGAGCAATCTGGGGCTTGAGCGTTTTCTCGACGGCCTGAAGCTGAAACTCGAACGCACCAATGTTGGCGATCGTTACGTCGTCGAGCAGATGCGCGCCAAGGGCTACAATGTCGGCGGCGAACAATCCGGCCATATCATCCTGTCGGACTTCTCCACCACCGGAGACGGGCTGCTCGCGGCCTTACAAGTGCTTGCGGTGATCGTGCAATCCACCAAGCCGGCGAGTGAAGTCTGCAAACTGTTCGATCCCGCGCCGCAAGTGCTCGAAAATGTGCGCTACGAGCGCGGCAAGCCTGATCCGATGGAAGCCGCCGCGGTGAAGGACGCGATCAAGGCAGCAGAAGCCTCCCTTTCAGGCGGCAAGGGTCGTCTACTGGTGCGCAAGAGCGGCACTGAGCCGCTCGTGCGCATTATGGCTGAGGGCGACGACGAGACGCTGGTGCGTGGCGTCGTCGCTGAGCTGAAAAGCGTGGTCGTGGCGGCCGCTAAGGCGGCTTAGCTCGGCGACTGCGCGGGCGGCGGCGGCAACTGCGAACGCGGCACCACGACTTGATCGTTGTCGGGGTCGCAATCGCTGATACGCGCGGCATAGGGCGAAGCGCTTTGCGCAAAGCTCAGCTTCAGCCGCAACGGCCAGCGGCGCGCTTCCGCCGGCAAGTTGAAGCGCATGTAGCCGCGCCAACTCGCGCCCTCCGCCAGTGTAACGCCGCCGGCCGATGCCGGTGTGGCGCCAGAAGGCGTTCCGCGCGGCGACAACGGCATGCTGGCGACTTGGTGGACGCCGCTTGGCGTTGTGTACTCCAGGGTAAGCGATTGCGAAGCGCCGCTCGGGGCGACGTACATCGACGTGCCGGCGTTATGAACGTCGTACTGGAGCGCGACTTCGCCCGCCGCCAACGGCGCCTGGCCAGGGATCGACGTCACAAAGCCGAGCGAGGTCACGGCAAGATCGGCGCAGCGTGGAATTGGCGGCGGTGGCGGCGTCTCGTGGCCTTGCTGTCCTTGACCGTTGCCGTGGCTTTGGCCGTTCTGACCCTGCCGGTCGTTGGATCTGTTTAGGTGGGCTTGACCCAGGGGATCATAGCGGCCGTCGTCCTGCGCGGCCGCGACGCCTGCGAACGCAAGACAAAACAGGCTGATAGTAAGCGCCTTGCGCATCTCCAATCCCCAACAACGCCGCCCGGCCCAGGCGCGCGACCATCCCTTCGAGGCCTCTCTTACCCGATAGGCCGGGCCGTTGAAACGGTCTTGCGCCGTTAGGATTTGAGGCGCGCGATCCAGGCCTTGGTGCTGGGGTCCAGGTCTTGTGGTTCCTCGCCGCCTTCGAGCGGAGGGGAAAGCCGGTTGGCCATGTCCTTGCCGAGTTCGACCCCCCATTGATCGAAGGAATTGATCCCGGCCATGACGCCCTGGGTGAAGGTGCGGTGCTCGTAGAAGGCGATTAGGGCGCCGAGGGCCTCGGGCGACAGTGCATCCATGCACAAGGTTGTTGAGCTGCGATTGCCGGTGAACGCGCGGTGCGGCGCAAGCGCCTCCGCCGCGTCTGCGCTCAGTCCCTTGGCAATCATCTCCGCGCGCGCCGCTTCAGCGCTCTTACCCACCATCAGCGCGCGCGACTGCGCTAGGGCGTTCGCGAACAGTTTGGCGCGATGCGCTGGCGGGCCCTCGTGGGGGCCGCCAAACAAAATGAACTCCACGGGAATTTCTTCGACACCCTGGTGAAGCAATTGGAAGAACGAGTGCTGCGCGTTGGTGCCCGCCGCACCCCAAGTCACGCCCGCAGCTGGCCGCGCCAGTGTCTCGCCGTCGCGCGTAACGTGCTTGCCGTTCGATTCCATTTCGAGCTGCTGCATGTAGGCGGGCAGTTGCCGCAGGCGCTCGGCGTACGGGATGAGCGCATATGAGCCGCGGCCGCGCGCTTCGCGATTCCACATCTGCAGGGCCGCGGCGAGCGCAGGCAGGTTCTTCGCAAAAGGCGCCGTGTGGAAGTGCTCGTCCATCTCGGCCGCGCCCGCCAGAATGCGATCGAACACGCCGTCTTCGAGCCCGACAACGCACGACAAGCTGACGCTTGACCACAGCGAATAGCGCCCGCCGACCCAATCCCAGAATTCAAACACCCGATCCGCCGGAATACCCCAGGCTTGCGCCTTCTCGGGCGCAGCGGTCGCCGCGGCGATATGTGCAGGGCCCCAAGCGCGCACGAAAGTGGCGTTCGCCAGGGTTTCTTGGGTCGTGAAGGTCTTGGAGACAATGACCAGCAGCGTGCGCTTGGGATCGAGCCCGTCGATGGCGTCGGCGACGTCTGCGCCGTCGACATTCGCTGCGAAGCGAACGTCCAAGCCTTTGCGGCGGTGCGGCTTCAGGGCGTCGATCAGCAAGCGTGGACCGAGATCGGAGCCACCAATGCCAAGATGAATGACCGCGTCGATGTCAGGACGAATGGCGTTTGCGAATGCAGCCATTTTTCGGCGCACAGCCGCGACCTCCGGGCGAGGCTGCTGCGCGCGAAGCGCCCAATGCATAGCCGGCCGATGTTCGGTCAGGTTGACTTCATCGCCTGCGAACATTTTGGCGCGCCATCCATCGAAATCAGCGGCGGCGGCGACTTGGTTAAGGGCGGCCAGCGCCGCGCCATCAATCCGCTGCTTGGAGAAGTCGGCGATCAGATGTGGCGCTTCGAATGTCAGCTTCTGCGCACGCTCCGCGTCCGCCGCGAACAAATCCAGCAGCCGAGTTTTCTCCAACCGCGCCGCCTCCTGTTCGACTTTGGACCAGGCTTGCGACGTCGCGGCGAAACCAGTGGCGTTCATGCGTTCAAGCCTCTAACAGGGCGTCGCCATGGCGACAATTCTGGTGACCGGCGGCGCCGGCTATGTCGGCGCGCACTGCTGCCTCGCGCTTTCGCGCGCGGGGCACAAGCCCGTTGTCTACGACAATTTGTCCAACGGCCACCGCAACTTTGCGAAGTGGGGCCCGTTCGAAGACGGAGACATTCGCGATAAAGCCCGCCTCGCCGACGTGTTTACGACACATCGTCCGGATGCCGTCTTGCACTGCGCGGCGTCAATCGAGGTTGGGGAGTCGGTCGCGCATCCGGATCGATTCTACGAAAACAATGTCAGCGGTGCGTTGACGCTGTTTGACGTCATGCGGGAACAAAGCGTCGGACCATTCGTGTTTTCGTCCACGTGCGCGACCTACGGCGAGCCACTGTCGCTGCCCATGGATGAAACCCACCGGCAGCAGCCCGTGAGCCCGTACGGTTGGACCAAGCTGATGGTCGAACGCATCAGCCGCGACATCGCCGCGGCTTACGGAACCAAGTTTGCGCACTTGCGCTATTTCAACGCCGCCGGGGCCGCGCCCGATGAAGGCATCGGCGAACGCCACGAACCAGAATCGCACGCCATCCCGCTGGCGCTGTTCACGCTGCTCGGTCGGCGCGACAGTTTCAAAGTATTCGGTTCAGACTATGGCACCCGCGACGGATCCTGCCTACGCGACTACGTTCATGTGCTGGACCTCGCCGACGCGCACGTACGCGCCATTGAACGCCTGCTCGGCGGCGGCGAAAATCTTGCCGCCAACCTTGGCACAGGCACCGGGGTCACGGTGCTTGAGCTTTTGGCCGCGATTGAGAAGGTGACCGGCAGGCATGTCCCCGCAGCGTCGGCCCCGCGCCGCGATGGCGACTCGCCGGCACTGCTCGCCGACAACGCGCTTGCCAAGCGCGAACTCGGCTGGAGCCCGGAGCGCGATATCCATGCCATCATTGCCGACGCCTGGAAGTGGCACTCTGAGGCCGAAGGGAAAATATTCAGCTAGGCGCGGCGAGAGCTTGCGTGAGTTGATCGTAGGCTGCTTGCCACTGCGTGCGCCTCGCATCGCCGCAGGCCGCGTCGCAGCGGCTCAACTGAGCCTGCACCGCAGCTTGCTGCGCTGTGGCCGCTGCCCGATCGCCAAGGTCGAGCGAAACCAGCCCGAGCTGCAGGTAGGCGCCAGGCGGCGCGTTACGATCGCGAACCGCGCGTGTGAACGCTTCGCGCGCGTCCTGTTTTTGGCCCGCGCCGATGTAGGCAAGTCCAAGCGCGAAGTTGACGCCGCCATTATTGGGAACGGCGCTGTGGGCTGCGCGGAGCTGCTGGATCGCCTCGGCGTAATTGTGCGCGTTGTAGGCGGCGACGCCGGCAGCATAGGCTTGTTGCGGGTTTGGGCCAGATGGCTGCGACGAGCCCATTCCCATACCGCCGCCCATCTGCGCTAGCGCTGGCGAGACCGCAATCGTCACTCCAAGGGCGGTCAGTGCAATCAGGGTCCGCATTTCAAGTCCTCCGCTGTGTCTCGCGAGAGGATCGTGGGGCGTGCAACGTATTCTTGGGCGATCTTGCGCGCCGTCATCGCGTTTGCGTGATCGAGCGGCCTTTCCAGATGTCACCCGCAATCAGCCACGCGGCGCCTGTCAGGGCTGTCGCGTGAAACAGCATCGTCCATTCCAGCCGACTTCCGGGATCGGCCAGCACGCGTGGAACGTGCAGCAACAGCACGAACAGGCTGAACATGAGCGCCAACAACGCCGAGCCGAGCCACGCGAGAATGCCGGAAATCACACTCAGTGCAGCAGCAATGTGGCCAGCGCCGGTGAAGGCCGCGAGCTGCAAGTGAAACGGAATGAAGCTCGGGATCATGTGGGCGGTGAGGTCGAGATAGAGGAAGTGAGCGACGCCGAAGGTGATTAGGCAGAGCCCAAACAGCACTTCAAGTGGCCGCATGGCCCTGCCGTCGCCACTCGCAATCCAAGCGCCGATGGCGACCGTCAGTACTTCAGCTGGCGCTAGCCATGCAGCTTCCTCGCCGGCGATGATGCGCGGAACCGCCAACGTAAGCACCCAGAGAACAAGGAAGGCCGCCAGTGCATAACCACCGATCGCGCGAAGCTTGGGGAGGAGTAGAGCCAAGCTCAGCGCAATCAGTAATGCGCCATTTGCATAGGCGAGGGTCGCGTTGTTGAGGCTTCCGGGCGGATGTTGCCATTGTGGATCGAGACCGGCATAGATTAGGCAGAGCGCACCCGTGCCCGCTAGACCCAGAACAAGAAGCGCGCGCCCTGCGCCCGACATCCCTTCGCCAATCGTCATCCCGAGCTCGCTAAATGGCCCAGATGAGCGCGGATCGCGGCGCAAATCTTGGGCTTTGTTGCGCTAGTGCGTCAGTCGCCATTGGCGCGGCGTGACGCCGAGCGCGGATTTGAAGCAATAGTAGAAATGGGAGACGTCATTGAACCCGACATCGAACGCTACTTCGGTAATCGGAGTCGACGTGGTGCGCAAAACGTCTGCCGCGGCGCGCACTCGGGTGTTGATCAGATATTGGATCGGGCTTTGACCCATAGTCGCGTTGAACGCGCGCGCCAACTGATAGCGGCTGGTGTCGGCGACATCGGCCAGCATCGCGAGCCCGCACGGCTCGGCGTAGTGCGCCTCGATGTAGCGCGCCGCGTCCAGGGCACGCCTACGGACCGAGGCGCTGATCGTTTCGCAGCGTACCGCCGCCGGCGCAGCGAGCGCCGCTTGCGCTAATGCGATTTCGCAGTCCTCAGCCACTTCGCCACCGAGCGCGATGCCGCGCATCCACGCATACATGCGTGTGGCATCGGGACCTGGGGCGAGCGTTGTCGTTGAGAAGCGCGGCGCATCGAGGCCAGCATCGCTCGCGATGTCATCGAGCATTGTCTGCTTCAGCAGCACGACAAGGCGCTTGTTGCCGGCGGTGTCATGGTGGCGGACATTGAAGTGCTCTCCGGCGTTGCCCAGCACGATGGCGCCCGGCGCCGCGAGTGCAGTGCGCCCCTCGGCGAGATAGTCGAACCAGCCCGAAAGCACGAAGCCGATCGCCGGCGCCTTATATATCCAATCCTTCAGCGGCGCGTCAGGATCGGCGGCGCAGCGATCTTCGTGCACGCTGGTGTAAGAGGGCGGCATCGGCGGCCAGGCGGTGAGGCGTGATTGGAACGTCATTGCGCGGAGTTTGAGTTGGCGAGGGCATGCCGGCAAGCCGATGCGCGATCAACGCGCACACAATCCCGTTAGGCACTCGGTCCGACGCTGAAGGAGAGGATGCGGCTCACATCCTTCTGGGGGAGACCGTTCTCTGCGGTCCAAGCGTTGAACGCGGCCTGGACGGCCCTCATGTCGGCTTTCGAGGTCGGCACTTTAGTGATCACTTTCTCGCGGATCAGCGCTTTGGTGACATCCGGCGACAGGATGAATGCGTCCCACCCGTTGGAGCGTAGGAAGTACATCGCGCCGCTGGGGCCGAGGTGCGAGGCGTTCTTTTTGAAATGCTCCAACAAGCCGACCTGATCTGTCATCGGCCAGCTCTTCAGGAATTTGCTGAATGAGCCGTGCTCCTTTGCTGTTTCCACAACGAAGCGCGCATTGGCTATGGTGCCTTGGATCTTGGCGCCGTTGCGGACGATGCGCGTGTCTTTGAGTAAGCGCGCGATATCGCGATCGGCGTAGAAGGCGACTTTGTGCGGATCAAAATGGTCGAAGGCTTCTTCGAAGCCTGGCCATTTGTTCTCGATCACCTCCCACGAGAAGCCAGCCGAGAACACTGCTTTCGACATGCCGGCGAGGAAGCGGTCATCGCTTTGCTTCAGGCTTCCAGGCTTGCCGTAACCGTGCTCGGCAAGCTTCGCCTTCAGTCCCGCTTTGCTGTGATGCTTCTCCGCCAGCTTTACGATCTCGGAAAACTTGCGGAGAGCCATGGTTGGGCCGTTGCTGCTAAGTCAGTGACCACTATACGCCGTCATCCTGGACGTGCGAAGCACGGCCAGGATCCAGGGACAACGCGCAGTGAGCCAGCACTCCTGGATTCCGGTTAAGCTACGCGTGCCCAGGATGTCGGACAAACCTAGGCCCGTCCGACGCTCACGTATGTGAAGCCCTTGGCGCGCATGTCTTCCGGGCGATAGACGTTGCGAAGGTCGATCACCACCGGCGCCTTGAGCGCGTCCTTGATGCGGTCGAAGTCGAGGGCGCGGAATTGATCCCATTCGGTGATGATCACCACCGCGTCGGCGCCTTGCACGCAATCATAGGGGCCGGACGCGAAGGTCACGTCCTTCAGCATGTGCTTGGCTTCGGTCATGCCTTCCGGATCGAACGCGCGCACGCGCGCGCCTTCGGCTTGGAGCGTCGGCACGATTTCCAGCGCCGGCGCGTCGCGCATGTCGTCCGTGTTCGGCTTAAAGGTCAGGCCGAGCACTGCAATGGTTTTGCCCTTCACGTTGCCGTCGAGCGCCTCGATGATCTTCTGCGCCATCTTTTGCTTCCGCGCCGAGTTCACGCGCACGGTGGTTTCGATGAGCTCGATCGGAGCGCCTGCGTCACGCGCGGTCTTCATCAGCGCCAGCGTGTCCTTCGGGAAGCACGAACCGCCATAGCCTGGCCCCGCGTGCAAGAATTTGCGGCCGATGCGGTTGTCGAGGCCGATCCCGCGCGCGACTTCTTGCACGTTGGCGCCGACTTCCTCGCAGAGATCGGCCACTTCGTTGATGAAGGTGATCTTCATCGCCAGGAAGGCGTTGGCCGCATACTTGATCAGCTCCGACGTGCGGCGGGCGGTGAAGATGATCGGCGTTTCATTCAAGTTCAGCGGGCGATAGAGGTCTCGCATGCGCTCGCGCGCCCGCTCATCATCTGTGCCGACGACAACCCGGTCAGGCCGCTTGAAGTCGCTGATTGCCGCGCCCTCGCGCAGGAATTCGGGGTTGGAGACGACCGCGAATTGTGCGTCGGGGCGCTTCTTCTTGATGATCTCTTCGACTTCATCGCCGGTGCCGACCGGCACCGTCGATTTGGTGACGACGACTGTATAGCCGTCCATCAGGCCGGCGATGTCTTCGGCAGCCGCATAAACGTATGATAGATCGGCGTGCCCATCGCCGCGGCGTGACGGCGTGCCCACCGCGATGAACACGGCATCCGCACCGCGGATGGCTTCGGTCGGGTCGGTCGTGAAGAAGAGCCGGCCTTGCTCGACATTGTCCTTTACCAACTCATCGAGGCCAGGTTCGAAGATGGGAATTTCGCCCTTCTTCAGGCGTTCGATCTTGGAGGCGTCCTTGTCGACACACGTCACCGTGTGACCGAAATCCGCGAAGCACGCGCCTGAAACGAGGCCGACATAGCCCGTGCCGATCATGGTCACGCGCATGGATCAAATCTCCTGATTGTAGGCGCCGACTTCGGGGAAGCGGGCGAGGCGCGGTTTCACTTCATCGCGGAAGAGCGCCTTCATGTCGTCGTCGCTGGTCATGCTTTCAACCACCACGACCAATTCCGGTTTGTTGGAGGAGGCGCGCACTAGCACCCAGGCGCCGTCTTCCAGCGTCACACGTGCACCGTTCACGATGTTCACGTCGCGGATGGCGCGGCCAAGAATCTTGCCGCCGCTTTGCGCGAGCACTTGATAGTCCGCCACCACTTTATCGACGATGCCGTACTTCTTCTCGTCGTCGCAGTGCGGGCTCATGGTGAGCGAGGTGAAGGATTTCGGCAGCGCTTTGCGCAGATCGCTGAGCTTCTTGCCGGGATTGCGGTCGAGCATTTTTAGTACGGCGATGCCGGCGACGATGCCGTCGTCATAGCCGCGGCCCAGCGGTTCGCGGAAGAAAAAGTGGCCCGACTTCTCGAAGCCGGCGAGCGCGCCGAGCTCGGTGGTGCGGCGCTTGATGTAGGAATGGCCGGTCTTCCAGTAATCGACTTTCGCGCCGTTGGCTTTGAGAACGGGATCGATGGCGTAGAGGCCAGTAGATTTCACATCGACCACGAAGGTTGCGTTGGCGTGTTGCGCGGAGAGATCACGCGCGAGGATCAGGCCAATCTTGTCGGCGAAGATCTCCTCACCCTCGTCATCGACAACACCGCAACGATCGCCATCACCGTCGAAGCCAATCGCGACGTCGGCGCCGTGTTGCTTCAACGCGTGCATCATGTCGTGCAGCATTTCGGCGTCTTCGGGGTTGGCGTTGTAGTTAGGGAAATTCCAGTTGAGGTCCGTGTGGAGCGGGATCACCTCCGCGCCAATCCGCTTCAACGCTTCGGGGCCGAACGCGCCAGCCGTGCCGTTGCCGCAGGCGGCGATGACTTTGAGCGGACGCGTTAGCTTTACGCCCTTGGTGACTTCTTCGAGATAGCGCTCGCGGAAGTTCTCGACGCGAATGTAGTTGCCGCCCGCGTGCGGCTTGAAGGCGCCGGCGATGACGATGTCGCGCAGCTTGCCCATTTCTTCCGGACCGAAGGTGAGCGGCTTGTTCGCGCCCATCTTCACGCCGGTCCAACCGTTTTCGTTGTGGCTGGCGGTCACCATCGCCACGCACGGAATGTCGAGCGCAAATTGTGCGAAGTACGCCACCGGCGAAAGCGCCAAGCCGATGTCGTGCACTTCCATGCCGGCCTGCAGCAGGCCCAGCGTCAGCGCTTGCTTGATGGTGAGCGAATAAGAGCGGTAGTCGTGCCCCACCACGATCCTGCGCTCGACACCCATCTCGCGGATCAGCGTGCCAAGGCCCAAGCCCAGCGCTTGCACGCCGAGCAGGTTTAGCTCCGGCGCTTTGTCCGAACTCGGAATCCCGAACCACCAGCGCGCGTCGTATTCGCGAAAGCCTGTCGGCTTTACCAGCGGCAGCGTTTCGAACTCAGCGGTGTTAGGCGCGAGGCTTGCGCGGGGCGCAGGCAGCATGGGTCAAATTCCAGGTGGCCGGGGAGAGCGGGTGTTTGGGCGAAAAGCCCGCAAAGTTCAATGCGCCCGCCTGGTTTACGGGTGCGGCGTGATGGAAATACGCGTGATTTCGAGCCCATAGGCCTCGCGCTGATTTGCATTGGTGCTCATCGCGCGGAGGCCGACAGCCGTGACGCCGGTTTGGCTGGGGACTTCGAACCTGAGCGCCCCGTGCTGAGGCGGCGCGGTTTGTGTGACCCACACGGCGGACCCGGCGCCTTGCAGACTGACCGCCAAGCCGGTCGCTGCGTTCACGGCGAGAGGATTGTACGTCACGAGAATGGTTGCCGGACGGCCCGCCAAGGCCGCGGCTGCCGTCGGCGTCAGTAAGATCTGGATGCCGTGATCGGCAGGACCGGGACCATCCTTGTTCGGCTGCACAGCCAGGCGGAGCGCTTGCGCTTGGCCGAGAAAGTTGCGCGTGACGTAGAGGTTCTGGTCGGGATCGCTAGCCGGCGAATCGAAGCTGGCTTGTGAAAGCACCAGCGCCGCGCCTGCGGTTTGGCCACTGACCGGCGCCGGCGCGCGTGGCCAGGATTGTGGCCGCGCGCTGATCGCGATCACCAAGGCGGCGAGGACCATGGCTAACGGGTAAAAGACAATCGGGTGCAGGAGCCACGTGCGCATCTTGCGCCGGTTTAGCGGTCCAACCCGCGCCCGCCTAGGCGGCTTCGGCTCTTGACGCACCGGACCAGGGCTGAAAGGCAGGCGCCCATGACGTTTCTCGCATTGCTGCGCCACGGCCAGAGCCAGTGGAATCTGGAAAACCGCTTTACCGGCTGGGTCGACGTGGACCTCACCGCCGAGGGCGAGGCGCAGGCGCGTCGTGCGGGCGATCTGCTGGCGGCAAGCGGTGCTCCGTTCGAAAAACTCTACACCTCGGTGCTGACGCGCGCTGTGCGCACGGGCAATCTGGCGCTTGAAACAGCGAAGCTGAACTGGCTGCCAGTGGAGAAGGATTGGCGATTGAACGAGCGTCATTACGGCGCGCTGACGGGCGGCAACAAGGCGGAAGCCGCCGCCAAGCACGGCGAAGCGCAGGTGAAGGTCTGGCGTCGGAGCTACGATGTGCCGCCACCGCCGCTCGCGCCCGGCGGCGACTACGATTTCGCGGGAGATCGCCGTTACGCCGGAGTGCGCAATTTGCCGGCGACAGAGTCGCTGAAAACAACGCTCGACCGTGTGCTGCCGTATTGGAACGAGACGATCGCGCCCGATATCCGCGCAGGAAGAAATCTGATCGTCGCTGCGCACGGCAATTCGCTGCGGGCGATCGTGAAACATTTGTTCGCGGTGTCGGATGAAGCCATCATCGGCGTGGAGATGCCGACCGGCAATCCGTTGCGGATTGAGCTGGACGCCAACTTGAAGCCATGCGCTGCGCGCTATTTGGATGAAGCGCGCGCGGAAAAATTGCCGCCGCTGCCAGCCTGACGGGGACCATCCATGTATCGGGCGCAAGAGTTCAAAGAGTATTTCGTTCGGGTGAAAGGCGCCAAGCCAAGCACACTCAACACCTACAATTCGTACCTCAGGCGAATAAATGACGCGATCGGCGGGCTGGACGAACACATGGCATCGGACGGTGTCGAAAAGGTTCTAAAGTGGGGCCAAACGTACGACGAAGAACCCTTCGTCTCCTACCCAAGCCACGCGCGTTCTGTCCTCAAAGCCTACGTTGAGTTCTCTCTTGATGAATCGACCGGCGGAGGTGATCTCCCCCCTGACCTGACCGAAGACGATGCGGAGCAACCCGGCCTGGTGTTCCGGCTGGAGCGTGAGATGCACGCGGCGGTTCGAAAGCAATTGGACGCGCTGGAGACCGGTCTGAAGGAGGACGATGTTGAGGTGGCCGTTGCTACAGGCCGCATCGACATATTGGCTCGCGACAAATCGAATGGCCTCACAGTTATTGAACTGAAGGCCGGTATCTGTCCCCCCGGCGCGCTTGAGCAGACGCTTGGGTATGCCCAAGCGCTGGAAGAGGAGCGAGGAGAGTCCGTCCGAGCGATCTTGATTGCTGCCGAATTTCCCGATCGAATCCGCGCAGCCGCGAAGCGCAGCAAGGGTGTCGAACTCCGGACCTACGAGTTCGCTATGCGTTTTCACGTTGTGCCATGAGCGATGACGCTCACATGCGCCATGCCCTGGCGCTTGCAGCGCTCGGCGTCGGCCGCACTGGCGACAACCCTTCTGTCGGCTGTGTGATCGTCAATGACGTGGCCATCGTCGGCGAAGGCGCCACCGCTGATGGTGGTCGGCCGCATGCTGAGGAACAGGCGCTCGCGCGAGCAGGCGACAACGCGCGTGGCGCAACTGCCTATGTGACGCTTGAGCCGTGTGCGCATCGCTCTAGCGGTGCTGTCTCCTGTTCCGACCTGCTTATCCAAGCGCATATCTCGCGCGCTGTAATCGCTACGCGCGATCCCCATCCCATGTCGGCAGGCGTCGGTGTTGAGCGACTACGCGCAGCGGGCATTGCGGTTGAAATCGGTTTGCTGGAAACCGAAGCGCGCGCGCAGAACACGAGCTTCTTCGCTAAGTGGGATAGGCCCTAGCGTCCGACGATGAGCGGATCGCCTTCGCGGAGCAGGCTGTCGAAATAGGCGATCGTCCGTGTGAGGCCTTCGCGCAGTTCGATCTTTGGCGTCCAGCCCAGCGTGGTTTTGGCCTTGTCGATGTTGGGTTGGCGCTGTTTGGGGTCGTCGCTGGGGAGAGGCTTGAAAATTTTTTGCGACTCCGACCCGGTCAGTTCGATCACTGCGTCCGCGAGTTCGATCATCGTGAATTCTTTCGGATTACCGAGATTGATTGGTCCCGGGAGATCGCCGTCCTTGTCCATATAGGCGACGAAGGCGTCGATCAGGTCGTCGACGTAGCAGAACGAGCGCGTCTGCAGGCCGTCGCCGTAGAGCGTGATGTCCTGCCCTTTCAGTGCTTGCACGATAAAGTTTGAGACCACGCGTCCGTCGTTCGGGTGCATGCGCGGGCCGTAGGTGTTGAAGATGCGCGCCACGCGAATGTCGAGTTTGTGCTGGCGATAGTAATCGAAGAACAGAGTCTCGGCGCAGCGCTTGCCTTCATCGTAGCAGGAGCGGATGCCGATCGGATTGACGCGCCCCCAATAGTCTTCCGGCTGCGGATGCACGTCGGGATCGCCGTACACTTCCGAAGTGGACGCTTGAAAAATGCGCGCGCGCAGCCGTTTGGCGAGCCCCAGCATGTTGATGGCGCCGTGCACACTGGTCTTGGTCGTTTGCACAGGGTCGTGCTGGTAATGCACGGGACTGGCGGGGCAGGCCAAATTGTAGATCTGGTCTACCTCGACATAGAGCGGAAAGGTCACGTCGTGACGGAGGAATTCGAAGTTCGGTTTGCCGATCAGATGCGCGATGTTGCGCTTCCTGCCGGTAAATAAGTTGTCGGCGCAAACAACATCATCGCCCCGCGCCACCAGCTTGTCGCAGAGATGCGAGCCGAGAAAACCGGAGCCGCCGGTAACCAAGATGCGTCGTTCGAACATGGGACGGCCTTAAGCGTGTTCGCGCCTCAGCGCAATTTTGGGCTCACATCAATCGCGACCGGGGGCGAAGCTTAAGTCTTGATCGTGGGCGCCAATTATTCCGCCGCGACGGCTCTTTGCTTCGCGAGCCGGTCGAACGCCACGAGGTCGCGCACCAGGTCCTCGAGCTGATCGAACGGCACCATGTTAGGGCCATCGCTGGGCGCGTGGTCGGGGTCGGGGTGGGCTTCCAAAAACACCGCCGCCACGCCGATCGCCACCGCGGCGCGCGCCAATATCGGTACGAATTGGCGCTCGCCGCCGCTGGTGTCGCCGCGACCGCCGGGCTGCTGCACAGAGTGCGTGGCGTCGAACACCACCGGTGCGCCGAAGCTCTTGAGGATCGGCAGCGCGCGCATATCGGAGACCAGCGTGTTGTACCCAAAGCTCGCGCCGCGCTCGCAGGCCATCACGTTCGGATTGCCGCTATCAGTAATTTTCGCGAGCACATTCTTCATGTCCCACGGCGCCAGGAATTGACCCTTCTTCACGTTGATCGGTTTGCCGGTTTCTGCGGCTGCGACGAGCAAGTCCGTTTGGCGGCAGAGGAAAGCGGGGATCTGCAACACGTCGACGACTTCCGCGACGTCTTCACACTGATCCGGCAGGTGCACGTCGGTGATCACCGGGACACCGAGCTTGGTGCGGATTTCTTCGAAGATTGGCCCAGCTACTGAAAGCCCGGCGCCGCGCTTGGTGTGCAAGCTGGAGCGGTTGGCTTTGTCGAAACTGGTTTTGTAGATGAAGCCGGCGCCGGCGCGCTTGAACACGTCGCGCAGAAACTCCGCCGTCTCCAACGCATGCCCGCGGCTCTCGAGCTGACAGGGGCCGCAGATGAAGGTCAGCGGCAGAGTGTTGCTGATCTCCAGCGGCGTCGATTCAACGCGCGGAATCCGGATCGTGTGCGCGGGGGTGGCGGCGGCCATTCAGCGTCCTCTTCAAGCTCACGACATAGGCTCCTCGGGCGCGGGGCTCAACCGCATGGCTGCCCTGCGGGCCAGCGCCGAATAGACGAACTGGGCGATCATGACCAAGACGACCATACCGAGCGCAACATACGGCAGGGTCCGCCGGGCTTCCTCGCCCATCGTGGCGCCCAGCGCGTGGAAAATCGCAAAGATGACGCCGGCATAGAGGAAAGCCGTGCCAATGACGTAGGCAGCCACGCGCCCGAACGGTGCGTGGAAAAGTCCCGACGCTATGAACAGGGGGATGCGCGTACCCGGCACGAAGCGGGCGATCACCAGCGTCAGGCCGAGCCGCTTCAACACGCGCTCGCGCGCGGCGAGAACGTCGGCGCGTCGTGTCATCCGCCGTGTCCAAGCGAAGGCGTGCGAGGCGCGGCCGACCCAATATTTGAACAAGTCGCTGCCGGTGATGCCGAGCACTAGCAGGACGTAGCAGGCCAACGGATCGGCCCCGGAGATCGACGCCGTCGCCGCGCCAATAACAGCGGTGTCTTCCTGAATGAACGGCGTGACGACGATGAGGAGATAAATGCCCCACGGCAGCGTCGAGACGAAGTGCGTAAAGTCCATGCTTCAGGGCGCAGCAATGGTCTGTGCGACGGTGCACGGCGGTTCCTCGCTGGCGGCGCGGCCCTGCAGCCATTCGCGCAGATAGGCGGCATCGGGATTAGTGCTGCGCCCTGGAGGCCAAGCCAGCCAGTACGAGAAATCGTCGCGTACCGAGAGTTCGAACGGCGCCACCAGGCGGCCGGCGCGGACTTCGTCGACCGCCAGCCAGTGGCGGCCGAGCGCCACGCCTTCGCCAGCGAGCGCTGCCCGCAGCAGAAGCGGCGAGTCGTCGAACATCGGACCGCTCGAGGGTTCGCCCCAATCGAGCCCGGCTGCGCGAAACCAGCGCGCCCACGAGGTCCACACATTGCGGAGGAGCGGCACGCGGCCGAGATCTTCCGGCTTCGTCAGCTGATGGCGTTCCAGAAACGCAGGCGAACACACCGGTGTCAGCGCCTCGTCAAAGAGCTTCGTCGTGTTCAAACCTGGCCAACCGCCTAGACCCAGCCGCACGCCAACATCGACGCCCTCGCGCTTGTAATCGGCGAGCACTTCACTGACGCGCAGCTCGACATCGATATCCGTGCTCCGTGCGAAATTCGGCGAGCCGCGCGTAGAGCCAGGTCGATGCAAGGCTGGGCACCGCCGTGATGACGACGTGCCGGCGTTTCGCGGCCGCGCGTTGGCGCGGGGTTGCGAAGGCCTGATCCAGTAAGCTCAGGCCGCCGCGCACTTGCGCTAGCAATTTCGAGCCAGCTTCCGTCGGCAGCATGGTGTTTCCGGCGCGGCGGAAGAGTTTCGCGCCCATGCGATCTTCCAACTCGCGGATGCGATGGCTGACCGCGCCGTGAGTGAGGCCAAGCTCTTCAGCCGCCTTGGAATAGGACTGCAAACGGCCAGCCGCCTCGAAGGCGCGCAGCGTTTGAAGTGAAGGCAAATGCGCCACTGGCGACCCCCGGCGGGTTGTGAATTCCGCTCACATCCAGGTCGTCATCTGCTCGTTCGCGGTCAAGGGGTCGAGCTCCCATCTCCACTTTGCAGCCGGAAAAACACGGAGATTTGGAAATGCGTAATGGTCTTTACATCGATGCGCTTGAGCACGGCACGCCGCTGGCGGTGAAAGCGGCGTCGGTCGCAGTCTCGGCGCTGCTGATCCTGATTGTTGCTTTGCCAGTCCTGGCCGTCGGTGCGCGCATCTTTGCGTAAGCGCCGGCAACTCTGGCGGGGCCGTCTGCGCTCCCAAACCGCTAACCCCGCGGTCCCGCCAGCTCTTTTTCCCTCGCGACGCGCAGCAGATGATCCTGCAAGCGGCGCGAGAGTTTCTGCAAATTGAACCGGTCTAACGCCAGCACACGTCCCGCTTCGCCCATTGCGCGCGTTCGAGCCGGATCGTCAAGCATCCGTCCAATCCGATCCGCCAGCGCCACGTCATCGCGCTCATCGACTAGATAGCCGGTCGTTCCGTCCTCAACGCATTCCGGAATGCCCGCATGCTTCGTGGCCGCAAGCGCGCAACGGGAGAGCATTGCTTCAACGCAGACGAGCGGCAGACCTTCAGCATCGCCGGATTGCGCGCGTTGTGACGGCACGCATACGATTGTCGCTTCAGCAAAGTGCTTCGGCATTTCGTCGGCGGGAATCCAGCCCGGCAACTCGGCTTGCACGCCGGCGGCGTTGAGTTGCGCCACGAGTGGGGCTTTCAGTTCGCCGTCACCCAGCAACCGCACGCGCCAGCCCTTCAGTTTTGGCCCAACACGAGAAAGCGCGGAGATCAGTGTGCCGATGCCCTTCTTCTCGGTCCAGCGGCCCGCGAACAGCAGGATGTTTTGCTTTTCGCCAGGATTAAAGCGATCGGGGTCGGCTGAATTGTAGTGCACGACCATCTTATCGCTTGGGCAGGCGCGCATCTCGAGTTCGCGGCGGATGAAGTCGGAGCAGGGCAGAATGAGCTTGGCTTCGCGCCACATCTCGCTGCGGTATCGATTGTAGACGCGAACCGGATTCCAGCTCGTGTTCATGTTCTTGGTCGCGTCGCCGCCGTAGTAAGTGACGACCAGCGGCAGATTGAGCGCCCGCGCCAGCGGCATCGCGTAGACGCCGCCCTTGCCGAAATGCGCGTGAACGGCGATCGGCTTTTCCGCCGCCAGCCGCTCTTTCAGCTGCTCGGAGACCCAACCGAACTGCTTGAACCCAGCTTCGCCGCCGGAGCCGTGTAGCGATTTGATGTCGATGACCTGCGTGCCTGCGGGTGCGGGACTGCGCAGGCTGTTGCCGACGAAGATCGGCGTCAGCGTATCGAAGGCACGGTAGGCGCGGTGCACGAAGCTTTCGGATGGCGTGAACATTTCGTCCACGTAAGCCAGCACATTGGGCATCAGCGCGCGCGATCCTTCTCGGCCCACGCCCAGGCGGTGCGGATAATGGTATCGATGGAGGAGTGCTGCGGCTTCCAACCCAGCACGCGCTCAGCTTTCGGGGCGCTCGCCACCAAGCTCGGCGGATCGCCTGCACGCGGCGGCGCGATCTTACGGGTGATTTTGCCGCCCGATATGCGCTCAACCGCGTCCGCCAACTCTTTTACGGACGTGCCGGTCCCGGTACCCAAATTGAAGCTCTGGCTTTCCTTGCCGGCGTCACGCCAATCGAGCGCGCGCAGATGTGCGTCCGCCAGATCGGTCACGTGCACATAATCCCGCACGCACGTACCATCACGCGTGTCGAGCGTGTCCCCGAAAATCTTGAAGGTGAAGCCGCCATCCATCGCCCCGCGAATGGCCAGCGGAATGACACGCGGATCGTGGGTGTTGCGCTCGCCAGTTTCTAACGACGCATCAGCCCCGGCCGCATTGAAATAGCGCAGGATCACCGAACACATGCCGTAGGCGGCGCCGAAATCCTGGATCATGCGCTCGCCGACCATCTTGGTGGCGCCGTACGGGTTGATCGGCGATTGGCGCGTCTCTTCAGTGATCAGTTCGTTGTGCACGCCAAAGGTGGCGCAAGACGAGGAGAACACCAGCTGCTTCACGCCGGTCTCGCGCATCGCCGCGAGCAAGCTGCGCGTGCCTTCGACATTGATACGATAATAGAGGTCCGGCTCGCGCATCGATTCCGGCACCGATGCGAACGCCGCATAATGCGCCACGACTTGCGGTTTGGTCTTGGCCAGCGCCGCCTTCAATGCCTCGCCGTCGTTGAGGTCGCCCTCGATCAGGTCGCCCCAGTTCACCAGGTCGCGATAGCCGCGGCTGAGATTGTCGTACGCGATGACGCGCCAGCCCGCCTCGGCGAACGCCTTGCAGCTGTGGCTGCCGACATAGCCGGCCCCCCCGGTGACGAACACGGTGCGCATGAAGGCGGCTCTGGTAGCTGGCTTGGAGCACGCGAGCAACTGCGCTCAGTGGGCGCGGGTGCAATGCCGTGACAAAGCGCGCGTAACGGTTAGAAACGCGGCCCATGAGCACGAACGTTGACGGACGCGCGGCTGTCGCTGCGGGCCAGGAAACCATTCGCACTGAAGCGCGCGCACTCGATCAATTGTGCGAAACATTGGCTGGCGCGCTGTCGGAGCCATTCGCGCATGCGGTCATGCTGCTCGCCAACACCAAGGGCCGCGTGATCGTCTCGGGTATGGGCAAGTCCGGCCACATCGCGCGCAAGATCGCTGCGACGTTCGCTTCGACCGGCACGCCCGCGCAGTTCGTGCATCCTGCCGAAGCTAGCCACGGCGACCTCGGCATGATCGTGGAGAACGATTGCGTGTTGGCAATCTCGCGTTCGGGCGAGACGGCGGAACTCTCCGATCTGCTCTATCATTGCCATCGCATCGGTATTCCGGTCATCGGCATGACCTTTAAGCCGGCCTCAACACTCGCGCGCGCATCGACCGCCGCGCTGGTGATGCCGGATTGCGGCGAAGCCAGCGAAGATGCGCCGGCGCCAACCGTATCGACGACCATGTGCCTGGCGCTCGGCGATGCGCTGGCGGTTGCACTCCTCAAAACGCGGGGCTTCACCGCCGACCATTTCGGTGCGATCCATCCCGGCGGCAAACTCGGCGCCGCCCTGAAGCGGGTGCGCGACATCATGCGTGTCGGGCAGAGCGATCCGCTGATTTCGCCATCGACATCGGTGCCCGACGCGTTGAAAGCCATGAGCGCCGGCGGCATCGGCGCGGCTGGCGTCATTGAAAACGGCAAGCTCATCGGCATCATCACCGACGGTGATCTGCGCCGGCGGCTCACGCCGGACATGTTCGCAAAGGACGCCCGCGCCTTGATGACGGCCGATCCCCGGACAATCGCGCCGGATGCGCCGGTCGCTGACGCAATCGCCATCATGAACGCCAAGCGCATCACGCTGTTGTTCGCTGTCGAAGGTGGTAAGCCGGTCGGCGTCGTGCATATGCACGATTTGCTGGCGGCTGGGGTGCGCTGAGATGCGGGTCGCACTTGCCGGTGCACTGCTGGCGGCGAGCCTGTCCATGGCGCCAAGCGCTGGCGCGCAAAGCTTGATGATCAATCGCCTGATTCGTCAGTGCAATGACGTCGACCACGGCACGCCCCCGAATGATGCGATTTATGCGTGCACACAACTCATCCGCTACAATCTGGCGATCGGCCACGCACTTGCAGTCATGTACAATTCGAGGGCGCTCCATCATCTCGACTTGCATCAGGACGACGAGGCCTTATCGGACTTCACACGCGCAATATTTTATAGCCCGCGTTATGCACAGGCCTATGTCAATCGCGCGCTTCTTCACATGGTGCACCGGCGCTTCCCCGAAGCCGTCGCCGACTATGGCGTCGTGATCTCGATCCTTCCCGACAATCAAATCGGCTACAGTGCGCGATGCTGGACGCGCGCGCTCTGGGGCGAGCAACTCGACTTGGCGCGCACAGATTGTCAGACGGCGCTGCGTCTCAGTCCCCATCGAATTGGCGCGCTGGAAGGGCTTGGTCTGCTGAATTTGCGCGAAGGGGATTTTGCTCAGGCCTACGCGGCTTATGACGAGGCAGTCGCGGCGAACGCCGCCAACGCGCGGGTGCGTTACGGGCGGGGAATTGCGGCGAGCCATCTGGGCCGCGCGGCCAATGCGGACGCCGACTTCGCGGCCGCTATTGCTATTGACCCGAGCGTGGCGACGACATTCGAGGGTTACGGCATCCGGTCATAGGGACGCATTTGCGCACACGTGCGCGGCGCCCGCCGATGCTGGCCGATAGCCCATTTGGGGGAGTTCTAGAAAGTCAAGCTTTGCTTGACTCTGCCATCGCAGGTGGGCCCTATGCGCGACGGACTACAGGTCGAGACGACCCGACCCGCGCCCTCCCACGCGCCGGCTTCGTTCTTCGCACGGTCCATGCGCCGCTTGGCGTGCAATACGAGGAGTGAAGTGATGGCTACAGGTACGGTGAAGTGGTTCAACATGGCGAAGGGCTTCGGCTTCATCGCTCCGGACGGCGGCGGCCAAGACGTTTTCGTTCACGTGAGTGCGGTCGAGCGTTCGGGCCTCAATGGCCTGCGTGAAGGCCAAGCGGTTAGCTTCGATGTCGAAAATGACCCGCGCAAGAACAAGCCTTCTGCGGTCAACATCAAGCCGGTCTGAACCACAGCTTTTGCAGAATTGAACTTCGATCGCCGTACGGTCTATGCCGTGCGGCGATTTTGATTTGGAGGCTCGCCCATGACCGCCCCGTTCCGCCTCTATGGCGCGGAGCTCTCGCCGTACTCACTGAAGGTTCGCTCATACCTTCGCTTCAAGGGTTTGGATTTCGAATGGCTGGCGCGATCGAACGCGCGGCAGGAAGAATTCACCCGGTACGCCAAGCAGCCGCTGATGCCGGTGCTTGTCGATGCAGCCGATACGGCGCTGCAGGATTCCACCCCGATCATTGAGGCGCTGGAGCGCGAATATCCCGACCCTTCGATTACGCCGGGCGATGCTGCTTTGGCGTTTGTCTCTTCGCTGCTCGAAGACTACGCGGACGAGTGGCTCAACAAGGCGATGTTTCACTATCGCTGGAGCTATCCGGACGATCAGGAAAGCGCCTCGCGCCGCATCGTTGAGATGATCTTCGATGGCGCGCCAGCGCCGGCCGACGCTGAAGAGGGCGTACGCTCGCGCATGGTGGCGCGGCTTCATCACGTTGGGTCCTCGCCCGAAACCACGCCGGTGATCGAAGGCTCGTTCACGCGTGTGCTTGGGCTTCTGGAAGCGGTGCTCAGCGACAAGCCTTATCTCTTTGGCGGCACGCCGAGCCTGGCGGATTTCGGCTTGGCCGGGCAATTCGCGCAGCTTCTGTCTGATCCCACCCCAGGCGCGATGATCAAGCGCCAGTCGCCGAAACTCGCAGCTTGGATCGAACGCATGGACAAACCGCGTGTTCAAGGCGCTTTTGGCAGTCTGAGCGATGTGCGCGGGGCGCTGGTTGCGCTGCTGCGAGACGAGGTCGCCAGCGCTTATCTGGTTTGGCTCAGCGCCAACGCCAACGCCGTCGCCAACGATGCGCACGGTGTGAGCGTCGAGATCGGGGGCTCGACGTTCGCGCAGAAACCGCAACGCTACGCCGCCAAAGCCTTCGCTGAATTGCGCCGCAAGCGCGGGCAGGTCAGCGACGATGCGCTTAGCGCACTGCTTGAGGAAAGCGGCTGCGACGCTTTTCTCAAACTGCCGGCATCGGTGACGGCCGAACCGGAACCCGATGACTCAGACGACGCCGACGAAGACGGCGGCGAGGAATAGAAAAACGGCGTGCGCCAAGAAACGAACTTGGGGAACGCACGCCGTCTGCTCTTGAGTGTTCTCAGAAAAAGGGCCCGCCGCGCAACTTCGGGGGGAGGGGGATCGCCGCGCGGCGGGCGAAGCAGCCGTTAGGCCGCCTCTGTCTCGTCATTGGCCACTTTGGTCTCAACCACTTTCGGTTTCGCCGGAGCGGCCGTCGCGGTTGCAGAACCGATCTCGATCTTGCGCGGTTTCATGATTTCAGGAAGCTCGCGCACGAGATTGACGGTCAGCAAGCCGTTCTCGAGCTTGGCGCCGCCGACGCGGACATGATCCGCGAGGCCGAAACGGCGTTCAAAGCTGCGTTCGGCAATGCCGCGATGCAGGTAGTTGCGCTGCGTTTCAGGCTGCTTGCGCGCGCCGGAGACGGTCAGCGAATTCTGTTTGAATTCGATCGTGAGATCACTTTCGGCAAAACCCGCCACTGCGAGCTCGATGCGGAAGGAGTCCTCGTCGACCTGTTCGATGTTGAAGGGCGGATAGCCAGGCGCTGCGTCGAGACGCGCAGCCTGATCCATCAGGGACGCGATGCGGTCGAAGCCGACCAGCGTACGGTAAAGCGGGTTCAATTCGTTCGTAGCCATGATTGTCCTCTCTCTAAGCGACATTCAGGCCCTCCCTTTAGAGAGGGCGGGTTGTGCGGGCTTTCCATCCCAAAAGGCGATGGCGTTCCCGCTGCACGGCCCCGGTTGGGCGCCTTGCCCGCAACAGATGGGCGTCCATTCATGGCGTTCAAGACCGCCGGTTTTGACAATCTTAGCCCTTGGCGCTTAGCGCTGTGCGCATGACTTTGCCCACCCGCCGCCAAGCCGTCCTCGCACTCGCAGGCGCGCTCGCCGCGTGCGGTCAACGTCAACCGCCCGTCGATCCCGACGCACCGCCTCAAGGCTCGCTGGCCTGGGCGATTGCGGGTCCGTGGCGGCTCGATGCCGATCGCGACGAATGGCGCCACCCGCTGCAGACGCTTTTGTTCTGGGGTCTCGAGGGCGATATGACGGTGCTGCAGGTGCTACCCGGCCTCGGCTGGTACACCTCGATCCTCGCGCCGTATCTTGCCGCCAATGGCGGCCATCTCATCGACGCGAGCTTCGATCCCGACAACGGATCGATGGCCGAACGCGAGGTTGTCGCCGCGTGGGAAGCGCGCTTCACGCACAATCCGCGGCTCTTTGGAAATATCCGCCGCACCATCGTATCAGATACGCAAGCGAGCGTGCTCGCCCCGCCAAACAGCGTCGATCTTGTGATCTTCGCCAACAATCTGCACACGCTGATGGCCAAGGGCATCGCTGAACGCGTGCTAGCCGAGGTTTTCCGTGCGCTTAAGCCAGGCGGCGCGCTCGGCATCGAACAACATCGCGCCGCATCGACCGGCATCCAAGATCCGCTCGCTACTTCCGGTTACGTTCAAGAGGCGTACGTGAAGTTGTTGGCGCAGGAAGCGCATTTCGAGTTTGTCGCCGCCAGCGATGTCAACGCCAATCCGCACGACATGCGCAACCATCCGTTTGGCGTTTGGACGCTGCCGCCGACGCTACGGTCGGCGCCGCTCGGCCGGCCGGACAATCCGCACTTTGACACCGCGCGCTATCGCGCTATCGGCGAGAGCGACCGTATGACGCTGAAATTCCGCAAACCGTCAGGCCCCGCTGCCGCCACGGCGCCCGCCAGCGGCGTTGGGCCACCGCCCTAAACTCGATGCGGACGCCACCGCCACCCTTGCGGCGCGTCCGTTGCTGGTGTGTAAGAGGGCCGATCATTTCCGGCCCGGAGGACAGGCTATGACGTACGACGAAATTCTGAACCGTTTTCAAAGCGGCAATGTCACTGTGCCGGGCAAGAAGGTGAAGTTTGACTTCGGCGATACCGGCAAGATTTATCTCGATGGCGTCGCCGGCAAAGTCACGAACGAAGACGGCGCCGCTGACACCACGATCAAAGTGAAGCTCGAAGACTTCGCCGACATGGCGGGCGGCAAGCTCGATCCGACGGCGGCCTTCATGCAAGGCAAGCTGCGTGTCGAAGGCGATATGGGTGTTGCGATGCAGCTGCAAGGCGTCATGGCCAAGCTGCGAGGCTAAGGCGAACGCGCGATGGCGTTTGTCCGCGTACCTGGCAACGAGATTCCGGACGGCGCGGAAGAGCACTGGCTTGAGGGCCGCGGCGGCGTGAAGGTGCGGGTGATGACCGCGCCTTCAGCGCGCGGCGTGGCACACGGCTCCGTCATCGTTGCGCCAGGCCGCACTGAGTTCATCGAAAAATACTTCGAAGTGATCCGCGAGTTGCAAGAGCGCGGCTTTGCTGTGTTCTGCATCGATTGGCGCGGGCAGGGGCTCTCTGGTCGCGAAGTGGACAATCCGCAAAAAGGCCACCTCGTCAGCTTTGACCATCCCGTCAACGATCTCGCCACCGCACTGAAGCTGCTCGCCGACAAGCTGCCGCGGCCACACATCGTGCTCGCGCACTCCATGGGCGGCGCCATCGTTCTGCGGGCGCTGCAGACACGGCGCATTGAAGTGGACGGTGCTGCGTTCTCTGCGCCGATGTGGGGTATCGCCGGCCTCACGAAGGTGGCCAAATGGTACGTTCGCTTCATGACCTCTGTTGGCGCCGGTGGCCAATTTGCGCCGAGCGTCGAGCACAAATGGAAGCGTGAGAATTTCAAGAAAAACCCTGTTACCCACGACAAGGAACGCCACGCGCGCTGCCAAGGGCTGATCGCTGAAGAACCGCGCTTGGCGCTGGCTGGGCCCACCAACGGCTGGGTCGCTGCAGCGGCGGAGGTGACTGAAGGTTTTATGCAACCCGGCGTCTTTGCCAGCATCCGCATCCCGGTGCTTGTCGCCACTGCGGGACGCGAAGTGCTCGTCGATAGTTCAAGCCACGATGCGGTTGTCGCGCAGTTGCCGAACGCGCGGCACATCACTATCGACGAAGCCAAGCACGAAATCCTGATGGAGCTCGATCCGCTCCGCGCGCAATTCTGGGCGGCGTTCGACGCGTTGACCACGCAAGTCGTTGCGGCGCCTGTCGCGTGAGGTTCGCGTTTGCTGCACTTCTGGTCCTGAGCGCGTGCGCGACGGCGAGTGCGCCTGCACCGATCCGCACCCTGGATCACCGCACGCTGACGCCGGCGCAAATTGACTCAACGGTCGCGCGGTTGATGGCGGCCAATGACGTGAAGGGTCTCGCCGTCGCTCTCATTCGCGATGGCCGCGTCGCATACGTTCATGCTTATGGCGTGCGGGACGTTGAAAATCACCTACCGCTGCAGACCGACACGATCATGTATGGCGCGTCGCTGACTAAGGCGACCTTCGCTTACATGGTTATGCAGTTGGTAGATGAGCATCGGCTGGATCTCGATCGCCCGCTCTTTGAATACTTGCCGCGGCCGCTGCCCGCGTACGAACACTACGCCGATCTGGCCAGCGATCCGCGCTGGCAGCGCATCACTGCGCGCATGGTGCTGGATCACACAACCGGCTTCGCGAATTTTGCCTTTCTTGAACCTGACGAAAAGCTTCGTATTCATTGGGACCCCGGCACGCGTTACGGTTATTCCGGCGAAGGCATCCAACTCTTGCAGTTTGTGCTTGCCGAGGGCCTCCATCTCGACGTCGGCGCGGAGATGCAGCGTCGCATCTTCGATCGTTTCGGGATGACGCGCACAAGTATGATCTGGCGCGACGACTTTCGCGGCAATCTTACCCAAGGCTACGGCGTGGATGGTGCGATGGCGCCGCACGACCACCGCGAACGGGTGCGCGCCGCGGGTTCGATGGACACCACAATTTCGGATTGGGCCAATTTCCTTGCAGCCGTCTCGCGTCAAGAAGGCATTTCGGATGCAGCGTTCCGCGACATGACATCAAGCCACATCGGCATAACCAGCGCGCAGCAATTCCCGACGCTTCTAGACAGGCAGGCGGATTGGAGCGCCATTCGATTGGGTTATGGTCTTGGCTGGGGTGTGTTCGAGACGCCGTATGGGCGCGCGTTTTTCAAAGAGGGGCACGACGACCAGACCGGCAATTACGCCATCTGTATCCGCGAACGCCGCGATTGCCTGTTGCTCATGTCGAATAGCGTTCGTGCCGAAGGCATCTACCTGTACTTAGTCAACGAATTGCTTGGCCCGGCCAATCTGCCCTGGTCGTGGGAAGGCTACGCGCCGTATGATCGGACTGTGCAAGCGCAATAGGAGGCCGAGATGGCCGGAGAAACAGTCCTCGTCACCGGCGGCACCGGTTTCATCGGTGCGCACTGCATTTTGCAGCTGCTGCAGCAGGGCTACAATGTGCGCACGACGGTGCGCTCACTAAAGCGCGAAGCCGACGTGCGCGCCATGCTCAAGGTCGGCGGCGCCGCCGCGAACGCGCCAATCGGCCTTTATCAAGCCGATCTGATGAACGATGCGGGCTGGGCGGAAGCTGTGACCGGCGCCGATTACGTGCTGCACGTCGCCTCGCCGTTTCCATCGACCATTCCCCAGCACGAGGATGAACTGATCATTCCCGCCCGAGATGGCGCGCTGCGTGTGCTGAAGGCCTCGCGCGATGCGGGCGTGAAGCGCGTGGTGCTGACCTCGTCGTTTGCCGCGATCGGTTACGGCCAACCGCCGCAGCAAAAGCCGTTCGATGAAACCAACTGGACCAACCCGAATGGGGACGATGTTCGCGCCTACACAAAATCCAAAACCATCGCTGAGAAGGCGGCCTGGGATTGGGTGAAGGCGGAGGGTGGTTCACTCGAACTGAGCGTGGTCAATCCAGTCGGCGTGTTCGGGCCGGTGCTGGGGCCGGACTATTCGACCTCGATCCTGCTGATCCAGCGACTGATGGATGGCGCTATGCCGGGCTGCCCACGGCTCTATTTCGGCGTTGTCGACGTGCGCGACGTCGCCGATTTGCACCTGCGTTGCATGACCAATCCGGCCGCCAAGGGCGAGCGCTTCTTGGCCGTCACCGGCGACTTCATGTCGATCGTGGAGATTGCCAAGACGCTGCGCACGCGCCTCGGCGACACCGCCAAGCGCGTGCCGAAATCGCAGATCCCGGATTTCGTGGTGCGGCTCGCCTCAATGCGCGATCCGGCGGTGAAGCAAATTCTGCCGGAGCTCGGAAAATACAAGAATGGGACCAACGCCAAGGCGGTTCGCGTCCTCGGCTGGCAGCCACGCTCGCGGGAAGACGCCTGCGTCGCTACCGCCGAGAGCTTGATCGCGCTGGGCCTCTTGAAAGATTCTGCCAGGCAAGCGGCCTGATCTGTCGAAATCGCCGAAGGGTCCGCGTCATGGTCATGCGGGCGGCCAGCCCGCGCTGAAATCGCGAGGAAGACCGATGCGCTACATGTTGCTGATTCATTCTGATGAGAAAATCTGGGCATCGATGTCGCCCGATCAGGCCGCAGGCGCCATGGCCGCTTACATCGCGTACGGCGATGCACTGCGCGCCGCCGGCAAGTACGTCGACTCCTATCAATTGCAGCCGACCTCCACGGCGAAGTGCGTGCATGTCGAAGGCGGCCACAAGGGCGTCAGCGACGGCCCGTTCTCCGACACCAAGGAAGCGCTCGGCGGCTATTATCTTATCGACTCCGCTGACGCCGCCGAAGCCACGGATTGGGCGGCGAAATGCCCGGGCGCGAGCCACGGCACTGTCGAAGTCCGTCCCGTCGTGCTGCGCTGAGGAGGGCCGGCCATGAAATTTATGCTCCTCATCTACAGCCGCGAAAACAGCTGGTCCGATATCCCGGAAGCCAAGATCGGCGAGATCATGGCCGCCTACGGCGCCTACACGCAGAAACTCAAAGCTGCCGGCGTGCACATTGCGGGTGATGAACTCGACTATGTCGCAAAGGCCAAAAGCGTGCGCGGTGTCGGCGGCACGGATGTCGTCGACGGTCCGTTCGTCGACACCAAGGAACAGCTCGGCGGATATTATCTGCTTGAATGCGCCAACGAGGCGGAAGCGCTGACGTGGGCTAAGCAGGCGCCGACCATGATGCATGGCGGTGGCGTCGAGCTGCGCCCATTGATGGTGCGCTGAGCGCGCGTGGATGAAGCGCGTCTCGCCGAGCGCGTCGCGCGCGAGAGCTACGGGCGACTGCTGGCTCTGCTCGCGGCGCGCACGCGCGATGTCGCCGCTGCTGAAGATGCGCTTGCTGACGCTTTCGCCGCGGCGTTGGTGGCGTGGCCCCGCGCCGGCGCGCCGGACAGTCCCGAAGCTTGGTTGTTCGCCGCCGCGCGCCGCAAGCTCATCGACGCTGCGCGACGCGCCAAGACCGCCAGCGAAGGCGAGAGCGAGATCGTTCGCGGCATCGAGGAGATCGAAGCTGACATGGCCAAGGTTGATCTGCCGGATCGCCGCTTAGGGTTGATGTTCGCCTGCGCGCATCCGGCGATCGAGGAAAGCGTACGGACGCCGCTCATGCTGCAAGCGGTGCTCGGCTTTTCCGCCGAACGCGTAGCGGCGGCATTTCTGGTCGAACCCGGCGCGATGAGCCAGCGTTTGGTGCGGGCGAAGCGCAGAATTCTGGATGCGGGCATTGGCTTCGATGTGCCTGAACCAGACGCCTGGTCTGATCGCTTCAGCGCGGTTCTCGATGCCATCTACGCAGCCTATGGCGCGGGGTGGAGCGATCCGCTGGGCGCCGATCCTGAGCGGCGCGACTTGTCAGAGGAGGCGATCTGGCTGGGCCGCGTGCTCGCGCAGCAATTGCCGGATGAACCTGAAGTTCTGGGCTTGCTTGCGCTCATGCTGCATCTCGAAGCGCGGAGGCCAGCGCGCCGCGACGCGGAGGGCGGCTATATCCCGCTCGATGCGCAGGATGTTTCAACGTGGCGCCGTCCCGAAATGGATGAAGCGGAGCATCTGCTGCACGCCGCCAGCAAAGCCAATCGCATCGGCCGCTATCAACTCGAAGCCGCAATCCAATCCGCGCACGCAGCACGCGCATACGCGGGCGCGGCGGACTGGGCTGCCATCGTGATGCTTTACGGCGCGCTTGCTAACCTGACGGGGTCGCCTGTCGCGCACCTGAACACCGCCGCCGCCATCGCGCGCCGCGACGATGTAGGCGCTGGTCTCGCGGCGTTGACCAATGTCGTCGACCGCTTTCCATCGTTGCAGGAATACCAACCGTATTGGGCGCTGCGCGCCGACCTTTGCGCCAAGCTCGGCCGACGCGACGAGGCTCATGCCGCCTATGATGAGGCGATTGTGCGCGAGAAGGACGCCGCGGTTCGTGCGTTTTTGGAGCAGCACCAAGCACGCTGGTAGCGCTTAGCCGATCAGATCGTTCTTGTATTGCAGCCGCACGGACGGGATCAGCCCAAGCTCAATCTCGATGTGCGTGAAGCCAAAGCCGGCGACCTTAATCTGGCGGTGCATTTCGCCCGCTTTCAGAAGCGCCATCAGGATCATCATCCCGATCTTGTTGTCCTTGAGCATGGCGCGCGCCGTATCGACATCCTCGGCGCTCTTTGCGGCATGACGGAAGTGGGGGATGAGCTTTGGCGTGACGCCCAGCTCAACCTCGAATTCCGTCATCTCGTAGCCAGCCGATTTAATTGCCGGCAGCGCTTGTTGGAACGAGAGCACCAGCTCCTGTACTTTTTGGGCGCCCGCGGCGGAAAGTTCATTCAACTTATCGTTCGCGAGCGCGCCGAAGCTTTTCGGCGTCGGGGCAGGCGGCGCTGTTGGCGTGTCCGGAAGAGGCGCGGCTTCTGCCAACGCAAGTTCGGTCCCTTCGGCGGGATCGATGACACTGGTTGCATTGGCATTTATTTGCGCCGCCGCAGGCGTGGTGGCCGCCGAGGAAATAGCGCTCGCCGCTTCCTGCGCCTTTTGCGCAGCCGTGTTGGCCGCGTCCTTGGCGCGGTCGACGAAGCTCTTCAAATCCATCTCACCCTCCTCGCAGCACAGCATTCTAACGCGACCGGCCGATCCGTCACGCGTGACGCGATTCCGCAGGCGGTTTTTCCAATAAGTTCACGCACGGCGACGGTCACGAGCGTCCTGCCAACAGGTCCCGCTTGAGCGCCCCGGGCGGTGTCCCGTGTCGCACTGGATTTCCACCATTTGAGGTAAGGCGGCCTGCGAGATCAGAAATTGCCGCTGCCGCAACGGTTGTGAACCCTTAGTAAACGTGTCTGCATCAGGTTGCCGGCTTGGAGCGCCCCATGGCCAAGCCATTAGACCGACGAAACCTTTCGCTCATCCGGGAAAGTGCGGCGACGACGCGCATTCTCGACCTGGCGTTCCTCGAAGAACGCTTTGGGGACACGGAGGACTATCGGCAAAAGCCGCTGTTCTCCAACCAGAATCTGAATTCATGCGTGATCATGAAGCACGCGTTGCGGGCGGCCGAACGCGGCATCTTCAACGGCATGCGCATGAATGCGACTAAGATTCTGTTTCCGTTCGCGAAGGAAGATTTGAGTCTTGGCGGCGAGAGCCTGTTTGTGGGCGAGCCCGACTTTGCGCGTAAGCTGGCGCAGAAGGTGGGGGCGGGCGATCCGGCAAAGATCCACACCGACATCGAGACCTTGAAGCTGATTGACTCGCTGCCGTCGTTCGATCCGTTCTTGATGCGCGAGAGGATGCGCCAAAGCGGGCTGGAGCCGGCTCGGTGCTATTTTGACATCTCCACGGCCGATACAACGCGCATGCAACAGTTCGTGTCGAGCCAGATTGCAGCATTGGTGGAGTTGGCGTTCGCGGGCACTGGGCCCGCCGCGCGCGAACTTTCCACCCGTCTGGCGGACAAGCTGATGACGGATGAGACGGCGCAGAGCCTCGACCCGCTACGCGCGACGCTGCGGCTTTCCGGCGACGAATACCGGGAGGGCGTGTTCGCGTGGAAAGGTTTCCTCTACTACAAGTGGATGGTGGCTGAGTGGGGCGCTCGGCTGCCGGAATTGGCCCGCAGCATTCTCGGCGCTCGGGTGGTGAACGCGCCGCGAGACGATCTGGCCACCATCAACGCGGCGCGTCAGCGTATCGTCAAAGTCATGGGCTCGACCATGAAGCGCGTGCAGATGTCGCTCAGCGAATACGACATCGCGTTCAAGTCTCTTTCCGAAGGTAAGCCGACGGCGTTCCGCGACTTCTTGTTGAACGCGCCGAGCATGTTTCTGAGCATTGGCGAGGCGGTCGGCATCATCAAGCACATCGACTCGTTCTGGCGCTTCCGCTTTCCGGCCGGCCGCACGCCGCTCATGGAAGGCAACGAAGCCTTCGATATCTTCCAAGATTTTGAGCTAACGCTGAGCGGTGTCGCCGAGCAAGAAGCGGCGGCGAACGCTGTATAGGTCTTTCGAACTAGAGGCTGCGTACTGAAGCCTCCGTTCAAGTGGCGCTCAGACGAGCGTCTTCATTGTCACACCTGTTCAAGCGGCGGGCGAGGGAGCGCGCAGACTTGAACGGTGGAGCTTGGACAATGAAACGCATTCTTTCAGCCGTTGCGGCGGCTGCTATCCTCGTCAGCATGTGCGCCGGCACGGCGGAGGCGCGCAACCGCACGGTTGTCAATCAGTGGGGCTATGCCAACGGCGCGGCTGCCGCGCAAAACGGCGACCGCAACGGCGCTGTGATCAATCAGACCGGCTCGTCGCACTACGCGCGCGGCGTGCAGGAAGGCTACAACAACTTCTTACGCATGGATCAGCTCGGCACGCGCAATCATGTGTCGACCGCGCAGGTTGGCAACGACAACTTCTCCGCCACCGGCCAGGAAGGCCGTCATCTGACGGCTGACACGATCCAAACCGGCCGCGCCAACGTCTCGGGCATCGCGCAAATCGGCAACGGCAGCCGTGCGGTGGCGGATCAGGACGGCGTGAACAATACGTCCGGCATTATACAGATCGGCAACGGCCAAGACGTGCAGGTCCGCCAACGCGGCGAGGGCAACATCTCAGTCGTCGTTCAAAGCGGCTACAATTGATGCAAGCGTGCGGGAAGCTTCGTGCTTCCCGCACCGCCCATCTCCTGGTGGAGATACTACAATGAAAACGTCTGTGAGTTTGATAGCGCTGATGCTGATGGCCGCTTGTTCAGCGGCGGCGTCGCCCAGCGTCGCGGTGGCGCCCTCTGTGGCGCCTGCGATTACGGAAGCAGTGGCTCCGTCTGCGCCCGCAAGTGTTGCGGCCCCATCTTTGGCTCAAGCCCATGTCACGCGTGCGAGCGCGCCTGTGGCAGCGCAGCGCACAAACGCAGTGAACGCCGTCGTTTCGTGCGACGTGCGCGCACGGCCGACTGCCAACGGCGTGCTCATTCAAGCGGTGGCGCGTGCCGACCGCGCCTTCGACGGCGAATACGAACTTGTGATCACCAAGAGCGGTGGCGACGGTTCCGCTGACGTGATGCAGAGCGGGCCTGTCTCCGTGGCGGCTGGTGACTCGGTGACGCTGGGCTCAACTGAACTGAGCGCTGGCCGCTACCGCGCCGTGCTCACGCTCAGCGATGGGTCGGGCGAAGTGTGCAGGTTGGAGCGGCGGTCATGACCAAGACAAAGAAAGTCACGGCCGCGGGCGCCGCGCTCATGATGGCGGCGCTGTGCGCGGCGCCGCCGGCTTCGGCTGGCACGTTCCAAGACTTGCTGCGGCACGTGGCCAACGAAGCGTCGGTGCAACAAAATGGCCGCGGCAATGGCGCAGCCACCAGCCAGAACGGCGCCGCCAATGGCTCGGCGATCGCGCAAAACGGCGACAGTCACACCGCGACCGTCCGCCAAAATGGCGACGCCAATAGCGCCGCCGTGCGCCAGTTCGGCGCCGGCAACAATGGCGCCATCACCCAGAATGGCTCCGGCAACGATGCCTGCCTGTTACAAGTTGGCCGCAACGTGAACGGCGAAATCGTGCAAACAGGTGACAACCACAGTTTGGCGGTCGTGCAAACCAATCGCGGCGCAGAGCCGATCCGGATGCAAACCTGCCAAACCTACGATCGCCACCACGCTGCCGGTTTGGTCCGCGACATGGTCTACAGCAGGTTCCTCGGGCATCCCTGAGGTTGAGAAAAGCGGCTGATGACGCAGGGCGGCGGACCCACTAAGTTGCACCGCCCATGCAGCGCAAACTCACCGCGATTCTTTCGGCCGATGTGGTTGGCTATAGCGGCCTCATGGAGGCCGACGAGGCCGGCACGCTTCAAAAGCTCAAGGTCAATCGCAGCGACATTTTCGATCCGCAGGTGGCCGCAAATGGCGGGCGCCAGTTCAAACTGATGGGCGACGGCGCCCTTGTCGAATTCTCAAGCGTGGTTGCCGCGGTCAACGCTGCACTGACGATCCAGGCCGAGACCGAAGCGGCAAAGACCGGCATTCGTTATCGGATCGGCATCAATCTGGGAGAGGTGATCGTCGAGGGCGACGACATTTACGGCGAGGGCGTCAACATCGCCGCGCGCTTACAGGCACTGGCCGCGCCGGGCGGGGTGGCGGTCTCGCGCATGGTGCGCGACAACGCCGAAGGCAAAATCGAGTGCGCGTTCGAGGATCTGGGCGAGCACAATGTTAAGAACATCGACCGGCCGTTGCATGTGTTCGCCGTGCGCATCGGCGGCGAGCGTGAGAGCACGAGAGTGGAAGACCGGAGCAAATTGTCTGTCTGCGTACTGCCGTTCGCCAATATGAGCGGCGAGGCTGAGCAGGAATATTTCTCCGACGGCATCAGTGAAGACATCATAACTGATTTGAGCAAGGTCTCAGCGCTCGGCGTGATTGCGCGCAATACCGCGTTTCAGTTCAAAGGCCGCAGCGTGGACGTGCCGCAGGTGGCGCGGCAACTGAAGGTCAGCCATGTGCTGGAAGGCAGCGTCCGCAAGGCGGGCGGGCGCGTGCGCATCACGGCGCAGCTGATTGATGGCGCTTCGGGTGAGCATGTGTGGGCGGATCGCTACGATCGCGATCTGAACGATATCTTCGCGCTGCAAGATGAAATTTCACAGGCGATCGTCGGCGCACTGAAGTTGAAGCTCTTGCCGGAAGAGAAGCGCGCCATCGAGCAGCGCGGCACCAGCAGTGTTGAGGCTTACGAACTGTTTCTGTTGGCGCGGCAGTTTCAACGCACCGGCAGTGAGCGGATGAAGCCACTCATCTTGCGGCTTTGCCAGCGTGCGGTAGCGCTCGATCCGAACTTCGCGCAAAGTTGGGCGTTGATGGCGGCGGCGGAGGCCGAAGGCTTTCAGCGTCAGGTGCCGGGGTTTTCGTTCGAGAGCGCCAAGGCTTCGGCTGAGCGCGCTGTCGCTCTGGCGCCGCATCTCGCAGAATCAAACGCGGCGTTTGGCGAAGTGCTGCTGCGTGCGGGCCTCGACACGGTGGGGAGCCAAGACGCGATCGAGATCGCGCTTAGACTCGATCCAAATTGTTTTGAAGCGCAGCTGTTCGGCGGCTACGTGTACATGGCGCAGAAGCGCCTGCAGGAAAGCATCAAGCACTTCGAGGCGGCCATTGCGCTGGATCCTAACGCCTACCAGGCCTCGGGAATGGTGCTTCAGGCCTACGTCGCGGTGGGCGACGAAACGCAAGCCAAGATGGCGGCGCAACGAAGTTTGACGCTATGCGAGGCGATGCTGAAGGTCGAGCCAGACCACGGTGGCGCGCTAGGCTTTATCGTCTCCGCGCTGGTGCATCTTGGTGAAGCGGAGCGCGCCCGCGAATGGGCGAAGCGTGCGCTATTGTTCGATCCGGACAATCTACGCATGCACTACAATGTGGCGTGCGGCATGGCGACGTTGCGCGATACGGAAACTGCGATCGCTCTTCTAACTGAGCTTCTGCCCAAGGTGCATGGTGGCTGGATCAGCTGGATGCGCACCGATACCGATCTAGATCCAATCCGTGATGATCCACGCTTCGGTGAATTGCTCGATGCGGCGGAAGCGCGGGTGACGGCGGAAGTAAAGGGCGGCGCGCCGTAACGCACCGCCCCTGACGCTCACGTAGCCCGCGTGAAGTGCATGACCCAGTTTATCTCCCAAGTCGCACCGTTGTCGGGTGAAAGCGCCTGATCCCAAGTCGCGGAATTGGCGGTGATGTCGTACCAGCGATAACGGCAGAGCACGGGCTGGCCGCGATTGACATCAGCTCCGATGAAAGTGCCGACGCCATTCTCGAACGTGCCGGCGACTGGCGGATCGAGCGTGGTCGGGTTGCGGCTGTCGAGCCACCAGATTAGCCATTGCCGGGTTTGCTGATTGAAGGCGCGCACGCCGACGGCGCGATACTGGCCGCTCGGCAGATTGAGCACATTGTCGTCGACAGTGCCGAGGCCGTTCATGGTGAGCCAGAGTTCGCTCGTACCGGTGAAATCCTCCCACTCGTGATTGTCGGCGAGGCGCACCTTGAGGCGATGATGTTGCACATTCCAGCGCCCGACGAGCCAAGCGAAATCTTGGCGATGCGCGTCGAGTGCGGCATCCCCCGTAGCCGTGATCGCATTGGCGCTCGGGGTGATCGCGGCCGCGGCGCCGACGGCGCCAAGGGCTGCAATCATTAGCGTATCACGGCGTGAGTGTTCGGTCATGGTTGTGGCTCCTTAGCGCAGCAATGAGCGTGCGGTGGGTTGAAGGCGAAGCGTTTGGATGGGTGCAACGAGCGCGCGGGTGAGTGCTGGTTCGAGCGCCCGCCAAGCCGGCGATTGTGTGAGCGCCGCGACGTGCGCGGCATGCACAGCAGGCGATGCGAAGCGCGTCAGCGAGACGAACACTGTTTCGTTTTCGCGGACCGGCAGGCGCGGATAATTGTTGGGGCTGTGCTCGGTAGCGAAGGTGGCGAGAAATTTGGCGTCCGCCTCTTTCAGGATCGGCGCCACGTCGTGGCTGAAGAATGCGGCGAACGCTTCGTCGTTGTGCGGATTTAAGAAGTAAGTCGTGGCGACAATCAGGGCGCTTGGCGCTGGCGCGCCGATCGGCGGACGCGTGGCTGAATCGCGGGCGGTGTCGCCGGCGAGGGGGCGGAGCAGCAGCACATCGTCGGAATCGATCATCGTGGCGTTGGCTTCGGTGCGGTGCGCCTTCCAAACATCGCTGGTGTAAAAGCCGTCGAGCGCGGCGTAGCGCGTGTCGAGATCGGCGAAACCGCGCAGCCAGACGAAGCCATCCGGATTGTCGAGGTTGCGGAATGTGCCCAGGACGTGGGCGCCCAGCGCTTCTTGTGGTGCAATGAATTCACGTTCGAACAGGGCGATCAGCACATCCCGTTGGCTGGGCTGCATGGTGTAGTTGCGAAGTTCGAGGACTCGATCGCGCGGGCGCATGGCGGCCTCCTTGTTGGCGGCAAGACCTACCAGGCGAAACATGACATCCAGCGTCAGGTATTTGTGCTAGACTGCAAAAATGCGTGCGAGCCGGCTTTTGTCGCTTTTGATCCTGTTGCAGATGCGCGGCCGGCTTTCGGCTGAGGCGCTAGCGGCCGAATTCGAAGTCTCGGTCCGCACCATCTATCGCGACATGGATCAACTGAGCGCCGCGGGCGTGCCGGTTTATGCTGAGCGTGGGCGCAATGGCGGCTTTGCGCTGCTTGATGGTTATCGCACACGCCTGACGGGCTTCACGCCCGCCGAGGCGGAGGCGCTGTTGCTCGCAGGCGTCGGCCCGGCAGCTGCGGACCTCGGCGTGGGTGCGGAAGCCGCGGCGGCGCAGTTGAAATTGCTAGCAAGCTTGCCGCCAGATTCAGGCGCGAGCGCGCAGCGCGTGGCGGCACGGTTTCATCTCGATCCGGTGAATTGGTATAGCCGCGTCGAGACGAGTGAGATTCTGCCCGCGGTGGCGAACGCGGTTTGGGGCGAGCGGCGCGTTCGTGTACGTTACGAAAGCTGGCGCGATCTGGTCGATCGTGAGCTCGATCCGCTTGGCCTCGTGCTAAAGGCGGGTGTTTGGTACCTGGTCGCAGCGGTGAAAGGGCAAGCGCGCACGTACCGCGTCTCCAACATCCGCGCGCTTGAAGTGCTGAGCACGAAAGCGCAGCGGCCGCCACGCTTCGATCTTGGGCGCTATTGGGCGTCGTGGTCTCGCGATTTCGAGGCGCGCATGTTCAGTGAACGCGCTGTGGTGAAGTTGTCGCCGTTGGGGCGGCGAATCCTGCGGGATGTAAGTCCGGTGGCGTCCGAGGCGGCGGAAGCGCAGCATCGCACCTGCAAGCCGACAGGGTGGGTCAAGGCGGAAATTCCGATTGAGAGCGTCGCGCTCGCAGCGCGGCAATTGTTGCGGCTGGGTGCTGAGGTGGAGGTGCTGGCGCCAGCGTCGCTGCGCGCAGCGATTGCGCGCGAAGCTGCGCACGTGGCGGCGCTCTATGCGTGATGCACGCTAACGATCCTGCCGGACGCCCTCGCGGCGCTGCGCGATGTGCCACAGCACACCGCACGGATCGAAAACATGGGCGACGCGTAGTCCCCAAGACTGCATGGCTGGGGCGCGTGGCGGGTGAACACCGAAGCGACCGACAAGGTCTAGGCTTTCTATTTGCGCCCACCACGCGTCGAGATCATCGACCATGAGCTGCATCATGAAATTCTCGGCCCAGTCCTTGTTATAGTAGCGCTGCAGGATGAAGCCGCCCAACCCGGCGTTGAAAATGGCGACCTCGCCATCCAGCACTTTTTCGAAGCCTAGCGCTTCGTAGAAACGCTTGGAAAGATCGAAGTCTTGCGCCGGCACAAACGGCCGGGCGATCTCGGTTCCGCTTGGGATGCTCACGCGGCGCTTTCCAGCGAAGCGATCGCTTCATCGCGTACGCGCGCGTCACCATAAGCCAGGACTTGGCCGCCTTGTGTAGCGTTCCCGCCGCGCCAGTTGCAGACGCCACCGCCCGCGCCGGCGACGATGGGAATGAGCGCGGCAATGTCGAAAGGCTTCAACCCGCTTTCGATGACGCAATCCATATAGCCGCTGGCCAGCATGCAATAGGCGTAGCAATCGAATCCGTAGCGCGCGACCTTCGACGCTTTGCGTATTTGCTCGAAGGCGCCAACTTCCGCGCCGCGGAAGAGTGTCGCGTCGGTGGTAGACAGCGTCGAGTCGCTGAGCCCGGCGCATGCGCGCGTCTTGAGGGGAACAGCTGTACCGCGAATTGTACTTTCGGCGCCGTTCATCCAGCCGCGATAGCGTTCGTCTAGGTAAGGCTGATCCATTACGCCGATGAGCGGCGCGCCTTCGTAGTACAGCCCAATGAGCACGCCCCAGGTCGGCAAGCCCGCTACGAAGGCGCGAGTGCCGTCGATAGGATCGAGAATCCACTGGTAGGCGCTGCGGCCTTCCTTCACGCCGAACTCTTCGCCGTAAATGCCGTGATCGGGAAAGCCCGCCTCGATTAGCTGGCGCATACGCTGTTCGGACGCGCGATCGGCTTCGGTGACGGGATCGAAGATGTCCGTCCGTTTATTGTCGACACGATGCGGCGCGCGGAAAAATGGCAGGATGGCGGTGCGCGCCGCGTCGGCGAGCGTGTCGGCGAAGGCGAGTAGTCGTTGGGTATCGTGCTTCACGCTATCGTCGTGGCAATTGGATAACTGCGCCCCAGGGCAAGCGGTCGCGGTGCCAGTCGCAGGTGTAGAAGCCGCTGACGGTACGCCCATCGAATTGCAGGTCGCCCTGATATGTGCAGGTTCCTTCGCGCTGGGTGCGCACAACGGTGAAGTGGCCAGCCGGACCTGCTGTGATCATCAAATCCGCGAGGAAGCCGCCGGTGTTGGGTGGCTGGCTGAATCTGCCTTGATAGTGGCCGTCGCCGGCGTTTGCATCGACGGGCGCCCAAGTGCCGCGCCAGATGCCTTCGCGCTCAAGCCAAGTGAAGCGCAGATTGTCGTTCCCCGTCGCCGAGGGAAGTCCGGTGGGCTCTTGCTGATTGCCGAAGCTGGCGGACCAGCGCATCGGCGAAGGTGCAGTGTTGCATGAATAGGTGCCGACCACGGAACGGCGATCCGCGGCGAGCGCGCCTCGATAAGTGCAACGCGCGTTACGGCCGGTGCGGGTGACCAGCACTTCGCTGCCAGTGATGCTGATGACCATGGCGGCGCGTTCAGTGTCGGAGTGACCGATCAGTGTCCAATTGGCGAGGAACGAGCCGTCGCGGCTTTCGGGCCGATCGGGCACCCAGACGCCGCGCCAGAGGCCTTCATTCTCGTACCATGTCAGTGATAGTAGCGGGTCGCGGGGTTGTGCGGATGCGAGCGGTGCAAGGCCCAAAAACAGCGCCGCGCAAATAAGCCAAAGCTTCATCATCGCCTCCCTGGAGGGCGCGAACGTAGCCGAAATGCGCGCCGAGTCGAGCCAACGAAAACGGGCCCGCCATTGGCGAGCCCGTTTCCCCCGGTCCCCTTGCCGCTTTCTGAGGAGGGGTGGATCTGAAAGCGGCGAGAAGTGCGTGCGCGGGCCTGGTTATGCGGCGTCGGTGTTTTCGTCCTGCAGCGCCTTCGCGAGATCGAGGAGGCGGCGGCGGGGACGTTCACCAAGCTTGTAGTAAGCGCGGATGAGTTCCAGCGTTTCCTTCTGCGAAAGCACATCGGCCGCGATGAGATCGCGGTCGTTGGCCGGCGCGCCGGGAGCGCCCGGCGCGGCCGCGACTTGCTGCAGGCCTTCGAAGAAATAGTTGACTGGCACGTTCAGCGCGACAGCAAGTTCGTACAAGCGCGAAGCGGTGACGCGGTTGGCGCCACATTCGTACTTTTGGATTTGCTGGAAGCGAATGCCGATGGACTCAGCCAGTTGTTGCTGGGTGAGACCCAAGAGACGGCGGCGGCGACGGAGCCGCTTGCCGACATGGAGATCGATGGCGTTAGCCATGTTGTGCGCCCTTTTTCGCAACCGGTCCCCCATGGGCCGGTCTTGTTATCGGGGCGGGCTTCGCAAGCCGCACGCCAATGGAGAGGCCGATTTTGCCGGGCGCGATGATGCGGTTGAGGAGAAATGCGTTACGATTCCGAACAGCTATGAAGGTTAAGCGCGCACGTGCGCGGGAGCTGGCGCATTGCGGCGCACTTGGCGAGCGCGTTTTCAACGCTGGCCAGGGTTTTAACCAGCTTTGCTGGCGCGTGGGGCGGATTGCATCGCGCTGGCGTTGAATTCGGCGGCTGCGCGTGAAGCGCCAACGCGCTAAGGATAATGCGTGCGGCAGACGGAGGCGAAAATGCGTGCAGCGAAGCTCTTGTTCTTGGGGTTGGAGAGCATCGCAGCAGCGAGTTGCACCACGGCGCAGAGCGGCGTGACGGCAACGGCGTCTCCGGCCCTCGTCGGAACGTGGCATCAGGTGGCAGCGGAGTGCGCGGGCGCCGAGCCGGTGAGCGAACTGATCTTTGAGCCGGGCGGCCATTATTCGGTGACCTGGGTGCCGTTCGAGACTTACAAGGATTATTGGGGCGCCTGGCGCTACGACGCGCGCACGCGCGTGCTGACGTTAACCGTGGAAGGCGGTAATTATCAGCCGGCAGATCGTGTGCTGTCGGGCGAAGTGAGCGCGGATGCGCATCAGCTCACACTCGGCGCGCTTTCGCTGGGCTCGCCGCATGAAGGCGCGCGTTGTTCGGCGGCGTTCCGGCGTTAACGCCCATAGCATTGCTGCCGCACATGCATCGCGCATTGCGGGTTCAAACAGTTTGCCTTCGCTAAAAGCTTTTGCGTAAGCAAAAGCGGGAGAGCGGGGCGCGCAAGAAGCTTGCGCAAGGAAGATGGTGGTTGGGGTTGGTGCTTGATGCGCGCCCCGCGTGATTTGTTTTTGCGACCGGCGGAAACTCAGGGGCGTTGCTACCGAACCACGGCGGGCCATGCGTTTGAGAGACAAGGTTTCACTGCTTCGATAACTGAAGCAGCGAAACTAAAGACCGGCGCTTTCTCTTCGCCAAACCGGATTGCCTCCGGACCGATCCTTGCGACGCTGGGTATGCCGCGCGCTCTTGGCGCCTAATTTCCGTTCCCGATCGATGTGCAGCTGAACCACAACATGCCCAGCTGGACCTTTCGAGTTTCGTTTTCTCTCCTCGAAACTGCGGCGCCCGATCTCGCGACCATCTTCCGCATCACACTCAAATCACATCCCTTGAACTGTAAGCCGTTGTGCACTGCAGCCTCCCGACAAGAGACGAAGGCAGTGTAAGGGCGCCTGAACCCGGTCGAATTGCGAAACGCACTTTCGTTGATGGCAAAGGGATTTTCGGGCGAAAACTGTAGGATTGAGATGGCGCCAATCCTCCTAATTCTGGGTCAGAGGCGGGCAGAACGTCGCCGAATTGGAAAAAATGCCCTCTGTCTAGGGCGCAGCCACAGTGGAGGTTCGCGCGTCATCGGGTTTACGCCTTTGTGCGCTGGCAATTGCGAACAGCGCCACTCCCATATAGCCGGCCATTGGAACGAAAAATGCCGGCGTCAGCGAACTGGTCAGATCGGCAATCTTGCCGGAAACAACAGGCAGCGCAGCCCCGCCGACGATGGCCATGCACAATAGGCCTGATGTCGCGGAGACCGGCGCCGACGAGCGCTGTAGCGTCAACGTGAAAATTACCGGAAACATGATTGAATTGAAGAACCCGATGGTCAGCGCGACGTAGGCGCCCACCCCGCCACCGAGTTGCGTCACGGCAAAGCAAAATGCAGCCGCACAGAGGGCGGCTGCAGAAAGCAGAATGCTTGCAGGCGCGCGTGTCAGCAGCGCGCTGCCGAGAAAGCGGCCCACCATCGCGCCGCCCCAATAGAAGCTCACCATCTCGCCTGCACTTTGCATGCTGATCCCCGCGATGTTGTCGTGCAGGAAATTGGTCAGCATCGAGCCGATCGACACTTCCGAGCCGACGTAAAGAAAGATCGCGAGCGCGCCGAACATGGCCCAGCCCGACTTGAAGGCGGCCCACGGTGCGCCGGCGATAGCAGTCCTATCAGGCGCGGCAGCGTCGATCCGCTTGCGCATGGTCCAGATGAGCAGTCCGACCGCGAAGAAAAATGCGCCGACGACCAGAAACGCGAGGTCGATGTTTCGAAGCGACTGTGCCCGACTGACATCGGCGACGGCGCCAGAAGCGAAGACACCGCCCGCCAGCATCACGCCGGCGCCGAGGCGCGGTCCGAGCACGGTGCCGAGCGAATTGAAGGCTTGCGACAAGGTCAGCCGGAAATGCGACCGCTCCGGTCTGCCGAGCGCCGCCGACAGAGGGTTGGCCGCCACCTGCAAGAGCGTCACACCGGACGCGATCACAAACAGCGCCGCCAGCACGCCGGGATAGAGCTCAAGTGCGGTGGCGGCGGGGATCATGAGGCAGCCGATGAGCATCGCGCCGAGCGCTGCCAAGATCGAGGCGCTGTAGCCGAGACGTGACAGAATAGCGGCCGCCGGCAACGAGACGACACCATAAGCGATGAACCACGCAAATTGCGTAAGCATCGCCTCGGTGTAGTTGAGGTGAAACACTGCTTTGACCGAGGCCACCAATGGATCGATGACGGAAGTCACGAAGCCCCAAGCGAAGAACAGTGTGGTGACCGTGGCGAACGCTGCGCCCGAGCTCGACTTCCCGCTCATGCATTTCCCCGCTCAGCGGCTCATTGAAAATGGACGCTCGTTTCGAGCGGCGGCCCAATGTGTATTGGGTGTTGCGCCCATGACGAAATGTAGTGCGCCGCCGTCGCGGATCTCGTGATCGAGAATGTAGCTGCGCGAAAGTGCGGCGCCATTGAGCGTGACGGATTCCACGTAGCGGTTGGTGTCTGACAAGGCGTCGGCCGTGATCGTGAAGCGTCTGCCGTTCGGCAAGTTCAACACCGCGTGTGACACGAATGGCCGGCCGATAACGTATTCGTTCGAGCCCGGCGCCACCGGATAGAATCCGAGCGATGTAAACACGAGCCAGGCGGACATTTGGCCGAGATCGTCATTGCCAGTCAGGCCATCGGGCGTAGGCCGGTATTGGCTTTCGACGATCTGGCGAAGGCGTTCTTGGGTTCGCCACGGCGCGCCTGCGTAAACATACAGATAGGCCACGTGGTGGCTGGGCTCATTGCCGTGAATGTACTGGCCGATCAGGCCGGAGATGTCTTCGGCGTGACTGTAGTCCAGTGTTGAGACGTCATAATCGAACATAGCGTCTAGCCGAGCGATCGCGCGCGCATCGCCACCGAGCACGCGGAAAAGTCCTGCCTGGTCTTGGGGCACAAACCAGCTGTATTGCCAGGCATTGCCCTCAGTGTAGTCCGAACCGTAATTGATCGCCGCTGGGTCGAAGGGCTCGCGAAAACCTCCCGTGGATAGGCGCGCGCGCAGCCAACCGCTGTGCAGGTCAAAACTGTTGCGCCAATAGCCAGCACGCCGTTCGAAGCGTTGGGCAATGTCATTGCGGCCCATGGCGCGGGCCATGCGCGCGATGGTCCAATCGTCGTAGGCGTACTCTACCGTTTTCGATGCAGCTTCCGGTTCGCGATCGATCGGCACATAGCCAAGCCGCATATAGTCGCGGAGATCCCCGTATTGCGCATGCTCGGCGCTTGCGATCATCGCGTTGAGGGCAGCGTCAGCATCGAAGCCACGAAGGCCTTTCAGGTACGCGTCAGCAATCACCGGCACGGCGTGATAGCCGATCATCGTCCACGTCTCGCGGCCTGCGAACTGCCATATCGGCAAGATGCCGTCGGGACTTTCCTGTTGGCTCGCGACCAGGGAGCGGACGACATCGATCGTCGTTTGTTCGGGCTGGATGAGCGTCAACAGCGGATGCTCAGCGCGGAAGGTGTCCCAGAGTGAAAATGTGCTTCGGAAGGTGAAGCCATCCGCGTGGTGAATTTGGTCGTCGGGGCCGCGATAGCGGCCGTCCGCATCACTCCAGACGCTTGGCGCCAGAAGCGAATGATAGAGCGCAGTGTAGATGCTCGTGCGCATTGGCGCCGGCGCTTCAATCTCGACGGCGTGCAGCGCCGTGTCCCAGGCGGCCTGCGTGCGTGCGCGCACGGCGTCGAAATCGCCTGGCTCGCTCTCAAGGTTTGCAATGGCGCCGGCCTCGTCCACACCCGATATGCCGACCCTGACTTCGAGGGCGTGATCCAACCTTCCAAAATCCAGCCGTGCGACGAGCGCGCGCCCGAGCCGCTCTGCTACGGCATCGCTGCCGCGCCCCGGCCCTTGAAAGCCGCGATACGGAACGTCGGTCTCGCGATTTAGGAACGCATGATCTAGGAGCGGCGCTGAAAACCGCATCGCGAAATAGAGCTTGCGCCCCGGCGCCCAACCGCGCGTTTCGCGAAAGCCAGTCAGCGTGCCATCGGTGTGCAGGTGCAGGCCGGACCACAGCACCTTGCCCGGATAATTGTAGAGCGACGAGCGAAGATCGACGATGAGATGTGCGGCACGGTCGCGTGGAAAGGTATAGCGATGAACGCCGATGCGCGTTCCTGCGGTGAGTTCAGCGCGCACGGCCGGGCCGTCGAGCGTAACGGCGTAATAGCCGGGCGACGCGACTTCGTTCGCGTGACTGAACCTCGAACGATAGCCGGGCTGAGCCGGCGTCCCCGGTTCAGTTGCTACAGCGTCGCCGGAAACCGGCATGACCAGGATATCGCCGAGGTCGGAATGGCCGGCGCCGGAAAAATGCGTGTGACTGAAACCTTCGATCGTTGGATCGCCGTACTGATAGCCCGCAGCATGGGCGTAGCACTCACGGATCACGCAACTCGTGTCGGTATCCGGCGAAAGCTGAACCATTCCAAAAGGCGCGACCGCGCCTGGAAATGTGTGGCCTCCGCCGCCCGTGCCAACAAAAGGATTGACGCTCGCGATGAGCGAACCTGCGGGTTGGGCGCCTGCACAAGGGGGCGTCGATAACAACGCAATGGCGGCAAGGAAATAACGCATGAGCCAGCACTAACCCGCGCCTTCAATGCTGAGAAGCGCGAACTGGAAGGCGAACGCCCTCGGTCCGCACAAACTGTCGAGTGGCGCGTCGGAGTTTTACAACGTCTGATCAATCGCCGATCGGGCGTTCGTACCCGAACGGTCAAGCGGTAGGATTTTGACGGAAGCCGTCGATCCGCTTTGAGTGACCGTTTTGGGCCGTAGGCGCCGCTCGCCTAGCTCGCTTCCTTCGCGCGTGAATGGCGTTTGCGTTCGTTGGGGTCGAGGTAGGCTTTGCGCAGGCGGATCGCGGCAGGCGTGACTTCGACCAGCTCGTCGTCTTCGATCCAGGCGATGGCTTGTTCGAGAGTGAGACGGCGGGGCGGTGTGAGACGAATGCTCTCGTCTTTGCCGCTGGCGCGCACGTTTGTGAGCTTCTTGCCTTTGAGCGGATTGACGTCGAGATTTTCGCCGCGGCTGTTTTCGCCGATGATCATGCCTTCATAGACGTCTTCGCCATCGGCGATGAACATGGTGCCGCGCTCTTCCAGATTCCAAAGCGCGTAGGCCGTTGATTGACCTTTGTCGTTGGAGACCAGCGCGCCGTTGCGGCGACCGGGGATTTCGCCTTTCCACGGCGCCCAGCCGTGGAAGAGGCGGTTCATAACGCCGGAGCCACGTGTGTCCGTGAGGAATTCGCCGTGATAGCCGATGAGGCCGCGTGACGGCGCGTGGAAAACGAGACGGGTTTTGTCGCCGCCGGACGGACGCATGTCGGCCAGCTCGGCTTTGCGGAGCGACATTTTCTCGATGACGATGCCGGAATATTCGCTGTCGACGTCGATGACCGCTTCTTCGATCGGCTCGAGCGTTTGGCCGTTTTCCTGGCGGGTCAGCACTTTTGGGCGGGAGATCGAAACCTCGAAGCCTTCGCGGCGCATGGTTTCGATGAGCACGCCGAGCTGCAGTTCGCCGCGGCCGGCGACTTCGAAGGCATCGCGGCTCGGGGATTCATCTATGCGGATGGCGACGTTGGACTCGGCTTCGCGCAAAAGCCGGTCGCGGATGACGCGGCTCTGCACTTTATCGCCGGCGCGGCCGGCGAGCGGGGAATCGTTGATCGACACGGTGATCGAAAGCGTCGGCGGATCGATCGGTGGGGCGGGAATGGCCTGCGTGAGTTCAATCGCGCCGATAGTGTCGGAGACACTGGTGTGGACGAGGCCGGCGATGGCGACGATGTCGCCGGCTTCGGCGCTTTCGACCGCAATGCGCTTCAGGCCGCGATAGGCGAGGAGCTTGGTCAGGCGTCCGCGTTCGATTTCTTTGCCGTCGCGTGTGAGCGATTTCACTGTCGCGCCGACATTGACGCGGCCGGACTCGATGCGGCCGGTGAGCACGCGGCCGAGGAACGGATCAGCGTCGAGAATGGTGGCGAGCAGCGCGAACGGCTCGTCGCGCTTTTTCACCGGCGCCGGTTCGGGCGTGTGTGCGACGATGAGATCGAAGAGTGGCGTCAGATCCTTGTGCTCTTCGCCGAGCGCCTTGATGGCCCAGCCTTCCTTGCCGGAGGCGTAGAGGATCGGGAAATCGGCTTGTTCGTCGCTGGCGCCAAGCGCCAAGAACATGTCGAAGATGTCGGAGAGCGCGGCATCGGGATCGGCGTTGGGGCGGTCGACTTTGTTGAGCACCACAATGGGCTTCAAGCCGCGCGCCAAGGCTTTGGCGAGCACGAACTTGGTTTGCGGCATCGGGCCTTCGGCGGCGTCGACCAGCAGCACGCAGGAATCGACGATGCCGAGAATGCGTTCGACCTCGCCGCCGAAATCGGCGTGGCCAGGCGTGTCGACGACGTTGACGCGATAGTCTTCGCCGGCGCTTGCCCAATGGATCGACGTGCATTTGGCGAGAATGGTGATGCCGCGCTCGCGCTCTTGCGGATTGGAATCCATAGCGCGCTCGGCGTGCGCTTCGTTGGCGCGGAAAGCCCCGCCCTGGGCCAGCATCTGGTCCACCAGGGTGGTCTTGCCGTGATCAACGTGGGCGATGATCGCCAGATTGCGCAGGCGCTCGGCCATGGTGCTTTCTTCTGAAGAGAGGCGCGCCTTCTGCCTTGTGGATGAGGGGCGGGCAACGGGCGGGGCGCGGAATAAATGTGGTGCGGTTGGAGCATCGCCGCATGTGTGCACATGCAAAATGGCATGGCCGAGAGATAAAAGCTAGTGTAATCAGCTGATTGTTGGGCCCGTAAGGCAAGTTACGCCAACGTGAACTTGCGCCTTTGTGCGCTGCACACTAGCTTTGTTGCGTTGCGGTGTTTCGCGACCCGCAACCGCCCTTTTCGGGCGTTTCCTCCCTATTTTACCTTCCAACCCCGGCGTTACCGCCGGGGTTTTCTTTGATCAAATGAAGCCCGCGATCGCATGGGGCACGTAGTGCTCTTCCAGCGCCGAGACTTCGTCGGAGCTTAGGCTGACGGCGGTGGCGGCGACGGCGTCTGTCAGATGTTCCGGCTTGGTAGCGCCGACGATCGGGGCGGTGATGCCGGGCTTTGACAGCATCCAGGCGAGCGCCACTTGCGCGCGGGGGAGGCCGCGTTTCGCAGCGATTTCACCGACCTTGTCGATGACGGCGCGGTCAGCTTCTTCGGTGCGCTTGTAGAGCAGACGGCCGAAGCGGTCGCTGTCGCTGCGCTTGGTGTCGCTCTCACCAGCGGGGCGCGCGAGGCGGCCGCGCGCAAGTGGGCTCCACGGGATGATTCCGATGCCTTGGTCGCGGCAGAGCGGCAGCATTTCGCGTTCTTCTTCGCGGTAGAGCAGATTGTAATGGTTCTGCATCGAGACGAAGCGGGCCCAGCCATTGGCTTTTTGAATCGCCAGCGCTTGCATGAATTGCCAAGAATACATCGACGACGCGCCGATGTAGCGGGCTTTGCCGGCGCGGACGACGTCGTTGAGCGCGTCCAGAGTTTCCTCGATAGGGACTTCGTAGTCCCAGCGATGGATTTGGTAGAGATCGACATAATCGGTTTGCAGCCGCTTCAGCGAATGATCGATCTCGGTGAGGATGGCTTTGCGCGACAAGCCCTTGCCGTTGGCATCGCCGCGCATCTGGCCGTGCACTTTGGTGGCGAGGACGATCTCGTCGCGTTTGGCGAAATCCTTCAGCGCACGGCCGGTTATCTCTTCGCTGACGCCGTTGGAATAGACGTTGGCGGTGTCGAAGAAATTGATGCCGGCATCGAGCGCTTGTTTGAAAAAGGGACGGCTCTCTTCGTCGCGCAAAACCCAGGTACGGTTCTGATCGCTCGGATCGCCATAGGACATGCAGCCGAGACAGATGCGCGAGACTTTGAGGCCGGTCTTGCCAAGATTGATGTATTGCATGAGCTATCGCGCCATTTCGTACATGAAGTCGATATAGGCCATGGTCGAGCCGTTGAGGCCGAGCACGTGCGGGCTACTTGAGTCGATGACGAAGTATTCATCGGGCGCATGCGCGCCGCTGCCATGACCTAAACCGAATTGCGCCGCTGGCAAGCTGAGCGGCGGACCGGTGAATACAGAGCCCGGCCACGAGCCTGCGGAGCGCGGGTTGAGCGAGGCTTCGATGTGCAGGCTGCGGCAGACCGCGAGTTCGGCTTGCACGATGCGGCTCGTCTCCGGCGTTTCGGTTGGATCGTAGCCGCCGGTAACATTGACCTCGATGTCCGGGAAGCCGTGCGCCACGAGATGGGCGCGGAGTTTGGCTTCGCAATCGGCGCGGGTTTGATTGGGCACCAGGCGGAGATCGCACTTCGCCGCGCCCCGGGTTGGTAGAATGGTTTTGCCGCCGGGCCCGGTATAGCCGGCGACAAGGCCTTCGATATTGACGGTCGGTTGCGAGGCGAGGCGCTCGAGCGCTTGCGGCCAGGGCAGATCGTCAATGAAGTGCGAGACGCCGTTGCGGCGCTTCCAATCGGCTTCGTCGGTGTTGTGGGCGTTCTGCATGATGAGTTCATGCTCGCGCGCGGTGATCGGGCGCACGTGCTCCGTCCAGCCTGCGATGGCGACGGTGTTGCCGTCTTCGGAGACCAGCGTGTTGAGCGCGTGCACGAGCCGCCAGACTGGCGAATCCACCATGGCTTTGATGCTGGAGTGAATGTCGTGGGTGGGACCGCGGCCCCAATGGGCGCCGCTGGAAACGAGTTCGCACTCGATGATGCCCTTGGCGCCGAGCGACAGCGTGACATTGCCGGTGCCCGGATCCTGTGCGGCGGAGGGGATGAACACGCCTTCGGCGCGGCGCATCGCGGCCATGACGTTCGGGCGCTGTACGATTTGATGGAAGTGCGGGCTGCCGATTTCTTCTTCGCCTTCGCAGACCATGACGAGATTGACGGGCGGTCGGCGGCCAGCGGCGCGCAAGGCATGCAACGCCGCGAGGAATGAGCCTTCCGGGCCCTTCTGATTGACGGCGCCGCGGCCGATCATGACTTGGCCGAAGCCGGCTTTGTCGACGATGCGCGCTTCGAGCGGCGGCGAGGTCCATTCAGCCGGATCGAATTGCTTCACGTCGTACATAAAATAGACGCCGAGGGTTTTTGGCGCGCCGACATCCCAGGTTGCGAACACACCGGGCGAGCCATCGGTTTGCACGATCTCGGCATTTTGGAAGCCGGCGTCGCGGGCGAGCTGTTGCATGTATTGCGCGCCTTCCGGCACGTTCAGATGCTCAGCGGCGATGGTGGGGTGGGCGATCCAATCGCGGATGCGCTGCACGGCGGCTTCCTTGCCGTTCTCGACAGCGTGTTGAAGCGCGGTGCGGTTTGGCGTGGCCGCATTGGCGCCGCCGGCGACCATGGCGCTGATTGGCGCGAGCGCTGCTGCGCCGGCCATCATGCCGCGCCGCGTGGCGCCGCGTTTTTCTGTGTTGGATGCCTCGCCCATGATGCCCTCCGTTGCGAGGGCATCCTCTCCCGAAGTGGCGCGGCGTCAACGGATTAGTGAGCGGCGTTTCGCGGATGTGCGGCGGCGTATTGTGCGATCACAACGCCGACCACCATGATGGCGAGGCCAATGGCGCGGAGCGCGTCGATCGGCTTTTGCGGTGCGCCGAAGAGGCCGAATTGGTCGATGGCTGCCGATGACGCGATTTGTGCCGCGACCACTAACATAATCGCGTTGCCGACGCCGAAGCGCGGGCCGACGTAGGTGATGGAAAGAATATAGAAGGCGATGCCGAAGCCGGCGAGCAGCTGTAGCGTGGGAACGCGCGCGATCGCAGTGAAGCTCACGCCGCCGACGTTGCCGGTGGCCAAGCTGTAGGCGATCACCAAGAGGAAAGCGCCGGTGGCAGTGATTGTCGCTGCGATGTAGGGGTTTCCGAGCGTGCGACCCATGGCGCCGGAGAGGGCTGCGGCGATCGGAATGAGCATGCCACCCAGCAGTGACAGCGCAATGTAGAGCGGCGTTTGCGAGTTCATGATTTTGGCTTGGCGTTGCGGACGGTGACGGTCTCGCCGGCGACGCCCCAATTGTCGGTGTCGACTTCGTCGATGGTGACGACGGTGGTGGCGGGGTTTTTGTTGAGGACGCGCTGGAGCAGTTCGGTGGCGCCTTTGATCAGTTCAGCCTTTTGCGCAGGCGTCGCCGGCGGGTTGGTGCGGGTGATCCTGATGTTGACGTAGGGCATCAGGCTTTCTCGCTGACCTTGCCGAAACGTTGCGCCGAACGTTCGCGCGCCTTTGCAGCCTCGATCTCGCGGTCGCGCGGCGGCGCTTGGGTTTCGAGATCGTGCAGCAAACGGTGCGCGACCTCGTAGATTTCATCGATGGCGCGGTTGAAGGCCGCCTCGTTGGCTTTCGAGGGCGTGTTGTAGCCGGAGAGCTTGCGCACGAATTGCAGCGACGCAGCGCGGATTTCTTCGTGCGTGGCGGGCGGTTCGAAATTGTAGAGGGTTTTGATGTTGCGGCACATGGTATTCTTCCCTTGCAAATCTCGCTGAGTCATTCCGGCCGACCGAAGGGAGAGCCGGAACCCAGGGCAACATCCCGTGCTCTGCGATCCCTAGGTTCCGGATCGCGCTCCGCGCGTCCGGAATGACTCTATCAGGCGGTCAACTCGACAAACACGTCTTCCAAGTCCGGTTCTTCGATCGAGAGATCCTTGATCGCGACGCCGGCGGCGCGGACGCGGTCGAGGAGTTCTTCTACGGAGTGTTCGCTGGTTTTGTAGGTGAGGGCGAAGGCGCCGGTGTTGCGCATGGCGAAGGTGATGTCTTCGAAGCCCTTCAGGGGCGGCGCGATCTCGGCTTGCGGCGTCACCACGAGTGTTTTGCGATCGAGACGGCCGATCAGATTGCCGGTGGGTTCGCAGGCAATGACGTTGCCATGATTGATGATGGCGATGGTATCGCAGAGCGCTTGCGCTTCTTCCAGATAGTGGGTGGTGAGCACGACGGTGACGCCGCTTTGATGCAGTGCGCGCACGTAATCCCAAAGCTGGCGGCGCAGTTCGACGTCGACGCCGGCGGTGGGTTCGTCGAGCACTAGTACCGGCGGAGAGTGCACCATAGCCTTGGCGACGAGCAGGCGGCGCTTCATGCCCCCGGAGAGCGTGCGCGCGTAGGCGTCGCGTTTGTCCCAGAGGCCGACGGCTTTCAGAATTTGCTCCGTCTTCCGTTCGCTTTTTGGCACGCCGTAATAGCCGGCCTGGATTTCGAGCGCTTCGCCGGGCGAAAAGAACGGGTCCATGTTGAGTTCTTGCGGCACGATGCCGATGGCGCCGCGCGCATTCATCGGATCGGTGTCGATGTCGTGGCCCCAGATGCTGGCGGTCCCACCAGATTTCACCACAAGCCCGCCGAGAATGTTGATGAAGGTCGATTTGCCGGCGCCGTTGGGGCCGAGCAGGCCGAAGAACGAACCGCGCGGAATGGCGAGGTCGATGCTCTTGAGCGCATGCACGGCCGCGCCCTTGCCTTGGGCGCGGTAGGTTTTGTCGAGGCCGCGGGCTTCGATGGCGAATTCGGGCGGCGAGGTGGGTGCGAGCATGAGGGTTCCGGAGCGCGGACGCCGATTGCGTGGGCGCGCGATGCGCTCTAGTTACGGGCGCGCATCCGCTGCTTCAATGGTTTAGACGCTTTCGCATGGCCAAACTTCACGACAATCCGCGCACCGATCAGATGACGCCCGGCGATCCCTACGCGCGCCCGGCGCCGGAAATCATCTCGGTGGCGTCAAAGCGCGTGAAGTGCGATGGCGGTGGCGGCGCGCTGGGGCACCCGGTGGTGTATTACGACATGGGCGAAGACGATTTCGTCGAGTGCCTGTACTGCGACCGGCGCTTCGTGTTGGCGGAAGGCGCAGACGGCGACGGCCACTAACTCAACGCTTCCCGGCCGCAGCGAAGCGAAGAGCCGGGACCCATTCTTGCTGCAAGCTCAATCTTAGTTATCCCAACATGATCCTTCGATGGATCCCGGATCGGCGCCGCGCTTTGCGCGGCTTGTCCGGGAAACGCAGGTCCGAAATTGGCGTGATGTTTTTGCTCTGTGGCCGCACTACATGTGGCCACAGAGGAGAAACCCATGCCCGCACGCCCGCAAGACGCAGAGACCTTTCACGCGCTGCATCGTGATTTTCTGATTTTGCCGAACGCGTGGGATGCGGGTTCGGCGCGGATCACGCAGGAGGCGGGCGCCAAGGCGGTGGCGACGTCGAGTGCGGCGGTGGCGTGGGCGCATGGGTATGCGGATGGGCATGGGCTGCCGATTTCGATTTTGGTGACGACGGTGCAGGAAATTGCGCGGGTGGTGAGCGTGCCAATCACCGTGGATGCCGAGGGCGGCTATTCCGACGATCCGGCGGAAGTGGGTAAGAATATTGCGGCGCTGATCGACGCGGGTGGCGTCGGTATCAATCTCGAAGACGGCAAGTGGCCGCATGATTTGCATCTGAAGAAGATCGAGGCGGCGCGCAATGCGGGTGAGCGGGCCGGCGTGAAGCTGTTCATCAATGCGCGCACCGATGTGTATCTAAAGCAGCTCGTGCCCGCCGATCAGGCGCAGGTGGAAACGTTGAAGCGCGCCAAGGCGATCAAGGACGCGGGCGCGAGCGGGTTGTTTGTGCCGGGCGTGTTTGATGCTGCGGAGATTAAAGCGATCGCGGCGGGGTGCGGGTTGCCACTCAATGTAATGGCGCGACCCGGCGCGCCGAAGGCGGCGGAGCTAAAGGCGCTGGGGGCCAAGCGCGTGAGCGCCGCAACCTTGATCTATAACGCTGCGATGGCGGCGGTGACCGATGCCGCGCGCGAGTTTTTGACAGAGGGCGACAGCGAAAAGCTCTGGGCGCGCCGCGGCGCCCCGGTCGATTACAACGCGCTGTTCAAAGCCTAGGGGTGACCGCGCGGCCGTGATTGCCTAGATAGGCGCATGGCCAAAACTGCTTCGCCGCGCCTCTTTCTTGTTGACGGCTCGGGTTACATTTTCCGGGCGTATCACGCGTTGCCGCCGCTGACGCGGGCGTCGGATGGCTTGTCGGTCGGCGCGGTGGCCGGCTTTTGCAACATGCTCTGGAAGTTTCTGGAGGAGATGAAGGGCGCTGACGCGCCGACGCATTTGGCGGTCATCTTCGACAAGTCCGAGATCACGTTCCGCAACGAGCTTTACAAAGAGTATAAGGCGCACCGTCCGCCGGCGCCGGAAGACCTGGTGCCGCAATTTCCGTTGATCCGCGATGCGGTGCGTGCGTTCAATGTCGCGTGCATCGAAATGGGCGGCTTTGAAGCGGACGATTTGATTGCGACCTATGCGCGGCAAGCGGCGAAGACCGGCGCGACGGTGAAGATCGTCTCGTCCGACAAAGATTTGATGCAGCTGATCGAGGACGGGCGCATCGAGCTTTATGATCCGATGAAAAATCGCGCCATGGGGCGCGAGGCGGTGATGGAGAAGTTCGGCGTCGGGCCCGAGCAAGTGATCGATGTGCAAGCGCTGATTGGCGATAGCACCGACAACGTGCCGGGTGCGCCGGGCATCGGGCCGAAGACGGCGGCGGAATTGATGGGGATGTTTGGGTCGCTGGAAGCGATCCTTGAGCGCGCCAACGAAATCAAACAACCGAAACGGCGCGAGACATTGATCAATCACGCCGATCAGATTCGGCTCTCGAAAGTGCTGGTGACGTTGCGCGACGATGTGCCAGTGACTGAAAAGTGGGAAGACTTCGCAGTGCGCGCCGTTGAGCGCGAAACGCTGACGCAATTCCTGGACGCTATGGAGTTTCGCACGCTGTCGCGGCGGGTGCGGGAGACGTTCGCCAAGGAGAAGGGCGTCGAGATCGTCGCGTCTTACGCGACGGGTGCGCCGATTACGGCGGGTGTGGTGGCCGCGCCGAGCGCGGAAGACGGCGTGTTCAAGCGCGATGCGTATGAGTGCGTGCGGAGCGTTGAAGCGCTGGAGGCGTGGATTGCGCGCGCGCAGTCCGCCGGTGTCGTGGGTCTGGATACTGAGGCGACATCGTTTGACGCGGCGCGTGCGGATTTGGTCGGCGTGTCGCTGGCGTTAGGCGTGAATGTTGCGGGCTATGTGCCGCTGGCGCATGCGAGCGCCGATACGCGCGCGGGTGAGCTGTTTGCTTCAGAAGAACCGCAGGCGGACGCCGCGCCAGATATGGGTGCGCAGATTCCGCTCGCCACAGCACTCGCGACACTGAAGCCGTTGTTGGAAGATGCGTCGGTCGTGAAGGTGGGGCTGAACGTCAAGTGGGACGTTGCGCTGTTTGCCAAGTACGGCATCGCGCTCGCGCCGATCGATGATCCGATGCTGATGTCCTACGCGCTTTATGGCGGCATGGATTCGCATGAGAAGGCGGAGCTCATCGAAAAACATCTTGGCCATGTATTGACCCCGCTTTCGGATGTGGCGGGGAAAGGCAAGTCGCAGGTTTCGTTCGATCAGGTGACGGTGGAGCGGGCGTCGGCGTATGCGTGCGAGCAATCGGATGCGGCGTTACGTTTGTATCGCAAGCTGAAGCCGGAGCTGGCGCGTGAGCGGTTGATTACCGTTTATGAAACGCTGGAGCGGCCATTGCCGCCCGTGCTAGCGGCGATGGAGAAGGAGGGGATCAAGATCGACCCTGAGATGCTGTCGCGCCTCTCCGGCGATTTCGCGCAACGCATGCTGCAATACGAAGAAGAGGCGTACGGGCTCGCTGGCAAGCAATTCAATATGGGTTCGCCGAAGCAGCTGGGCGAAATTCTGTTTGATGAGATGAAGCTGCCGGGCGGCAGTAAGACGAAGACTGGCGCGTGGTCGACGGATGCGAGCAAGTTGGAAGAGCTTGCGGAAGAAGGCCACGAGCTGCCGCGCAAATTGCTGGATTGGCGCCAGCTTTCGAAATTGCGCTCTACATATACGGAAGCGCTGCAAGCGGCGGTTAATCCGCGCACGCATCGTGTGCACACGACCTATGCGCTTGCTGCCAGTTCTACGGGACGTTTGGCGTCCAACGATCCGAACTTGCAGAACATTCCGATCCGCACTGAAGAAGGGCGGCGCATTCGTGAGGCGTTCATTGCGGAGAAGGGCAATGTGCTGGTCTCGGCCGACTATTCGCAGATCGAGTTGCGGCTGCTGGCGCATGTGGCGGACATTCCGCAGCTGAAGCAGGCGTTCGCAGATGGCGTCGATATTCACGCGCGCACGGCGTCGGAAATGTTCGGCGTGCCGGTGGAAGGCATGCCGAAGGAAGTGCGCAACAACGCCAAGGCGATCAATTTCGGCATCATTTACGGGATTTCGGCGTTCGGCCTGGCGCGTAATCTTGGCATCGAGCGCGAAGAGGCGGCGGCGTACATCAAGAAATATTTCGAGCGCTTCCCTGGCATCCGCGACTACATGGAAACGACGAAGACATTCGCGCGCGCCAATGGCTATGTGAAAACCATCTTCGGTCGGCGTATCTGGGTGAAGGGCGTGCAGTCAAAGAACCCGCAGGAGCGGGCGTTTGGCGAGCGGCAAGCGATCAATGCGCCGTTGCAGGGCGCGGCGGCAGACATCATTCGCCGCGCCATGGTTCGCCTGCCGCCGGCGATGACGAAGGCTGGCCTGAAGTCGAAGATGCTGCTGCAGGTGCACGACGAATTGGTGTTTGAAGCGCCGAAGGTTGAGGCGGAGGCGCTGTGCACCATAGCGCGCGACGTGATGGAAGCGGCGCCGGAGCCGGTCGTGGCACTTTCCATTCCGCTCACCGTGGAAGCCAAAGCGGGCGCTACATGGGGCGCGGCGCATTGAGCTTTGGCGCGATCAAGCATAGGCTCGCGCAATGCGGATGATTTCGAGCCTTGTGTTTGTCGCGGCGGTGCTGGCGTGTTCGCCGGCGTCGCAGAGTAGCGAGAAGGGCAACGCCGCACCGGCTGTAAGCACTGCGACGGCGTCCACCGCGCAAGCTGACGCACCGGTGGAATTTCAAGCGCCGTCGGGCAATATCGGCTGCGATTATGTGCCGGCAGGTGGCACGGAGACGTACTCGACGCCGGATGGTGGGCCGCAGCTGATCTGCGACCGCATCGCGCCAGCTTATGTGCGCTTCACGCTCTCGGCGCACGGCGCGGCGACGTTGATCGATCATGTCGGTGATGCCGGGTGCTGCGGCGGCGATACAATGCAGTATGGCACGCATTGGACAGGCGGACCGTTCGCCTGTGACCTGAGCGAAGCGGGCATCACCTGCTCCAACGCTGACCGGCGCGGATTTACGCTCAGCCGCACAACAGCGAGCGCGGACTAGGGGGTCGCGTTCGGCGCGTTGCGCGTCTGCATCAAGAACAAGCAAAAGATGAGCGCGAAGATGAGGTCGCCCATCGCTAACTGATACACGCTGTTAGGAATGTGGCCGGCCAACGCGTGCAGCGATGCGAGCACCACGGCAGCGGCTTTGCCGATTGCGCCGACAGCAACCAAGTTCCGGTTCGGCAGCGGGCGATAAGCAACCAGCGCATAGGCGACGCCGAAGATCGCGACCAGCAGGCCACCGAAGCCCACAATGTAGCTGGCGGCGGGCCCGGTAACGCCGATGCGGGCCGCAGATTCGTCGGCGGCGAAGAGCATGATGCCGCCGACGATCAGGTTGTTGATCGCCGCTACACAGAAGAAAAGCCGCCAATAAAGCATCGCCTCACCCTCAAATCCGCGCGAGCCGCATTGAAAACGCGATGGGTTTCCTTCAACCCGCTTGACCGCTAAGACTGGCGGCACCAGTTCATTACGGCAACGTCAGGAAGTCCGGTTCTTCTCATGGCTACCATCGCCCTTGTCGACGACGACGAGAATATCCTTACCTCGCTGAAGATATTCTTCGAGGCCGAAGGCTACACGGTGCGCACGTATACCGACGGCGCCACCGCTTTGGCCGCGCTTTCGGAAGCGCCGCCGGATATCGCTATCCTCGATATCAAGATGCCGCGCATGGACGGCGTGGAAGTGCTGCGCCGATTGCGGCAGGCGTCGAACTTGCCAGTCATCTTCCTCACCTCCAAGGACGACGAGATGGACGAGGTGGTCGGCTTTAATGTGGGCGCCGACGATTACATCAAGAAGCCATTTTCCCAACGTTTGCTGAGTGAACGGGTGAAGGCGCTGTTGCGCCGGACGCGTGCCGGCGCCCCCGGGACGGAGGGAAACGACAAAAAACCGATCGTGCGGGGCGAACTTTCGCTCGACCCCAACCGTCACGCTTGCACTTGGAAGGGCGAACAAGTGCGTCTCACGGTGACGGAATTTCTCATTCTCCAGGCGCTGGCCCAGCGCCCTGGATACGTGAAGAGCCGCGACCAGCTCATGGATGCGGCCTATGATGATCAAGTCTATGTCGACGACAGAACCATCGACAGCCACATCAAGCGGCTTCGCAAGAAGTTCCGGGACATCGATGGCAACTTCGATGCAATCGAAACCCTCTATGGCGTCGGATACCGCTACAACGAGAGTTGAGGGGTTTCGGGCCGTTGCGCAATCGCGCATCGCCCGCATCATCTTCATCTGGAATTTCGCGGGCTTTCTGATCCTGGTGATCGGGGTGCTGCTGCTGTCGGAAATGCGCGCCGGGTTGACCGAAGCGCAGTACGGCAACCTGCGCACGCAAGGCGAACTGATCACCAACCTGCTGGTCGAGACCGGCACGGTGCAGGGTGATCCGTATCCGTACATTAATGAGCCGGCGGTGCGTGAAGTGTTGCGTCGTTTGCTGCCTCCGATCGCGGAGGGCGCGCGGCCGGGGCAGGGCCCGCGTGTGCGCGTGGCGGGCGCGGACCAGCACCTGATTGCTGACACCGATGTGATTTACGACCGCCTTGAAGAAACGCCGCTGCCGCAAATCGGCGATCAGCCGAGCATCGGCCAGTCGATCGAGACCGCGGCGCGGCACGTTGAGTATTGGCGCCTCACGCCCTGGCACCCGACCATAACCTTGGCCGAGGCGCGGGCGCGGGCGTTGCGCGGCGAGATCGTGCGGGGCGAACGGCTCAACGAGCGCGGTGAGCGCGTTGTTTCTGTAACCCTGCCGCTGCGTCGTGTGCAGCAAATCCTCGGCACGGTGACACTGGAAAGCGCTGATGTGGAGCGGATCCTGGTGGCGGAACGCGCCGGCATGATCCCATTCGTGCTCGGCGCTGGCGTGGCGATTTTCTTGTCCTCGCTTTTGTTGGCGCTCTTTATCGCCCAACCGATCCGCCGTTTGGCGCAGGCTGCGGATAGGTTGCGCTTGACTGGATCGACACGCTTGTCCTTGCCGGAAGTATCAAAACGGAAAGACGAAATCGGCGCACTTGGTCATTCGTTGGAAGCCATGACCGGCGCCCTGGCGGATCGTATCGACGCCAACGAGCGCTTCGCGGCGGACGTCAGTCACGAAATCAAGAACCCGCTCGCGTCCATTCGCTCCGCGGTGGACTCGGCGCGCGCGGTGAAGGATGCCGACCGGCAAACGCAATTGCTCGGCATTGTCGCGCAAGATGTGCAACGGCTCGATCGGTTGATCACCGACATTTCGCGCGCGACGCGCATCGAAGCGGAAACTGCACGCGGTGATGTCGGTCGCGTCGACCTCGGCGCGCTGCTTTACGAGTTATCGCGCGCGTATGAGCCGCCGGAGGACGCGCGGGGCCACGTCGAAGTGCAGTTCAAGGGCGAGCGCCCCTCAGGCGTTGTGGTGCTGGGGCAGGAGGGACCGCTAGGACAGGTGTTCCGCAATTTGATCGATAACGCGCGCTCCTTCAGCCCAGAAGGCGGGCACGTGTCGGTCTCGGCGGAGGTCGTGCGCGGCAAGGAGCGGCCCATCGTCCGCGCTATGGTCGACGATGAGGGTCCTGGCATTCCGCCGGAAAATCTCGAGACTATTTTCCGCCGCTTCTACACCCAGCGCCCCGCCGGCACGGCGTTCGGCGGCAATTCGGGGCTTGGTCTTTCCATTGCGCGTCAGATCGTTGAGGCGCACCGAGGCAAAATTTACGCCGAGAACGTCGTCCGCGCTGGCCCGATCGGCAGCGGTGGAGGCACCTCAGGCGCGCGGTTGGTGGTAGAGCTGCCGTTGGCGCCGCACGGGCAACGGACTTAGCGATACTGCCGCAGGCATGCGGCTTTCGCTTCTTCTCGCATGTGCGAAACGGTAGTATGGCGGTTTGGAGCGGGGGCGGGAGTTCTGAATGATCGGCGTCGTGGTGGTGTCCCACGGCCGCTTGGCGGATGAGTTCGTCGCGGCTGCGGAGCATGTTTTGGGTCCGCAGGACCAGATGCGCGCCGTCGCCATCGGCCCGAATGACAATATGGAAGAGCGGCGCGCCGATATTATCGACGCGGTTCGCACCGTTGATCGCGGGCAAGGCGTGATTGTGCTGACCGATATGTTCGGCGGCACGCCATCCAACCTCGCCATCTCGGTGATCAATCAAGTGAAAATCGAAGTGATCGCCGGCGTAAATTTGCCGATGCTGATCAAACTGGCGGAAGTGCGCGGCAAGCTGCACTTGGCGGACGCCGCGTTGGCGGCGCAGGACGCTGGACGGCGCTATATCCGCGTTGCTTCGGTGGAATTGGCTGGCGGCGGCTAGTACGCTCGCGCCGATGGGGCTGAAGCGCACACTCAAAATTGTGAACCTTCGCGGGCTGCACGCGCGCGCGTCGCGCAAGCTTGCGGAACTCGCGCTGAGCTACGAAAGCACCACCATCATGGTGCGTCGCGAGGACGATGAAGCCAACGCCTGCTCGCTGATGGATCTGATGATGCTGGGCGCCGGCATCGGTTCCGAAATCGAAGTGGAAGCGGATGGGCCCGACGCGGAAAAGGCGCTCGACGCCATCGAAGCCATGGTGACGGCAAAGTTCGACGAAGGGGAGTGATTAGGGAACCTCTTGCGTCCCACGTCGTTACCGCATCCGGAGGAAACACCCATGGATGCGCAGGTCATACTGATTTGGATTATCGTTGGCGCGGTGGCGGGCTGGCTTGCGGGCCTGGTGGTGCGCGGCTTCGGCTTTGGTCTCGTCGGCAACATTGTGGTCGGTATTCTGGGCGCGGTGCTCGGCGGCTGGCTGTTCGGCGCGATCGGCTTTTCGTTCTTTCCGGGTATTCTGAATACGATCCTCACCGCCTTTATCGGCGCAGTGATTTTGTTGCTGATCATTCGCGTTGTGAAACGCGCTTGAGGCAATGGCGTCGGCGCCCGCTTGGCTGATCGACGCGTTCGGCGTTACGGCGGGATGTTGCTCGATGTTGAGCTTCATCCCGCAGATCGTGAAGATGACGCGTGAGCGGGACGCTGAAGGCGTCTCGCTCAAGATGTATGCGGTGACGATTTTCGGATTTTGTTGCTGGGCGACATACGGGGTTCTCAGCAACGCATGGCCGGTAGCGCTGTCGAACGCGATTTGCATCGTGCTCACCGTCATTATTTTCATCCTGCGCTTGCGGTTCGGCGATAGCCGCGGCTGAACGATTGGCCGCGCATACGCTCGCCAAACACTGATTTTCGCCAGCAATTCCCCTCGCACGCGAAACCTTCGCGGTCGCAGCACGAAACAAACACGCCTGCTGCGTGCAACACGTCGGAATCCGCATAACCTTGGGCAAAGCTTCGCGTAAGTTCGTGCGGGTTTCGAGGGAGCGGCCACATGTTAGATACTGCAGTGCTGCAACAATGGTTCAATGATTACGGCCTGAAGATCATCATTGCCGCGATCATTCTTGTTGTGGCGCACTTCGCCGCGAAAGCGGTGAAGTGGAGCATCGCGAAAGCGATCGATCGAATTCCATTCTTTGCGCGGCGCGACGGCGCCGGGCCGGGTGGCGCCAAACCCATGGTCGATGTCGGCGAGCGCATCGGCGAAGTCGGCTATTGGCTGGTCTGGCTGCTGGGCTTGATGGCGGCGTTGAATGAACTCGGCGGCCCATGGGCGTCGAGCATCATTGCGCCGCTCAATGGCATGGTCGCGGGCTTCTTGGCTTATCTGCCGCAAGTGGTGGGCGCTGGCCTCATCTTCTTCATCGGCTTTGTGCTGGCGACGATCGTTCGGCGCATGGTTGAAGCGACGGTAGAAGCGCTTGAGCTGGACCGGCGGATGGTGGATGCGGGGCTCACGGCGGCGCCGCGCGGACCGGGCTTGGCGCGCTTGCTGGGCATTTTGGTGTTCACGCTGATTATCATTCCGGTGGCTATTGCCGCGCTCGGCGTGCTTGGCATCAGTGCGATCTCCGATCCGGCCACGCGGATGTTGCAAAACATCCTGGGCACCATTCCCAATGTGATCGGTGCGGCACTGATCATCTTCATCGCCTACATGATCGGGCGTTGGATCGCAGTGCTGACGGAAGAGGGGCTGAAGTCGATCGGCTTCGACGACATTATCAATCAGCTGGCCTCCGCAGAGCCGATTAAGGTGGCGATGGAGAAGATGGACCCGACGCCGGGCGTGGACACCATCGACTTCAAGAAGTTTCCGCCCTCACGCATGGTCGGGACCGCAGTGTTGATTGGCATCATCTTGTTCGCGAGCGTGGAGGCTGCGCGCCAGCTCGGCTTCGGCGCCATGGCGGTGATGCTGAGCCAGATCGTCGACCTCTCAGGGCGGATGCTGTTCGGCATTATCATCATCGCCTTTGGCGTGTTGTTGGCGAACATCCTCGCGGCGGCCGTCGGCAAGGGCGGCGCTCAGTCCGACATCATGTCGGTCGCGGTGCGCTGGGGCGTGATCATTCTCGCCACGGCGGTTGGCCTGAGCTTCATGGGCCTGGCCAACAACATCATCGCACTGGCGTTCGGGTTGGTGCTCGGCGCGGTGGCGGTGGCGGTGGCGATCGCCTTCGGCGTCGGCGGACGTGACGCAGCCAAGAAAATGCTGGATCGTTGGACGGCGTAAACGTCCAACAAGTTTAGAATGCTGGAGCCGCCGGTTCACGCCGGCGGCTCTTTTTCTTAACGAACGCCGCGTACCGAAGATTTCGCCAAGAGCGGAGATTTGGGCGATGCGGTTCAAGCTACTTGCAGCGGCAGCGACGCTGGGCGGGTGTGTGCCGACGAGCTTCTACACGCACCCCGTGCCGCTCGATGTGCAGGCGGATCAGTTCAATACCACGGCGGCGCAAACCGAGCGGCTGATGATCGTGCGCAACGTGATGCGCGCGCGCGACCGCACCTCGATGGTGTTCACGCGCATCGAGAGCTTCTCGGGCAGCATGCAACGGAGTATTGCCGGCGGCGCATCGCTCTCCATGGATGAAGGACCGCATAACGATAATTTCGGGACCGCTGTTTCAGCGGGCGGAGAAGTCTCGCCGTCGTTCACGCTAAACGTTCTGAATGACGAGCGCTTTCATCGCGCCATCGAGTCTTCAATTGATCTCGGCATTTACCAATCGCTGATCGATGACGGCTGGCGGCCGCTCTTGCTGCATTCGCTGTTCATCGAACGCGTGGTCGAAAATGGTCATGTCTATGACAACGACCCGACTGATCCGCAGGCCTTCGCGGCGTTCCAGCATTGGCTGACGACCAATCGGCATGGTTTGCCTGGAACGCTGCGCGTCTGCGCGAAATCGAATCCGGATGTGTTTAGCCCTGTACTCGATCTGCGCGGACCAACAGATCTCTCCGGCATGGCCGCTGTGGCTGAGCAGCATCTTGAGTTTCAGCAAGACGCGCACGGCGTGCGCCTGGTGCGGCCAGGGCAGAGCCACTGGTTCTCGTTCGATTGCAGCGATCCGCAGGAAGCTTTGGCGTCGGTGACGCGTGAGGTGTCCCAAACCAACCGGGATGCGCCACCGAGCCAGCAATACGTGACGACGACAGAGGCCGGCCAGTCTGCCGGCGCCAACGGCGAGAACCGCATCTATGTGCGCTCGATTGAGGGCGTGTTGTTCTATCTGGGTGAACTGGTGCGCGCTCAGCACCGGGCCGATTCAACTGACACCCACCCGATCACCATTAACATCGATCGCAATGGCGATCGCGTGCTGACGCCGGAAGCGATGTTCGTCGTGCATCGTGCGGGCGACGGTCAACAACCGAGCGGCATTGTGTTCAGGCATGAGGATGGGCGGACCTATTATGTGCCGTACCCGCCACTGGAGCGCGGCGCTGTGCCTGATCGGACGCACCAGGTGATTACCTTGCTGTTACAGCTGATCGGCGTGCTCCAGCAGCGTGAAGACGTGCCTGGGACGCAGACGGTTCGGGTCGTCCCCTAAATATTGCCAGGCGCGGCAGGTTTTGCTATGCTGCCCGCGCCCGCCGAGGAGCGTTGCGACGGTTTTTGGACCGCCAGGCTCGACGGGCTTTCCCATTGGAAAACGACGCTCGCGAACTCTCGAAGGAGGGCGCGCGATGAGCGCAGACTACGTCGTAAAGGACATGAGCCTGGCGGACTGGGGCCGCAAGGAAATCGAAATCGCTGAAACCGAAATGCCGGGCCTGATGGCCGTGCGCAAAGAGTACGGCCCGAGCAAGCCGCTGAAGGGCGCGCGCATCGCCGGCTCGCTGCACATGACCATCCAGACAGCGGTGCTGATCGAGACGCTGCAGGCTTTGGGCGCCGAAGTGCGCTGGGCGTCGTGCAATATCTTCTCGACGCAAGATCACGCCGCCGCCGCGATCGCCGCCAAGGGCACGCCGGTGTTCGCGATCAAGGGCGAGACGCTTGCTGAATATTGGGACTACACCCACCGCATCTTCCAATGGCCCGATGGTCAGTACGCCAACATGATCCTCGACGACGGCGGCGACGCGACGTTGCTGTGCGTGCTGGGTCCGAAGGCAGAGAAAGACGCCGGCGTCATCGCCGATCACTCCAACGAAGAAGAAGAAGCGCTGTTCGGCACGATCCGGAAATATCTGAAGGACAAGCCAGGCTTCTATGAAGCCATCCGCGACAGCGTGAAGGGCGTATCGGAAGAAACTACGACGGGCGTGCATCGTCTCTACGAAATGGCCAAGCGCGGCGACCTGCCGTTCCCGGCCATCAACGTGAATGACAGCGTCACCAAGTCGAAGTTCGACAACCTCTATGGCTGCCGTGAATCATTGGTGGACGCGATCCGCCGCGGCACCGACGTGATGCTTTCGGGCAAAGTCGCTGTCGTCGCTGGTTACGGCGATGTCGGCAAGGGCTCGGCCGCATCGCTCCGTCAAGGCGGCGCGCGCGTGATGGTGACTGAAGTCGATCCGATCTGCGCACTGCAGGCGGCGATGGAAGGCTACCAGGTCGTGACCATGGAAGAGGCGGCGCCGCACGCCGACATCTTCGTCACCGCCACCGGCAACAAGGACGTGCTGACCGTCGATCACATGCGGGCGATGAAGAACAACGCCATCGTGGCCAACATCGGCCACTTCGACAGCGAGATCCAAATCTCCGGTCTGCGCAACTTCAAGTGGGACAAGATCAAGGATCAGGTCCACCACGTGGAATTCCCGGACGGCAAGAAGATCATCGTGCTGTCTGAAGGCCGCCTGGTGAACCTTGGCAACGCCACCGGTCACCCAAGCTTTGTGATGTCAGCGTCCTTCACCAATCAGACGCTGGCGCAGATCGAACTTTGGACCAACGGCAAGGCCTACAACAATCAGGTCTATACGCTGCCGAAGCATCTCGATGAAAAGGTCGCGACGCTCCACCTCGACAAGCTCGGCGTGAAGCTGACGAAAATGACCAAAGAGCAGGCCGACTATATTGGCGTGCAAGAAGCCGGCCCGTTCAAGCCGGATCACTATCGCTACTAATGTGGAACGCTCGCCGCCAGCGCACTGCGTGCGCTGGCGGTTGAAGCGGTAAGGGGGCGGCGATGATCATCGACATTATTCTTTTTCTCCATTTGCTCGGCTTGATGATGGGCGCGGGCGGCGGCTTCGGCAGCATGATCGTCATGCGCGGTGCGTTGAAGATGTCGCCGGAGCAAGCGGGACCAGTGCGCGGCCTTGGTCCTGCGCTCGGGCGCTTTTCGACCATCGGCTTGATCCTGATGTTGATCACTGGCCCCGCGCTTGTGTCCATGAAGTACGGCGGTTTCAGCGCTCTGCCTTCGCTGTTCTGGGTAAAGATGATCTTCGTGATTTCGCTCACACTGGCTGCGATCACGATCGAGCTGACTTACGCATCGGTGAAGCGTGGCAACTTGGAAGCCGCGAAGCGCTTGCCGGCGCTCGGCCCCTGGGCCGGTTTGTCGTCCGTGCTTGCGGTGCTTTTCGCGGTGCTCGCGTTTCACTGACCCTGACAAATTTGTGAGACAAGCTTCCGGCTTGTCGAAATAGAGCGGTTCTAAGCGCGTGCTCGCGCCCCGAGGCGGCGAGAACGGCTTGCTTTTCAGGTCATATCGGCGTCCTGCTGCGCGCGGGACGAGTGGAGGAAATCACATGCGGATGTTTTTGGCCGTTGGCGCACTCGGTTTGGTGATGGCCTCGGCGAGCTTAGCGTACGCGGGCGAGGGCGGAAGCGCGCCCGTTGATCAACAAACCTGCCAGCAACATCAAAACAACAACACTGCCGCGGGCGCGGTGGTCGGCGCGGTGGTTGGTGGCGTGGTAGGCAGCAATGTCGCCGCCCATGGCCATCGTGGCGCGGGCACAGCGTTGGGCGCGGTGGTTGGTGGCGTCACCGGGGGCGTGGTCGGTCACAGCACCACCAATTGCGACGTAGCAAATGACACGCCGGAAGTGGTCGATACCGGCAAGCCGGATGAACCGCCGCCGCCGGAACCGGCGCCGACGAACTATCCGCCAAAATAAAGCGACGAGATCACGAAAAGTGGGCGCCGGGCGTGATGAGCGCCCGGCGTTTTGCTTCAGTGCTGCTGCATGCGCTGTTGTGCGGCCTGCAGTTCGGCTTGGCTGATGGCGCCGTTGTTGTCGGCGTCGAGGCGCGAGAACATGCGGGCGCCTTCCGCGTCCCATTCCGCGCGCGAGACCGAACCATCGCCGTTGGCGTCGCCGCGAACGTGCTGTACGTCGCCGCCTGCAGCCGGTTGCGCTGGGCCGCCGCCCCACCGCGGCATTTCCGTCGCTGAAAGTGAGCCGTTGTGATCGGCATCTAGGCGCGCAAAACGTGCTGCGCGCGCCGCGTCAAATTCGGCGCGCGTTATCGTACCATCATGATTGGCGTCGGCCATCGAGAACATCGCAGCGAAGCGGCCGCCGCCTTGTCCTTGCGCCGGGGCGTTTTGGGCGGCGGCTACGCCGGCCGACGCAGCCGCCACGACAGCGACTGCGATCAAGAGCTTGTGCATAGATATCTCCGGTTTACCCCACGTCGCGGTATCGCGAGACGCGCTTTATGTGAGCGGTTCGTGGCAGCCGTTCCGCAGAAGTGCGACAAAACTTGTCGCCTGCACTATCAAACGCAGCCGCAACGGATTTCCGGCGTTTCGCAATTGCGGGCGGCGGGAACGCGTGGCTAAAACCGAGCCGCGGGGACGATGTATGCTGGTTCGTGCGACACGCACGCTTTCGACTTGGATTTTGCGCGCGCTTTTCTATGCCGCATTGTTTCTCGTCGTGGTGATCGTTCACCTGGGACTGACGACGGCGCTTCGCCAACGCGGGCTTAATGGCTCGCTCTCGCTGCTGATTTCGGGCGCGCTGGTTCTTTTGGTTGTGTTGTTGCTCCTTCAGGCGACCGCCTGGTTGCGGCAATGGCTGCATGAACAGCGCGAACTCACGCGCGCGAGACTGAGACTGCCGGGCGGGCCGACGTGCTTGATCTGGCAGCCAAATTCCCAGCAGGCGCAGACTTCGCCGATGCCTTGGGAAGTGATCGGGCCAATGCGCGCACGGTACCCAGGCCTGCCGAGGCGGCTGGGGATCGAGGGTTACGCGATTGCCGAATTCGAAGTGGGCGCCAACGGGCGCGCCAAGAACATCCATCTCGTCGACGCTTGGCCATCCGACATTTTCTTCAAGTCGGCAAAGGAGGCGCTGCAGCAGGCGCGCTTTCAGCCGAGCTTGGATGAACATGTGCGCTACGGCGCGAGCTATCGGATGCCGTTCGTGTTCAGGCTGCCTGGATCGTCCAAACTGGTCGAGAAGGGCGCGCGTGCGGGGACGCTGCGGCCGATCTGGCATGCGGCCCAGCGCCTTGTGGAAAACGTTTCGGCGCGCGCCGCTGAGATGCGTGCCCGCAGCCGTTAACACGTTGATCCTTCTTAACTTAACCCGGCATCAATCTTTTTAAGCGCTTGTTAACGCTTTCGGTCAGCCGAGGCGTTTGCTTCGCACGCGCGCTGCGTGAGGATGGCCGTGGGGTCCGGCGATTCGTTTCGCCGTTGGATAGTTTTTAGGGGTCGGCCTTTGGACGGCGCGAACTTGAGCCTTATCGCCGCGGCCGGCGCGGCAGCGATTGCAATTGCCGCGATCATCTGGGCGTTGCGCGTCACCGAAGGCGCGGGCTCCAGCATCGAAGTGTGGAAACGCCGCGCGCGCGAAGTCGAAGACGCACTCGCTGGCGCCGACGGCGTGTTCGGCGCTTTCCCGGGCATCGTGTTGATCTGGGATGAAACCAATGCCGCCGCGAATGAAGCCGATTTGGGCAAGCCGCGCATCTATGGCTCGCCCCTGGCGCTCGCGAGCCTCCTGCGCTTCTGCGACACGGCGCATGCGGCTGAGCCCTCCGCACGCATCCTGCAGGGCTTGGGCGTGTTCGATGCGCACGATGCGACGGGCGGCGTGACGCGATTAGCGCCGTCGCTCGCGCGTCTGCGCCGCGAAGGATCGCCGTTCTCGCTGACCATCTCGACGCCGGATGGCGTCTTCGTTGAAGTCGACGGTCGCACGGCCGGTTCGCGGGCAGTGGTTTGGATCCTCGATGCCAGCGTGCGCGGCGTCGAAGAGGGCGGCGCGCGCGGGCGCATCGACGAGGCGCGCCAGGTGATTGCGCGCGACCCAGCGGCCTTCTTGGAAATGTGGAATGAAGCGCCGCTGATGGCGTGGCGCGTCAATGGCGCATTGAAGCTGGAATGGGCCAATCCGCAATATTTGACGGCGCTGGAGGCGAAATCGCTGGAGCAGGCGATCACCCGCAATTTGCAACTCGATCAGGCTGCCTCTGATCTAGCGCACAAGGCAATCGAGTCGGGCGAGGCCCAACGCGAAACCCGCTCTGCCGTCGTCGGCGGACAATTGCGCACGCTGCAAATCCAGATTGCGCCCGTCGCTGGCGGCGCGGCGGGTTTGGCGTTTGACGTCACCGAAGTGGAAGCGGGCCGCGAGCTGTTGACCAAGCAGCAGCGCGCGCATGACGAGACGCTCGATCACTTGGCCGAAGGGATCGCCGTCTTCGATGCGCAGAAGCGCTTGATGTTCCACAATCGTGGCTTTGAGCAATTGTGGCAGCTCGATCCCGCATTTCTTCAAGATCGCCCAACGCACGCGGCCTGGCTCGATCACCTGAAGGAAAAGCGCAAACTGCCGGCGCACGCGAACTATGCCGAGTGGCGCGCTGGCGAATTGGCGCTCTATCAAGAAGTTGCGGAGATGCCGGAAGATCTCTGGGTGCTGCCGGATGGCAAGATGCTGCGCGTGGCCCGCCAGCGGCATCCCAGCGGCGGCCTGTTGCTGATCTTCTCCGACCTCACCAACGAAATTTCGCTGCGCGGTCAGTACGACGCTCTGCTGCAGACGCAAAAAGCCGCGCTCGACAAGCTTCACGAAGGCATTGTTGTGTTTGGGCTCGATGGCCGGCTGAAGCTTTCCAACGCCGCGTTTTCGGAAATGTGGAAGCTCGAGGCCGACGCGCTCGAAGCCGACATGCCGTTCGATAAGGTGGTCGGCGCGTGCGAGAAGCTCTTCCATGATCGCGCCACCTGGGCGCAGGTTCGTGCGCGCATCACTGACCCGTCACCAGAAGCACGCACGGAATTTCGTGGTGAAATGCGTCGCTCCGACGAGACCATGCTGAAATTCCTGACCCGTCCGCTGCCGGATGGCGCGACCTTGGTAGCGTTCCAGGACATCACGGCGGATCGCCGCGTCGAGGATGCTCTGCGCGAGCGCGCGGAGGCATTCGAAGCGGCCGATCAGCTCAAGACGCAGTTCGTCGAAAACGTCAGCTACCAGCTGCGCAATCCGCTGCAGGCGATCCACGGCAACGCCGAGATGCTGCAGCACAAGATTTTCGGTCCGCTCAACGATCGCCAGAACGAGCAGGTGGGGTCGATCATCGAGGCGTCGGGCAGCTTGTCGAAGCTGATCGACAACATTCTCGATGTGGCGATGGTCGAAGCTGGCAATGTGCAGCTCGACCTCGGACCGATGGATGTCTACGAGACCATCGCCGAAAGCGTGCAGATGGCGGCGTCGAAGGCGCGCGACACTGAAGTGCCGATCCGCATCAAGTGCGATCCGAAGATCGGCGCCATCGAAGCAGATGAGAAGCGCATCACGCAAGTGATCGTGAACCTGCTCTCGAACGCGCTGCGTCACACTGAACGCGGCGACACCATCACCGTCGGCGCCGAACGGCTCGATGGCGTGGTGCGCCTCACTGTGCAGGACACCGGCAAGGGCATGGCGTTCGATGCGCAGGCGCGCGCGTTCGACAGCTTCTCATCGGGCGATCGCCGTGGCGCGGGCTTAGGTCTCGCGCTAGTGAAGTCGTTTGTGGAAATGCACGGCGGCTGGGTGGCGCTGTCGAGCGAACCAGGCCGCGGCGTCACCGTGACGTGTCATCTGCCCGCACACGCGCCAATGGCCGGCCCGCCGCCAGCGCCGTCGCAAGCTAAGCCGAAGAAGCGCGCGGCGGCCTAGATCCAACGGCGAACGCGCGCCGTGTAGGCGTCGAACTCGGCGCCGAACTGGCGGCGCATCTTGGCTTCCTCGAACGGAATGAAGAGCCAGTTGGTGATCACAAACACCAACGCCGGCGCCAGAAACATCAGCGGCCGTCCGAACCAGAGCGCTACGCCCAGCGTGATGAACGCCATGCCAAGATACATCGGGTTGCGCGTGTAGCGATAGAGGCCGCCGACGATCAACTTGTTGTTGGTTTCGGAGTCAGGCCGCACTTGTGTGCCGGCGCGGCGAAATTGCGCGACCGCGAGGAACGAAGGAAGCAAACCGATAAGGAGGAATGCAACGCCAGCAAGTCTGTTGCTCCAATCGGGCAGACTTTGGAACGCGGGCAGATCGCTCAGGAAGTAAAACGCTATGAGTGAGACAATGCCCCAAATGGGCGGTGGAATTTTGAGCATCACGCTAACCCTCCGAGCTGCGAGATGACTTGCAGTTGAGGTCGCGCGGATGCGCGTGCAACCGCACGCGATGCGTTTCACGTCAAAGTGCAAAAGCCGGATTTTTAATGTTGGCTTTTCGGCAATCGCACGACCAAGCCGTTGAGCGCGTCGCTGACTTTGATCTGGCAGGACAAACGCGAATTGTCCTGAACGTCATTGGCGAAATCGAGCATGGATTGCTCCATGCCGGATTGCTCGCCTGTCTTCGCAGCCCACTCCGGATCGACGTACACGTGGCACGTGGCGCAAGCGCAGGCGCCGCCGCAATCGGCGTCGATGCCAGGCACCGCGTGCTTCACGGCGGCTTCCATAACGGTCTGGCCCACCGGCGCTTCGATGACGTGCTCTTTACCTGAGTGTTCGATGTAGGTGATCTTCGGCATGCGGATGTCTCGTTAGAGGGGCCGCGCTTCGGCGACAAGTTCCTTCATTGGACGCGATGTGTCTTCAAGGGCGCCAGGCGCAATCGTCAGCCCGCGCTGGATCATTGTCTTTACGCCAAGGAACTCGCCGGGCTTGTTGATGGCGTCCACCGCAATGAGGCGCGGGCCTTTGTAATAGAAGGCGGCGAACGCGCGATCCGCCATGGCGCCGCGGAACGCGACGTGGTCGTAATCCTGGAAAAGGCCGGCGATTTGCAGCTTCAAATCGTACTGATCTGACCAGAACCAGGGCGTTTCCTCAACGTAACCGCCTTTCCCCAGGATCGCGTTGGCGACGATACGGCCGCCTTCGACGGCGTTGTGGACACTCTCAAGCCGCTGCACACGGCCGTCGTAATGCGGCATCGGGCGGCGCGCGCAATCACCGATGGCGAAGATGTTCGGGTCGCTGGTGCGGCACTGCTTGTCGGTGACAATACCGTTGTCGACGGTGAGGCTGCATTGTTGGGCCAGCGTCGTTTCCGGCGTGATGCCGATGCCCGAGATAACGAGATCTGCGGGAAGCTCGGCGCCATCCGTGAGTGCAACACCAGTGACGTGCGCTTGGCCTTTGATCACCGCTGGCTGGCCGCCAAGCACGAAGCGCACGCCTTGCCGCGTGTGCTCATCGAGGAAGAAACCGGCGACCTCCGGCGAGGTGACGCGGGCGAGTGGACGCACCGCCGTTTCAACGACGGTGACGTCGAGACCGTGCTGACGCGCAACGGCGGCGACTTCCAAACCAATGTAGCCGGCGCCGACGACGATCAGTTTGGCGCCGGCGTTGAAGCGCGCGCGGATGGCGTCGACATCAGCCGCGGTGCGGAAGAGGTGCACACCGTCCAGATCTGCGCCCGCCAGCGGCAGCTTGCGCGGCCGCGCGCCGGTGGCGAGCACAAGCGCGTCGTAGGGAATCTCGCGGCCGCCCTCGAGCCGGACGCGCTTCGAAGCGCGGTCGATCCACACGGCGCGCACCGAGGGCAGGAAGGCGACGTTTTCTTCGGTGTAAACGCTCGGTGGCCGCAGCAGCAGCCGGTCCATTGAGAGTTCGCCGGCGAGGTACTTCTTGGAAAGCGGCGGGCGCTGGTAGGGGGCGGTGGGTTCTTCACCAATCAGCGCGATTTCGCCGGTGAAGCCGCCTTGCCGGAGACGTTGCACGGTTTCACCGCCAGCCTGGCCGGCGCCGATAACAATAACGCGTCTGATTTCGCCTATGCTCACAGCGTCTTAGTGTTTGGCGCGGCTGCGAAGCGCGCGCAAGCGGGCCTTGATGCGGGGGCGCCGTCCGGGCAGCATCCGCGCCCGTGGCCGCCGAAACCCTCCTTGATTCGCGGGAAATTATGCTCGCCGACCCTGCCGCAACGCTTGCGTTAGGAGCGCGTCTTGGCGCGCAGCTTCAGCGCGGTGATGTCGTGTGCCTGACGGGTGCGCTAGGGGCAGGCAAGACGACTTTGGCGCGCGGCGCCATCGAAGCGTGGACCAGCGAAGCGCAGGAAGCGCCGAGCCCGACCTATACCTTAGTGCAAACTTACGAGGGCGCGCGAGGCCAGCTTTGGCACGTTGACCTCTATCGCCTAAAGCAGGCGGAGGAGGCTTGGGAGCTGGGTCTGGACGATGCGTTCGCGGAGGCTGCGTGTTTGATCGAGTGGCCGGAGCGGCTCGATGGCGCGCTGCCGCGTGACCGGCTCGACATTGCGCTTGAACCGCAGGGGGAAGGACGGCGCGTGACACTGAGCGGGCGCGGCAAGTGGGGAGCGCGTGTTGGATCGATCTGAGGCTCTGACGCGCCTGCTTGAGCAGACAGGCTTTGCGCAAGCGGAACGCGTGCCGCTGGCCGGCGATGCGTCGACGCGTTCTTACGAACGGTTGCGTGTTGGCGACCGCCGTGCAGTGCTGATGAATGCGCCGCCAAGGGAAGATCCGCCGTGCCCGCCGGGCGCGACTGTCGCCGAGCGGCGTAGCATGGGTTGGAACGCAGTAGCGCGTTTGGCTGCCTCACGCGTAGAGGCGTTCGGCGCTGTCGCGAACTATCTCAAATCCATCGGCCTCGCTGCGCCTGAGATTTACGGGATGGACTCGGCCGCCGGTTATGCCGTGCTCGAAGACTTGGGCGATGACCTTTACGCCAACGTCATTGGCAAGAGCGCGGATGAAATTCCGCTTTATGAAGCTGCGGCTGAGTTGCTGGCGCATGTGCACGCCGCGCAAGCGCCGGCGAAGCTTGTGGCGCCTGACGGTGCGGTGTGGCCGCTGCTTGAGTACGATGCACTTGCGCTTGAGGTGAACGCAGACCTGTTCGTGGAATGGCTGCCGAAGGCGGAGAGCATTCGCATCGATGACGCCGCGCGTGCGCGATGGGAGAAGGTGCGCGATGGACTGATCGTCAAGGCGCTGGGCTTCCCGCGCGCCTTCACGATCCGTGATTACCACGCGGAGAATTTACTCTGGCTGCCGGCCCGCCAAGGCTTGCAGCGCGTTGGATTGCTGGACTTTCAGGATGCAGTGCGTGGTTGGCGAGCCTGGGATTTTTCCATGCTGCTGCACGACGCGCGGCGTGATGTGAGTGCGGCGGCGCACGAGGTCGCGGTGCGCAAATATCTCGATCTCACCGGCATGAGCGACGCTGAATTTCAGCGCGAGCTTTCTGTGCTCGGAACCATCAACATTATGCGCATCCTTGGCATTTTCTCGCGTCTCACCGCGCGTGACGGCAAAATGCGCTATCGCGAGTTCATGCCGCGCATGTGGGGGCATCTGCGCCGTACGTTGCAGAACCCCGCGTTGGCTGATGCGCGCGCCTTCGTGGAAGAGGTGGCGCGGCCGTATCTGGAGCAGGCAGCATGAGCGCAGGTCCGGAAACCGCGATGGTGTTGGCTGCGGGTCTCGGCACGCGCATGCGCCCGCTCACCAACGATCGGCCAAAGGCGATGGTGCAGGTCGCGAGCCGAGCGCTGATCGATCATGTGCTTGATCGCTGCGTCGAGGCGGGCGTGAAGCGCGCGATTGTCAACGTGCACGCGTTTGCGGATCTGCTCGAAGCGCACTTGAAGCGCCGCAGCGATATCGAGATCATCATTTCAGACGAGCGCGCGTTGCTGATGGAAACCGGCGGCGGCGTGCGCCAGGCGCGCGCAGTGCTAGGCGATAAGCCTGTCTTCCTCTGCAACATCGACTCGGTTTGGACCGAGCCCCAGGGTTCAGCGATGGCGCGCTTGGCGCGTGGATTCGATCCGTCACGCATGGGCGCGCAATTGTTGCTGGCGGCGATGGATCAACAGCTCGGCTACGACGGCGCCGGCGATTTCTTCATGGATGAAAACGGCGCGCTGTCGTTCCGCGATGCATTGCCACACACGCCGTGGGCGTACATGGGCGTGCAGATCATCAATCCGTCGATCATTGACATTGAACCGCTTGAGCCTTTTTCGTTCACGTGCGTTTGGCGGCGGCTTGCTCAAGAGGGGGGTCTGTACGGTGCGCCGCTGGGCGGTTTCTGGATGCATGTCGGCGATCCGCGCGCGAAGGAGGAAGCCGAAGCGCGCTTGGCGGCGCCGGCTTTATGACGCTCCCCGGGCTGTTTGACGGCCCGGCGCCTCGGCTCCGCGCCGCGCCCGCGTCTGCACCATTCTTGGAATTGCTCGCCGGCGCGATGGTGGAGGCGCTCTATCGCGAAGACGATCCGTTCGCGTTGAGTGACGCGCTGGTGCTCTTGCCGAACCGGCGCGCGGCGCGCGGGCTTGTTGACGCATTTGCCAAGCGGCTGGGCGGTGCGGCCTTGCTGCCAACCATCCGCCCGCTCGGTGATCCATACGCCGACGATGACCCCGATGTTTGGGGTGCGGAGACGTTTGAGACGCTACCGCAAATTCCAAAAATGCGCCGGCGCATGGAGCTGGCGTCGCTGATCCGTCAGCGCGATCGGGCGCAGAATGGCGTCGAAGACCCCGCACGCGCCTTGGCGTTGGCGGATGAGTTGGCGAAGCTGTTGGACAGCGCCGCTACTGTTGAACGCGTTGCGTGGGACAAGTTACGCACGTTGGTTGAAGACATCGATCTGGCGCGGCACTGGGAAGCCAGTGCGCAATTCCTCGACATCATCGCGACCTATTGGCCGCAGCATCTGAAGGAAGAGGGGCTCAGCGACTTTGCCGCTTATGGCGCAGATTTGCGCAAGGCGCTGACGGCGCGCTGGCGCGCCAATCCGCCGACGCGGCCGATCATTATTGCCGGCTCCACGGGTTCGATCGCCACTACGCGCGATTTGATGCGCGTAGTGGCTGGGTTGTCGCATGGCGTCGTGGTGTTGCCGGGTGTCGACGTCGACATGGATGATGCGTCCTGGGCGTTGGTTGGCGATCAACATCCACAACACGCGCTGAAGGAAACGCTCAGCGCGCTCGGTGTTGAGCGGAGCGCGATCGCGCCGCTCGTTGAAGAGTCTGCGCATGGACAAGCTCGCCGTGTGCTGGTGCGCGAAGCGCTGGCGCCGGCGGAGCAGACTGCGGATTGGCTGCAGCGCTTGAAGCTTGCGGGCGGACAGGCGCTGGTGCGCAATGGCGTTCAGGGTCTGCGGCTGCTTGAGGCCGCGACAGAAGATGAGGAAGCCAGCGCCATCGCGATCATGTTGCGCGAGGTTCTGGAAACCCCGGGGCGTACAGCTGCGCTCGCCACACCCGATGCCGCTTTGGCGCTACGTGTCGAAGCCAAACTGGCGCGTTGGGGCATTCAGGCGGCGGCTTCGCATGGACGTCCGCTCATGGAGACCGAAGCCGGAACGCTTGTTGCGCTGTTGTGCGAACTGGCGCGTGATCCGGCTGAGCCCGTCGCGCTCGCGGCGCTGCTGAAGCATCCGCGAGTCCTGTTCGCTGCTCGTGACGGCGCCCGCGCTGCGCTCGAACATCGAGCGTTGCGCGGGCCGCGCCGTTTCAAAACGCTCGATGATCTCGTTGCGCTCGATAGCCTCGAGAAGGCCGAAGCCGCACGCGCGCTTGTACGCGATGTGCAGAGCGCACTGAAGCCGCTGACAGACGCAATGTCCAAGCGAGAGCTGACGCTGCGCGACTTTGCGGATGCTTTGACGGAAGCCGCAGAAAATCTCGGCGGCGGCGCGGCGTGGCAGGGTGCGGATGGTGACGCGGTCGCCAAGCGCGTGCTGGCGGAAGCCATCAATCACGGCGAGGCTTTAGGCTTGATGCGCGCAGCGGACGCGCCGCGCGTGTTGATGAAAGTGTTGGAGCCGGAGGCAGAGCCGCGCGCGCAAGCGGGTGAGCCGCGGATTGCGATCTGGGGAACGCTGGAAGCGCGCTTGCAGCGGCGCGATCTGATGATCCTTGGCGGCTTGAACGAAGGTGTGTGGCCAGCGTCGCCAGGCGAAGATCCATTCTTGTCGCGCCCGATGCGCGCGGCTCTGGGCTTGCCATCACTCGACGAGCGGATCGGATTGGCGGCGCACGATTTTGCGCAATTGGCGAATGCGCCAGACGTGGTGCTCACGCGCGCTTTGCGGCGCGATGGATCGCCGACCTTAGCGTCGCGCTGGTTGTGGCGGCTAAAAACTCTGGTGAAGGGCGCTAAGGCTGAGTTGGGGGCTGCGGACGCGCCCCTGGCGTGGGCGCGTGCATTGAATACACCAGCAATGCCGCGCGCGCCGAAAGCGCCGCGACCAATGCCGCCCGCTGGCAAACGGTTGACACGGATCAGCGTCACGCAAGTGGAGACGCTGATCCGCGATCCGTACGCCATCTATGCGCGACGCATTCTGGGGCTGGAATTTCTCAAGCCTATCGGCATTGAAGCGGGCCCGCAGGAACGTGGTAGTGCCGTGCACAAGGCCATTGAGCGCTTCGAAGACGGGCATGAGCACGGTGTGTTGAGCGCTTTGCTGGATGAGGAGTTGGAACGCGCCGGCGTCTCGCCCGAACGCCGCGCGGCTGAGCGTGAGCGGTTGATGATTTCTGTGAAGGCGCTGATTGCGTGGTTCGCGGATCGGCGTGCGCTCAATGCGCAAGTGTATCGCGAAATGAAGGGCGAATTGCCGATTGATGGCGTGACCTTGTCGTGCATCGCGGATCGCATCGAGATCGCGCCGGGTCATGTCGCCGTCCTTGACTTCAAGACCGGTCAGCCTGCGACGAAGAAGCAGGTGGAGACTGGGCTTTCGCCGCAGCTGCCGCTGGAAGCAGCGATGTTGGCGCGCGGCGCGTTTGAAGGCGTGCCCGCTGCCAAAACCACGGAGCTAACCTATTGGCGTGTCGGCAACGCGGAACCGACGCCGACGCCGCTCGCTGTTGACGCAATGGCGGAGGCGGAGAAGGCGCTGCAAGCGCTGCAAGGTTTGTTGGCGCGCTACGCCGAGGCGGATCAGCCGTTTCTTTCCAAACCCCGCGTTCAATTCATAAAGCCGTACACCGAGTTCGATCAGTTGGCGCGGCGCAAGGAATGGGCGGACGCGGAGGGCGACGAATGAGTTCGCGCGCGCTGAAGACCGCTGAGATCAACCAAGGCGTCGCCGCCGATCCCGCGAACTCTGTGTTCGTGACCGCCAACGCAGGCTCGGGAAAAACCAAGGTTCTGGTCGATCGCATCGCGCGTCTGCTGCTGCAGGGCTCCAAGCCGTCAGCGTTTCTGTGCATCACCTACACGAAGGCTGCGGCCGCAGAGATGCAGCGGCGGCTGTTTGAGCGCCTCGGTGCATGGTGTGTGGCCGATGACGAAACGCTGGCGAAGCAACTCGCAGCGCTTGGCGAGTCCACGCAAGATCTGGGACGCGCCCGCAAATTGTTCGCGCAGGCGTTGGAGACGCCGGGCGGCCTAAAAATCCAAACCATTCACGCGTTTTGCGAACGGCTGTTGGCGCGTTTTCCGCTCGAGGCCGGCGTACCGCCTGGTTTCGACATCGCCGACGAGCCGCGCGCGGCCGCGATGCTGGCGCGGGCGCGGGCGGATGCGGCCCTTGCACAGGATACGCCGATTGACGCCTTCCGCCGCTTTGCCGCGAAACTCCATGGCGGCGCGCTGGAGGGTTTAATGGACCGGCTGGCGCTGCGCCGCGCGGATTTCCATCGTTTTGCGGAAAAGTATCAAGGCGTGATCTTCGCCGATGCGGCCATCAAGAACCGTCATGGCGTACGCGGCACGGCGGAGAGTTTCGCGCGCGATTTTATCGCGCGGCACGATTGGAAGGCGTTGCGCGACGCGGCGCACGTGCTGGCAGAAGGTTCTGCTAAGGATCAAGACGCCGCCGAGCGGCTGACGGCGGCGCTCAATTGCGTGGAGCGCGCCGCGCACGATGAAGCGCTCGACGCGTGCTTCACGTTTGCACTGACCGACAAGGGAGAATTGCGCAGCGCGTTCGTCACTAAATCCTTACAGAAGGAGCATGCTTGGCTCGAGCCGCTGGTGCGCCGCTTCGCGGAAGACGCCGCCGAGGCGCGTGACAAATGGAATGCACTCGAGCGCGCGGAAGATGCCGCAGCGGCGCTCGCCTTAGCGCTGAAGCTCGATCAGGCTTATTGCGACGCCAAAGACGCCAGCGGCGTTCTGGACTTCGACGATCTCATCGCGCTCGCGCAAAAGCTGCTGCAGCGCTCAGAAGCGGCGCCCTGGGTGCTCTACAAGTTGGATGGCGGGCTCGATCACATTCTGATTGACGAAGGGCAGGACACCTCGCCGGCGCAATGGGATCTGATTGCGCCGCTGCAAGATGAGTTTTTTGCCGGCAAGGGCGCACGCGGCGAAAAGATTCGCACGATGTTTGCTGTCGGAGATCCGAAGCAAAGCATCTACGCATTTCAAGGCGCCGATCCGAAACGCTTTCTTGGCGAAGCGCAACGTCTGGAGAAGCGCGCGCGCAAGGCCGGTGCGGTGTTCAAAGGGCCGGTTCTCGAAACCTCGTTCCGCTCAGCGCCGGAAATCCTGCGAGTCGTCGATGCTACGTTTGCGGACAAGGCCCTGGCAGCCGCTGATCCGAGCAAGCACGACGAGACGCGGCACCTGGCGTCACGCGAAAACGAACATGGCATGGTCGAGGTGTGGCCGCTGGCGATGCGCCCTGTCGCGGCGCCGGCCGTGGCGTGGGACGCGCCGATGGATGTCGAGACCGGCGCCAGCGTGCAGTCGCAGCTGGCGCGCCACATCGCCAAGCGCATCAAGGCGATGATCGATGCGCGCGAGGCGGTGTGGGACAAGGAGGCGCGCGCGCTGCGGCCGGTGCAAGCGGGAGATGTGCTCGCATTGGTGCGTACGCGCGGAGCGTTGTTTGGAGAATTGATCAAGGCGTTCAAGCGCGCCGGCCTGCCCGTCGCGGGCGCTGATCGCATGATTTTGCGCGACGAATTGGCGGTGGAGGATTGTCTCGCTTTGATGCGCGTGGCGCTCGACCCGGCGGACGACCTGTCACTCGCGTGCGTGCTGAAGGGGCCCTGGCTCAATCTCGACGACGACGACGCGGATCTGTTCCCACTCGCATACGGGCGAGCGAAAGGCGAGACGCTGCATAAGCGGCTGAACGCAAGCAGCGATGCGAAATATTCCTACGCGCGCGCGTTCCTATCCGATCTCATCGTACGCGCGGGCGCCGACGCATTCTCGTTTTTGAGTTGGGCGCTTGAGACTTCGCATTTCGGCGGGCCTTCGGGTTGGGAGTTGGTGTTTGCGCGTCTCGGCATGGAGA
>JBAQGO010000016.1:0-61461 GCA_049287825.1 Vitreimonas sp. | reverse complement strand
CGTCGTGGAGGAGCCGGCGGATAGGTAGTATGTGCCGGTCGTCGTCGCGGTATAAGTGATCCGGGAATCGAGATTAGCGCCGTTGTCGTCGTTGAACGCGAGCGAATTGCCGGCACTGTCGCGCAGGCGCAAGTACGGATCGGCCAAGGTGCCGCCACCGGTGGGTGCGCCGCGAAGATCGAATTGATAGCTCTGTCCCGCCACCAGGCTGATGCGAAACCAATCGGTGTCGCCGGCCGCCTCTATGCTTCCCGACGACGAACCGCCGACACTCACTGCCCCAGTCGTCGATGTTGACGATGAGTAGTCGTCCGGCGGCGCGATATTGGTGGCGGCTACCGTGTAGGTGCCGGTGCCGCTTGTCGTGGAAGAGCCGACGGAGAGATAAAATGTGCCGCTCGATGTCGCTGTGTACGTGATCCGCGAATCCAGACCGGTGCCGCTATCGTCGTCGGAGGTGATTGAATTGCCGGCGCTATCGCGAAGTCGCAGAAACGGGTCGGCGAGCGTTCCTCCGCCAGATGGCGATCCGCGAAGATCAAATTGATAGGTTTGCCCAGCTACCAAGCTGATGCGAAACCAATCGGTGTCGCCGGCCGCCTCTATGCTGCCCGTCGACGACCCGCCGACACTCACTGCCCCAGTCGTCGATGTTGACGACGCATAGTCATCCGGCGGCGCGATATTCGTAGCGGCCACCGTGTAGGTGCCGGTGCCGCTCGTCGTGGAAGAGCCGACCGAGAGATAAAATGTGCCGCTCGATGTCGCTGTGTACGTGATCCGCGAATCCAGACCGGTGCCGCTATCGTCGTCGGAGGTGATTGAATTGCCCGCACTATCGCGCAGACGCAGAAACGGGTCGGCGAGCGTTCCTCCGCCAGATGGCGATCCGCGAAGATCGAATTGATAGGTTTGTCCAGCCACCAGCGTTATCTTGAACCAATCGGCATCCCCTGCGGTCTCGATGTTGCCACTTCGAGATCCGCCAACGCTCACCGTACCGGTCGTTGATGTTGAAGCAGCATAATCATCGGCCATCCTGACCCCTCCGCCGCAATTGCCATTCGCTCACAGGTAGCCCAATGGGTTCCCGGCCAATAGCACAATCTGCGGCTGTAACGCGTATTTCGCGGTGGTTGACCGAGAAGTATGAGAACGCTTTCGGCTCGTTCGTTGTAGCCTTCGGCAGTCGAACTAAGATTGGGAGCGCCTCTTAGACACTCTTCCGCCGCCAGATGCTCCCTCCGGGGCCGTCCATGACTTCAGCGCCGCGTTGGGCCAGCGTTTCGCGAATACGATCAGCTGTTGCGAAATCTTTGTTGGCGCGTGCGGTGACGCGTTCGGCGACGAGGGCGTCGATTTCGCGCGCGGCTTGTTCGCCGAAGCTGGCGCGGAACCAGTGTTCGGGATCGTCTTGTAGAACGCCGAAGAGTGACGCGGCGGCGATGAGTTCGGCTTTGGCGCGGGCTTGGTGATCGGTGCGCGTGGCGGTGTTGGCGGCGGTGGCGAGCGCGAAGAGTTCAGCAATCGCTTCAGGTGTGTTGAGATCGTCGGCGAGTGCGGCGCGGAAGGCTTTGAGTTCGGCAGATTCTTCTTTCAGCGGCGGCGTGGGCACATGTTTCAAGCGCAGCAGCGCGCCGTAGAGCCGATCTAGGCTAGCCTGCGACTGTTTGAGCAAGTCTTCAGTGAAATCCAACGGCGCGCGGTAATGCGCGCTGAGCAGCGCCCAACGCAGGGTTTCGCCTTGCCAGCCTTGCTTCAGTAGTTCGCGCGCGGTGACGACGTTGCCGAGCGACTTCGACATCTTCTCTCTGTCCATGGTGAGAAAGCCGTTATGCATCCAGACGCGCGCGAGCGGGTGGCCGTGCGCAGTTTCGCTCTGGGCAATTTCGTTTTCGTGATGCGGGAAGATGAGGTCAAGACCGCCGCCGTGAATATCGATCGGCGAACCCATCTCGGCTTCGATCATCGCCGAGCATTCGATGTGCCAACCGGGGCGGCCGCGGCCGAAGGCGGCGTCCCACGCAGGTTCGTTCGGCTTCGCCGCTTTCCAAAGCGCGAAATCGGAGGGATGGCGCTTGTCGTCCTCGCCCTCGACGCGCGCGCCGGCTTGCACGTCGTCCTGGCTGCGCCGGGAAAGCTTGCCGTAGTCTTCGTCCTTGCCGACGGTGAAATAGACACCACTTGGGACAACGTAAGCTGCGCCCGCGTCGACCAGCTTTTGCGTGAGCGCGATCATGCCCTCGACGTGCTGGGTGGCGCGCGGCGAGAGCGTCGTCGGCAGCGCGCCGAGCGAGGCGGTGTCTTCGTCGTAGATGGCTTTGTAGCGCGCGGTGATGATGTCGATCGGCACACCTTCGGCGTTGGCCTTGGCGATGATCCTGTCGTCGATGTCAGTGTAGTTGCGTGCGTAGATGACGTGCTCAGCGCCGTAGGCTTCGCGCAGCAGCCGGAAGAGCACGTCGAACACCACCGGCGGGCGCATATTGCCGATGTGCGGGTCGTTATAAACGGTGGGGCCGCAGACATACATCGTCACCCGCTTGGGATCGGCGGGGGCGAAGGCTTCCTTACGCCGGGTCAGGGTATTGGTGAGCGAAATCTGCATGTGGGGACGTGAACCACGGGAACTTGAGCTGCGTACTAGCATCTGATGTGGTAGACACCACATTGTTAGAGGGCCAGTTGGGCCCGCTGCCTGAGGGTAATAACCGCGGGCGGGCGTTAAGTCCGGGTGCTTCTAGTTGGAAGACCCTCCCGGCTCGACCTCCGCTCCTCAGACTAAGGATCCTTCTGGATGAGTGAAATTCTGAAGTGGCGGTCGCCCGCGGAGGCGCACGCGAAGCGGCCTTCGCGTGAAGCTGCGATGGAAGCCGTGAAGACGCTGATTGCCTGGGCCGGTGACGATCCGGAGCGTGAAGGCTTGCAGGACACGCCGAAGCGCGTGGTCGATGCTTATCGCGAGTGGTTCAGAGGCTACGACGAATGCCCCGCCGACGAACTCTCGCGCGTGTTCGAGGACGTCGGCGGTTACGAAGACATCGTGATGTTGAAGAAGATCGATGTGGAGAGCCATTGCGAGCACCACATCGCGCCGTTCCTCGGCAAGGCCTACGTCGCCTACATGCCGGGCGAAGCGGTGGTCGGCATTTCCAAGATCGCGCGCGTGGTCGAGATTTTCGCCAAGCGCCTGCAGACCCAGGAAACTATGACGATCCAGATCGCCGACGCGATCAATGAAACACTGAAGCCGCGCGGTGTCGCTGTGCTGATTGATGCGGAACATCAGTGCATGTCGACCCGCGGCGTCCACCACAAGGACGTGACGACGGTGACGACGCAATTCACCGGTCTGTTCAAGGACGATGCGGAGCTGCGGAACCGGTTCTTGAAGCTGGCTGGATACTGAGCCGCTCAGGATTTGCATCAAGGGCGTCGTGCAAGCGGCGCCCTTTTTTGTGCGCGCTAGTCCGCGGCGAGGATGGGCTTCCGCGAAATGCGCGGCGCGACTTCGAGAGGCGCTTCTTGTGGCTTCTGCACGATGCTGACCAGCACGTAGCTTAGCAACATGAGTAGATACCAAGCGCCGATCTTCTCGATGGACACGAGATGCCAGCCGTTGCGCTGACTAGGATAGACCCAGGCCGAGGCGAAGGTGCCGAGATTTTCCGCGAACCAAATGAAGAGCGAGACCAGTACGAAGCCGATGATCACCGGCATATGGCGCGGACGTTGGTCTGGCGTGAACACGAACCAGGTGCGCCAGAAGATAAGGCCTGAGAACGCGAAGAGGACGATGCGGATGTCGGGCAGAAAATGGTGCGTGAAGAAGTTGATGTAGGCGAGAACGGCGAGCGCCCAGGTCGTCCAGATCGGCGGGTAGCGGATGAACTTGATATCGAACAAGCGCCAGATGCGGGCGATGTAAGAGCCGATGCAGCCGTACATGAACCCCGAGAAGAGCGGCACGCCGCCGATGCGCAGGATGCTGGCTTCGGGATAAATCCAGGAGCCGTGCGCGGTTTTGTAGATTTCCATGATCGTGCCGACGACATGGAAAATGAAAATGACGACCGCCTCCTCCCAGCGCTCGAGTTTGGTGGCGAGAAGGATCGCTTGCACGGCGATCGACGCGATGACGAGGAAGTCGTAGCGCGCGAGTGGCGCGTGCGCAGGCCAAAAGAGATGTGTGCCCAGGATAAGCGCCAGCATCAGGCCGCCAAACAGGCACGCCCAGGCTTGCTTCAGGCCGAAGAGCAAAAACTCATAGGCCCAGCTGTGCCATTTGGATTGCCCAGCCCATGGCCGCGCCCTGTGGTCGAAGGCTTCGACCTGGGCTTTGATGCGGTCCTTAAGGCTCATGGTCCACCCATTCCCGGGGCGCGGCGTCGCCGCGAGCCCGGGACCCATAGACTCGAATCTTCGTGGTTGGAGCAATGCCCTTCCTGCGAGCCGCTGTGTTTATGGGTCCCGGACTGCGCCTGCGGCGCATCCGGGAAAGGGTGTGCAGGAATGCAGCTTCCCCTAAGCTCAAACGCCAGAGTAAAGCCCTCTCATGAAGGTCGCTGTCGTCGGTCTTGGCGTTGCCGGTTTAAGCATTTGCGCGCGGTTGGCGCTGGCTGGCCACGACGTTTCGGGCTTCGAACAGTTCGGGCCGGTGCATGAGCAAGGCTCGTCGCACGGCGACACGCGCATCACGCGGCTGACGCCGGGCGAAGGCGAAATATATGTATCACTCGCACGCCGCGCCGCGCCGTTGTGGCGAACCTGGGAGGGGCTCGCCGGCCAACCGCTGATCGAGTGGACGACTGGGCTCATGGCCGGCCCACGCGGTTCGGCGTTCGTGGAAGCTTGCCAGCGCATGAGCAAAACGCCGGCGTCGCTCCTTCCCGGCGACACGGTGCACGTGCTGACGCGCGGCTACATCGCCATGCCGCATGAATGGGACGTGTTTCGCCAGACAGATTGCGGCGTCGTCGGGGCCGATGCGACGCGGGCATTCTTGTTGAAGCAAGCGCCGCGCTGGGGCGCGAAGCTGCACCACAATGTCCGCATTGATGCGCCGATTGAAGATTTGTCGCTGCGGATTGGCGGCGAGAAGCAGGCCTTCGACGCGATCATCGTGGCGGCCGGCAGCTGGGCCGGAAAGATGCTGCCCGAGTTCGCGAAGAAGCTTTCGCCGCGGCGGCGCATCTTAGGTTGGTTTGCAACGCCGGCGCCGCGCATGTTGCCGGTGGTCTGCGTCGACAATGAGGTTGGCTTGTTCGGCATGTCGGCGCCGCGCGGGTTTTATAAGCTCGGACTGCATTCCATTGGCGGGGTCGTGGATCCCGATGATGTGCACGAGCCGGATCAGGCGGATCGAGATTTGCTCTCCGAACAAGCGCGACTGCTCTTGCCGAAACACGATTCAACGCCGGTGCGGATGGCGCGTTGCCTCTACACGCTGACACAAGATGAAAATTTTCTCATTGCGCCGAGTTCGATCAACGAACGCGTGCTATTGTTCTCGGCGTGCTCGGGCCACGGCTTCAAATACGCGCCGATCTACGGCGAATTCGCGCAGGAATGGCTCGCGGGCAAGCCATCGCCGGAACTTGAATCTTTCTCCATCGACAAGCGCGTGCGCGCGGCGACACATTTGGGCGAAAGGCCGACATGATCGTGTCATAGAGTCAGTTCAGCGTCTTCTCCATCAACTAGTCCATGGAGGCGAACATGGATGCCGCTGAAGTGATCTCTCTTGCAGATTCGATGCGCGCCTACGCGCTCGAAAGCGGGCGCGATTTGAACGCCGCCAACCTCTTCACGCACACCATGTTGATGCGAAAGCTCGTGGCGGACCAGACCAATCAACCGTTCGAGCCAGATCACCTCGACTACGACCCGCCTAGGCGTGCGTCGGGGTGATCGCGCCGATGCCCTGCCCTGCATTTGGCGCAACTGTGAAGCTCGCATCGAGCGTCGTCTCGTACTGCTTCGATTCGATTGTGGAGACTTTGAAGAACTCCGCCTTCGCCTGCTGATGCGTCAGCGTTAGCAGAATGAAGCCATGACAGAGTTGGTTGGTCCATTTCACCTGCGGATTGCGGGCGCGCAGCAACGCGCCGAAATCCATGCCGGCGCGGATAAAGTAATCGCCGAATCCGGGTGAGGTAATCGACGTCGTGCCGAACTCGACCGCGACGCGGCCCTGTGCGTCATCCAACTCATTGGCCCACGCGGCGTGTGAATCGCCTGTGACGACGATGGGATTTCCACCTGCTCGCCGAAATGACTGAAGCACGCGCGTCCGTACAGCAGGATAACCGTCCCAAGCGTCGGTGTTGAGCGGGAACGGAAAGCGCGTGAGTTTCAACAATTGCGTTGTGCCCGCCCGCGCGTGCTCCAGCGCTGCGACCAGCGGGGCAGGCGTTTGCGAGAGGTCGGGCGCGGTGACGGGCGCCATGATCACCTGGTTGCCGATAACCTGCCAAACCGAGTTTGCGCGTTTCGACGCCGTCAATTGTTCTGCGAACCATTGCTCCTGTGCGCCGCCCATCAGCGCGCGATCGGGGGCATTGAGACGGCGCGTGAGTTCGGCGACATCCGGCGCGAGATAAAAATTGCGCGGCAGGTTCTGCGCGTTCTGCAGCATCGGGCCGGCGCGGCGCCAATCGAGGACAGGCTGCATCGAGCCACCGATGTCTTCGTAGATCGCCGGAAGCCGCCGCATCGCTGTCGTGTCAGGCTCACCCTCGCGCAGCGCGACGGGCGCGCGCTGATCTGAGAAATCCCAACGCTGCATAGCGATGGGCATGTCGGTGGCGTAGTCGAGCTGCTTGGTGCGCGCCAGCAGGCGCGTTTCGAGCATGATCAGGGTGAAAAGATCGCCGAACTGGAAGGAGCGGTTGATCGATTCAAACGCCCGCCCCGCCTCTGGCTCACGGATTGGCATCCATTCGTAATAGGCTTGCAGCGCCGCGCGTTTACGATCGGCCCAGGCGCCCTCATTGGCGTGATGATTTTCGGCGCCGCCGGTCCAATCGTCGTTGGCGACCTCGTGATCGTCCCACACCGTGATCCACGGCGCCTTGGCGTGCAGCGCCTGCAGTTCGGCTTCGCCTTTGCATTGGGCGTGACGCAAACGATAGTCCGCGAGGCGCACGCAATCGACTTGCGGCGCGGGAATGCGGCCGAGCGCGATGCCGGTTTCGCCGCCATAGCCTGAAATGCCGTACTCGTAGATGTAGTCGCCGAGGTGCACGACGAGATCGACGTCGTCGCGGTGCGCCGCGGCTTCGTAGGCGTTGAAGAAGCCGTGCGGAAACGAGGCGCAGGTGACGATCGCGAGTTTCAGCTGCGTGAGCTGGCCGGTCGGCAACGTTTTGGTTTTGCCCGTTGTCGAATGTGCTTGGCCGGCGCGGAAGCCGTAGAAGTACGGCGCGCCCGGACGAAGGCCGGTGACATCGGCTTTCACTGTATAGTCGCGCGCATCGGTGGCTTGAATGACACCGGACTTCACCACGTCGGTCAGTTCGCGATCGCGCGCCACGATCCAGCGCACTGGCACCGGCCCCGCCTGCTCCGGCGTTACGCGCGTCCAGATGATCACCTTGTCGCTTTGGGGATCGCCCGAGGCGACGCCGTGATTGAACGCGACATTGCCGCTATAGGACGGGGTCTCGACGCTTTGCGCCCCGCAAGCTGCCGTCGCCGCCGCGGCGCCGGTCGCCGCGACTAACGCGCCGCGCCGTGTGAACCCTTTTTTCGCCATGAGCTGTCCCTCTGAGGCGTGACCCTAGCCAAATGCGCCTGCGGCGTGAATTGGCGCCGCACGGGAAACGTGGCGGCGTGTTGTCCTATTGCGCGGCTGGCCGAGCCGCTAAGGAGGGGCGTGAGCGAAGCAGACGATGACATTCGCGCGATTGTCGCGCCCGAGTACATAACGGAGGATCGCGTCGACGCGTGGCTGGCGCGGATGTGGCCGGATTTGTCGCGCGCGCGCATTCAGGGGTTGATCGGCGCGGGCAAGCTGAGCGCCGACGGCGCGGTGGTGACGCATTCCAAGGAAAAGCCGCGTCATGGCGCACGCTACGAGCTGACGCTGCCGCCTCCGGAGCCCGCCGCACCGCTGCCCGAGGCGATCCCACTCAATATTGTCTTCGAAGACGATAGCCTGCTGGTCATCGACAAAGCCGCAGGGATGGCCATGCATCCTGCGCCTGGGTCCATGCGCGGCACGCTGGTCAACGCGGTCCTGGCACATTGCGGCGCGAGCCTGAGCGGTATTGGCGGGGTGGCGCGGCCAGGGATCGTGCACCGCATCGATAAGGACACGACCGGGCTTGTGGTGGTCGCCAAGAACGATGCGACCCACAATGGTCTCGCCGCCCTCTTCGCCAAGCACGACATCGAGCGCATCTATTACGCGGTGACGCGTGGCGCGCCGAAGGAACGCGCGGCGCGGATCGAGAATGTGCTGGTGCGCTCCAGCGAAGATCGACGCAAATATGTGGTCGCGCGCAATCCCGACAGCACCGCGGGAAAGCGGGCGATCACCCAATACTGGACGATCGAAAGCTTCGGCCAAGCGGTTGGCGCGTCGGCTGGAAGACCTGCCGCCGCGCTGATCGAATGCCGCCTCTTCACGGGGCGCACGCATCAAATTCGCGCGCATCTCGCGCATGAGGGCGCGCCTCTGGTCGGCGATCCGCTCTACGGCAAACAGCGCGCCTTCAAAGCGGAAGGGCCACATGCGGAGGAAGCAGCGGCCGCAGTTGCCGCGTTTCCGCGTCAGGCGCTGCATGCTGCGGTGCTCGGATTCAAACATCCGATCACGCGCGAAGAGCTTCGCTTCGAAAGCGCTCTGCCTGCGGACATGGAATTCCTATTGGGCGTATTGCGCACTCTTTAGCTTGGCAGCGCTTAGTTTTGCGACGAACCGGACAGCGCCAGCCCACTTTAGCCGCATTTACAGGCAGCTTAGCGCCCGCGGGAGACGGGATTGCAGCTCAGCATCACTGATCAAAGGGTGCGGACAGCGTCGTTCGGCGCCAGCATTTGCCTGGTCGCGCTCGCCTGCATGGTATTGCTGATCAACTCGCGCGCCATTGTGTTTCTCGAAGGGCCGGCGATCCAAGTAGTCAGTGTGCAAGTCGAAAGACGAGCGCCACCGCCGCGCCCAGCGGGGCATGCGCGAGCAAGCGGCGTTACGACAACCAACACCACTGCCCCGCCAACTGCGACTGCGATTCCGGTGGCCCGGGAAGTTCTTGAGCACGTGCAGGCATGCTCAAGTCCACACACGGAAGATCGGCCGGCCAATTGTCCGCACCTGGCTTTGCCGCAGGATTGGCAGCAGTCGCAAAGCTTGCCGGTCGGCGGCGATTTCTATCAGCCACCGCCCGTGGATCTGAGTCACGCCTTCACGCGGTCTGAGTTGGCGCTCGCCAATCCGCCGCCGTGTCACATTGGATTCTCGAGCGTCGCGATGGGAAGCGGCTCCGGCGTTCAATACTGCCAGCACACCTATCCCGATCCACCGCCGCCGACGCGCAGCGCGGAGGAAGTGTGTGACGCCGGCGGCATTGGGCCGTGCCACCCGCCAGCCTTCCGTTCGGAGGATGTGGTGATGGCGCGACACACCGACTGACGGGTTCCGGCTACCGGAACTGCAGTCGATCCCTCGCGCGCTCGGCGTGACGCAGATAAAATGCGGTCGCTGCTGTAAGGGGTTCTTCCGTGTCGATGTTTGAAAAGACCGAGCGCGTGCTCGCGACGGTCGGCGCCATGGCGCTGTTCACGCTGAACGAGTTTCGGATGTACCAAGTTCTGCCGCACACGGCGGATCCCGCCCATGGCCAAATCTACGGGATTTGGATGCAGCTGATGGGTCAGCCGGCCACCGCCTATCTCAGCATTTGGGACTTAGGCGCCCGCTGGGCGCTCGCTACCGTCACTTTTGGCTGCGCCATGTGGGCCTTGGCTGAAACCCTGCAGCCCGCTCCAGCGAAGAACAGGCCGGAGCACAAGCTCTAGAGTCGCTTGCCAAAACGTTCCGCGTCTGGGCCTAGGTCTGGGGATCGTTTCACTTGCGGAAGACGCCGGTTCCTGATATGTTCTTGTCGAGATTCGTGTCGACGAGACGTCCTTAGACTGCCCTGCCAGCGTCACGGCAGAGCCTTGAACGGCTCCCTATATATGGACCCGGCGCCTCGCAACCGGCCCGGTGGTTCGTTCGTATGAAGAGCACCCGGTGAGCCAGCGAAAGCGGCCGTAGAGGGGATAAAACTACATGGCTACGTCTACAGCGCTCACACTCGCGCTCTCTCCGGAACAAGGCCTGCAGCGGTACCTTTCCGAAATCCGGAAATTCCCAATGCTGGCTAAAGAAGACGAATTCATGCTGGCCAAGCGCTGGCAGGAGCACGGCGACAGTCAAGCCGCGCACCAGCTTGTCACCAGCCACCTCCGCCTCGTCGCCAAGATCGCGATGGGCTACCGCGGCTATGGCTTGCCGATCGGCGAAGTGATCTCCGAAGGCAATGTCGGCCTGATGCAGGCCGTGAAGAAGTTCGATCCGGATAAAGGCTTCCGCCTCGCCACCTACGCGATGTGGTGGATCCGCGCCTCGATCCAGGAATACATCCTGCGCTCGTGGTCGCTGGTGAAAATGGGCACCACGGCCGCGCAGAAGAAGCTGTTCTTCAACCTCCGCCGCATGAAGGGCGAGATGGCCGCACTTGAGGAAGGCGATCTCCGCCCCGAACAAGTGGCCACCATCGCGCACAAGCTCGCGGTCACCGAAGATGAAGTGATCTCGATGAACCGGCGCATGAGCGGCGGCGGCGATGCCTCGCTGAATGCGCCGATCGGCGGCGCGAGCGGCGAAGGCGACAGCGAGTGGATGGATTGGCTCGCCGACGACAAAGCCGACGGCACGCAGGAAACCCGGCTGGCCGAGACTGAAGAGTTCGGTGCGCGCATGACGCTGCTACAAGAAGCCATGAGCGAGCTCAATGAACGTGAGCGTCACATTATCGAAGAGCGGCGTCTGAAGGACGAGCCGGCAACGTTGGAAGACCTGTCCAAGGAATACAATGTAAGCCGCGAGCGCGTCCGTCAGATCGAGGTGCGCGCATTCGAGAAGCTGCAGAAGGCGATGAAGAAGCGCGCCAGCGAACGCGGCATGGTCGCGGAAGCAACCGCGTAACTAGCGCGTCATGCTTGGCATGGGCCCTGGGCGGCGCACGTTCAGCCACGCAAACGGCTGATCCTGCGCCGCCGCATTCTCAGGCTTCCAGAACGCATACACCCCGCACGCATAAAGCAGGATGGTGTGGATCGAGAACGGCGAGATGATGAGGTCTGTGAAGGCGCGCGACAACAAGAGCAAGAAGATCGCGTAGAAGAATGACGTCGCAGGCGTTGGATTGACCAGCAATTGCCAAAAGCCGCGTAAGCCCACAACAATCAAAGTGACAATGAAAACCCCCATGCCGATCAGGCCGGTGTCGACGCCGACCTGGCGGAAAGTGTTGTGGAAGTGGAAAGTGCGCCCGTCGACGATGCCGGTGAGACGCTTCAGACCGATGGTCTCGAACGAGTCGCCCATCCAAATCGCCTGATAGCCATAACCGAGCACGGGCCTCCGCGCGATCAGCGCGTCGGCGTGCTCCCAAAGGATGGTGCGGCCGGTCAGCGTCGGATCCTTGTTGAGCGTATCGTAGAGAAAGTGGTCCATGGCTTGCTGCAGTTCGGGCATCAGCATCGTCAGCGGCGCGATGATCGCGAGCACGGCGATGCCGGCAGCGAGCCGCCCTCCTGGCGTTACACGCTGCGCGAACGCTAAAGCGATGAGCGCGAAGCATCCCGCTACAGCGAGCAACAAGCCAGTTGCCGACCGCGTCGTCGCCAGAATGAGAATCGCCAAGGGAATGGCGAGGAGCGACAGCCAGCGAACCGGCTTGGAGATCTCGCCCATCAGCAATGCGCTCAGGCCGGCCATCAAGAGCATTTGGCCTTCGTAGGACATTTGGTTCTTCGAGCCGGTAAGCCCGATGAGTACAGGTCCTTCGGCGGACGGTCCGGTGCGTCCATTGAGGATGCACATGATGCAGAACACGAAGACTGCGAAGAGCAGCACTGTGAGGAAGCGCTTCGGCGTCATCATCCGCGCCAGATGTACGCCTACGAAAGCAGTGAACAGGAATTGCGCGCCGTAGCGCGCGGACACATCAGGGACGCTCGACCAAACGAACGAAACCGTCGCCAAAATTGGCGTTAACAGCAATGGCCACCATTTCAGCAACGTGCCCAGAAACGCGGACGGGCGAATGATGAACAAGAGTCCAATCAGCCCCATCTGCATCAGAACGATCAACGTGCCGTTCCCGGCGTCCTGAATGGACACCAGTATGAACAGCAGAAACGCTGCGATCTCCGGCAGAAACGCGAAAATGAACATGGGGCCCGCTCACGGAGCGAATTTCGGGCCATGCTTACCGCCGTCGCGGCATTAACGCTATGCCGACAGTGTTATGATGCTGGAACGCCTCTGCGCTGCTGGCGTTGCGGTAGGGTGAACCAGCATTTCCCGGATCATACGACCGACCGGACAGAGGGGCTGCGCCGGTGGCGCGATGCCCAGGGTACGCGCCTACGCAAAGGTGCGCGCTGGACATGGACGAAACTCACCGCCGCGCCGTGGAAACTGATCGGCGTTGCTATTGCTGGCGGGTTTGCGGTGCTTGTAACGGCGCTCCTGCTCTTCGTTACCTTCGCGGATTGGAACGCCTTCCGCGGACCAATCGCGCGGTTCGCGTCCGCCGCTACTGGCCGCGAGATTGCGATCACCGGCGATCTGAAAGTGCACCCGTGGTCGTGGACGCCGGAGATACGCGTTAAAGGCTTGCGGATCGGAAACCAGGCGCGCTTCCGCAATCGTGGCCTCTTCGCCAATGTTGCCGATGCCGACGCCTCGATCCGCCTGCTGCCGCTGTTGTGGGGCCGCTTCGAGATTGTGAAGCTCGATGTTTACGACGCTGACATAGCACTCTATCGCGACGCGACGGGTGACGCGAACTGGGCCAGCGCGCCTTCCGCCGCGCGCTCGACAGCGCAAGCAAACGTTCCCGCCATGCGCCATTTCGGACTGACCAATGGGCACGTGCGCTACATCGACGACAAAATGCATCTCGCACTCGACGGTACGTTCACAACGCAAGAAAGCAACGATCCGCGCAATCCAGGACGTTTTGAGCTGCGCGGCGACGGCAGCATCAACGCGCGTCCATTTGCCCTTGCCTTTTCCGGACCGCCACTCATCCATGTTCGCCGCGACCGCCCCTACCTATTCAACGCCGACATCCGCGCTGGCGACACGCACTTGGCCGGCAACGGGTCGATCGCGCATCCCTTCGATTTCAACGCTTGGTACGCAGACCTTCAGGGCACTGGGGCGGACTTAGCAGATCTCTATCAGCTGACGGGTCTGACGCTGCCCAATACGCCGCCTTACGATCTGCGGGGTCGTATAGAACGCAACGGCGACGTGTACGGTATGCCGCGCGTTGCTGGCCGTGTCGGAACAAGCGACCTGGCCGGATCGTGGACAACGCGGCACCGCGACGGACGCCTCTTGCTAGAGGGCGACTTCCGCACTGCCACGCTCAATTTCGACGATCTACTTGCGGTGCTGGGCGCGCCTCCAACCCATCTTGGGCGCCCGTCTTCGCCGATGCAGCAGCGCGCGGCTGCGCGGCTCAACGTGCAAGACCGCGTGTTGCCTGATGCGCGGCTCAACATCAGCCGCGTTCGCAACATGGATGCGCTCGTCTCATATCGCGCTGCGCATGTGAGCAGTAATCGCTTCAACCTTCGCGGCTTTGCGCTCGATATCAACTTGGATCGTGGCCTGCTGCGAATGAACCCGCTGACCTTGGAGCTGGCGCAAGGCCGCATTACGGGAGCGGCTTCGATCAACGCGCGGGAAAGTGTCCCCGTCTCGACCATCGACGTACGGCTCGCGAATGCGCGAATGGAGTCGATTTTCGCTTTGCGCGGCAATCCGCCACTGACTGGCGAGCTTGTCGGGCGCGCGCACTTGGTGGGCAGCGGCGCATCGGTACGCGAAGCGGCGTCGAATGCGAACGGCACAGTGGCGTTAGTGACGCCTCACGGTGAAGTGCGAGAATCCTTGGCCGAATTAACCGGCATCAATGTGACGCGCGGGCTCGGGCTGCTGTTGGCCCACGATCAAAGCAAGATCGATATCCGCTGCGGCGTCGCGCATTTCGATGTGCGCAACGGCGTCGCCACTACACGCAACTTGGTTTTCGATACCGAGACCATGCTCATTCATGGCTCGGGCGATGTGAATCTGCGCAATGAGACGCTCAACTTACGTCTCCAAGGCGAACCTAAGCAGCCCCGGCTTGTGCGCTTGGCCGCGCCGATCACATTGCGTGGACACTGGCGCGATCCGAGCGTCGGGGTCGACGCAGGGCGGGCCGTGGGACAAGGCGGCCTGGCGGCGCTCTTGGCTTCGGTGCTTTCACCAATCGCCGTTGTGCTGCCGTTCGTGGACGCGGGTTTGGCTCACGACGCCAACTGCCAACAGCTGCTGGCGCAACGCGCACCAGCAGCTCCGGCAAGTCGGCATTAGTTACTTCGGCGCGCTCGGGAGCATGCCTGCGGTCGGCATTCCTGGAACGCCGCCGACCATTGCGAGCACCATTCCTGACACAACGCTGATGACGATGCCTATCACTATGCAGACCACAATGATGGTGATGAAGTAACCCATCTTTTTGTCGTCCGGCGTCTTCATCATCGGGCCGAGCCCGTAATAGAGAAGCACCAACGAATAGAGACCGACGATGGCCAAGATGGCGAGGGGCGGGAAGATCGCAAACACGCCGGCCAGCAAACCCGCCGTTGAGCCGTAGACGGCGAGCTTTTGGGCGTTGTCCATGTTTTGCGTCGAGCCAAAGTTCGGCGCGAGCATGTTGGCGACAAACGCCATCGCGTAAACGCCGACAAATCCCGACACGATGCGGAAGGCGCCGGCGACCAAGCCTGCGATCATCGGCGTGCGGTAGGTGTTGCCGAAGAACGAAATGCCGATCAGCGACATGCCTATGAAGGCGCACACTGCCCCCAGCACCAGCAGTGGCAGCAAATAGCCCATGTACATCTTGTTGGTATCGGCGGGCTCGGCGGCGATGCGGTCCCATTCTGCCTTTGGCGTGAGCAGAATATTCTTAGCGCGATCGATGAGTCCCGACGAACTTGCGCTTGTGGGTGTCGTAGTCATGTTCCCTCCTGATCGGCGAGTCGCGCGATGCTAGGAGCGAAGGGCGTTGGGGCCAACCGAAAAGCGGTCAGTGGGTGGTGATACAGCTTGAGAGCGCGAACAAAACGATACCAGCGACCATCGCGGCGATCGTTACGGTGGCGGCATAGCCGAGCGCGCGATCTTCGGGCGCTTTCATCAGGATCGGCAAGCCGCGATACATCAGAAAAACCATCGCCGCGAGCGCGAACAGCGACACCCACCACAGCCACGGGAATAAGGAAAACACCCCCGAAAGAAACGCCGGCGTCAGTGAATAAGCGGCAATCTTCTGCGCGGCGAGGTCGTTTCGCTCAGCATCGAAATTGGTGGAGACCACGTTGATCAACACGCCCAAAAAGCCAACGAGCGCGATCGACACGATCCACGTCACGACGGCGCGAATAACGGCTTGTCCCGGCTCGGCTTGCAGCATGTGCGCGAAGATCGTTGAGCCAATCAGATCACAGACGATAGGAATCGCTGCGAGGGGCGCGACGTAACCGATCAAGATATTCGGGATGGTCGTGTCTTCGTCGCGGATTTGCTTCCACTCACCCTTGGGGTCGCGAAACAATCCGTAGCAGCGCGAAAGAATGAACTCCGATTTCCGCCGCGCGGCATGCGCGTATTGAACTGCCGCTTGCGGCGTAAAGCGCTGCTTGGGCGCTTCGGGTTGTTCATTGTCGGCCGTCATACGTCCTCCAAGCGCGACTCTTAGCGTGGGCTTTCCGCCGGCGCCATGCTTTCTCCGCAGGCGCGAGTGGTCCTCAAGCCTTGAACGGGTCGCGCATGAGGATGACGTCCTCGCGCTCGGGGCTCGTGGAGACGAGCGCCGCCGGGCAACCGATCAGTTCCTCGATGCGGCGGATGTATTTGATCGCCTTCGCCGGGAGATCCTTCGACGAACGTGCGCCCTTGGTGGTTTTCTTCCAACCGTCCAGCGTTTCATAGATCGGCTCGACCGCCGCCTGATCTTTCACACCGGCGGGGAGATAGTCGATTACCTTGCCATTGAACTTGTAGGCCGTGCAGATTTTGATTTCATCGAACCCATCAAGCACGTCGAGCTTAGTGAGCGCGATGCCATCGGCGCCGCAGAGCGCAACCGACTGGCGCACCAGCACCGCATCGAACCAACCGCAACGGCGCGCGCGCCCGGTGTTGGTGCCGACCTCACGACCGACCTCACCGAGCTTCTTTCCGATGTCGTCGTGGAGCTCTGTGGGGAACGGGCCCGAGCCGACACGTGTGGTGTAAGCTTTCACGAGGCCGAGCACATAAGTAATTGCACGCGGGCCAACGCCAGAGCCGGCTGCCGCCTGCCCCGCCACAACGTTCGATGAAGTGACGAACGGATAAGTGCCATGATCGACATCGAGCAGCACGCCTTGCGCGCCCTCGAACAGCACACGCTTAGATTCCTGCAGCTGCGCGTCGAGCACGCGCCACGCCGGTTTCGCGTAGGGCAGCACTTTCGGTGCAATCTCCGAGAGCTGACGTTTCAAATCGGCGACATCGATTTCGGGCATATCGAGACCACGCCGCAGTGCGTTGTGGTGCGCGGTGAGGCGCTCGATCTTCCAATCCATCGATTCCGCATCGGCGAGGTCGGCAACGCGTAGCGCGCGGCGGCCCACTTTGTCCTCGTACGCTGGACCAATGCCGCGCTTGGTGGTTCCAATGGAGGACGCGCCGGCTTGCGCTTCACGGGCCGCGTCGAGATCTCGATGGAACGGGAGAATGAGGCACGCCTGATCAGACAGGACCAGCAGATCCGGCGAAATCTTCACACCCAGCTGCTCGATTTTTCCGATCTCTTCTACCAGCGCCCAGGGATCAACGACGACGCCGTTGCCGATAATGGAGAGCTTGCCCTGCACGACGCCTGACGGCAGTAGCGCCAGCTTATAGGTCTTGCCGTTGACGACGAGCGTGTGGCCCGCATTGTGGCCGCCCTGAAAACGCACCACGACATCCGCGCGATGGCAGAGCCAATCGACGATCTTGCCTTTGCCTTCGTCACCCCACTGGGCGCCGACCACCACGACTGCGGACATTTTGGATACGAACCCTCACCTGCCCGGTGAGACCCACGCGCCCTTCGACAGGTGCTCGGCGCGTCGGCTTGGCCAATTTGAGCGCGATTCCTAGCCGAACGAACGCCTCAGGTCAAAGCGCTCGGCCCTGTTCCGGCGACGGCACAACGGCCGCATCAGCGTCATCTTGCCAATTCGGGGGATCAAACTGCGATGGCGGCCAGTCCGGCGCGATCGCAGGCGCGTAGCGCGGGTTGCTCTCGTCGCGCGTGTCTCGGTGCACAAGCTGTGCCGCGCCCAGCGCCTCACCGGCGCGATAAAGAGTATCGAGCAAATCCGCGTCGTTGATGTCCATTTTCCGCAACGCCGCGACTCTCTTTACCGGCAGCTCTTCACCAAGCAGCGCCTCGATATGCTCGGGCCGGAGATATTCTGGTTCGTCAACTTCGATTCGCGCGTCGAGGCGCTGATAGGTCAGCACCGGCGCCGCAGTGAGCAGCGGCGTATTGATCTGCATCTTCACTTCGGAATTCACGTACCAGGGAAAGCGCGGACGCGAGAGCGTCTGCAGCGTGGTGATCTGCTGCTGGCTGATATCGTGATTGTAGCCCTCGAGCGCGGCCTGCACTTTCGCAGAGTAGGCGAGGTTCTTGAAATTCCTGATCGGTTCGGCGCTTGAGCGGCGCTTGCGGTCACGCTTTTGGAAACGTTTGCGGACATAACCCGTGCCAACCGACCACAGCAGCAAGTTCTCTTCGCCCGTCGGCCAGTTGAATCCGAAGGCTGGCTCGGTGGCAGTCAGCAGAAGCTGCAGCGCTGGATTGTTGTTAGGGCTGACGCCGCCATCGAAGAAGTAAGCGTATTTGTTGACCTTGCCGCGCCGGTTGCGGCCGATGCCAACGCGCACGTCGTTGAAATAAGTCGGCGCCGCTGCTGAGCCCTGCACCAAGTCGCGCAGATAGAATTGCGAATTCGGCACGCCCTTGTCGGACTCCTCGTTGAAATAGCACCAGTCTGGATTGTTCACGACAGTCCAGGCCGAGCCGCTGTCGATGCGCTTGGCATGGATGGCGAGGCCTGTCTTCAGCAGTTCGGAGCTGAGCGTCTCGTCGCCGAGGTGCTGGTTGAGCGCATGCGATAGAGCGGCATTGCTGAAGCCTGGAATGAAAATGCGTAGAAACGACGGTACCTGAGGCTTCGCAAAAATGGACGGCAGCAATTCGAAATAGAGATCAACGATGTCACGCACTTTCCATTCCAGCGCGAGCGTGGTGGCGATGATCGATCCGGTTGAGGTGCCGCCGATCAAATCGAAATAATGCGAAAGCCGGAATGCGCCCGGATTTCCACTGCGGCGGCCGAGTTCATCTTCCAGCTTTTGCAGAACGCCGAGCGTCAGCAGCCCGCGCGCACCGCCGCCATCGAGCGCGAGAATGCGCTTGGGACCAGGCAGTCGAAACCGTGCTCTGAGATGTTCGCCCATCGCATCCTCCTTCTGGAGCGGAGACATCTTAGAGCGCGGACTTGCGCCCGCAAGGACGCGAAAGCGTCACTCGTCGACGCGATGACCTAGCCGCTCCTTGCTGGCTATTGCCTAAAACCGCAAGAGTTTGGCGTACCGGACGTGACCAAGCGCTTTGACCTTCGCCATCACGTCTGCGGACGGGGCCTGATCGACGCCGACCAGCGCGATAGCTTCGCCGTTGGGATCGCGTCCGAGGTGAAACGTGGCGATGTTGATTTGGGCGTCGCCCAGCAATGTGCCCAGCGCGCCGATGAAGCCGGGTTTGTCAGAATTGTTGATGTAAAGCGTCGCCGCGCTAAACGGCGCTTCCAGCGCCATGCCCTTCACTTCGGTAATGCGCGGCTGGCCCGCGATAACGGCGCCGGCTAGCGTGCGCCAGCCGCCCCCAGTTTTGATCTTGATGCGAATGAGGCTGTCATAGGTGGGCGATGCGTCGCGCGTGCTTTCTGTGAGCGCAGCGCCACGTTCTTTGAGCAAAGCGGGTGCAGAGACCATGTTCACGTCCTGCAGCAATGGCCGCAGCAGTCCTGCGAGCGCGGCAGCCGTGAGCGGCTTCATGTTTAGCTTCGTGACATCACCTTCGTATTCGATGGCGACCTCGTTCAGACCTTCGTCGACAATCTGACCCGCGAACGTGCCGAGCTTTTCCGCGAGCGACGCGAACGGCTTGAGGCGTGGCGCTTCTTCTGCGGTGATTGAGGGCATGTTCAACGCATTGGTGACCGCGCCGGTGATCAGATAATCGCTCATCTGCTCGGCCACCTGCAGCGCTACATTCTCCTGCGCTTCATTGGTTGAAGCGCCGAGGTGCGGGGTTGCGATAAAGTTTGGCGCGCCGAACAGCGCGTTTTCCTTCGCTGGCTCGACCGTGAACACATCGAACGCCGCCGCCGCGACCTGCTCGCTGTTCAACGCCTCGAGCAGCGCCGCTTCATCGACCAAGCCACCACGCGCGGCGTTGACAACGATGATGCCCTTCTTGGTCTTGGCGAGATTCTCACGCGAAAGAATGTTGCGTGTCTTATCAGTGAGCGGCACGTGCAGCGAGATCACGTCGGCGCGGGCGAGCAATTCGTCGAGTTCAACCTTCTCGACACCAATTTGCACGGCCCGCTCCGGCGATAGGAACGGATCGTAGGCGACCACTTTCATCTTCAGCCCAAGCGCACGATCGGCAACGATCGAGCCAATATTGCCACAGCCGATCAATCCCAACGTCTTGGCGTAGAGCTCGCGGCCCATGAAGCGGTTCTTTTCCCACTTGCCGGCCTGCGTGGAGGCGTTCGCTTCAGGCACTTGGCGGGCGGCGGCGAACATCAGCGCGATGGCGTGCTCGGCGGTGGTGATGGAATTGCCGAACGGCGTGTTCATCACCACGATCCCCTTCGCGGTGGCTGCGGGAATGTCAACATTGTCGACACCGATACCGGCGCGGCCGATGACTTTGAGGTTCTTCGCCGCGGCAATGATGTCCGGTTTCACCTTGGTGCCGGAGCGAATAGCGAGGCCGTCATACTTGCCGATGATCTCCTTCAGCTTCGCCGCGTCCGGGCCGACTTGCGGGAGGAAATCCACCTCGAGACCGCGCGCTTTGAAAATGTTGACTGCAGCTTCGCTGAGTTCGTCAGAGATCAGAACCTTCGGCATCTCATGCCTCCTTGCGCCAATCGGCGCGGTCTAAGCGATAAACGGCGCAATCATCGACGCCGAGAAAGATGCGGCGTTCGATAAAGCGAAAGCCAAGGCGCTCATAAAAGCGATGCGCGCGCACATTGTTCGCGAGCGGATCGATCAAAATTTCGGTAACATTCGGCGCCGCGAAACAATGATCGATGGCGAGCCGCATCATCTGCGTTCCGTAGCCACGACCCAGATCAGCTTCTTCGCCAATCCAAATATCAAGCGCACGCAGATTGGGCGCGCAATCGTCCCAATAGTGCGTCTCTTCTTCCAGCGGATCGATCAGCTGAATGAAGCCGATGGGCCGGCCATCCACTTCAGCGATCAGCAGCTCGCGCCATGGCAACACGCGTGGGATTTCATAAGCCCAATCCCAGGCGTTCGCTTCCGGCTCGCCCGAAGCGTCGATCACATGTTGCTTCTGGTCCCAGGCATGCAGGAGCGCAGCATCTGCGGGTACGGCGTGGCGAAGCCTCATGAGGGCTCAGGCTGCTTGAGCGAGTTCAGCCACGCAGGTCGCGAACGCCCAATCGAGCCAAGGCGTCAGCGCTTCGAGGTCGGACGCTTCGATCGTGGCGCCACACCAAATGCGCAGGCCCGGCGGCGCTGCGCGGTAAGAGCCAGCGTCGAGCGCTGCGCCTTCTTTCTCCAGCAACGCCGCCAGCTTCTTTGCGAACTCCGCCTGCGCTTCGTCGCTGAGGCGCGTCACGCGCGCATCAACGACCTTCACACACACGCTTGTGTTTGAACGGATCGCGGTATCGCCCGCGAGGAAGTCGACCCAATCCGTCCGCGCCGCCCAATCGGCCAACACTTTGGTGTTGGCGTTGGCGCGAGCATGCAGCGAGGCGAGACCGCCAATGCTTTCGGCCCATTTGAGCGCGTCGATGTAGTCTTCCGTCGCCAGGAGCGACGGCGTGTTGATGGTCGAGCCTTCGAAGATTTCCTGATCGACCTTGCCCTTCTTAGCCAGGCGAAAAATCTTCGGCAGCGGTCGGTCCGGGGTGAAGCTTTCCAGCCGCGCAATGGCGCGCGGCGACAGGATCATCATGCCGTGCGCGCCTTCGCCGCCCAGCACCTTCTGCCAAGAGAAGGTTGTCACATCGCACTTGGCCCAGTTGATGGGCTGCGCGAACACCGCGCTGGTGGCATCGTTGATGGTGATGCCTTCGCGGTCGGCCGCGATCCAATCGAAGTTCGGCACGCGCACACCGGACGTGGTGCCGTTTTGCGTGAAGATGATGTCGGCGTCTTTGCGCGCGTCGCTCAAATCCGGCAGCGCGCCGTAAGCGGCCGTGTGCACTTTCGCGTCGAGCTTCAGGTGCTTCGCGTCCGTCACCCATTCTTCGCCGAAGCTTTCCCAGGCGAAGATATCGACAGGCCGCGCGCCGAGCATCGACCACATCGCCATCTCCACCGCCCCCGTATCGGAGGCCGGCACGATGGCGATCTTAAAATCCGCTGGCACCCCGAGAATGGCGCGCGTGCGGTCAATCGCTTCCTTGAGTTTCGCTTTGCCCGGTTTGGCGCGGTGCGAGCGGCCCAGCACAGCGCCATCAAGCGCGCTCGTGCTCCAGCCGGGACGTTTTTTGGTGGGCCCCGAAGAAAATCGGGCATCGGTCGGACGCACCGCCGGCTTCGCGGGACTTGTCATCAACTTGTCTCCCATCCTTACAGATGGACGTCCGCCGTTGGGAGCGGATGGCCCGCACCGTTCGTGCGCGCGTTCGCAAGCGCACGCAATATGGCGTGCGCAGCGGCGTCATCACTTTGTCCGGCGGATTATTTCGGGTCTGACGCAACGATTCGCGGCGCGTGGCTTTCAACCTCAGCCGGCGGGACCGGATGCGAGGCTGGCGGGGACGGTGGTGCGGCCGGCGGTTCAGGCGGCGTTAGGTCCATGCCTGGCAGCGTCGGCTCTTCGAAGATCGGCGGGAGCGTACGACGACCGCGACGCTTCTTCCGCTGCGGCGCATCCGGCGCTTCGGTGCGGTTGCTGAGGCGCGAGATCGAGGAATCCAGTTCGCCGCGGATGTATACTGAGACTTGTCCCAGCAGGCGTACGCTTGAGAGCGTTTGAATGGCGCGCGCATAGCCGCCGCGCGCGGACGCCTGATAGCCGACGACGCTTTCCATGTCGAAGCGATCGCACCAGTACGGCGCAATGTCGGCGCATGCCGAGCCGGTGACCGGGTCTTCGTTGATGCCGACACCCGGCGCGAAGAAGCGCGAGATGAAATCGTACGGCTTGCCCTCGTCTGCTGGCGCGGTGACCGAGAGGCAACCCTGCTTGGGGCCTCGCACTAAACGGTTCACCGCTGCAAAGTCGGGCTGCAGATTGTGCACCGCGGTTTCGTTTTCGAGCACAATCGTTGCGTAACCTGCGACGAACGCGTCGTGCACTGTCGGATTGCCCAGCGCTTCGAGCAAATCAGATTGCGGCGTCCATTGCGTGCGCTGCACGCGCGGCAGATCGAGTGTGTAACCCTCCGGCGTGGTGCGCACGATCAATGCGCCGGCGTGCGTGTCAAACACCACCACTTCCAGCGTGGGCTCGAGTTCGGACAACAGCATAGCGCCGGCAGCGAGCGTGGCGTGCCCGCAGAGCGAAACTTCCGTCGACGGCGTGAACCAGCGCAGCTGGTAATTGCCCTTCAGGCCTGTCGGCACGAAGAACGCTGTCTCGCTCAAATTGTTTTCGGTGGCGATGGCCTGGAGCGTGGCGTCCGGCAGCCAGCGATCGAGCGGCACCACGCCGGCCGGATTGCCGGTAAAGACGCGGTCTGTGAAGGCGTGGACGATCCAGATTTTCATCGACGCCAGATATGGCGTTCGGCTTCCCAGCCCGCCAGCGTCATCGCCGCTCAAGTGTTCGCCTTTGAGGCGAACGGCCAGCCATGTCCCAGGGGCTGGTGGCCTTGGCCCAATCCCGGCGCGTGACGGATGGCTTCGATGAGATAGGCGCGCGCATTTTCCACGGCCTGCTCGATGGTTGCGCCCTGTGCGATGTAGGCCGCGATTGCCGAAGCCAAAGTGCAGCCGGTGCCGTGCGTGGCTTTGGTGGCGATACGCGGCCCCTCGAACACGCGATAGCCTTCGCGCGTCAGCAGCACGTCGCGGATGATGTCGCCGCCGATATGCCCGCCTTTGATCAGCACCGCGTGTGCGCCAAACTCTTCCACCAACCTCTCGGCGGCGTCGATTTGGCCATCGAGGTCACGCACCTCGATATCCGTAAGCCGCTCCGCTTCCGGCGCGTTTGGCGTCACGATCGCTGCGCGCGACACGAGCTGCGTCGCAATGATCTCGACAGCGTCATCAGCTAACAAAACCGCCCCGCCCTTCGCGACCATGACCGGATCGAGCACCATCGGCACGCTGTTACCGAATGTCTCGTACGCGTCAGCGACAGCACGCACGTGCGTGGCCGACCCCAGCATCCCCAGCTTCCAGACATCCGCGCCCAGATCGCTCATCACCGCCTCGATCTGCCCGCGCACGATCTCGACCGGCACAGCATGCACTGCGCTTACGCCGAGCGTGTTCTGCACAGTGATCGCGGTGATCGCGGTCGCAGCGTAGCCGCCGAGCGCGGTCACGGTCTTGATGTCAGCCTGAATACCTGCGCCGCCGCCGGAATCCGAGCCAGCGACAATCAGAACGCGGCCTTTGGGTTTTGTCATTCCATTGAAATAGCGTCACATGCGTCATGGCGCTACAATGGCCCATGAGTGATCAACCGGAGCCGCGCCCAAATTGGGACTCAGCGATGGCACAGAAGCTGATTGGCTCAACTGTGATCATTGGCATCTCGTACCTTGGACCCAACGGTTCCGTCGAAAGCCAAGACCAGATGTTCGGCACAATAGAAATTGCCGACCCGCAGCGAGGAGTCGCCATTCTTCTCGAGCGGTCGCGATCAGGTGAATTGTATTGGCTGCCGCCCGACCTGCGCGCCTACCGGGAGGCTCCGAAAGGCTCCTATCGACTAAGGGCGACTGGTGAATCATCGAAGATCCCGACTTCACTGTCTCGTTCATCAGCCAGCCGGCGCCATAGCCCGCCACACTTTCAGCGCCTGCACGGTCTCGGGCACATCATGCACACGCAGCATGTCGGCTCCGCCCTGCGCCGCCTGCAGCGCGGCGGCGACCGAGCCGCCAACGCGGCCCGCGCCCGCATCGCTGCCTGGATCGATCTTGGCGATGAAGCTCTTGCGTGACGCGCCAACGATCACCGGCCTGCCGACTTCCGTGCGAATGCGTGCAACCGCATTCAGCAGCGCCAGATTGTGGGCGAGGTTCTTGCCGAAGCCGATGCCTGGATCGACCCAGATATCTTCGACGCCCTTGGCCTCAGCCGCCGCTACGCGCTCGCGCAGAAACGCAATCACTTCAGCAACCACATCGTCGTAGTGCGGGTCATTCTGCATGGTGGGCGGATCGCCCAGCATGTGCATCAGCACGACGGGCCGATGCAGCGATGCGGCCGTTTCCAAGGCGCCCGGCTCACGCAGCGCGTTGACGTCGTTCCAGATGCTGGCGCCGGCGGCGATCGCGGCGCGCGCGACCGCCGGCTTCATCGTGTCGATGGAAATTGGCGCACGAGTCGCCGCCCGCAGCGCCGCGATCACAGGCACCACGCGCGCGATCTCCTCACCTTCATCGACTGGTTCGGCATTGGGGCGCGTGGATTCGCCGCCAACATCAATGAGATCAGCGCCCGCTTCGAGCATGGCAAGCGCGTGCGGCGCTGCGCGTCCTTCCCATTTACCGCCGTCAGAGAAGGAATCCGGCGTGACGTTCAGCACGCCCATGATGTAAGGGCCGCCTGCCAGCTTCGGCGGCGGTATTGGAATGTTCATGGGCGGCGCGGATGACAAGTTGATGACCTCCCCGCAAGCGTGTTGCGCAGTTGACGGTGCGAGGATGCGTCGCGCTCACGATCATGCGAGCAGCAAACACAAGCACTTATGCGCGCCGGCTGCGACGTTCGCGCATGCTGGCAAACCAAATTTGCGCGGACAAGCACCGAAATGACGGATTGGCGCATTCGCCTCTCTCCGCTGCTCACGCCGGTCTTCCGCACCTGGTGGCGCTTTCGCCGGCCCGCGACGCTCGGCGTCCGCGGGCTGATTTGCGATGATGCTGGGCGTGTGCTGCTGGTGCGACACACCTATTCTAAAGGTTGGCATTTGCCCGGCGGCGGCGTCGAACGCGGCGAAACAGCCATTGACGCGATTGTGCGCGAGGCGGCTGAGGAAGGCGGCGTCATGGCGACAGCGCCGCCCATACTCATGGGTTTCTACGCCAATCACGCCAATTTCCCGAACGACCACATCGCTTTTTATCGGTTCGGCGCCTGGAAAGCCTGCGCGCCGTCCAAAGGCAACGAGATCGCCGAGCGCGGCTTCTTCGCGCGCGACGCGTTGCCGGAAGGCACGACGGCAGGCACGCGGCGGCGGCTCGCTGAAGCGTTCGATAACGCCGCGATGAGCGCCACTTGGTGAACGTGCGGACTTGCCGCCGGCGCGCGCCAGCGCTGTAAAGGATCCATGCGGCGCACGATCATCATTTATGCCCTGGCTCTCGCGACCGGCGCCTTCGTGCTGCAATGGCTGCAGTACCGATTTCTGGTCCGCGCGTTTCCTGCCGAAATCTACATCGCGCTGATTGCGGCCGGCTTTGCCGGGCTGGGGGTCTGGGCCGGGCTGAAGCTTGCGCGCCGCACCGCGCCAGCGACCTTTGAAAAGAACGACGCCGCCATCGCCTCGCTCGGCCTGACGCCGCGCGAACAGGAGGTGCTAGCGCAACTCGCGACAGGGAAATCCAACAAAGAAATCGCCCAGAAGCTCGGCATTTCGCCCAACACTGTGAAGACGCAGGTGGCGAGTCTCTACCAGAAGCTCGAAGTTCAGCGGCGCACCCAGGCCATCCAGAAAGCCCGCGAACTGGCGATCATTCCGTAAGCGACGCGCAGACAAACGCCTGATTTTTCGGAATTCACCCTTTCGGGTGATTTATTCGCCCCGCGACATTTGCCTTTCTCCGCGCATCGCAGCACGGAGAAACACATGTTCGGTACAGCTCTTCGTTACGGCGCTATTTCGGGCGCCATCATCGTCGCGGTGCTCATTGCTGGCATTGTCGCCACCAGCGAGCACCAGACCCAAAGCAGCATCTTCTCGACGGAATGGTTCGGATACACCGTCATGCTGGTGGCGCTGTCGACGATCTTCCTGGCTATCCGCGACTACCGAAACAAGAATCTTGGCGGGGTCATCAAGTTCTTGCCCGCCCTCGGGCTCGGCCTCTCCATCGCCTTCATCGCCGGCCTCGCCTACGTGATCGGTTGGGAAATCTACCTCTACGCCACCCATTACAGCTTCGCGGATCACTACGCCGCCGCTATGATAGAGCACGCGCGCCGTGCAGGCACATCGGCGGAAGCGGCAGCAGCAGAAGCGCAGTCGTTCAAAGACACGTACGCCAACCCGCTCATGCGCGTGCCGATGACGTTCCTGGAAATCTTCCCGGTCGGCGTGCTGATCGCGCTGATTTCCGCGGCGGTGCTGCGCAACCCGCGTGTGCTGCCGGCGCGGGCTTAGCGCTCCGCGCACTTTGTTCTATAACTGCGTCTCGCTAGCGCTCGACGCAGAGGGCGATGCCCATGCCGCCGCCGATGCAAAGCGTGGCAAGTCCCTTGGATTTGCCACGCCGCTGCAATTCGTAGAGCAGCGTCGTTAGCACGCGCGCGCCCGACGCGCCGATCGGGTGGCCGATGGCGATAGCGCCGCCATTGACGTTCACGATCGCGCCGTCCCAGCCCATGTCCTTGTTCACGGCGCAGGCTTGCGCCGCGAAAGCTTCGTTGGCTTCGACCAGATCGAGATCGCTCACTTTCCAGCCTGCTTTCTCGAGCGCCGCCTTCGACGCAGGGATTGGGCCCGTGCCCATGATTGAGGGATCGACGCCGCGCGATGCCCACGAAGCGATCCGCGCCAGCGGTGTCAGTCCGCGCTTCTTCGCCTCATCAGCGGTCATCAGCACCAGCGCTGCCGCGCCATCGTTCAAACCAGACGCGTTTGCCGCAGTGACCGTGCCGTCCTTCTTGAACGCGGCGCGCAACTTTGCAGCGCCTTCAACGGTGGCGTCGTGTTTGATGTATTCGTCGTCCTCGACGACCGTATCGCCTTTGCGGCCCTTCACGGTGACGGCGATAATTTCGTCCTTGAACTTGCCCGCCTTCTGCGCCGCGCTTGCCTTGTTCTGCGACAGCGTCGCGAACTCGTCCTGCTGCTGGCGCGTGATCTGCCACTTCTCGGCAACGTTCTCAGCGGTGATGCCCATGTGATATTGATTGAAGACGTCGGTGAGACCGTCCTTGATCATGGTGTCGCTGAAAGAGACATCGCCCATCTTCACGCCGCCGCGCAGGTGTTGAGCGTGCGGGCTGAGCGACATGCTCTCCTGCCCGCCGGCGACCACGATCTTCGCGTCCCCCGCTTTGATCTGCTGATAGCCGACAACGACAGCGCGCAATCCCGAACCGCAGACTTGGTTCAACGACCACGCCGGCGCGTCGTCCGGCACGCCCGCCGCACGCGACGCTTGCCGCGCCGGGTTCATGCCCTGGTTGGCGGTCAGCACCTGGCCTAGCACCACTTCCGACACATCCTTGGCATCGACTTTTGCGCGCTGCAGCGCGCTCACGATCGCGATGCGGCCAAGCTCATGTGCGGGCGTCGCAGCAAAGGCGCCGTTAAACGAACCGACCGGTGTGCGGGCTGCGGAAACGATGACGATGTCGGTCATTGCGACGGACTCCGAACTGGCTAAGGCCATGGTTGATAAAGGAGACTTCTGCCTCCTATCGCACAAGCGGCGCGCGAATTCCAAGCGGGCGCCCAGCCTTTAGCAGGCGAAAACAGCTGCTTTGTCTTGCATTGCGGCGATGGAAGCAGGAGTTTGCGCCCCTGCCCGCCCTTCGCGGGCGCGAGATGGGGACATGACCTTGGCGGACGGCAATGAGCAAACGGGGGAAGCGCCCGGCGCGGAGGCTCAAAACGAGCCGGTGATCATCAAAAAGTATGCGAACCGGAGGCTCTACAACACCGCCGCCTCTCAATACGTGACGCTCGAACACCTCTCCGACATGGTACGTGAAGGCTCGGACTTCATCGTTCTCGACGCCAAGACCGGGGACGACATTACGCGCTCAGTGCTGACTCAAATCATTTTCGAACAAGAAAGCCGCGGCCAAAATCTGCTGCCGGTCCCGTTCCTGCGTCGCCTCATCCGCTTTTATGGCGACCAGATGCAGGGCTTCCTGCCGCCGTATCTTGAGATGAGCATGGAGAGCTTCTCCAAGACGCAAGAAACCATGCGCGAGAACATGTCGCGCGCGTTCGGCGCCACCACGCCGATGGCGGCGTTTGAGGAGCAAGCGCAGCGCAACATGCAGCTGTTCCAGCAAGCGCTGACGATGTGGAAGCCGTTCGCCGCAGGCATGACGGGCACGCCGATGGGCATGCCGAACATGCAGGCGCCGAAGTCCGCGACCACCGAGACTGACGAAGCCAAGGATGCTCAAGTCACCGAGCTGCGCCGCCAAATGGAAGCGATGCAGAAGCAGCTCGACGCGATGTCGCGCAAATCCTGACATCGCAGCAAAAGGCGGAGCGGTGACCCGCTCCGCTCTCTGCCTCAAATAGCGTCACTCCGTTACGAAGGCACCCACTGCCCTTGCGAATTGCGGCAATAGGTTTCTGGCGGCAAATCTTGCGATCCATTGTTTGGATCGCTGATGTGCGCGGTGACGCGCCGGCATCCGTCGCCCGCGCGCGTGGGCCGATTGACGGTTAGATATTTGCCGTTGCTGCCGCCCCAATTGTCCGTCACGCGACGATCGCCATCGAGGGCGCGGTCGTAGTTGCGCTCGACGCGGCTACGGTCGCTGCTGGAAAGCAGACGGCAGACGCCGTAGGTGCCGACGCCTCCCACAGCTGCGCCCAGCGCAGCTCCACGCAGGCGGTGATGTGAAAGCAGCGCGCCTGCCAGCGCACCGGCGCCGGCGCCAAGCAGCGCGTTGTGCATGCATTGCGAGAGCTGTGTGCCTTCTGCACTGGCGCTCGATGGCGCAAAGCTCATGCCCGACAGCGCCAAAGCGCCCGCGACAATCCAATTCTTCACTTTCATTTGCGCCTCCGCAGCTTTCGAAAGGGTCCCTGAAGCTCCTTTGGCAGACGGCGTAACCGGCTGCCGTGACGAGGGTCACGCTAGGCGCCAATTGACGGCGAGGAGCGCGCCGGTCGCGAAACTTGGCCGGCTGAGCGGGGAAATCAAATTCTAAACCGGTGGCTTGCGATCTTTCCGTGCGCCTAGGTGCGCCGCATGAGGCGTTGGCGCAGGCGAAACAGCGGCGCGCGAACGGCATGCGGCACCGCGGCGCGCCAAACCTTGGCGAGCGGTGACGGAGATTGTTGAGAAGCACGCTCCGCTTCCAGACGTTGCGCGGCCTCATTTGCCGTACGGGCGCTCAAGTCCTCAATCGCGGCGGCAAGACGAGCGGTGTGGGCGCGACTCGCTTGGAATAGCGCGCTCAACCGTTCGTCGGTCGCTCGCGACAGTGAGGTTAGCCGTTCGTCCGTCGCTCGCGACAGTGAAGTCAGCTGCTCCTCCGTTGCTGCCGACAATGAGATCAGCCGCTCGTCCATTGCTGCGGAGAATGCAGCCGCTCGCTCGTCTGCGGCTTGCGACAGGGATGCCAAGCGCTCTTCTGCGGCTTGCGCCAATGCGCTGAGCTGTCGGGAAACTTTCTGCTCCATGAGCGCGATCTGCTCGGACGCCGGCCCCGCCTCCATGCCAAACAACTCGCGCGCAATTGTGCGCCAAGCGCGATCGCTCCCTGTCGCAGCCAAATCTTCCGCCCAGGTAGCCGTCGCAATCGCGCATTCACTCGTCGTCGCTGAACTCGGCCCAGCGATTGCCTTCTGGTACACGGCCAGGTGATTAGCGACGCACTGATCGAGTGAAGCGTGCGAGCGCAGATACGAAGTGACTCTGTTGGCGTCGCCCACATCGTAACGCGCGATCGCCTCGCGCACATTTTCCAGCGTCATGGGACGCGACAATAAGCCGGCCCCGAAATTCAGACTGCGCCACGATTCAAGCACGTCGCTTGTTAAGAGGCCCGCAAATCCCCGCGCATCGCCCACAAGTACGGCGCATCCCACAGCCGCCGCCTCAAGCGCCATGCGCGCGGTGCCGAACACGAGATCGTATTTGGGCAGTTCAAGCTCAATGCGGTCGCTAAACCGGTCCGACGCTCTGCCAAGTTCGTCGAGGTCTATGCCGGCTTCAGAGCAGGCGGTTCTAACCACGTCGTGATGCCCAAAATTCTTTGCCATCAAAAGCGCGCGTCGCGGGCGCGACGGCAGAGCCGAACGCAAGGCGAAGCGTTCAAGATCGACGGCATTCAAAATCGTTGTTAGCCGATCGTTGGGCGCTCCCCGCGACAGACACCGTTGCCGGCAGAGGTCATCCACTGCGATCCATTCACGGATCTGCGGATGCGGTCGCGGCGCCTCGACTTCGAAGAGCGCGCTATGGCAGGAGAACACTGCGGGCGTGTCGGGAAAGGCGGCGAGCACCGCCAACGCCACCGGCGTGTGCTGAAGGTGCAAAACGTCAGGACGTGCTGGGACCGCGGCTACACGATCGACTACGATGTGACCGCTTGCCTGCATGCGAGTGGCCTGCGGACCGAGGTTGGGCGCGAGCACCACGGGCTCGTGCCCAGCGCGGCGGAGCCCATCCGCAAGCAATTCGACGACGTTTTCGGAGCCTGAAAAATTCGAGAGATAGAGATTTGTGATTAGAACCCGCAAGCCGCCCGCTCCTCACGGTCCGCTTGATGGGCGACGACGCGTCCAAGTAGCGCGTACGCGAGCGGACGCACGTGCTGTGCGTAGGTGATCGGCTGCGCGTAACGGTTCGACGCCACTCTCTGGAGGCCGACCTCTTCCCAGTGCGGGGTAAAATGCGCAGGCCAGTCGAACTCCGGCAACCGCAAGCGTTCAACCGCGTGCGCTGCGGGGTCGGCAGCAGTGAGCAGGCGCGCCTCCTGGGCCAGTGGTGCGTAGGCTTCTATCGCGGCGAGTTTGCGCGCGAGCGCGCCTGCGTCGAGATAGCGGTCCTCGGCGACTTCGCCTTCATCAGTGGCCGTAGCACGCGCCACGAGGTGCGTGACATCTCTGCCCTGACGTCGCAGTCGCGACACAGCAGCGGCGCCAACGGCCTCGCAGAGGTCGTGCATCGGATTGTATCCATCAACCGCGTCGCTCACGACTAGTGACGCATTCTGCGCCAGCGCGACTTCGACGGCCGCGTCGATGATCATAAAAAACGCAGAAGGATCGCCGCGCAGAATTGATGCATACCAAGCGCGATCTGACATGGGACCGAACATGCGTCCTTCGGTTGCGCCTGCGCGCGCAATGCAGTCCCGCGAAAACTCGACGCGCGGCGCCATCGAGCCGCCCGCCCCGTCGGTCATCAGCAGCACTGTGGGCTTGGTTTGCTCCATCCAATGGAAGAGACGCAATTCGTGTCCGGGATGCGCGTGGATCAACACCGGCGCACTGTCACCTTGCGCAATATTCTGAAACGTTTTCATATATCGCGCTTGCAACCGCCGCCTAATTTGAAGCCATCACATAGCACGCAGACGCCGGTCTTCAATTCCACAATTGCGGCTTCCGAGAGACCCAAGGCAGCTCTTTTTCGAGTTGCGCCGCCAGCCGGAACAGCGTCGCTTCATCCGCATAGCGGCCTGTGAACATCATGGCGATCGGCAAGTTCGACTTGCTCTGCCACAGCGGCAGCGACAGCGACGGTTGCCCGGTCATGTTGAACGGCGGAGTGAACCCGAAGGTCGCCGCTTGGCGGCGATCGAACTCTTTTAGATCGTCCATCAGCGGATCAAGCCAATCCACGCGCGGCGGCGGCTTGCACATGACCGGCGTGACATAGACATCATTGCTCTCAAAGCGATGCAGAATCTGGCGATTCATCAGACGCAACTGCTGCCATGCATACATGGCGTCCTGGCCGCTGATCTTCTTGCCAACTTCGTAGCCTCGTCGCGCGAGACCTTCGATGTCGTCACCCGGTTCACGGCCTTTGATCTCGATCCAGCGTTTGATCCCAGCTGAGAAATTGGCGGCGGACACCGCACCTTGAGCACGAAAGAAAGCACGGTAGTCGATGTTTAACCCCTCTTCGCGTACGTCGTGGCCGAGTTTGGCGAGCGCCTCGGCGGTTCGTTCAAGCGCCGCTCGCACCTCCGGATCGATGGGATTGCCGCTCGGCGTTTCGCTCGACCAAGAGATGCGCAGCTTGCCCGGCGAGCGCGCGATCTCCTCGACGTACGGCCGCTCCTTCGGTGGTGGGGCGTAAGGGCTCGTGGCTTCGGGATAACCAGTTGCATCGAGCATGGCGGCGCTGTCGCGCACAGTGCGGCTGACAACGTGATCAACAGAGAAGCCGATCGCACGATCGGCGTCGTGCAACCCGTTGGGATTGCGATCGCGCGTGGTCTTCATGCCGACAAGCCCGCAACACGCCGCCGGAATGCGGATCGAGCCCAGGCCATCGCTGGCATGCGCCAGCGGCACGATGCCAGCGGCAACGGCGGATGCCGCGCCGCCGGAAGAGCCGCCGGAAATGTGATCAGTATTCCACGGATTGCGGCACGGCCCGAGCTTTGCCGACGTGGTGACGCCTGGAATGCCGAATTCCGGCGTGTTGGTCTTGGCGGCTAGCACCGCGCCGGTGGCGCGATAGCGCGTAACCAATTCACTATCTTCAGCGTCAGCATCAACCGCCGCGAAACGGCTGCCGGAGGTGCGCGGCCAGCCCTTCACACGGAGCCCGAGGTCCTTGATCAAAAATGGGACGCCCTTGAACGGCCCATCCGGCAGCGCGCCTTTTGCCACTGCGCGCGCCTCGTCATAGGCCTTGTAAACCACGGCGTTGAGTTTGGGGTTGTGGCGCTCGATGCGTTCGATGGCCGCTTCCAGCAATTCGCTTGGCGTTACGTCACGGTTGCGAACCAGCTCCGCGAGGCCAAGGCCATCATAATCGGCGTAGTTTTTCATCGCGCACCTCTCGGGAGCAAACGATAGCGGTTAATTCTCGTTTGGCACGTGGAATGCAGCGCGCTGGGCATGAGCGCCGCCCGCCCTTCGCTCGTTTACGATGCCGCCTTCGAAGAAGCGCGAGAACGGCGCGCGCACGATCGCCGGTCAAGCGACTGGCGGCCATCCCTCAATTGTGGTGATTTGCATCTGGATCCGTTGTTCGCCGCAACGCTCGTCAACCACGTCGCAGCGCCGGAACGGCTGATCGCGAAGGGTTATCACACCGAGCGCCCGCTCCGGGCGGGGATTGCCATCAACGTAAGAGCTTAACCTGCAGAGCCATTCCGGAGACGCGAAGCGTCATCCGGAACCCAGGGCAACAAAATGCGCTCTACGAGCCCTGGGTTCCGGGTCTCGCTCCGCTCGCCCGGAATGACTCTGATCAAGCGCGCTTCCGCGCCGCCGCTTCAAACTCTTCAAGCCAGGCATCGACGGCGTCGAGCCGCGCTTCGATGTCTTCGATGCGCGTAGAGGCGCCGCCTTCCGTCGCGGGCCGCAGAGCGACGCCAGCGCGCAAGGTAACCTCAACGAGATCGGTGCTCAACAGCGTAGCGAAAGCTTGCAGCTCCTGGGCGGTCGGCGCGCGTTCATTGGCGAAGAGGCGTTCGAGTTCGTTTGCATTGATGCCTGCGCAAGCGGCCATCGCCGCGCGGTCGAGCCAGCGTTCTGCAAGGCGCGCGTCAAACCAGTCGGCATCGAAGAACAGCGACATCCACCCTCCATCCGGCGCCGATCCTGCAGATCGGCGCTCATGACCGCATTCATCATTCCGCGATTCGGGCGCTGGCTCGACTTCGCCATCGCCCTGGCGCTGGGAATGTGGTGCATCTGAACACGCAAACGGCAGCCCGTTAAGGCTGCCGTAGCGTTTCCAAAATTTCGTTTCGGTTAGTGTTGGCCGGCGAACTCAACGTCGCGGCGGGCCGAGACAATGGTCACCACAACGCCTGCGAGCACATCCAACAACGACATCACCAGGATCAGGAAGAACGGCGTCGTCGCGAACGCCGGATGCAGCAGGAATTCAACCAAGCAGATGATGAACACCAGCATCGAGAGCGCGTGATTGAAAATCGCCGCGGTGCCGGTCGAGGTCGACTTCAGCAATTCGATGAACAGCAGGATCAGCGACAGCAACACCATCACGTCGCCAAACGTCACGATCCATTCGACGCCAGACGCCATCGGTACGCGCAGCCATGCATCATAGAGATGCTGACGCACCGCGTTCGGATCATGGTTCGCTACGGTCGAGCCGAAGCCCCACACGTTGTAAATCAACACTGGGATCAGCAGCAGCGGAAAGACGTTGAAAATGGCCCCCATGGGACTCCCCTCGTTAGCGCCTCACCGGGCTCATCCGGCGGCCTGCCTTACAATTCGTCCGCCCCCCCGGGCGGCCGCGCTCGGCTTCTCAACCACATAACGCCGAACAGGTCGGTCATGTTCGCGGCCAACCTGCCGAGGTTGGTATATTTGGAGCGGCCCGCGCCCCGATGTCGATGATTAACCTCTAGAAACTCGACTGCATAGCCTTCGCGCAGCATCAGCGCGGCCATGTACCGGTGCATGTGGTCAAAATACGGAAGGCTCAGAAACGTCTCTCTTTTGAATACCTTGATCCCAGAACCGCTGTCGGTTGCGCCATCCTTCAGCATGCTGCGCCGGACATTGTTGGCGATCTGAGAGGCGACACGGCGGCTCCAAGTGTCCTGACGTTTGCCGCGCTTGCCCGCCACCATGCCGAGATTTTCAGGTGCATCTGCGCGCGTCAGCTTAGCCAGAAGCCGCGGCAAATCGGCGGGATCGTTCTGCCCGTCGCCGTCGAGTGTGCCGACAATTGGCGCACGCGCCGCCATCACCCCCGTGCGCACGGCACGGCTTTGACCACAGTTTTTGCGATGTCCAACAAGCCGCAGCGCAGGCAATTCGCGCCGCGCCAGCGCCAGTTCCCCGCGCGTGTCGTCGCGGCTGGCGTCATCGACGAAGATCATTTCGTAAGAGCGGCCGTCCAGCACGCGAGCAATCTCGCGCGCCAAGGCAGCGGCGTTGCCGGCTTCGTCGCGCACCGGCACGACCACGCTGAATTCAATGCTTTCGGCCACGCCGGCTCCCTCGAAGCGGGGTCTCTTAGCTGCTGAGCCTGTGGAAGGCGAGCCTTCGCGCCTGCGGCAGGAGCGCCACGCCGAGACAAGCCCGCCGAGCGCAGGTAAGCACCGGCCCGTGGCGGCGCCTGCTTCACCTGCCTTGTTCGATCAATTCGCCCGTGGTTGGCGGGGATACGCATTGGTCGCGTTGATCGCGCTGGCGTCTGCCCTGTTCGGCGCAGCTGCCATGCCGCCACTGGACGCTGATGAGGCGCAGTTTGCGCTCGGCACCCAGCAGATGATCGAAAGCGGCGTGCAACCGGCCGACGATCTCACGGTGCATGCCGTGCAGGCGGCGGCAGTCAGCCTTTTTGGCGCGCCTCTCGACGACATCGCGCCGTATCGCTTGCCCTCAGCGCTCGGCTTGGCGTTGGCTGCGATCGCGTGCTTATGGGCGGGCCAAGCACTGATCGGCCAGCGCGGCGCGTTGATCGGCGCCAGCCTGTTCGCGGCGGGTTTGTTCGCGGGCTTCGAAGGTATGTGCGCGACGCCGGTTGCGCTGCTGCTCGGATTTACAACGCTGGCGTTCGCCGCGCTCGCGCATCTTGCAAGTGCAGAGCGGCAGCGAACACGCGTACTCAGCGTGACGTTTTGGATCGCGTTCGGATGCGCGCTCGCGATCGACGCGTTTGCGCCTGCCGTCGTTATTGTCCTCTCGCTCGCAGGTTTGGTGATCTGGGAACGCCGCGCCGGGTGGCTGCGAGCGCTGGCGTGGGCCCCCGCGCTGGGGATGGGCGCCCTCATCGTCGCGGCAAATCTGTGGCTCGACGGGCGCGCATCGACCGGCGTCCATATCTTGGGCCGCCACTTACAACTGCCCGGCTTCCACACTTTGCTTCTGCCGCTGCTGCTGTTTCCGGCGACGTACGCGCTGCCGGCCGCGGCGCGCCTTGTCATCGAAGCGATGCGAACGCCGACGGCGCAGCCTGCATCGTTCCGGTTCCTGATCGCGTGGGCTGGCGCGGTGTTTTTCTTTGCCGAGCTGTGGCCAACAAAGCTGCCGCACTACGCGCTCGCAGCTTATCCGCCGATTGCGTTGATGTGCGGTGCGGGCATGGCGGCGATGTTGGGCAGGCGTTGGCGGTCGGTGCATCCGGCGGGCGTCGTACTGTTTGGCGTGGCTGGCCTTGTCTTGGTCGTTCTGATCGGAGCAACCGCGACATTCATGCCGGGCGACTTCGGCACCGACGTACGGCGCGCTATCTCAGCAGGTCTGATCGGCGCGTTGATTGTTACCGGCGCCATGATCGGTTTGCTGTATTGGCGTCGCGCCACGACGCGCGCGGCGGTGCTCATCGCCGCTGCGCTCGCGCTCTCCTACAGTTTGCGTGAGCACATCTTACCGGACGCACGCGAGTTCAACGTCAGCGGCGAAACCGTCGCCGAATTGCAGCGCGCGCGCCTCATGCCACGGCAGGGCCGCGCGCTTTGGGTTGTCGGCTACCCGCAGGCCAGCATTGTGCTGCTCACCCGCAGCTCCACGCGTCTCGCCAATGCCGACGAGGCCGGAGCGCAAGCGCGGATCGGCGATCCGCTTGTGGTTGAGATCCGTCAACTCGACGCGCTGCAGATCGCTCTCGAAGCGCGCCATCTAACATTTTCGAGCACGGAGGCGCCGGTGCGCGGCATCGCCTTGCACAATGGCCGGCGCGTAGCTCTATCGATCGGAAGCGTCAGCGCGCTGCCGGACGGCCCATCACAAAATCCCGCAATCCGATCAGCACCGACAAGGCGGGCGCCGCGATAAGCGCGAAGGCTCTCTGGAATGGCGTACGGGCGCTTCGCATCGCGAACAACGCCAAGCCTTGTGCTTGCCTGCGGCCTTGGCTTGGCGTTCGCATGAACTGAACACCGGCGGCGACCGGCTGAAAAAGCACGCTGCCACCTGCCGCCACCGCGCGACGGCACAGATCGAGGTCTGCACCGTCAGTCAGAAAATCCACGTCGAAGCCGCCAAGCGCTTGGAAGTCGTGCTGGGGCGCCAGCATGAAAGCGCCTGACACAGCGCCCACTTCAGCCGGCAGCGGCGCATCATCACGGCCGACCGCGCCACGGCGCGCCGACGGCCTGGCGCCGTTCCAGCCCAGCGCCACCGCAATGGCCGACCATGTGTTGAGCGTGCCAGCGCGGGCGGCGCGGTGCTCACGGCCTTCAGCGTTCGTCAGCCTACCGCCAACAAGCCACGGCGCACGCGCGCTGCCGCCGGCTGCGGCAAGACGCTCAGCTGCGCCGCGTTGAAGAATGACGTTCGGCGCGAGGAAAAGCAGCCAGCGTCCGCGGGCGTGCTCGGCGCCCAAATTCGCCGCAGCGCCTGCGCTCGCTCCAAGCGGCGCGACAACCACCTTCACATCGCGCCGATCCATTTGCAGCGCGCGCAGCGAAGACGAAATGCCGGTCGCATTGCCGGCATCGACAATCACCAGGTCATCGATCCACGGTTCGGCCAACGCCGCGCGCAAACTGAGATCCAGCGCATGCTGCGCACTGAGCGATTGAACATTGCGGACAACCACGATCGCGGACACGCGCGGCTCAAGCGCCACCGCGGACTCGCGTTCACGTGAGGGGAACTTGTCCACCCGTTTGGCCTCCGCCTACCCGACTCTTATCCTGTCGTGCGGTTGTGGCGGCGTCTAGGCGGGCGCCGGCGCCGCCAACGAAGAAACCCACCGCTTCGCACGTAGGCAGTCGACGACGTTCGCCAAGGCCGTCCGCAGCGCCTTTCAGCCTCACTTAACGAATTTCGATATTCATGGACCGAAAGGTCAGAACATGAACGAGCGGCAAGTCCAACTCGTCCAGCACTCCTTCGAACGCGCAAGCCGCATTGGCGCGCACCTAGCGGCGACCTTCTACGCCGAGCTTTTCGCCATCGATCCGTCTCTGCGCGACATGTTCAAGGGCGACATGATTGTACAGGGGCAAAAGCTACTGAATACGCTGCGCTTTGTGGTCGAAAACCTGCGGCAAACCGAGACCTTGCTACCGGTCGTGCGCGCACTCGCCGTGAAGCACCTCGACTATGGCGTCGAGCCTCAACATTACGCCCACGTCGGCGTTGCACTCATGCGCACGATGAAGCACGAACTCGCCGCCGAGTTCACACCGGAAGCGCACCAAGCCTGGCGCGCGGCGTATCAGCTTCTGGCTGATGCCATGATCGGCGCGGGGTACCCACACCTGGCTACGCGAACCGCTTAGCGTAGGTCGGGCGGCAAGGCTTCGTCAGCAAGGGACTTTGCTGCCGCATCGAGCGCCAAAACCGTCTGCGCGTCCCCGCCGAAACGGCGCAGCGCCACGGCCTTCTCTTCGGCCTCCTTGCGACCGACCACGGCAATCACCGGGGTCTTCTGCAGAGAGTGCTCGCGCACCTTGTAGCCGACCTTCTCGTTGCGAAGATCAACTTCAACCCGCAGCCCCGCCGCGCGCAGCGCTTCGGCAACTTCGTGCGCGTAGCCATCCGCTTCCTGCGTGATGGTGGCGACCACGACTTGCGTTGGCGCCAGCCACATCGGGAAGGCGCCGGCATAGTGCTCGATGAGCAGACCGATGAAGCGCTCGAACGAGCCGATGATGGCGCGGTGCAGCATCACCGGGCGATGCTTGGCGCCGTCTTCGCCAACATATTCCGCATCGAGCCGCTCCGGCAGCACGTAGTCGAGCTGAATGGTGCCGATGGTCCATTCGCGGCCGATCGCATCTCTGATCGAGAAGTCGAGCTTCGGCGCATAGAAGGCGCCGTCGCCTTCGGCGATCACCGCGTCGACGCCGGCCGCTTTCGCGGCATTGGCCATTTGCGCTTCGGCCTTGTCCCAGAACTCGTCACTGCCGGCGCGATTTTCGGGCCGAGTGGCGAGCGCGATTTTGTCGGTGTTCAGTCCGAAATCCGAATGCACGGACTTCGCGAACTTGATGAACGAGGAGATCTCACTTTCGATCTGATCTTCGCGACAGAAGATGTGCCCGTCGTCCTGCGTGAAGGCGCGCACGCGCATGAGGCCATGCAGCGACCCTGACGGCTCGTAGCGGTGACACGCGCCGAACTCACTCATGCGCAGCGGCAGATCGCGATAGCTCTTCTGGCCGAACTTGAAGATCTGCACGTGACCCGGACAGTTCATCGGCTTCATCGACAGCATCTCGCCTTCGACGGTTTCGCAGACAAACATGTTGGGCCGGTACTTGTCCCAGTGTCCGGATTTTTCCCAGAACACGCGGTCAAGCACCTGCGGGGTGCGCACTTCGTGGTAGCCCTCGGCGATCTGACGGCGGCGCATGTACGCCTCCACAGTGCGCCACAGCGTCAGGCCCTTTTCGTGCCAGAACACCATGCCGCGCCCCTCTTCCTGCATATGGAAGAGGTCCATTTGCCGCCCTAGTTTGCGGTGATCGCGCTTCTCGGCTTCCTCAAGACGTTTCAGATAATCTTCGAGCTGCTTCTCATCCGCCCACGCAGTGCCATAGATGCGCTGCAGCTGCTGATTGTTTTGATCGCCGCGCCAATAGGCGCCTGCCAGCTTCATCAGCTTGAAGGCTTTGCCTAGACGGCCAGTCGACGGCAGGTGCGGCCCTCTGCAGAGATCGCCCCACTTGTCGCCGTGCGAATACACGGTGATCGGATCACCGGGCTTGATTACTTCGTCGATGGTCTCGGCTTTGTATTTTTCGCCGATCGATTTGAAGTGCGCGATCGCCGCCTGCTTTTCCCACTCGGTACGGATGATCGGCAGATCAGCGTCGACGATCTCCCTCATGCGCTTTTCGATCTTGGGAAAATCCTCAGTGGAAAACGGCTCATCGCGTGCGAAGTCGTAATAGAAGCCGTCCTCGGTCACCGGGCCGAAGGTGACTTGAGTGCCCGGAAAGAGCTCCTGCACCGCTTGCGCCAGCACGTGCGCCGCGTCGTGACGGATGACTTCCAAGCCATCCGCACTATCGCGCATCACCAGCTCAATCTTGCCGCTGTGCTCCAGCGGGCGGGTCAAATCCCACCAGGCGCCATCGATCTTCGCCGCGACGATCTTCTTCGCCAGCGACTTCGAGATGCCTTCAGCGACGGCAAGCGGCGTGACGCCATCGTCGTACGATCGCTCAGCGCCGTCGGGAAATTTGAGAGAGATGCTCATGACTTGCTCTTATCAGCATTGTTCTGCGGCCCGCGCCAATCGCCATAGCGCCACGGCCGCCACCAGGAATTTCGTTTCACGCTTTCCGGCGCCGGGTCATAGCCCTGCCCGCCCCACGGTGCGCAGCGGCAGATCCGAGCCCCCGCCATCCAACTCCCCGCCCAAGCGCCGTGCATGCGCACGCAATCAGCGGCGTACGACGAGCAGGTCGGCCGATAGCGGCACGCATTGCCGATCAGCGGCGACAGCGTCCACTTGTAGATCTGGATGAGGCCCAAAAGGCCCCGCGCAGGAATGCTCGGCGACATGGACAGACAGGAATTAGGGATTGGATCGATCGGGACACTGCGGGCCGCTGCGGCGCGCCCGATCTCGCGCCGCCGGCCTTAGCAGGTGGTCGTCGTCGTTCGCGAGGTGGCGAAGCGCATGTCCATGGCGCGGCTCATACCAGAATTCGCGACCAGAGCCAGCCCCTGTCAGCTCCGTTTCACCTGGCACTGGACCAGCGTGAAAGCCCCGTAGCACTCGACGTATTCCGGCCCCGGCATGTCGAGCGTGTAGCGCGAGGCGACATAATAGCTCTGATAGCTGCCCGTCCCCGCGAACACGCCCTTGGCGTAGCCGACCACATCGTCGAGCGAGAAATGCTCAGCCTCCGCGCTGGGGTGATAGTTTTGCATGACCACGCGCGCCGCAGCTTCATACTGGGCGCGCGTCGGCACAGTGAAGTAGGCCGCTATGCTTGCGATCACGAGCAGCAGTAAGAGCCGCATCGCCGCCTACGGGTTCGCGTGCGCGCCACTCGACGAAGAGGACGACGCGCCCCGGCTGCACTGCACTTGCGTGAAGGCGCCATAGCACGTGACGACCGGATCATTGTTGAGGATCACCCGATAGCGCGCCGCGACGTAATAATTGTCGTAGCTGCGCTCGCCCGCAAGCGACGCGCCCAGGCTTTCAACGCCTTGCGAGATGTTGTTCGGGCTGCTGAGCAGCGCGTTGGCGGCTTCGCGCATCTTGGCTTCGTCCGGACGCGTGAAATAGCCGGCGATGCCCGCGATGATGATCAACAGAATGAGCCATTTCATGAACGCGTCCTCCAAAATCCCCGGCGGAGGCTAACCACGGGTAACACAGAAGTCACGAAGCTTTGCGGCGTTTCGGAACTGTAGGCCCCGGATAGCTAGCGGACAGTTTCGCCGGCGCGACGGCGCGCCAGCTTTCATCGAGCCAATCCAGCATCTTAGTCAGGGGAACTCTTGACTTGGCCGTGAACGTGAAGCTCACCCATCCAGCGCGCCCCAATCCGTACGGCGTTGGCTTGGTGTTCCTCAGCTTCAGCGCGTCTTCGTGGCGATAGGGAAGCTTCATGGAGCAACTGAAGCCGCCGCCATCGCTTGCGCCGATAAACAGAAACACCTTCTTTCCAGCCACCTTCATGGCGCGGTCGCCCCACGGAAAATCTTCCACCGTTTGCGGATAGGCAAGCGCGGCTTCGCGCAACTTCTTACCGTCCGTGTGCTTGATTGGTGGCGCACTCATCTGCGCACTCCGGCGGATCGCTATTGTCCCGCTCTTCAAGTTTCTTGGATTGCTTGGCTTCGACCACGTGCTGTGCAGACGGATTCGTAACCGCGTTGAGATCAGACAAGATCGCCCCGATGGACGTCGAGCTCGCCTTTTTGCGCCGCCAATAAACCCAGCCCTTGGCCTCCGCCCATAGTCCGATCCGGTCGAGCACAATCGCTGTAATTGCAGACGCACTGATCCAAAACGCTGCTTGAATCACTTCGCCTTCACCTTCGCCTGCTCGAGCGCATCAACCGCCGCATCGAATGCCAACATTGTGGACATGTGGCGTGCAGGATAATCACGTACGCCTTGCAGGTGGCGCAGCTCCCAGAAACGGCCATGCGGCGGCTCGGCGCCGTCCTTGAGCATCGCGTGCAAACCCTCGCGCGCTTCGCGAATTTCCGTGGGAGTCGCGCCGATAGCGTGCATGGCCAGCACCCCTGTCGCCGCCTGGCCAAGCGCGCACGCCTTGGGATGCACCGCGATGTCGCTTACTTTGCCGTCCTTGAGCTTGAGTTCGACGGTCACCACCGAGCCACAGACGCGGCTCACTTTGGTGGCTGCGCCATCGGGTTGATCAAGCCGCCCGAGATGGGGAATATCGGCTGCAAGTTCGAGAACACGCTGGTGGTAGAGGTCTTCCATTGGCCTTTATGTGGCCTTCCTTGGCGGCCAAGCAACAGGTTGAATCGGGCGTTGGAGGCGGGAATGCGTAGCGTTTTGTTGGCGGTGACGTTGGCTGGCCTGCCGGCGCTCGCAGGGGCGCAGACCAATGGCGCGGCGACTACAACACCGCCCGCGACGCACAGCACAACGCATCCGCGCACGGCGCACCCCACAGCGCACCCAGTGACAATCGCGCCACCCACGGATGCTCAAGCCAGCGGCGCCGAGACCTTGGCCGGCGAGTCTTCTTCGCCACCGCCGGCATCGACCGACCTCGCGCCCGCGCCGGGTCCAACAGACACGCCCGCTGCCGTGGCGCCGCAAGCGATGGCGAGCGAAACTGCGCCCGCCGGCGTCGCCGCGCCGGGTATAACACTCAATGACGCCGGCGCCGCGCAGCCAAGTGCCGCGCAGCCAAGCGCATCGGCCAGCGTCGCTGCAGCTTCCCCCGCAACGCACAACACTGCGCGCACTCAGGCGCCGGCGCCGCCTTCGGGTGTCGCCGCGCCTGGCATCAACGCAAACGCCAACGCGTCACCGGCAACACCCACCCGCGCTGCGATCGAGCCGATGAACGATTTGGAGCGAGCGTTCGTGAATGCCGCGCATCAGGCCAGCGCCCGCGCCGCGTTCCGCCACACCTTCCTGACCTCGCAAGTCGCGCTCGCGACGATGTCGGCCGCCGCAAATGCCCCAGCGCGCGAAATTCGCTTAGGGCCTGGCGGCGACGCCTGCCTCATCTTCACAAGCGACGCCCGCGCCACGCAGATCATGGGCCCGAACTCGCCGCGTCAGCTGATGACGGGGCGGGAAGCGCTGCAGCGCATCCGTGGCGCCCATCTCGTGATCATCAATATCAATATGGATCCCTATCTCACACTCGACGGGGCGGGGATCGAAGCGTTTCTCGGGGCCGAAACAGCGCCCGCGGCGCCTGCAGCCGGGCCGTCGCAATAACGGTCACCGCCGTAGTGGCAATCGCGTCGAATGCTATCGAGATGCGCCGCAACTTTTCTCGAAAGCCGCCACCGGCGCGGCGCGTCCGGCTTCGACAACAACATACCATTCATAAGCGCACTGCTGCTCGCGGATTTCGATACGGCAATCGAGGCGCATGGCGTCTTCGCACGCAAAGCCATTGGCTTCGAGGTCGGCGCGCACTTGCGGTGCATCGCGCCCCTGCTCACGCGCGGCGATGAGATTAGAGAAATTGGTTGAATAAGCGCCGGTCTCCGCGCCGCGCCACAAGCCGAAATCAAGGCCGCCAGTCCCTTGACCCTCGGGCGGCGCCATCTGACTGCCCGCGCTCACGCCCGGTGGCGGGGGCGCCGTGCCGCGCTGAACCGGAAATGGCGAGGGGGCTGGCGCCGGCACGTTGTCGAGCGCCGTCGCAAACGCGACGCCGCACGTGAGAGCCGACGTCATAACGCCAAGTATCAAAGCGCGCATAAAATGTCCTTTGTCTCCGAACCTGGCTTAGTCGGCGGACGAGGCCGGTTCAAGGCGGCGCAGTCAGTCGTCGCAAATGCGGGCGCGCCACTCGCCCGCCCTGCGACGTTTGCTTGTCACCGGCGGCGCGACCTTGAATAAAGCCTGAGGGACGCAATTTATCGGGGTTGGCATGACAGCGGCAACAACAGCGGCGCACGCGCCCGCGGGTAAGGAAGTCTTCGGCCATCCGCGCGGCCTTTGGTACCTTTGTTTCTGCGAAGGCTTCGAGCGCTTTTCCTATTACGGCATGCAGGCCCTGCTAGTGCTCTATCTGACGCAGTACCTGCTGCTGCCCGGCCATATCGAACATGTCGCGGGCTTCGCTGCGTTTCGCGACTTCCTCTCAACTATGTACGGGCCGCTCGCCACACCTATCGCGGTCGGCGCCGCCATCACTGGCCTTTACTCCAGCGGCGTTTACATCACGCCCTTGATCGGCGGCTTCATCGCCGACCGCCTTTTGGGGCGCACCGTCACCGTCGTCATCGGCTGCCTTCTAATGGTGACGGGGCACTTCTTGATGGCCTTCGACCAGTCGTTCGTCGTCGCCATCCTTTGCCTGTTCGTTGGCGTCGGCTGCTTCAAGGGCAACATCGCCAGCCAAGTCGGCGAACTTTATGCGATCAACGATTTGCGGCGCGGCGAAGCCTATCAACTCTTCTTTCTCGGCATCCAAATCGCGGTCATCGCTGCGCCAATCGTGACCGGCTATCTCGCGCATAGCTGGTTGCCATTGTGGCACTGGGGCTTCGGCGCCGCCGGTGTGGGCATGACCATTGCGCTCATCGTCTATCTTTCCGCCCGCAAGAATCTGCCGCCCGATCACCGCAAAGTGGTGGCTGAAGCGAAGGCGCGCGGCGTGCAGGAAAAACTGACTGCACGCGACTGGGCCGCCATGGCCGTGCTCGTCGGCCTGCTTCCGGTGCTGGCGGCAAGCGCGCTTGGCAACCAGGAAATTTTCAACGCTTATCTGCTGTGGGGCAACGACCATTACAATCTGACGGTCCCGGTGCTTCCAAGCTGGTTGCCCTTCGCAGCGGACATATCCGGCAAGACAATGCCGACGGAATTTCTCATATCGCTCGACGCCATCGTTTCGATGGTGACCATGATCGGCGTCGTGGCGTTCTGGCGCTTCTACGGCAAGTGGCGCAAAGAGCCCGACGAAATCTTCAAGATCGCCATCGGCTCGCTTATCGCTGCGCTCGGTCCGCTGGTGCTCGCCTGGGCTGCGGCTAATGAAGTAGCGACCGGTCAGAAGGCCTCTCTGCTCGTCGGCCTTGGCTTCCACATCCTCAACGACATCGGCTTCGCGATGGTGTTTCCGGTTGGCCTGGCGCTCTACTCGCGCGCTGCGCCCAAAAGCGTCGGCGGCCTCTTTATTGGCGTCTATTATTTGCACTTGGCGCTCTGCAACTTTGCCACGGGCAAGCTCGCCGGCATGATCGAAACCATGAGCGGTTCAGCCTTCTGGACGATGCACGCAGCAATCATCGCCGGAGCTGGCGTGATCTTGCTGGTCGCGGCGATCCTCTTCCGCAAAGTGCTGGCGCCGACAGAGCTCGATCCCAACGAAGCCGCGGTCGAAGCCGCTGCCGGAGCGCCTGCTTAGCGCTTCCCACTTAAAGCGTATGGCGGCGCCGCCAGCGCTGGCCTAATCTTACCGCATCGCGCTTTCGCGCAGGTGGGGAATGTCCATGTGGATCGCGTTGTCGAATGGCGACGCAATGACGGTCGCCGTCGCGCCGCGTGATGTGCCCGCGTGCGACGCTGCTTATGTCGGCGTATTCGATTGCGCGGAACGCAACCTCGCCGTCGCCGCCGCGAGCGAGCCTCTGCCGCTGCACCTCATCAGCACCGCCGATGAGCCGGGCGACAAGGCGCCGCCTGCGCCGCACAGCGATCCTATTCGCATTACCTACACGCTGGCGCTTTTCTCAGACTATCGCCGCGCTGGCGTTACGCGCACAGACGGCAAGCCCGCCCTGCAAGGCAGCATTGATGTCCGCACGCGCGATCGCTGGAGCTTCGGGGCGCGCGCCTCGAACATTGCCAAGCACGGCAATCTGGATTTCTCGCTCTATGGCGCCAAAACCATTTCGCTCGGCGAAACCGATCTCACTATCGGCGTCACCGGCAATACCTATCCGCGCGATCCACACGGCAACTTCGTGCTTCTGCAAGCCAGCGTCGCGCGCTCGATCGGGCCCATCGACGCCACGGCCTCGATCGTCTACGCACCCACGCAGAGCCATCTTGGCGGCGAAGACAATTTCTACGCAGTAATCCGCGCGCGCACGCCGATCGGAACGGCGCTGGGTATGCCTGTGACGCTGAACGGCAGCTTTGGGCGCATGCGGGGCCATCTCGCCGATGCGCACTCGCGCTCCGACTGGTCGCTTGGCTTGGTCGGGCGCGTGAACAGCATCGATTTTGGCCTCACCTACGTCGATAACGATCTCGGCACGTCGCGCGGCGATCCCGCTGCAGTGTTTTCGATAACGCGTTCATTCTAGCGTGAAGAAAGGGAGAGCCCCATGACACGCTTCATGCTTCCAGCAGGTCTGGCCGTGATGCTCGTGCTGACATGCGCCCCGCGCGCGGAAGCGCGAATCTTCGAACCGCAACACGATTGGTGGCATTCAGGCCGCATCTGCATCGACAGCCGAGCACCGGCTGGCGGGAATTGGGACGCCCCACCTCCACGCGCCTGCGTCGAAGGCGATACAGCCGTCACACGCAAGCAACCGCGCGGAGAAGAGTTGGCATTCAAGGGCGAGATTTGGGCGGCTGCGTTTGTTGAGGACAAACGCGCGGAGAAAGCTGCCATAAAACCTAACGGCGCTTAGAAATTCTCGCGCAGCCAAGTCCAGGCGCTTGATGCCGAATTGCGCATCACTGCTGCTGCGTGCGCGAGCGTCGGCTGGAAACTTTCTTCGACATCGTCGAGTGTCGGATTGTCGAGCCGATAGCGCAGCAAGCCCGCGGCGGTCGCGAACGCTGGCCCTGCTTCACCGTGATCAAAGCCACACAATTCGAACGGACGGCCAATGCGCACCGGCGCACGCAGCACCTCGGCAGCGAGATCGCGGGCGCCAGGAATAAGCGCACCGCCACCAACCAGCACAATGCGCTTCGGCGCGTTTTCACCCGTGAGCCCAGCGCGGGTCAGGCGATCGCGCACGGCGAGCAGCATTTCCGCAAGACGCGGCGTCATGGTTTCGGCGATCACGCCACGCAATGTGGTGGACGCCTCTAACCGGCCGTCGAGGCCGAGCTTCGGCGCTTGCACCGCTTCGCGTGGATCGCAGGCGCCACCGACGGCGCCAAAAGCGAGCTTCACACGCTCGGCTGCCGCGAAGGTCGTTTCAAGGCGCTGCGCCAGATCGCGTGTTAGCCGCACGCCACCCGCAGAAATGGTTTCAGCGTGAACGAGACCCTCGGGACTGAATGCGCTGACGCCGACAGCGCCAGCGCCGAGATCGAGCAACACCGCGCCTGCGTCGCGTTCGTCTTGTGTAAGCGCCGAGAACCCAGCAGCCTTCGGGCTAGCGACGATTTCGTCGACCTCAACGCCCGCCTGCTGAATGCATTGCTTCAGCGCGTTGAGCGCAATGGTCGGCGCTGTGACCACGCAGGCTTCGAGCGCCAGCATGGTCCCCGTTTGGCCAACTGGATCGGCGATCGGTTCGCCGTCATCGATCGTGTAGCGCAGCGGCTCGACGTGGAGAAATGTGAGCTGCGGCGCGGGCGCGGCTTGCATCGCTGCCTGCACTACCGCATCGATGTCGCGCTCAGTGATGACCTTGCCGCGAATACGCGCGGCGCCGCGCACGATGCGCGCATTGAGACCAGGACCTGAATACGAAGCGACCACGCGCGTGATCGGTGCGCCGGCCATATAGGAAGCTTCCTCGATCGCCACCTGAATGGCGCGCGCACACGCATCGAAATCAGCCGCTTTGCCGGAAGCGACAGCCGGCGCTGTCTGCATGCCAACGCCGAGCACGCGTAGCGGCCGGTCGGGATGCATTTCCAGCACCGGATCGCGGCGCGCCGCGAGGCACACAGTCTTCGAAACGCCGACATCGAGAGCCGCTACTAGCGGCGCCAACGCACGTTGCGGCGGCTGGTCTTCGATACGGTCGACCAGATCGAGAACGGCGCCCATGACTTCAGACGCCTCCCAAAAGCGGACGTTGTGCGCCGGCAAGCTCAGGCTGCACGCGCACAGCCAAGCGGCCCGGCGTGCGCATGTCGATTCCGGCTACCGGTCGGTCGAGCAGGCGATAACGGGTTTGTAGCGACTCCAGCTGCGCAAGCGCTTGCGGCGCGCCGTCTTCAGGCAGTGCGATCGTCGTTCCAGACGTCAGCTGCAGATTCCAGCGGCGATCACCGACGCGCACCAGCGCCTTCAGACGCGCACGCGTTTGCGGCAAGCCTTCGAGCGCGATCAGCAGCGGCTCCGCCGCCGGCCCAGCGCCCTCGCCCACAACCAGCGGCAATTCCGGATGATCGGCGGCGCGCTCGGCAAGCAGGCGTTCGCCGTTCGCGTCGATCACCGCGACTTCGCCATTCTCCTGCCAACGCGCATACGCTTGGCGCCGCGCCACTTCGATCCGCATGGTTGACGGCCACAAGCGGCGCACGCGCGCCGAGGCAACCCAATCGAGGCTCTCCACCCGCGCCTTCACGTCTTCCGGGTCGAGCGAAATCAAGGAATGGCGCCCGTCCGGCACCACGAGCGCGCTGATCTCGTGCATGCGCGCCGGCGATAGCGACGGTGTGTGCGGCAACGGCGCGACGCTGACATGCGCGACCGTAAATCCAGCTTCGGCGGCGCTCGCATCCGCAGTGCGCGCGAACGCCTCGCGTGCATCGAACAGCGAAGAGCCGAGCCAAGCAGCGCCGGCGATAGCCGCGCCGCAGAACAGCACAAGGCCGGTCAACGCCAACGCCAGGCTTTTGCCCGACACCTGTGCATCGCCGGCGTTCAAACCGCCGCTCAGTTTAATGGCGGCCAGGCGCGGGACGTTTGACGGCGGCGGCGCGCTGCGCCGGCCACGGCTCGGACCGCCGGCAGGGCCGCGGCCAGGACGGCGCGCCTTCACCGCGGCCATGACGCGTCCTCCAGAATCCATTGCACCAGCTGATCGTAATTCATGCCGGCATAAGCGGCCTGCTCAGGCACCAGCGATGTCGGCGTCATGCCCGGCTGCGTGTTCACTTCTAAGAGCGCGATGCGATCGCGCTTTGGATCGTAACGAAAGTCGCTGCGCGTCACGCCGCGGCAGCCGAGCGCGTGGTGCGCAGCTTCGGCAGCGCGCATCAGTTGATCCGCGACAGTTTGCGGAATGTCAGCCGGCACCACGTGTCGCGAACCGCCTTCGGCATACTTGGCATCGAAATCGTACCAATCGCCGTCGCTGGTCACGAAAATCTCGGTGACCGCCAGCGCGCCGCGATTGTGCATCACCGCAACTGTCAGCTCTTTGCCGTCGATGAATTCTTCGACCAGCACCTCTTCGCCGAAGGTCCAATCCGCATCGAGCAATTGTTCGGGCGGGCGGTTGGCGCCTTCGCGCACGATGAACACGCCGACCGATGAACCCTGCGCGTTCGGCTTCACCACGTAGGGCGCAGCCATCGGATGCGCCTTTGCGGCATCCAGACGATTCATCAGCTTGCCATTGGCGAGCGGCAGGCCCGCTTGCGCGAAGATCGCCTTGGACTTGTCTTTGTCCATGGCGATGGCAGAGGCCAGCATGCCGGAGTGCGTGTAGGGCAGCTTCAAATAGTCGAGCACGCCTTGCGTGCGTCCATCTTCGCCCCATTCACCGTGCAGTGCGTTGAACACGGCGTCCGGCTTCATGTCGCCGAGTTCAGCGATCCAGCCAGGATTTTGCGGATCGACTTCGAAAACTTCGTGACCCAGACGGGAAAGTGCGGCCGCACATCCACGGCCGGAGCTTAAGCTCACAGGCCGTTCTGGGCTCAAGCCCCCAAGAAGCACCGCCACACGCGCCATTTGCGTCTCACCAACACCCGGGCGCGCGCGTTTTCTGCGCACACACCGAAGTCTCACAATGAAACGCTTTGGGGTTAAGGCATGATGATGACGCTGCCTTTAGTTGCTGTTTTTTATAGTAAATTTGTATTCAAACGTATTGCTGCGCGCTAACGTTTCAGCGCGTTTCAAGGGCTTTTGTTAGCACTCGTCCGAACAACAGCACAGCAATGCCCCCGCCTGCGCCAATCGCTGCGTGCATCAGCCAGAACATGCTCGGCCCCAGCGGCTCGTAAAAGCCGCCGAGCCGGCCGATCGCGATGCTGGTGAAGAAGTACGTAATGTACGCCAGTCCCATCATCGTGGCGTTCACCGGCCCCGGCGCGCTTCGTGACACCAACGCCAAGGTCGTCGGCCAATAAAACAAGAACGCGATGCCGAGTGTTGCGTAATAAAGGAACGGCCACATCGGCGACACGTGCTCACCGCCGGTCAACGCGATCGCAAGCACCAAGATCAGGTTGGCGCCCGCCGAAAGCCACGCGCCGGCGCCGATCTTACTCAGATCATCCGGCTCGCCGCCACGTTTGGCTTGCCAACGCCACAGCGCAAATACAAGCGGCACGCCAACCACTGAGCACACAGCGTCCACTGAATTGAACCACGGGACCGGAATGGCGAACGTCCCGATCTGGAGGCTCACATGCTGCTGAATCCAGACCGCAGCGGTGTTGAAGCATTGGAAGTATGCGATGGATTGAAAAATCGTAATCGCCAGGACCACACAGATCACTAGAACGCGCCGCCGCTCTGTGTCCGTAAGCTTGCGTGCTTCGCTTTGCTTGCGCTCCACGCGCGCCGGCAGCTGTTTGTACCCAGCGAGATATGTGAGCAAACCCAGAAAAATGAACAGCGCCGCCGCACCGAAGCCGACGTGCCATCCATAGCGAAACGCCAGATATCCGCACAAGATCGGTCCAAGGGTGGCGCCAATATTGATGCCCATGGAAAAGACTGCGTAACCGCGCACGCGATTGAGTTCGTCGTCCGCCGCATAGAGCGCGCCGACTTGGCTGGCAACGTTGCCCTTCAAGAAGCCGCATCCGATGACCAGCAACAACAGCGCAATCAGAAAGCTCTGATCGAACGCCATAGCGAGGTGCCCGGCGGTCATGAGAACGGCGCCGAGCACCACTGCGTTGCGTTGCCCGAGCCAACGGTCGGCAATTATGCCGCCGAACACCGGCGTGAAATAAATGAAGCCGCTATAGAGTCCGAAAATTTGCGACGCCAAAGCCTGGGTCGACATCGGCCCGAACATGCCTTCGACCGTGGCGCGAAATCCAGGAAAGCCCGCGATGTTTTCAATGTGGCCCGGCAGCAGCAGCTGATTGACCATGTAGAGCACGACGAGCGCGGTCATGCCGTAATACGAGAAACGCTCCCACGCTTCGGTCGCGGCCAGGAAGTAGAGCCCCTTCGGATGACCGAACATGCCGCGCACCGGCGGCGCCGTCTCTTCCGCAATCGCTGACATCTCCGCCCCGCTGCTTAAGCCTGCCGTCCCACGCGCTTGATTTCCCACTGCAGATCTATGTCGTTCTTCGCCTTCACTGCCGCGCGGACGTCTTCCCCCAGAGCTTCGATGTCCGCGGCCGTCGCCTCCCCCGTATTGATCAGAAAGTTGGCGTGCTTCTCGCTCACTTGCGCCCCGCCGCGGCGATGGCCGCGCATGCCGGCCTCATCGACCAAGATCCAGGCCGAAAGTTTCTCACCGGATTGCGACAGTGGATTCTTGAATGTCGAGCCCCCCGTCTTCTCACGGATGGGCTGACTGCCTTCACGCTTCGCGGTGATGTTCGCCATGCGGGCGCTAATGGCGTCCGGCGCATCCGGCGTGCCTTGGAACGTTGCGTCCAGAAAAATCAGATCCGGCGGCAGTGCGTTATGGCGATAGGTGAAGCCAAACTCCGACGCAGGAATGGTCACCCGCTCACCGCTGCGCGTCAGCACTGTCGCTTCGATCAGCACATCCGTGGTTTCGCGTCCGTAGCAGCCGGCGTTCATCGTCAGCGCGCCGCCAATGGTGCCAGGCACACCCACATAAAATTCCAGCCCCGCAATGCCCGCCTTCGCTGCGCCCTTCGCCACCATTGAATCGAGCGCACCTGCGCCCGCTTTGATTTTACTGTCCCCCAGCGGTTCAATCTGCGCAAAGGCGCGCCCGCCAAGCCGGATCACCACACCTTCGACGCCGCCGTCGCGCACAATCAGATTCGACCCCACGCCGATTGGTAGCACCGGCACGCTTGCCGGCAGCGCCGCGATGAACTGCGCGAGATCGTCTACATCAGCAGGCAAGAACAGCACGTCGGCAGGGCCGCCCACACGGAACCACGTAAACGGCGCGAGAGTTTCATCCCGTAGCAGCTGTCCACGCGCCGGCGGCAGGTCGACTTCACTCATTATTGATGGCGTACCGGCCCGTTCGAGCGCCGTCAAAGCGGTTGTCGGGCCCATTTGGGTGTAAGCAAGGGCCGGCGAGAAGGAGACAGAAGATGCTGCGTTGGTGGTTGTTCTCCGTGCTGTTGATCCTGGGCGCCTGCGCGACGCCTGCCGCTGACGCGACCGCCCCGGCTGGCCGCGACTGCTTCGCCTCGCAATCCATCCTCGGCTATTCGATCATCGACGAGCACAACGTGAAGGTTCACGTCGGCGCGAGTCGAGATTACATTCTGACCACAAACTGGAACGCGAGGAATTTGGACTGGGGCGAAGCGATTGCGCTGCGTTCGACCAGCGGTTGGATTTGCACGGGCAACGGGCTTGGCGTCGACGTAACCGGCGGGCGCCCAAGTCAGACTTACCCAATCACCGGCATCACGCGCGCGCCTGAACCCGCGCCGCAAGGATCATAAGGAGATCAAGCATGAGACTTCGTTTGGCCTTAACAGCCGCGTTGATGGCGACTTCCGCGGGATTGGCGCCAGTGACGACGGCATCCGCCGCCAATGAGGGCCCGCACCAGGATTGCTTCCCAACGCGATCCATCACAGGCTATGGCATCAGTGGCGAGCACACAGCGTATCTTACTGTCGGCGTGCGCCACTATTTCCTGCACATCAATGACAGCGCACGCGATCTCGATTGGGATCACAACATCAGCGTTCGCTCGTTGTCGACATTCATTTGCACGGGCAACGGCCTGGGCGTGCAGCTGATGGGCGGGTATCCGCCGATCCCGCACCAAGTTGTTGGCATTGAACGCGCGCCTCCGGGAGAGCCGCCGCATTGGTCGGCGGGTTATCACGGCGAGCGCCAGGACAACGACGACTCTAAATGACCGTCATTCCGGCGCGCAGGGCAATGCGGCCCAGCGCGCCTTTGACGATGACGTCGAGCTGGCTTTTCGGCTGATAGTCAGCCGGGGCGACGTAGTTTACTCGATCTTCCGAGATCAGCTTGCTGATTTTGTCGAGACTGCGCGGCTCGGTCCACTGATAGGGATCGAGCACCGCAATCGCGCAGCCTCCCTGGCTTGAGACCATCTTCATCGAGGGGATATCGGTGTCGCCATCGCCGATAAAGATCATTCGCTCGAACGGCAGCTCGCGCGCATCGTTATGCATCCAACGATTGATCGCCTCGGTGTCATAGACGTTGTCGATGCCCTTGTTGATGCGGAATAGAAATTGCGTCTTGGTGGTGTAATTGATGCCCACTCCAGGCCACTTCGCTTCGCCGTTCTTGTCGTATAAGAAGCGCGACGCAAACACATTGCGGAAACGCGGAAACAGCGGGCAGCCCTCGATCATCTCGTAAATGCCGGACGAGACGATGTAGTGGTCGAGCGTGAGGCCGAGGTCGTCCGCAAACGCATCGACGCGATCAAACCAATGATCGAGGCCGTCGAAGAAGTCCGGATTTTTTCCGCTCTCTTGCAATTGCGCCCGCGTCACCGGCCGCCCCGCCGCGCGCGCACGATCGAGCATGAGATGCATGTAAACCAGGATTTCGTCGGCATCCTCGGCCTTGGCGAGCCGCTTCACTTCCATCCAGAAGTCCGCGTGCTTCATGCCGGCGATGTCAGGAATGAAGCTGCGTTCCTGGAGGTTGCCGCGCGCCAGCGTGCCGTCGAAATCGTAGATGATGGCTGCGCGCAACGGCTCGCGCCTGGGCTTCCGGTGAGCTGTATCGGCCATTCAACCGTGGCGCCTTGAGTCGGGGTCTCAGGTCAAATGTTTCGGTTTAGACTCAAGCTGCGGCTGCACCCAGCTTAGCGGGCAGCGCATTGGCGTACGCGGTGATATCGCCCGCACCGAGGCAAACGACGATGTCGCCGGGCTTGGCGTCGGCGCGAATAAAATCCGGCAGCGAGTCCAAGCTCCCGATCCGCCGCGCGTCGCGATGGCCGTGACTCTTGAGGCTAATGACCAGCGCATCCGCGTTGACGCCGTCGATAGGCGCTTCGCCGGCCGTGTAAACATCGCCGATAAGCACTGTGTCCGCATCGTTGAAACAGGTGGAAAAGTCCTGAAACAGATCCCGCAGACGCGTATAACGGTGCGGCTGCATAACCGCGATCACCCGGCCAGATGTCAGCTCACGCGCGGCGGCGAGCACAGCGGCAATCTCCACTGGATGGTGCGCGTAGTCATCAACGATGCGCACATCGTTCCAATAGCCCGTTGTCGTGAAGCGGCGCTTCACGCCGGCGAATTTCTTCAAACCATTGCGAACGCCGGCGTCGGTAACGCCAAGCTCGCGCGCCACGGCGATCGCCGCGACCGCGTTCTGCACATTGTGCCGCCCCGCCACCGGCAGGAAGAGATCGTGCATGGTCACGCCCGGACCCTCGCCCTTCTTGCGCGCCACCACATCAAACGTCGAACCTTCACGTGACGGCCTCACGTTGACCGCGCAAACATCGGCTTGCGGATTGAAGCCATACGAAATCACGCGCCGGTCTTTTACTTGCGCCGCCAGCGCTTGCACCTGCGGATGATCGAGACACATCACCGAGAATCCATAGAACGGGATGTTCTCCACGAATTGCCTGTAAGCGTCATTCATTGCCTCGACCGAACCGTAATGATCGAGATGCTCAGGATCCATATTGGTGACGACCACAGCCGTGGCGCGCAGACGCGTAAAGGTGCCGTCGCTCTCGTCGGCCTCCACGACCATCCACTCACCCTCGCCCATGCGCGTGTTGGCGCCATAAGCGTTGATGATGCCGCCATTGATAACGGTCGGATCTTTCTGACCAGCATCGAGCAGCGCGGCGATCATCGAGGTTGTCGTCGTTTTGCCGTGCGTACCGCCGATGGCGACCGTCCACTTCAGCCGCATGATCTCCGCCAGCATCTCGGCGCGCTTGACCACCGGCACGCCGCGCGCCCGCGCCGCGTCGGTCTCCGGATTGCCATTCTTGATCGCCGACGAGATCACCACGACGCCGGCCTGCGCCGCGTTCTCCGCCTTATGCCCAATCGTCACGCCAATGCCCTGCGCGCGCAGGCGCTCGGTGTTAGCGCTTTCCTTGGCGTCAGAGCCGGTGACCTCGTAGCCGAAATTCTTCATCACCGAGGCGATGCCGGACATGCCAATGCCGCCAATACCCACGAAATGGATCGGCCCAGTGTCGAACGGAATGGCGCGGCGCTGCATGCGGACCTCGCGTTAAACGTCAAAAGCAGCGGCACTCAAAGCCGGTGCATGGTCTTAAAGACTTGGGGCTCGTGCGAGGTCGAGTTTGGGATGTCCGCCACGCGCACGCCCTTCATCCCTTCCTCCTGCGCCTTCAAGGCGCCTTTATAGGCCTCTGCCGGGCTGTCGGTTTCGCTAATCACCAGCGGCGTGCCCGTCGAGTAGGAGAGAAAGCAAACGGCGTAGCGCTTCATAAGTTGTCCCGCAAAGTTGAGGCGGGATTGTCGCCAACCACGCAGTAACGCGCAAGCGGGGAAAGCGCTAGGCGCTCGCCGATTCAGCGAGATCGGATAGCGTTTTCGCAGCCTCCGGCTTGGCGGCCGCGCGTGCGGCGGCGGCGCGGACGGCAAGGCCGTGTGGATCAGCGAGCCGCCGTTCAAGCAAATTAGCCAGCGCGCTGGGCTCAAACTCGGCTTCGGTGAACAGATCGGCGGCGCCCACCGAGGTGAGGCCTTCGGCGTTGGCGGTCTGGTGATCGTCAGCTGCGGCCGCGAACGGCACCAGGATTGCGGGGCGACCCGCGACCTGCAGCTCCGTCACCGACGAGGCGCCAGCACGCGAAATCACGAGATGGGACGCACCAAGGCGCTGGCCCATGTCCGTGAAAAACGCCGCGACATCCGCCGTAACCTGCGCAGTCTGGTACACCTTTCTGGCTTCGGCGATTTGCTCGTCGCGCACCTGGTGCACGACCTTCAGCCTGCGCCGCAGCGCTTGCGGCAGCTTGGCGATCGCCTCGGGAATCACCTCGCCGAACAACCGCGCTCCCTGGCTGCCGCCAATAATCAGCAGGTGCAGTTCGCCGCCCGCCGGCGCCTCAGGGTATGGACGCTCGCGCACCGCAAGAATGGGAAGACGCACCGGATTGCCGACGACACGCTTGTTCGCCTGCGCCTTTGGCGGCAAGCGATCGAGGCGCTCGAAGCCGCAAGCAACGATCTTTGCGCTCGTCGCCAGAGCGCGATTGACGCGGCCGAGCACCGAATTCTGTTCGTGAATGAGAATGGGCACATGCTTGGCGCGCGCCGCGATCAAAGCTGGGAACGAAGGATAGCCCCCGAAGCCAGCCACGAGCGAAGGCTGCAACTCGGTAAAACGTCGCTTCGCTTCATTGATGCCACGATTGATCTTGATCAGCGCCGGAATAATCGTGATCGGGTTGAGCGACAACGACGCCGCCGACACATCTTCGATGCGCTCGGCGGGAAAACCTTCCGCGTAGCGGCGCCCGCGTGCATCGGTCATCAGAAACACGCGCCAATCGCGGCGGAACATCTCCTCCGCGAACGCCGCCGCTGGAAAGAGGTGCCCACCAGTCCCGCCTGCAGCAATGACGACGATTTTCTTGGTCATGATGCTAATCGCGTCTGCTGCGCGGATAGAGATACGCGCCCGGTCGGTCCCGGAGAAGAGACAGACAGAAACCAAGCGCCAGCGCGGACCCAATCATCGACGAACCGCCAAAGGAAATGAACGGCAACGTCATGCCTTTAGCAGGAATCAGGCTCAAATTTACGGCAATGTGAATGCTTGCCTGCACGACCAGCAGCGTCACCAATCCAGCGGCCGCAAGCTGTTCGAACGGATCGTTCAGACGGCTCGCCCGGGAAAGTCCCCGAAACGCCAACGCGCCGAACAGCGCAATCACGCCGAGCGAGGCAAGCATGCCGAATTCCTCGGCGGCGACCGCAAACACGAAATCTGCGTGCGCGTCTGGCAAGGAGCGTTTGATGATGCCTTCGCCTGGTCCGCGTCCGAACACGCCGCCCGAGGCGATCGCGTCGAGAGCGCGGCCAACTTGGTACGCGGTCTCGGGATGCAGGAACGCATCCACGCGTTCGCGCGCGTGCGGAAACACCTGATAGATGGCAAACCCGGCGACACCGGAGAGCGCCGCGCCGCCAATTAGCCAACGCAGCGCCATTCCGGACAGAACGAGCATCGGACCCAGGACAAGAGCCAGGAGTGCGGTCTGGCCTATGTCGGGCTGTGAGAGCAGCACGGCGGCAGACAACAGATAAAGTCCGATCGCAATCAGCCGCCCCGGAAAGCGCTGTTGCTTCATGCTTTCGCTGAGCATCCAGGCCCAAACGACAACAAGCGCCGGCTTGAGAATTTCCGACGGCTGCAGCGAGAAAAGACCGAAATCGAACCAACGCCGCGCGCCGCGTACATCTGAGCCGAGAACAGACACCAACACGCACAACGGCAACGCCAAACCGAAGATAATCGTTGCGATCCGCCGAAGCCGCCGGGGATCGAGCGAAGCGGCGCTCAGCATCACAACGAGCCCCAAAGCTGCGTACGCCGCCTGGCGCGCCGCAAAGTAAAATGCCTCATCGATGCGAATGCGCGCGGTGGCCACCGGACTGGTGGCCATCGAGAACAGAATGCCGAGCAGCAACAATGCGCCGGCAATGATAATCAGCGGCCGGTCATAAGTACGCACGCGGTCCATCGCGGCGCCGAGCCGCTCCTGCGCTGCCGCGATCATGCGCCCGACCCTGACTTGCGCGCGCCGTTGCGCTCACTCCCGGCAAGTGCAGCTACGTACGCTTTGAACTTCTCGCCGCGCTCCTCGTAGCTGCGGAACTGGTCGTAGGATGCGCACGATGGCGACAGCAGCACCACCGGATGCGGTTCGCCTGAACCCCGCGCGTCGTCGAACGCCAACTTCACGGCCGCTTCGAGCGTGCCAGCCATCGTCACTGGGGCCTTGTCGCGCAAGGCGTCTGAGAAATCGCCGGCCGCTTGGCCGATCAAGTAAGCGCGCGCAATGCGCGGGAAGAATGGTACGAGATCGGCGATGCCGCCCTCCTTGGCGACACCGCCGGCGATCCAATAGATGCGCGGATAAACCGCCAAGGCCTGCGCGGTGGCATTCGCATTGGTCGCCTTGGAATCGTTGATAAAGCGCACGCCCTGCACCGTGGCGACCCGCTCAAGCCGGTGCGGCAGACCGGGGAAAGAGTTAAAAGCGTTGGCGATGATGCGCGCGTCGACGCCAAGCGCGCGCGTCGCTGCGTACGCAGCCGCCGCGTTCTGCGCGTTGTGACGCCCCGACAGCGCCGGCGCGCCCGACAAATCCGCCGCTGTCTCGGAGCGGCCGCTTAGGGCGTCGATAATTTTTGGACCCAGCGCCGAGACGCCGCGCCCCAAGACTTGTCCTGCGGAAATCGGCGCTACGTGTTGGACAGCTGCGCGCGTCAGCTCGGTGCATACCAATGCACAATACTCGTCGTCGACGCCGATCACCGCCCAATCGGCGGCGCCTTGGTTGGCGAATATCTGCCGCTTGGACGCAACATAGTGTGGCATATCGCCGTGGCGATCGAGATGATCGGGCGTGGTGTTGAGCCACACCGCCACATCGAGACGCAGTGTTTGCGTGAGATCGAGTTGAAACGACGACAGCTCAATCACGTAATAGGCGCCCGCGTGCAGGGGCGCGAGATCGAGCACGGATTCGCCAATATTGCCACCAAGGCGAACGTCCTTGCCTGCTTCCTTCAAGATGTGGGCGATCAATGCGGACGTCGTTGACTTGCCGTTGGTGCCGGTGATGCCGATGAGTTTCGGGCGCTGCGCAGCTGGCAGCGCGTTCACGGCGCGGGCGAACAATTCGATGTCGCCAAGCACCGGCACGCCGACAGCGTCCGCCAATGTTACTACGCGGTGCGGCTCAGGCAGAGTCAGCGGCACGCCTGGTGAGAGGATGAGCGCCGCGAAAGTGCGCCAATCGCGGGTGTTGATGTCGGAGATGGATATGCCCGCGGCTTCAGCCGTGGCGCGCGATGCTTCGCTATCATCCCAGGCATGCACGCGCGCGCCGCCGGCGGCAAGCGCGCGCGCCGCAGCAAGCCCGGTGCGCGCCAAACCGAACACAGCGACATCGCGGCCCGCAAATTCCGTGATCGGAATCATCCGATCGATCCTCCAAGGAGGTGCGGATGTGCGCTGCTTTGCACCGTTAACGCAACTTCAATGTCGCCAAGCCTGCGAGCGCGAAAATAAATGAAATAATCCAGAAGCGAATAACGATGGTCGGCTCCTGCCAGCCAAGCTTCTCGAAGTGGTGGTGTATCGGCGCCATTAGGAACACACGTCTGCCGGTGCGCTTGAACACGGCCACCTGCAGCATCACCGACAAAGTTTCGAGCACGAACAGACCGCCGATAATGGCGAGAACCAGTTCGTGCTTGGTCGCCACAGCAACCGCGCCGAGCAAACCACCGAGCGCCAGCGATCCCGTGTCGCCCATGAACACGCGCGCGGGTGGCGCATTGTACCAAAGGAAGCCGAGCGAGGCGCCGAGCAGCGCGCCAAGGATCGTCGACAGTTCGCCCACGCCAGCGACATGTGGAATGCCGAGGTAGGTCGAATAATCGACGCGGCCAACAAGATAGCAGATCACTCCGAATGAGCCGGCGGCGATCATCACCGGTACGATGGCGAGGCCGTCGAGGCCGTCTGTGAGATTCACGGCGTTTCCGAAGCCGACGATCACCACCATCATGAACAAGATGTAGAGCGCGAACAGCTGAATGCCCCAACCGATCACGAACGGCAGCGCCACCGCCGTCAGAGGTTCGCCGGCCATCAACGCGTGCAGGAAGTTGGGAATGTCGTGCGTTGCGTTCGGAGTCTTGGCCACCCACTCGGCCACCAGCATGGCGACCGCGGCGACGAGGGCTGCAAGAAACTCGAATCCGAGCCGCATCTTCGCGGAAAGTCCGCCGTGATGTTGCTTGGTGACCTTGGCGTAGTCGTCGACGAAACCGATAGCGCCAAAACTCATCGTTACCAGCAGCACCGCCCATACGTAGGGGTTCTTCAAGTCCGACCACAGCAGCGAGGTAACGCCGAGGCTGATCAAGATGATAAGCCCGCCCATAGTTGGCGTGCCTTTCTTGGTCAACAAATGGCCTTGCGGGCCGTCCTCGCGGATCGGCTGGCCTTTGCCCTGACGGGTACGCAACCAG
>JBAQGO010000015.1:0-16055 GCA_049287825.1 Vitreimonas sp. | reverse complement strand
CGGTGTCGTTGCCTCCTCGATCGAGCGGCTGGCGACGGAAATCCGCCATTTGCAGCGCACAGAAGTACTTGAAGCTGAAGAATACTTTGAGCCCGGCCAAAAGGGCTCATCGGCCATGCCGCACAAGCGAAATCCGGTGCTAACGGAAAATCTCTGCGGTCTCGCGCGACTGGTGCGGAGCGCCGTGACGCCGGCTTTGGAGAACGTCGCTCTTTGGCACGAGCGCGACATCTCGCACTCGTCAGTCGAGCGCGGCATCGGCCCCGATGTAACGATCCATCTCGACTTCGCGCTGCAGCGGATGGCGATGGTGGTGGAAAAACTCGTCGTTTATCCGGAAAACATGGCGCGAAATCTGGCGCTGCTTGGCGGCTTGCACAATTCCCAGCGCGTGATGCTGGCGCTGACGCAAGCGGGCGTGTCGCGCGAGGACGCTTATCGGATGGTGCAGCGGAACGCAATGGCCGTATGGCAAAGCCCGCCGCCGCGCGCGGAAACGGCGCTCATCGACAAACTGAAAGCCGACAAGGACGTCACGGCGAAACTCGACCCCAACGCGCTCAATGCCTGCTTCGAGGACGCCCACCATTTGGCGCGCGTCGACGAGGTGTTTGGACGCGTGTTCGCCTAAGGCCGGCGAAGCAGCGGCGCCGCAGCTCGAACCGTGGCGGCGGCAGCAACGGTCTTGATGACGGTGCCAATAATGAATGGCGTGACACCGCTTGCCCAAGCAGCGTCCCAGCCGACAAAGAGCTGAAGCTGTACCAGGCCAAACGCGAAGATCACGATGTGTGCGAGCAGCATGACTCCGAGCAACGCCGTCATGCTTTTCCCGCCGCGTTCGACCAGCGCGCCAGTGAGCGTCGCGGCGAACAGGAAGCCGACAAGATAACCGCCCGTCGGTCCGATCAGATGTGTGAAGCCTGCGCCACCGCCGGCGAACACCGGCAAGCCGACCACGCCTTCGAGCAGATACGCAACAATGGTAGCCGCCGCGAGGCGCGCGCCAAACAGAGCGCCGACAACGCACACCGCATAGGTTTGCAGCGTGATCGGCACCGGCCACATTGGCGCTTCGACGTAAGATGACGCCGCCAAAACCAGCGAGCCCAACAGCACAGCGATCGGCGCGGCAAGTGGCGCACTCAACCAGCGTTGGCCAATTGCAGACGGGATCATTGGCCGGCTTTGATCTGCTGACGCGCGGTGGCAAGGCATTCGGCCAGTTTGGCGCGGATCTGATGGTCGGAGAGCTGCACTGACTGCAGGTCGAGGTCGGCGCGGATCTTGCGGAAGATGTCTTCCGGTCCGGGCTCTTCCATGTCCGCCATGACCACCGATCTTGCGTAATCGTCGGCGGGGGCGCCTGACAGACCCATCAATTCGGCCGCCCACAAGCCCACCAATTTGGCTCGGCGCGCCTGGGCCTTGAACTCAAGCTCTTGATCTAGCGTGAATTTTATTTCTTCGGCGCGCTCGCGGTCGTCGAATTCGGCCATGGATGTTCGTTGCTCCCGTGTTCCTGGTCTGCATAGAGGACACCCGCCCCGACGATCAACTGCGCTGCTGGCCACCGTCAGCCGCACGGGCAATTGTGGCGGCGGACGGTTACCCCTAAGTTCTGAACGAGGCGGGAAGCGAATCTCGGCCTCCCTAATAGCCTTTGAGCGCCGGCCGGGCGCTCCGCCTTCGAGGAGGGCAAACATGTCCCGTCGCAAGAAGATCTACGAAGGCAAGGCCAAGATCCTGTTCGAAGGACCTGAGCCCGGCACCATCATCCAATACTTCAAGGACGACGCCACCGCGTTCAACGCGCAGAAAAAGGCGATCCTCGAAGGCAAGGGCGTCATTAACAACCAGATCTCCGGGTTCATCATGACGAACCTGAACGCGATCGGCGTGCCCACGCATTACATCAAGACCATGAACATGCGCGAACAGCTGGTTCGCGAAGTTGAGATCATTCCGCTGGAAGTCGTGTGCCGCAATGTGGCGGCGGGCTCGCTTTCGACGCGCCTTGGCATCGAAGAAGGCACGCCGCTGCCGCGCTCGATCATCGAATTCTATTACAAGAACGACGCCCTACAGGATCCGATGGTGGCCGAAGAGCACATCACCGCGTTTAATTGGGCGAGCACGCAAGACATCGACGACATCATGGCGTTGACGCTGCGCATCAACGATTATCTGTTCGGCATGTTCGGCGCCGTCGGCATTCGTCTCGTCGACTTCAAGCTCGAGTACGGCCGCCTCTACGAAGGCGACATGGTCCGCACGGTGCTCGCCGATGAGATCAGCCCGGATTGCTGCCGCCTCTGGGATGTGCAGACCAACGAGAAGATGGACAAGGACCGCTTCCGCCGCGATCTCGGCAATGTCACCGAAGCCTACGTGGAAGTGGCGCGCCGTTTGGGCATCGTGAAGCAAGCGGCCGCGGGCGGTGGCGGCGAAAGCGTTCACTAGCGGCGAGCCGCGAGGGGGAAGTATGAAAGCGATCGTCACCGTTGGCCTCAAACCCGGCGTGCTGGATGTGCAGGGCAAGGCGGTTGCGAGCGCCTTAAAGGATCTGGGGTTTGGCGACGTTCATGACGCCCGCGTCGGCAAAATCATTGAGATTCAGCTCGACGGTGACCTCGATCCCGCCACGGCCGAAGCGCAGGTTAAAGAGATGTGCGAGAAGCTGCTCGCCAACACGGTGATCGAAAGCTACCGCGTCGAAATCGCGCGCTAGCAGTCGAACGTAACCCAAGCGCACCTTCGCGTCGTATAAGGGGAGCAACCCCGGAGAAACGACGTGATCCGCAGCCTTCTTCTCGCCCCATTGTCCGCCCTCGCCCTGCTCGCGTGCTCGCCTGCGCTGGCGGATCAAACGCCGCACGCCGTTCCGGTTGCGACGGCCGATATGCCGGCGCCAACTGGTTCGGCCATGCAGACTGCGGTGTTCGCAGGCGGCTGCTTCTGGGGCCTGGAAGGTGTATTCGAGCATGTGCGCGGCGTCCGCGGCGTGCGTTCTGGATATAGCGGCGGAACGGCGCCGCACCCCAGCTATGAAGACGTAAGCACCGAGACCACGGGTTACGCCGAAGCGGTTGAGATCACCTACGACCCACACGTGGTGACGTACGGCCAATTGCTGCGCGTCTATTTCTCAGTCGCGACCGATCCAACCCAACTCAATCGGCAGGGACCGGATAGCGGCACCTCTTATCGTGGCAATATCTTCGCGGAGAACGCGGACCAAGCGCGCGTAGCGCGCGCTTACATCGCGCAGCTGACGGCGGCGCACACGTATTCAGCGCCGATCATCACGCGCGTCGACATGCTGACACGCTTCTGGCCGGCGGAAGACTATCACCAGAACTATCTGTCGTTGCACCCTGATCAGCCGTACATCGTGTTTAACGATCTGCCCAAGCAGCAGAATCTGCAGCGGCTCTTGCCAGCCATGTACACAGCGACGCGCGCGCCTTAGCGCCCGCCACCTTCGGTACCGATCCATGTTGTGACGGGATCACTGGTGGAGTCGCCGCCATCGGACTCATCGGGGGCGACGTCGCTATACTTTTGGACACCGTCCAGTTTGCGCTGACGCGGCCACATGACGAATGCGGCAGCTGCGAGCGCCAGTATGAGCGCGGCGAGTCCAACCATGGGGGGACTCACGGCGCTAACCGCGTGGCGGTGTTTCGGGGAACGCCGGAATGTCCGCAGGCGGGCGATCCCAACTCGGCGCGCGTGAGGTGTATATCGACGCCATCGGCTTGAACGCTTCGACATCATCGAACGTGCCGGCCTTCAGAAGCATCAGGCCTGCGTTGCTGTCGCCCTTCGAATAGAGCTGCGTGCCGCAGGTGGGGCAGAAGGCGCGCGTGACCGGCATGCCGCTATCGCCCTTGCCGGTGAATTCGCGGATTTCGCCAGTGAGCTTTACCGCGTTCATCGGATAGGCCGACACTGACGTGTGGCTCGACGACGTCTTCCGGCAATCAGTGCAATAGCAATGGCCGGCGAACACTGCATCGCCGCTCGCTTCGTATCGCACCGCCCCGCAGAGGCATCCGCCTGATTTGCTCATTGTCCTGCTCCGTCATCACCACGTCCGCCGCCGTTTATGCGCCATAGCACCCAGGTCAGCACGCCGGTGGCGGCGACCGAAAGAGCAGCGACGGCGAGGACCCAAAGCGGCGGCATAGTGAGCTTGTATCGCGCGAGCCCGGCGGGTTCACTGTATTTTGACCTGAGGATTGTGGTGGGCCCCCCTTGCCTCCGTTACGGCTAAGACATGCGATTTCGCTTTGCCCTGGCGATGCTCCTCATCGCCTCTGCCGCACAGGCCTCGGCGCAGACATTTCCGCGGGCCAATCCGCATGATGGCATGCAACCCGCGCGGGACCAGATTCACAGCGAAACGCACGGCTCGGTTTTCCCAGGACCGCGTCAAGGCGAAACGCGCGTGGTGTGGGTGTGGCGCCCTGCCAACGCGCCGACCGATCGGCGGCTGCCGACGCTCTACATTTTCGACGGGCTGGACGGCTTGAATGTCGCGCTGCTCCGACTGAAACCGGCTTTGGATTCCGGCGCGCTGCCGCCCATCCTCATCATCGCACCCGATCCCAATCCACACAACGAGGGGCGTGGCGCGGAATATTTGCGCGGCTTCCCGGGCGGCAGCGACGATTTTCGCGTGCACGAAGATTGGTTGGTGCATCAGGTCATTCCGTGGGCACAGCGAACGCAGCGCGCGGCGACCGATCCTGCCCAGACATTCGTCGGTGGCTTCTCCAATGGCGCCGATCTCGCAGTCGCGCTCGCTAACGATCATGCCGAGATTTTCGGCGGCGCCTTGGTCCACTCTCCCGTTGGCGCGGACGCAGGATGGATGTTGCCGACCGCGGCGCATCAGCGCTGGGTGGTCACCGGCGGCACGCGCGAGGCGCCGGGTTCGGTGCATCGCTCCGCCGACGTGCCGCGGCAATTGATCGAAACTCTGCAAAGAATGAATGCGCCGTTGCGCGCGTGCATCGGGCCGTGGCCGCACGAAGGGCCGGCTTGGCGTGATTTGTCGCCGGGTTCGCTTGTCTGGCTCATGGGGCTCGGCGACGCCGGCGCCTACATGACCGAGCCTGAGCGAACATATTGCCACAACAGTCCGTAAACGCCCGCGCCGCCTTTAATTCAGCGGCGACGCAGTTTATGTGAGCGGCATGAAGTCAGCAGTGATCGTGTTTCCCGGGTCCAATTGCGACCGCGATGCGGCGCGGGCGCTGGAACGGCTTTCCGGCAAACCGGCTGCCATGGTCTGGCACAAAGATACGGCGCTGCCGGAAGACACCGATCTGGTGGTGCTGCCAGGTGGATTTTCTTACGGGGACTATCTCCGCTCTGGCGCCATGGCGGCGAAGAGTCCGGTGATGCGCGCGGTGGTCGATCACGCCGAGCGTGGCGGTCTCGTTCTTGGCATCTGCAATGGCTTTCAGACGCTTACGGAAACACGGCTACTGCCCGGCGCGCTGGGGCGCAATATTGGGCTCAAGTTCGCATGCAAAGACGTGCCGCTCGGCATCGCCAACAACAACACGCGCTTCACGCGCGCTTACCGCGAAGCGCGCGACACGGAGATTCCGATCGCCCATGGCGACGGCCGCTACATCGCCGATGATGCTACGCTCGATGAGTTGGAGGGCGAAGGCCGCGTGGTGTTTCGCTATCTCGATAACCCGAACGGCTCGATGCGCGACATCGCCGGCATCGTGAACGCGCGCGGCAATGTGATGGGCATGATGCCCCACCCAGAGCGCGCCTCAGACCCGGTGCTCGGCCGCACTGGTGGCGCAGCCGTGTTTCAGAGCCTGCTTGAAACGGCGTGATGGCCAAGAAACCGGAACGCGAAGCGCTGCGCGGCGGCGGATTCGACGATGAGGTCGACGCCGCGCGCAAGCGTTTGGAAGACTCTCTGAAGGAAGAAAGCGCCTTCGACGATCTCGCCGCACTGCAGGCGCTGGCGCCGTTGCTGGCAGAGAAGATTCAAAGCCGCCGTCTCGCCTTCACGATCAGCGAAGACGACGACGAAGAAACCTCCATCGCCATCGTTCACGTGCCAACCGATGAAGAGCTCGGTTTCATCTTCGCCGAGGAAGGCGAGTACGTGTTCGAGAGCAATCTGGACGCCTATTTCGATGATTTCGTGGACGACGACGCCGCGCGTTTTGTCGAGCGTCTCTACGAAAACCTGCGCGCCGACCTTCCCAAGTACGAAGTCGAAAACAAGCGCTAGCCTCCAACAATACGGACAAACAAAACGGCCCTCCTTTCGGAGGGCCGTGTGAGGGGCTTATGGAGCTTGTTGTTTAGTTGACGGTGACGCGGCCGCTTTCGGCGCGGACGTTGGCGTCCTCTTCACGAATGGCGGTCATGGCGCGCGCAACACGCGGGTCTGAGAGAACCGCGTTGATGCGGGCCAAAGCTTCCACGCTTTCAGACGAGGCGCCGAAGGCGCGGCTGAGATTGCGGAACGGATTTTCGACCTGCGGATAGTAGCGGAGTTGCACTTGAGCGTTGGCGGGAATGCCCGCGAGCGCCTTGGCGCGATCGACCGCGACTTGGAAGCCGCCGAGGCGATCGACCAGGTGACGTTCGAGTGCTTGCTGACCCGTCCAAACGCGGCCGTGTGCCACGGCGTGCGCTTGATCGACCGTCATATGGCGGCCATCGGCGACGAGGCCGATGAACTGGGCATAGGCGCGGTCGATGAAGCCGGCGAATGCAGCACGCTCAGCGGGATTGAATCCGCGCTGCGAGGTGAACATGCCGACCAGCGGCGAACCCACTGTGAGCGTTTGCGTGTTGCTGGACAGATAATGGTCCATCGCCGGGCCAATGATCAGCTTGCCGCCGAGCACGCCGATCGAGCCGGTGATGGTCGTCGGTTGCGCGATGATCTCGTCGGCGTAGGCGGAGACGTAATAGCCGCCGGAAGCCGCGACATCGCCCATCGAGATGATGACTTTCTTGCCGCGCGAGCGCGCCACGCGAAGCGCTGCAAGAATTTGGTCTGACGCAACGACTGACCCGCCAGGGCTGTTCACGCGGAACACGATGGCGGCGACATCGCGGTCGTTCGACGCGTCGAGCAACGCCTTGGCGACGGTGTCGCTGTTCATCTGCTGGCTGTCGCCGAAGATGTCATGGTCGACCGGGCCGGAGACGATGGCGCCTTCGCCTTGCACGACCGCGATGACGCGCCCGCCAGTGCGGGTTGGCGCACGATAGTCCTCAAAATCGACGACTTCCGCACCGGAATTGTGCGCAAGCGCGATAGCAGCTTGTTGCGCCTCTTCCGGACGGCCGATGTGATCGACTAAACGATTGTTCATCGCTTGTTGCGCGATGTAGGGCGTCGACTCGATCGCCGCGTGGACTTGCTGAGCCGTGAGATGACGGTCCGCTGCGATATCGGCGAGCATCGAGTCGTAGAGGCCATTCATCAAACCCGTGAGTTCTTCGCGGTGCGCGGGCGTGAAGCTTGAGTCGGTGAGTTCGGCTGCGGCGGTTTTGAATTCCTCGCGGGTCTCGAACTGCGCTTGCATGTGATAGCGCTGCAGCGTGTTGCCGAAGAAAGTGACTTCGGCTGCCAAGCCCATCGGCATGAATTCACTTGACGCTTGCGTCCACACTTGGTTGGCGCCGGCGATGGCGAGATAGCCGGGCATGCCCATGCGCACGCCGTCATTCTGCAGGTGCGCGACGACGAACTTGCCGGACTGGCGGAACGCCGCGAGTGCTGCGCGGATTTCTTCCGCTTGCGCCGGCTGCATGCCTTGGGTGTTGGCGCGAACGTAAATGCCTTCGACAGATGGGTCGGTGCGCGCCGCGTCGATGCGGGCGAGCACGTCGAGCAGGTTTTGGTGGCCGTTGAGGCTGGCGAACGGATTGCCGGAGCGCTGGTCAGTCATGGCCTCGCGCAAATCGAGCGCCAGCACCATGTGGCCAGGCTGCGCGGGGCCGTGCACAGAGGCCGCGATCATCGAAAGCAGTAGGATTGGGCCGACAAAGAGGAAAACGAATAGCCCGACCAGAACGCCGGCTACCGTGATCAGAAACTGTTTCACGAGGTCACACTCCACCCACGGCGCCCGCCGCCCGGGATTTATCGATAAATGATATGAACCGATTTTGGGCGCAAGCCCCTTTTTATCGAAAAATGATAAATCCCCAGCGGCTGAGCGCCGCGCCGAAATCGGCCTTACACTCTGCCCAAGCCCATTTCCCGGCTCTCCGCGTTGGAGCATGATGCGAGAGCTGAGCCGGGAGGGTTGCGCCCCATGACCGCGTCACACAGGACGCCGCCGCCGTTCGCCAGTGACGCTTGGATGTTTGAGCAGCAAGCCCGCGCTGAGCTCGAGGCGGAGGCATGGCGTAGGCTCCGCGAGCAACTCGCGACAGTGCCGGATTTCGGCACGCTGCCCCCGCCGCCGGCGGTCCCCGCAGCGGCGTCCACTTCAGTCGCGGCGCGCCCAAAGCGCCCTGCATTCGATGCACATCACACCGGCAGTGCCGCACTCAAGGGATTGGTGCGCTTTGTGATGGCCGCGATCGGCGCCTACCTCGCCTACGTCGCGGGACTGGACAGCCAGCTCGGCAATTTCGAAGTCTGGCTCGCGACGGGCTCAGCGTTCGTCGTGGTGCTCGCGCTGAGCGCCTTCGAACCCTTGCGCGGCGCAGTGCATGCGATGGCCGAAACGGCTCGTTGGGTGCTGATAGTCAGCTTCGTTCTCGGCCTAGCGTGGGTTTTCACGCACATGTCAGCATGACTGGACGCCTCCTGGCGAGGCAATGGTCGGAGCAGCTGGATTTGAACCAACGACCCCCACGTCCCGAACGTGGTGCTCTACCAGGCTGAGCTATGCTCCGAGGAGCGCGGCTTATAGAGCAGGCTTTTGGGGCGCGCAACGCGCCTGCGGGCCCAGCGGTTGCATGTCCGGGCGGGCGCCTCTAGATAGCCGCCTCGCGCTTTGGGGTGTCGCCAAGCGGTAAGGCAGCGGTTTTTGGTACCGCCATTCCTAGGTTCGAATCCTAGCACCCCAGCCAGCCTTCGCTCCGCGGAGCGGAGCGAGGGCTGTCCTCCGAAGCTTTACGTAGGAGGACTGATCAATCCCCGCGTAGCTTCGGCTGGCTTACGCCTTGAGGATATTCCGACGGGTCGTGGCGCAATGTTTTATGTCTACATGCTTCGCAGTGAAATCCATCCGAACGAGCGGTATACGGGCTTCACAACGAACCTTGAGCAAAGGCTGAAGAAGCACAACGAAGGCGCGTCCATCCACACCGCGAAACACAAACCCTGGCGGCTCGTCTCCTCCTTAGCCTTCGAAAACGAGCGTCGCGCGTGCGAATTCGAGCGCTATCTAAAGTCAGGTTCTGGCAAAGCGTTTGCAAACAAGCGATTCTGGTGAGGCAAGTTCGCGCTTGCCAAATCACCCCAGATTGCGGCTCAAGAGACCGCTTCGCAGAACGGAAGGCCGCGCCGCATGCCCAGAATGAGCTACATCCCCGGAGATTTCGATTTGCGCGTCGGCAAGGCCAAGACCGGCCTTGGCCTCTTCGCCGAAAGCGAAATTCCCAAGGGCTCGTGCATCATCGAGTACACGGGTGTGGAGCTCACCAAAGAGCAAGAAGAGAAGAGCAACAGCCGCTACCTCTTCGAAATCCACTCACGCAAAACCATCGACGGCGCACCGCGCTGGAACACCGCGCGCTACATCAACCATTCCTGCCGCCCGAACTGCGAACCCAACATCCATAAGGGCCGCGTCTACATTCATGCGCGCCGCAAGATCAAATCGGGCGAAGAGCTGAACTACGATTACGGCAAGAATTACTTCAAGGAATTTCTCGCCGACGTGTGCGCCTGCCCGAAGTGCGCCGAAAAGAAAGCGGCCGCAAAGCCGATGCGTGCCGCAGCAGCGGAAGCGCGCGGCAAGAAAGTCAGCGCAAAAAAGAAGAAGCGCGCCTGAGCTACAGCTTGCGGGCTGCGCTGGGGCTGGTGCCGGTCCAACGTTTGAACGCACGTGAGAATGCGGCGGGCTCCGAGAAACCGACGAGATAAGCGGTTTCGTTCACCGACACTTTTTTCCCGGCCAGGAAATTCAGCGCCATTTTGTGGCGCAGCTCATCGAGCACCTGCTCGTAGGTTGCGCCCTCGGCCTTCAGATTGCGGTAGAGCGTCTGGCGGCTGACGCCGACCTTCTCCGCGATCGTGTCCATGCTGACATCGCCGGTGTGCAGGATCGGCACCAGCAAGCTTTCGACGTGGCCACGCGTGGTTTTCGACTCTTCCAAACTCTTCAGCAGCGCATCTGCCCGCTCGCTGAGAACGCCGAACACGTAGCGGTTCACTGGCGGCTGCTTCAGCAGCAGGAAACCATGATCCACGAGCATGGCGTTCCAGTGGCTGTTGAAGACAACGGGCGCTCGGAAAATGCGCTCGTATTCGGCCCGATAGCCCCGATCTTCGTGCGTGAAGTGGATTTCTGCGGGATAGCGGAGCTTTTTGAACTCTTCGGAGTTCGCGAACATCACGCGGCCATTCCAGACCAGCCGCGCGAATTCGGCTTCGGCGATCACAGGATGGGCGCGAAACAGCTCGTGCGGGCCTTCAATCCAGACACCCTCTTCCTTGATGGTCCCGCGCATGATGGTGGCCGGCTCGCCGCGGTCGTCATCCACGACAAGCGCGGCGTAGCGATTGAGTTCACGGCCGACATCCATGGTCGTTTCGCAAGCCTCGCAGATGAGGCCGACGATGGAGATCTCCTGCATGCGTACGGCTTCGCCGTATTGCAGCGCGATGGCGGGCTGGCCGGTGAGTGCTGCTGCGGCGTCAAAAAGCGCCACGTATTTGTCTATGGCGACGCGGTTGTCTTGCTGACCAAGCTCTTCTTCGCTCAAGCCTGAGCGTTCGAGCAGCGCAGATCGATCCGCGCCTCCCGACGCCGCGAACGCCACCAGGCCGCGCGGATAGCCGGCGGAGATGGTCGTCTTAGACACCGCTGCGCCGCCCTTGGCGCTTGGCGCCAGCGATCATGCTTTTGATGCGCGCCGTCATGTCCGAGCCGATCCGCATTTCGCTACGTTCGTATCGTATTTCGATATGGGTCGTCGAGTGAGCAATCACCGGCGAATTGGAAATGATGATTACTCCCTCCGCTGCCGCAGCGCGGACAGCAGCCTGCGCACTTGCGCTTTGTATGGCGGGGTTTGCCGGCCCGGCTTTCGCCGACCATCTGCACGTGGCGCCCGGTGCGCCGCTCTGGGTACAGATCGGCGCGGCGATCATCTTGTACGCGCATATCAGCGGCGGAACCGTTGGGCTGATGGCGGGGACAGTGGCGCTGCTGACCCGAAAAGGCGGTAAGCTGCATCGGCTGTCCGGCAACATCTTCTTTGTGTCGATGCTGGTGCTCACCGGCATTGGCGCCGTTGTCGCGCCGTTCATTCCCGACCGCGTCTCTTCGGTCGCAGGGTTCATGTCATTCTATTTGATCTTCAGCGGCTGGCTGACAGTGCGGCGTCGCCATGAAGGGATTGGCGCGTGGGAGATCATTGGCTGCTTGTGGGCAATCGGCGGCGCGGCAGCAGCGATGTTTCTATCCTGGCTGGCTGCGCAAACCCCGGAGCACACGCTCGACGGCGCGCCGCCGCAGGCGTTCTACATTTTCGTGACGGTCAGCACGATTGCGGCGCTCTCGGATATCAAAGTGATCTTGCGGCGCGGCATCAGCGGCGCGCAGCGCATTGCGCGCCATGTGTGGCGCATGTGCTTTGGGCTGTTCGTCGCGTCGGGCTCGCTTTTCCTAGGCCAAGCGCAGATATTTCCCGAGTGGCTGCAGCGAACGCCGGTCTTGCCGCTGCTGGCGCTGGCGCCGTTGCCATTCTTGATTTTCTGGATGTTCTATGTGCGGCTGTCCAAACGCTATCGCGGCAGGCCCATGGCCGCGGCGCCCGCTTGAGGAGAGCAAGACGTGTTGAAGCGCCTGTTTCCTCGGCAAATCGACAATTTCTATCAAGGCCACGTGCTGGCGATTTGGCTGTTTCTGCCGGTGCTCGCACTGAAGACCGCCATGGGATTCAATGTTGGCGGCCTCAATCCCTTCGTGAGCAGCCGCTTCATTTTGAACGCCGCCGATGGCGTGCCCGTGGATACCTACCCTGCCGAGGCGGCGGCCCATCTCGTGTTCACCTTTGCGGCGTGGGGTTTGGTGCTGTTTGTTTTGACGCTCTTCGGCTGGCTGGTGGTTGCGCGCTATCGGACGATGCTGCCGTTGCTGATGTTGCTGTTCTCGCTCGAGCAAGTCGGGCGGATGGTGCTGTCGCGGACGCTGCTTCCGCACCACGCCGCAGCGAGCGCCGGGATTCCGATCAGCACGCTCATCAATTGGGGATTTGCTGGCCTGCTTTTGCTGGCGCTGATGTTGTCGCTTCTCAACGTGCGTCCGCGTCCTGCCTAGAACGCCTCGTGAGCTTTCACGACCGCACCTTTGGCTTGGCCGAGGATCACGGTGCGGGCGAGATTGATGAACAGGCCGTGCTCGACGACGCCGGCGATGCCCTTCAGCGCGGCGCTTAAGTCTTCGGGTGCGGAGATGATCTTGGCGTGCGCATCGAGAATGTAGTTGCCGCCATCGGTGATCACCGGCTCGTTGGCCTTGCCGCTGGTGCGCAGCACGACGTCGTCGCCCGAGCACTTGGTGCCGCGCAGCGCGGTACGAACGCGCTCAAGCGTCAAAGCAAACCCGAACCGGCTGACTTCCACCGGCAACGGAAAAGCGCCGAGCGTTTCCACCCATTTGCCCTCATCAGCGATGACTACCATGGACTTGCTGGCGGCCGCGACGATCTTTTCGCGTAGTAGTGCGCCACCGCCGCCTTTGATGAGGCGGAACGCCGGATCGACTTCGTCAGCGCCGTCGACGTCCAGATCGATTGACGTGACCTGAGAAATATCGAGCAGCGGAATGCCAACTTGTTCGGCGAGATTGCGCGTCGCTTCCGAAGTGGGCACGCCCTTCACACGCAAGCCTTGGCGCACGCGCTCGCCAAGCAGTCGCACGAAGTGGGCCGACGTCGAACCGGTGCCGAGCCCGACGATCATGCCGTCCTTGACGTAGTCGAGCGCCGCTTGCGCTGCGTTAAACTTGGCGATGTCCGCGCTCATTTCGGATCCCTCGGCTTTTGCTTCTTCGCGCGGTTCTTGTCAGCCCAGCCTTCGAGATTGACTTGGCGGCCGCGCGCCACGCCGAGGGCGCCATCGGGCACGTCCTTGGTGATGACGCTGCCGGTGCCGGTGTAGGCGCGGTCGCCGATCTTCACGGGCGCGACGAGTGCTGTGTCGGACCCGATGAAAGCATCCGCGCCGATCGTGGTGCGATACTTGTCGAACCCATCATAGTTGCAAGTGATGGCGCCCGCGCCGATATTGCTGCGCGCCCCCACATCGGCGTCGCCGATGTAAGCGAGGTGATTGGATTTGGCGCCGTCGCCAAACGTGGCGTTTTTCACTTCGACGAAATTGCCAATGTGCACGCCAGCGCCGAGCTTCGCGCCGGGACGCAAGCGGGCGAACGGGCCGACAATGGCGCCCGCACCGATCTCAGCGCCGGCAATGTGGCTATGCGCATTGATGCGCGCCCCCTTGGCGATTTTTACGCCGGCGCCAAACACCACGTTCGGTTCGATAATCACGTCCGGCGCGATCTCGGTATCGTGCGAGAAAAACACGCTCGACGGATCGATCAGCGTGACGCCGGCGTCCATCGCCGCTGTCCGCGCACGGTTCTGAAACACCGCTTCCACGGTCGCCAATTCGGCACGCGAATTGACACCGAGCGTTTCGGTTTCATCGCCCACAACAACCTGGGTGGCGGCGCCTGCGGCGCGGCCCAGTGCGACAACATCGGTCAGATAGTATTCGCCCTTGGCGTTGTCGTTCTTCACTTGCGCCAAGAGGCCGAACAGCGCTTTCGTGTCGGCGCAGATAACGCCGGAATTGCAAAGCGTGATGGCACGCTCCGCCTCGCTCGCGTCCTTCTCTTCGACGATGCGCTCTACCTCACCGTCCGCGCGGCTGACGATGCGGCCGTAGCCGAAAGGGTTTTGCGTGTTGAACGCCAGGATGGCCTGCCCGCCCTTGCTCTCGCGGACGCCAAACAAGTCTTCAACGCGTTTCGATTGGATCAGCGGGCCGTCGCCATAAAGAACGATGACATCGCCATCGAAGCCAGCAAGCGCCTTCTCCGCCGCGCGCACGGCGTGGCCTGTTCCCAGCGGGGGATCCTGCAAAGCGATCGAACCCGCGCCCAATTTCTTCGCAACGTGTTCGTTCAGCGCCGGCGCGGTCGCGCCGACCACCACGACAATGCGCGACACGCCTGCGGCCTGAACTGCGTCGATCACCCAATCCAGCATGGCGCGGCCGCCGACTTGGTGCAGCACCTTCGGCAAATCGGACTTCATCCGCGTGCCCTGGCCTGCCGCCAAGATGATTGCAGCCCGTGCTCGGCTCATATCCGCCCTGCTTTTCGGAAACCTTGTCCGAATCTGGGGTTGGTTCTAGCTCAAAGCCATGGGCGGCGCGACCGAAGCGCTGAGCCCAAAACGAGCATTGGGCGCGACGTATGACCACCGGCGAACTGGCCGATGCGGTGATTGCCTTCGACTTGGACGGGACGCTGGTCGACACCGCGCCGGACTTGGTGCGTGCGCTCAATGCAACGCTAGATTTGGAAGGCCTGCCGCACGCGAAGCTGGCGCACGTGCGCCATCTGGTGGGTCAAGGCGCACGCCGTCTGATCGAGCGCGCGACGGCGGCAGTGAGCGCGAACTTTAGCGCGGAGCGGCTCGATCAGCTCACCGAGGCTTTTGTCGAATTCTACCGTGCGGACATTGCTGGGGAGTCAGTCCCATTTCCCGGCCTCACCGACGCGCTCGATCAGCTTGCTGCGCTGGGCGCCAAGTTTTCCGTATGCACGAACAAGCGAACCGATCTTTCAGTTCAACTCTTGGACGCCTTGAATTTAAGCAACCGCTTCTCGGCCATCGTCGGCGCCGACGCGGTGAGCAATCGGAAGCCGCATCCCGACCACTATCGCGCCGCTGTTGAACGCGCGGGCGGCGTGGTGCGCCGCTCGGTGATGGTCGGAGACACGACCGCTGACGTCGCCGCCGCGCGAGCGGCCGGCGCGCCAGTCATTGTTGTCCGGTTCGGGTATTGCGACGGCGGCGCGGACTCCCTCGGCGCAGACGTCGTGCTCGATCGTTATTCCGATTTAGCGTCCATATGCCGGCGCTTGCTCATGGCGCACAGCTAGGTATCCCGCAGCTCTCCCGGCGCTTACGCGACTTCAACGAAGCCGCGCGAACTAGGGCGTTCGCTTGCACTGCCACGATCGTTCGCTGCTTGCCGTTTGGTCGGCAAACCATTGACCATGTCACTGCGCACATCCGTGCGCGCCGAACGCATGGCCGCGACGAAGCCAGCTTCAATCAGCTTGACGTCGACGTTGTATCCGCGCTCGCGCCAGTATTCCTCGATCCGCTGCTTCAAGCGTCGGGCGCCATCCACATTGCAGAAGTCGTGATCCATTCTGCTCCACCTTCAAATCATGTCACGGGATGTGGGCTTGAGACCCGCACCCGTTGCGCTGGGAATTCGCTCCCGCGCCGTGCGTCAGCCCCCTGATCGCTCCGCCAGCATCGTCATCTTGGACGCCGAGCGAGGCGCCGATATGGCGAGGTCGCGGCGGCAAGGCAATCGCTCTCACGAAGTCCTGATCGTCGCAGGCGGATGGCTCTGCGCAGATGGCGGCGCATTGAGGCAGGCTTGTGTCTGGCCCCGTGAAATCGAGCTAAATTGTTGCCAGCGCGCGGATTTTGCGTGCGCCGGTTACCTGTTCCACCTTTTGAAGTAGGCCGGAATATTTGACGGCCTCGCAGCAGGATGGCTTGCCGAGCCGTAGCTGCGCGTGGGCTAAATCCGCCTTCGCCCTTTGGGCTTCGGC
>JBAQGO010000014.1:0-3225 GCA_049287825.1 Vitreimonas sp. | reverse complement strand
CTCATTTTCGATTATGAAATCAAGTTCCCGGTGGCGGGCGTCAAGTTCACGCAGCCGCTGTTCGATGGCCATTGAGGCGCCTCCTATCAGCTAGGGCGAGAAGCCAGTGTGGCGCCGATTCAACGCTTTGTCTCCTTACATCGTGTTACAAAATTAATCTTTCCCCACCCGTGGAGTAGCGCCGGGAACGCCTGCAAAATCGGCGTCTTTACAGCGCCGCGCGAGAGGGATTAGCTCAGTGTTCGGCGGGGCGGCGGGGGCTGCCGTGCATGGTTCGCGAGAGGCGATCACCGCATGGACGCGGACGACGGAGACACCTTCGATATCGTCGACACGCCCGAGAAGCGTGCGTTGAAAGCTCGCCTGATTGAACTCAAGGAAGAGCATCGCGAACTGGATACCGCAATCGAAGCGCTACAAGAGAAGACCAGCGGAGACACGCTGCAACTGGCGCGGCTGAAAAAGCGCAAGCTGGTGCTACGAGACCAAATTCAGTGGATCGAAGACCGGCTAACGCCAGACATCATCGCGTAAGGGCGCTGATGACTTCAGCCGGCATATTTGAGCCGCTGCGCGATCGACCAAGACAAGTAGGCAATGGTTCCGAACAGGACGATTGAGATCGCTCGGGTGATCAAACCGGCGTTCTCCTCGGTGGCCATGCCGCCAAAGCTTGCGGCGGCAAAAATCGCGACGCACAGCACGAAGCCCAAGAGCGCGATCCATCGCGCAGCGGCGCCGCTTTTGTATCCAAGCGCAACAAATAGCGGCGGCAAAATGCCAATCGGGTAAATGCCGAACGCATAGTGAAGTGGATTGGGTAGCGGAAAGAAGCCGCTCATCGCGATTGCGAAGCCGAGGATGGCGAGCGTCAGGCCCGCGAGCGTTGCGATGATAACGCTGCCGCCAACGCCACGAAGACCGGCGAATAGTCCAATGCCGGCAAGCCCGAAGGCGATCCCCGAGACGATGAAGCCTGCGTTGGCGACGATGGGTAGATGCATTGTGGCGATGCCGAGTTCGCTCGGCTGCTGCTCGGCGACGTTGAACGAGGGATTGAGCGCGACGGCCGCCACCTGCGTCCCGAAATAGATGATCGGCGCTGCGACGCCCGCCCAAAGCAACGCTCTCATGATCCCCTCCGCGCCCGGCACTAAGCGAGCGCAAACGCGACGGATTTGGGGCAAAGAGAACGCTATTGATCGCGCATCATCCTACTCGCAGCGAACAACATCCAAACCGCCTGCCCAAGCGTGACGGCCAGCATGCCGTGGATATTGAGCGTCAGCGTGCCCGTCAGCATCCACGCTAGTGTGCCGCCGCCGATCACCAAGCCCAGCACACGCTGCAGTGTGGCGCCGCGCCACGCGACAGACCACAGCAACACCGCGATCGCCGCGAGCCCGGTGTAGACATTCGCATAAGCCTGGTTCTGCCAATGCGTGAGGTCGGCGAGGCTTTGAAAATCAATTCCCGTGCGCGAGGCGCCCGGCGTGTGCGCGGCCTCAACAAGCTGCGTCATCACGAAGCCGCTCATAATCGCCGCCGAGATGATCGCCACGCAGCCAAAGACGTAGAAGCAGAGCGCTAAACCGGCGAGCGGCCGGTCGATGAGCCTAGTGAGCGCGAACGCTCCGAAGACAAGCAGCGGCGTCGCCAGGACAGCCACGGCATGGACAATCACATTGATGTCGAACGGCCCGATCTGCAGCGTGCCGACGCTCGACGGATGCGCCGCCATCAGGGCGACGCTCATGATTGTGCCGGCCACAATCGCCCATGCGCCCGCGCGCGGGCTCGCCAACTCGCTCATCGAAACTCCCCTTCGCTTTGCGCCGTGCTACACTTGATCTTGAGCCGGGTCGCGCATCGTTCCCGGACAAGAAGGGGTCTCGTGTCCAGTATCGACCGCCGCGCCGCGCGCACGCGCGAATTGCTGAACCAAGCGCTGGTCGACCTCGGCGCCGAGCGCGGCGTTGACGAGATCGACGTCAGCGACCTGGTTGAAGCCGCCGGCATCGGGCGCTCAACCTTCTACAGCCACTATTCCAGCAAAGAGGATTTTCTCATCCGCTCCTTCGTCGGCATGATCGGCGCCTGCGAGCGCGGCGAAGCCGAACAATTCCCCGAGCGCACGTCGTTGGCGCCGGCGCGCAACCTCTTCGCGCACATTTATTCAGCGCAGGATTTCGCCGCGCAATTCGCACAGTCGGAGGTCAGCGTGCCGATGCTTGCGGCGGGCGAAGCCAAACTCCGCGCTATCGTGGACGACAATTTAAAGCGCCGCGTGCCGGATTGGGACGCCCCAAGGCGGCACGAAACCGCAGTCTATGTGGCGGCGGGGCTGATCGGCTTGCTGCGCTGGTGGATGGCAACGGGCTTCACGCGCACGCCCGCGCAAATGGAGGCTGCGTTTGCGCGGCTCACCGAGAACGCAATGACGGAAGCTTAGAACGAGGCGAACGCTTGCGCTTCGTTGCGGCGCGCGAACTTTTCCGCGTACATCGCCTCGTCGGCGCGCGCGATCGCCGTTTCGGGATCCTCGGCGGCGGCCAAAGCGTGCACGCCGATAGACACAGCGATGCGATGCGCTTGACCCGCATGAATGAGGGCGCTGCTGTTAAGCTGGGTGCTGAGCGTCCGCGCCTTAGCGCGAGATTCTTCGGCATTCGCGCGGTTGAGGACGATTCCAAACTCGTCGCCGCCGAGGCGCCCGACAGCGTCCGACTCGCGCACCGAATCCACCAACAGCCTGCCGACATGCTTCAGCACCGCGTCGCCCGCAGCGTGACCGTAACAATCGTTCAGCGCCTTGAAGCCATCGAGGTCGACGTACAAAACCGCGGCAGGCGTCTTGTAGCGCTCCACTTCCGACATGGTCCGGTGCAATTCGCGGATAAAGGCGCGGCGATTGAGGGTCGGGGTCAGCGTGTCCCGGTCGGCCAGGTCCTCGGCGACCGCCAATTTCTCAACCACGGCGTCACGCTCGGCGGCGAGTCGCACCAGCGCTTCCAACACTCGATCCGAAACGTCGCGCCGCTTCAGGCCCAACGCTTCCAGAAGTTGGGTCGTTTCGGTATCGCGTGAAGGCAAGCCGAAGGCCATGTGAGTCCCGGACGTCTGACCTTACGCATGCGCTCCACGGGTAAAGGGCGGCTTAATCCTCGCCGCGTGAGCGGGCTGGACTGGCGCAGCGGCTTCCTTTAGTGCGCCTGTTTTTAGGAG
>JBAQGO010000013.1:0-7735 GCA_049287825.1 Vitreimonas sp. | reverse complement strand
GGCATCGCCACCGCCCGCAGCGCCGCCACCGCCACCGGTGTCGCCGCCTGCCGCGCCACCACCGCCGCCGCCTCCAACTGGAACTGGCTCCGCGCCGCCGCCGCCACCTGCGCCTTTACCGCCGCCCGTTGGTCCTGCGGATTATCTTTCATCACTGCGCCGCGAGAGCGCAGGTTCACTCGCGCGCGCCGACTTCGAAGCTGTCGCGGGCCGCTTGGGCTGCGAGTGGGAAGCCGTCGCTGCGGTGTCGCAAGTCGAGTCCGGTCCGCTTGGCGGTTTTGCTGCTGATGGCCGCCCCATCATTCTGTTCGAGCGTCATCTCTTCTCACGTTGGACCAACCACCAATACGATGCTGCGCACCCAACGGTGTCGAACCAAACGCCGGGCGGCTACCCGCGCACCCAAGCCGATCGCTGGGCGCAAATGGCTGAGGCCTATGCACTCGACCCAGAAGCGGCGCTGCAAAGCGCGAGCTACGGCCGCTTCCAAGTGCTCGGGCGTAACTACACTAATCTCGGCATGGCCAACGCGCATCTCTACGTTTCGAAGCTGGCCAAGTCCGAGAAGGATCAGCTTGAAGCGTTCGAAGGCTTTGTCGTTGCAAACAGTCTGAAAGACGAATTGCAACGCAAGGATTGGGCGGGCTTTGCGCGCGGCTATAACGGCCCGGGCTACGCGGCCAACCAATACGACGTGAAAATGGCGCAGGCCTACGCGAACTTGAAAGCCACGCCGATCGCCTGACGTGCTTGCTGGCGCATCGGAAGCGCCTTAGGTAGCGGACCTTCATGGCCCGCTACCTCATTACGTCCGCGCTTCCCTACATCAACGGCATCAAGCACCTGGGCAATCTCGCCGGCTCGATGTTGCCCGCGGATGTGCATGCGCGCTTTCGTCGGCTGCAGGGCCACGAAGTGCTCTACATTTGCGCGACGGACGAACACGGCACGCCCGCTGAACTCGCGGCCGCCGAAGCCGGGCAAGATGTACGCGCCTATTGCGACGAGCAATTCAAGATCCAGAAAGATGCGTGCGACGGCTTCCGTTTGTCCTTCGATCATTTTGGCCGTTCGTCGAACGCACCGAACCATAAGCTGACGCAACATTTCGGCGAGATTCTCGAAAAGAACGGCCTGATCGAAGAGCGCGTCTCGAAGCAAATCTATTCCATCGACGACAAACGCTTCCTGCCGGACCGCTATGTCGAGGGCACATGCCCCGTCTGCGGCTTCGAGCGCGCGCGCGGCGATCAGTGCGACAATTGCCAAACGTTGCTTGACCCGATTGAGTTGAAGAATCCGCGCTCCAAAATTTCTGGTTCGACCAATGTCGAAACACGCGACACCGCGCATCTCTTCTTGCTGCAGCCGAAAATGCAGGACCGCGTGCGCGCTTGGGTCGACAAGTCGACGGAATGGCCAACGTTGGCGCGGTCAATCGCTTACAAATGGCTTGATGAAGGTCTGATCGATCGCTCGATCACGCGCGATTTGTCGTGGGGGATCAAGGTCACGCAGAACGGAGCGCCGCGCCCGGGCTTCGAGAATAAAGTCTTCTATGTCTGGTTCGACGCGCCGATCGAATACATCGGCTCAACCGTCGAATGGTCCGAAGCCACCGGCAACGATTGGGAGCGCTGGTGGCGCACCGATAAAGGCGCTGCGGACGTCACCTATGTCGAGTTCATGGGCAAAGACAACGTCGCCTTCCACACCGTGAGCTTCCCGGTGACCATCATGGGCTCCGGCGAGCCGTGGAAACTTGTTGATCGCTTGAAGGCGTTCAACTGGGTCACCTGGTACGGCGGCAAGTTCAGCACCAGTGAAAAGCGCGGCATCTTCATGGACCAAGCGCTCGAATTGCTCCCCAGCGATTATTGGCGCTGGTATTTGATGGCCAACGCGCCGGAGAGTGCGGACGCGGCGTTCACGCTCGAGCAATTCCAGCAAACCATCAACGCCGATCTCGCCAATGTCTTCGGCAATTTCGTCAACCGCATCACCCGCTTCTGCGCGTCGAAGTTCGATTCAAAGGTGCCGGACGGTGGCGAATGGGGCGCGCACGAAGAAAAACTCTGGAGTGAATTCTCCACGCGTCTCGCCGCGCTCACGCAATGCCACGAGCAGATGGAGATGCGAAAGGCCGCGGCAGAACTCCGCGCCATCTGGGTCGCCGGCAACGAGTATCTGCAACAAGCCGCGCCGTGGACCGCGCTTAAAACTGACCAAGCCGCCGCCGCAATCGGCGTGCGCACGGGTCTCAACTACGTCGTGCTCTCTGCGATCCTGGCGCAGCCCTTCATCCCGGACGCCGCGAAGATCGTGCTCGACGCCCTCGGCGTGCCCGAGAAAAATCGCCAATGGCCAAACGCCGGCGACAAATCACTGTTCGACACACTCCCACGCGGCTTCGCCATCACCCCACCCGACGTGCTCTTCAAAAAGATCGAAGACGAACACGTCGCCGAATGGGCTACGCGCTTCGGTGCTGGGTAGGTGCACATCCGCCAACTTACTGCTGTCGACCTCAACGCTTATCGCGCGTTGCATCGCTTCGGCATGATCGAAGCGCCGATGGGCTTCGTGGATGTGCCTGAGACCGACGCCGCGCGGCCGGACGCAGACGTTGAAGCCATGCTCGCGCGAGGCGAAGGTTGGGGCGCGTTCGAGGGCGAACGGCTCGTCGCCAAGTTGACGGTGGATGCGCTGCCGTATCCGTCGCTTGCGCACACGTTCTGGGTGCACGCCGTCTATGTGCATCCGGATGCGCGCGGCAGCGGCGCCTCAAGCGCGCTCATCCGCAAGGCCGTTGAAGCGGCGCGGGGCAAGGGTGCTTCGCGCATCGCGCTTTGGGTCAACGGCGCCAACAAACATGCGCGCGCACTCTATGAGCGTCTGGGTTTCGTTCAGACCGGACGGATTCCAGAGGGAATTTCCGTCGATGGCGAGCGTGTCGATGATGTCCTCATGGTTCTCGCACTCGACTGAGGAACCCGTTTTTGACTTGCGCGGTCGTTTCTCCAACCTAAAAATGCCGGCAGTCCGGCGGCGCCCCGGGGGGATGCGGCGTCCATGCTCAACCGGAGGCCAACATGGAATATGTCAATCAAGCCATCGACGCGCTGAAGGATGGCTTCGGTCAGATCAATCACCCACAAGGTCTGATCATCGCGTTGATCGCGGCGCTGCTGATGCCGTCGTGGCGGCAGTGGTTGGTTATGGCGCTGCTGGCGACGGCCGCGCACCTCGCGGTGAACTATCTGCCGGGCATTCTGCAAGGTCACGGTCTGCCGAACTTCATGGAGCAGCCGTTCTGGACGACAGCGATTGCGTATTTCCTCGGCTATCTGATCATCATCGGCGTTTTCTTCTTTCTGAAGAGCCTGGTGGCGAGAGGCGGCAACGCCGCCAAAGCGCACTAACGCTTGCGGGCTTCGTAAAGCGCGATCGCAGCGGCCACCGAAACGTTGAGGCTTTCCATCGCCGGGGCGATGGGAATGCGCGCGCGCTTCTCGCAAACTTCAGCAACGCCGGGCCGCAAACCCTTGCCCTCAGCGCCGACAACAAGCGCCGCCGGGCGCGGATCGGCGAGTGCGTCGGCAAGGGTGAGATCGGTTTCGCCCTCAAGCGCAATGGTCAAATAACCCCAACTGCGCAGCGCCTCCATCGCGCGCGAAATATTGATCACCCGCACATACGAGACCAATTCCACCGCACCTGCTGCGGCCTTTGCCAACGTGCCGGTCAGCGGTGGTGATTTGCGATCCTGCAGCACGACAGCGCGCGCACCGAACGCAGCCGCCGAACGAAATGCCGCGCCGACATTCTGCGGATCGGTGACGCCGTCGAGGATGAGCACGCTGCGCCCGTCTGCTGGTGCACACGCCGCCTCTAGTTCCATCGGCTCAAGTGGACTCGCGCGCACCGCCAAGCCTTGGTGCACAGCGCCAGGCGGCAGCATGCCGTCGATCGCGTCGGGATCGAGAACTTGCGCATCAATGCCGGCGGGAAGGCGTGTCGCCGCATTGCGGGTGGCGACGATGCGATCAATGCGGCGCGCCGGGTTGGCCAGCGCCGCCAAACTCGCATGCACCCCCCAGATCCAGGATGGACCACCTGCCTCGGCCTCGAACTCGCGGCGCGGCAATGGATTCACAGGACGTGGACGGTCCGGCTTGAGTGGAGGGGGGTGCTTGGCTATAGGACGCGCTCCGCGAAACTTGAGCGTGCTTATAGGGCGCTACCGGCGTTGCGGAAGCATGCCAAACGAACGGCATGGAAGGGTGGCCGAGTGGTTAATGGCAGCAGACTGTAAATCTGCCCGCGAGAGCGTACGGTGGTTCGAATCCACCCCCTTCCACCAGCCTTCGCTAGGCGCAGCGTAGGGAAGGCTGCCTCGTCGAAGCCCGAAGGGCGAAGACGGGCGTGTTGGCCGCGCGTAGCTTCGGCTAGGCAAGCCTGTAGGACATGTTCGAGCGGTTGCGGGTATAGCTCAATGGTAGAGCCGCAGCCTTCCAAGCTGAAGACGAGGGTTCGATTCCCTCTACCCGCTCCATCCGACACCCTCGCCGAGCGCTTATACTGGCGCCCATGCTCAAACATCACCCAAGATTACCTTCTCCTCATGCGCGCGGGAGTTTGCGTCAGCGAACATCGGGGTAATAATCGCGCGGGCAACGGGTGGCGACGGGAGGCGGGCATGCCGTCGGTACGGGCGATTTCTGTTCTAGCCGTGTGTGTGTTGGCCACGGCGGTTTCAGCATGCGCGACGACCAGTCCGCAACGCGCGGCCGAATACATGCGCACGCCGCGTGAAATCCGCTCCGGCGCCGCCAATACCGTGGTGGCGCCTGTGGAACGGAGTGTTTCGCGCGAAGAAGTAGCGACTGCAGTAAGTGCGATCCTCGATCAGTCGCAGGTTTGCATGCCCTGGCCTGGCCTCTGGCTCAACGAGGCTTCGAGCCACGCAGCCTATGTCGTGCGCGCCGACCTCATGGCGCGTGACTGGGGCGAAAGCGTCGCGCGCGAGGGCGAACGGCGCATGGACGAGTTCGTTGACATGGGTTTCCTCACCAAGCGCGAACGCCCTGCGATCGGCGTCCGCGTTCATGAATACGCGCTCACCGCACTTGGGCGGCAGAGTTTGCAAGGATCGCCTTATGGGGGCGACCGTCCAATTTTCTGCGCACCTTCGCATCGCAGATTGATCGAGCTGACGAATGTAGAGTTCGGACAGTTTCCCTGCGGTTCGGTGCGCGCGACCTTCACCTACTCAGCGCAGGACTGGCCCGCATGGGCGCGGACCGAAGCCGCGCGGGCGCGCATCGGCGATGACCTCGGCCCGATTGGAGCGGTGCAGACTGGCGCCGTCTCGCTGGGCCGCCAATGGTTTCGCCAAGATGCGCTGCCGGACGGCGTCACCAATGGGTCGTTGCAGTCGATTTGCTACAACGCCCAAGCGCAACGCGTAACCGGCAACGATCTCAATCTGCACGCCCAGCCTGTTAGCTCAGTATCGGGTTCGTAGGCCCAGCGTGAATGTGCGCGGCGCGCCCGCGAAGGCGTTGGCGGGCTCGTAAGCCGCATCGAACAGATTGTCTGCCGCCACATACACCTCGGCGCCGCTCGTGATGTCGTACGCTAGCGAGAGCCGCGTCACCGCAAAGCTCGGCGTTTCGCCGATGCCGAGAGCGAAGCCATCATCGCCGTAGATTTGATCGCTGCGCTGACCGACTTCGCGCCACGATAGATCGGCGCGGAACGGCCCATGCGTCGCAATGAGCTCGGCGGTCCAATAATTCTTAGGCCGTCGCAACAGCGGCGTATGGGCGACGTCGTCGTGGGCATCCGTGTAAACGTAAGCGACGCGCGCCGTGAGCCATTCGAAGGGGCGCGCGGCAAGGCGCGCCTCAGCGGTGTCAATCGTGGCGCGATCGACGTTGGCGTAGGTGAAGAGCGGGCCGAAATCGATGAGGTCGTCGATGTCGCTATGGCGATAGAGCCCAGCAAGCTCGATGCCCTCAGCCTGACCGAATGCGTGGAAGCGCGCGTTGGCGCCGACTTCCCAGCCCTTCCCGCGTTCGGGATCGAGGTTCGGATTGCCAAAGGAAACGAAGCGTTCGTAGAGCGTCGGCGCGCGGAAGGAGGCGCCATAGGCCGCGTAGAGCCTGAGCCATTCCACCGCGTCGAACGAAGCGCCAAGCCGCCAAGTGGGCGTGGTTCCGAAGCCCTGGTAGTCGTCCACGCGCACAGCGCCGGTGAGCGTCAGCCTATCGACACGGCTCTGGGCGCTGACGAAGAGGCCGCCATTGGTTTGATCCGCGGCGGTGAAGAAGGACGGCGGTGGAAAACCGAAGCCCTGCGCCACACTAATTTCCTCATGTTCAGCCGAAATGCCGGCGACGAAATTCACGCCATCGAACGCCCCAACCGCGCCGGGGCGCCACGTCAACGTAAGATCCGCGAAGCGGCGCCTGCCGTCGAAAGCATCGGTGACTTGACCATCGTCCGATTGCGCGCGCTGCTGATGCATGCCGCCGATCGTGGCGCGCATGCTTAGCGCATCGCCGAGCGTCCAAGTTGCGCCCAGCCGCGCGAGGTCGAGGTCATTCTGAGAAATTTCCAGATTGTCGTCCTCTGCGCGCTGCATCGGCAGTGGAAAGAAATCCAGAAAGGGATCGAAATCCACGTGCGCTTCGCGGTGGCGGACAAGCAGGTCGAGCGCAAAGGCGTTCGACACGGAAAAATCGAAAACCCCGGTGAGCGTCGTCATCTCCGCGCCGTCGTGTTCGCCTGTATGGGTCGACATGCGCTCAGGCACTAAGTCGTAGCCACCGGTTGAAAAGGCGTCCGCGCTTACGGCGTATCGAAACGAACCCAAGGTGCCATCGACGCTGGCGCCGCCGCTCCAGGTGTCGAGCGAGCCGCCGGCAATGTTGAGCCGGGCGTTGAAAACGCCGGGTCCTCCGTGCCGAGGGATGAGATTGACGACGCCGCCAAGGGCGTCAGAGCCGAAGACAGCGCTCATCGGCCCTTGCACGACTTCGATGCGCGAGAGGCCACCGAGCAAATCCTGCCCTGCGTCGAATGACGAACCCGGCGTTGACGGGTCGTTGATGCGGAGCCCGTCAAACAGGACCAAGGTATGGTTGGAGTTGGCGCCGCCGGCGAAAAGGCTGGTTTGCTGACCCGCGCCCCCGGCGGGAACGACATCAAGCCCAGGCGCTTCACGCAGCGCGTTCGCGAGCGTGGTCACGCCGCGCGATTGCGCAGTTTCGACGTCAATCACGTCAACCTCAGCCGGCAACGTCGCGACGCGCGCGGCCGCGCGCGTCGCGGTGACGACAATTTCCTCGTCATCCTGAGCATGGGCGGTGGCAGAGGAAAACAGCGAGAGCGCAGCGACAGCCGCGCTCGAAATCAAAGATTTGGTACGCATGAGACTTTCCCCGTCTCGCGCGCCTCGGCCTGTGGCGCGCTTAGCAGCGATTGCGGGCAACGCCATATGGCGCAAGGCCGCCCGCGTCGCTGCAGCGGAGACATCCCGGTTCGTTCGGCTGGTCCCGGCCGGCGAACGAGCGACGTGCGGCGGCAGGTCTCCTGGCTCACGGGTCGTTGCGTTTCCGCCGCCTTCCCGTCCCATCACCAAGGCTGGCAATGGGGCAGTGGCGTTTGGCGGAGCGCTCGCCGCTCACAGTTGCGGGCACAGCCGCGGCTTTGGGCTCTTACCCCACAC
>JBAQGO010000012.1:0-15162 GCA_049287825.1 Vitreimonas sp. | reverse complement strand
GCGCGAGACGGAGGGGTGAGCGCTGAAGTTTGCAAACACCTGCGTCATCCCCTCAGTCAGCGCTTCGCGCTGCCAGCTCCCCCCTATCGGGGGAGCACGAGAATGGTGGATACGCCCCCACCCAATCCCCCACTTTCCCGCCCCAAAACCCTTACGCATCAACAAAAACACAAATCCCAATCCGACCGGGTCCAGCGCGGGCGCATACTCCGCGCAAACATGTCCGAACCGCCAACACCGAAAGTCGAAAGAACTGCGCCGCTCATCCTCTGGCGCGTCGCGCAGAGTTTCCTGCACACGCTGCACGCACTCTTCGGCGGTCCCGAGCGCATCGCCTTCCAGCACACGCTCACCCAAGAGCCCTATCGGCTGCTGCTCTCCTGGATCCGCTGCGGCGAAGCCATGATGCGCCGTCTGCTGCTGATCGAAGCCGCCGCCTACCCGAAACCCAACACGCCTCCACGCCTCTGGCCCAAGCGCACGCGCGTGCGCAGACTCGTCGGCTTCGACGACGACAAACCCGAAACCTGGCGCGTCTCGTTCAGGTGTTTCAGCAGCGGACCGCCGGCTTCCAGCCGGCAGAAAAAATGCCGGCAAGATGCCGGCGGTCCGAAGCGAGCCGAAGATTACCCGTCACCCATCGGCGACATGCACTTCCACCAAGGCCCGTGGTTCACCGCCAAGCCCGCGAAATTCTACTCAGCCTGGCCGCTCGCCGAACGTTACGAAGCGCTGCTGCGCGTCTTCAACAGCCCCGAGCCCTACGCGCGCCGTCTCGCCAAGCGCCTGCACGCGCTCACACACCGCCTCCGCGAACTGCTCCGCGCCCCACCCGAAGCCGAGCGCCGTATCGAGCGTTTCGAAGCTCTGACGCATGCCGCCGAAATTCCCTGGCGCATTCCCAATAGCAGCTAGTTGGTCACCGGCACACTTTTCACGGCGCGGATAAACGTCTCGATTTCGTTCTGCGAGGCGAGGTCACGATCCGTGACCATCACGGCTTGATCGATCAGCACATCCTGCAGACCGTCGGGCATTTCCTCCCAATGCAGCACCAAAGCCTGGCCGAGCCGGCGCAGCAAATGCTCTTGGGTGTCCTTAACCTTCAGCGTCACCGCGAAAGCCTTCGGCGGGCGCGGATCATCGATCATAGGACATCGCTTCGAGCCGCGCTTCGTCCACGATGCGATCGAAACCCTCGTTGTCGCTGCGCACGCGATATTGCTGCGGACCGGACTCGCGCGGCAGCGCTGACAGGATCGAGCAAAAACCGCTTGGCGAGCCGAAACTGGCGCGCGTGACCTGCACGCGATCGCCCGCCCGAAACCGGGTCTGCGTCATGGAATGTCCTTCTAGAATGCGACGCGGGGGCGAAAAGCCGGAGCGTATTTGCATTGGTATATGGGGTTACCTCGGCATTGCGGCAAGCAAGTGCGGGAAATGGGAGAATGCGAAGCGCCAATCCCCACTTCAGCGCAAAAAGTTCCGGCGCCAAGCCTGCTGGCGCAGTCCCAACACCAACTAGACACGTCGCCCCCACCCCGCCATTGACGGCGGATGACGTCCGCGGCGCCGCAAAAGCTTCTCTACACATCGCAGCCCTTTTTCTTCACGCAGCCAGCCACGCTGGCGGCGATGGCGGCGCTGCATGGGGTCGAAGCGGCCCCTGCCGAAGCCGCGCGCGTCCTCGAACTCGGCTGCGCCTCCGGCGGCAACATCATTCCGATGGCCGCGCGCTTTCCCGACGCCAGCTTTGTCGGCATCGATCTCGAACCCGACGCCATCGCTGAAGGCCAAAGACGTATCGCGGCGCTGGGGCTCTCGAACATCAAACTGGAAACCGCCGACATTCTGGATGTCGCGCAGCGGACGGAAGAATTCGACTATCTCATTTGTCACGGCGTCTTGAGTTGGGTTCCAAAAAAAGTCCGCAACGCGATTTTCCGCATCTGCAAAACCCAGCTCTCGCCGCGCGGCCTCGCGATGCTGAGTTTCAACGTTTTGCCGGGCTGGCGCTTAGAATATATCATCCGCGACATCTGCAGGGGCGCCGAAGATCCCGCGCTCGATCCTCAAACCAATGTCGCGCGTGCAATCGAAAGACTGCAAGCCGTTGCGGCGGGGACCCCGGACAACACGCCTTACAGCTTCCTCGTTCGCCAAGCGGCGCAAAAGCTCGCCGGCGCCAACCCCACTTACTTCCTCGGCGAATATCTCGCGCCGGTAAACAAGCCTTTCCGCTTCGCGGACGTGCTTCGCAGCGCAGGCAAGGCGGGCATGCACTACGTCAGCGAACCGGAAGTATCGGCCTCTTCCCCCGAACGCCTCGTGCCAGACGCCGCAAAAGCGCGCGCGCTTGCAAACGGCGATGCCGCCCAACTGCAAAGCATCCTCGACGAGATGAGCGGCCGCAGCTTTCGCCGCGCAATCTTCTCGAAAGCGCCAGCCCGATCCGAACCAGACCCGAAAGCGCTCGCCCAACTTCACGTGTCCGCTGCGCTGCGCCGCGAAGCCCCCGGATCTCGAATTTTCAACACGGGCGCCGGCGCCTATACCGCCCCCAACGACGAAGTCGCCGACGCGCTTGCAGATCTCGCAAGCGTCTATCCGGCAACCCGCTCTGTTGCGGCGCTTGCTGCGACAGACCGAAGCGCTCTTGAGAACGCGCTGATGCTTCTCGCAACATCTGGCCTGCTGCGTCTTCAGACCACCCCGCTCAACATTGGTCGAGCATCAGCGCCGAAAGCCGCCGCCTTCGAAGTCGCAAGCCTTGAAGCCGCGGACCAGAATGGTTGGTTCACAACGCTTCAACATCACGCTGTGGTCCCCTCAAACGATGCGAAGGCTCTTCTTCCGTATCTCAACGGATCGCGAGACCGCGCAGCACTCGCAGATCTCTTGCAGGGCAGTGATCGAAGCGCTCGCGTTGAGGCGGCGCTGAGCCAACTCGAGCAGGCCGCGCTGTTAAGACCTTAGGGCGCGTCGGGATAGGCAGCCAACACCGGTCCCAGTGCGCTCTTCAGCGGCCGCAGCCATTGCTCATATGCGCGCCAGCTGTCGACGCTTTCAGCGCTGATGGGACGCCGCACTTGCTCTGCGCTCGGCGTGCGCACTGGGCGATGTGTTTCGTGGAACGACAGCACACTCGGTTCAAACGGCAAGGCGCAATGATCCAGCAATTCGCGAATTTCGGTTTCCGGGTCGGCGACGAGTTGCTCGTAATTGATGCGATAAACGCGCCCAGGCAGCGCGGAGTCGTAGTGCTGCATCAGCGATACGTAGTCGGCATAATATTTGCCAAGCTCCGCCAGATCGTAGGTGAAGTATTGGCCGACCCCGAAATGTTGCTTGAAACACGAGAGCCCACAAGCGAGCGGATGCCGTCGCACATCAATGATCTTGGCGTTCGGCAGCATCATTTGAATGAGGCCGATGTGCTGGAAGTTGTTCGGCATCTTGTCGACGAAGAACGGTCGCGGCGTTTTTCGATAAACGCGTGTCGCGCGCATGTAGTCCTCTCCCAGCGCAGTAGCGCGATCTGCACTCAATCGTGTTGCCGCAAGCACGAAGTGCTCGCCGGTTGGCCGGAGCGCAGAATCCACCAGTGATCGCACAATGCGTGGAACGGTTGGCAGCTCCATGGTGCCTTCCACCAACGAGTGCGAAGCCAGAATCTGCTCCACCAGGGTTGAGCCGGAACGCGGCAAGCCCACAACGAAAATGGGATCGGCCGCGCTGGCGCCGCCGGATTGCGCTTCGAAGAACGCCTTGGAGAAGTGAATCCGGCTTTGGCTGACGAGCGCTGAAAGCTCCTCCGGATCGTAGTTGATGCTCGTACGGTAGAGCTTTGCGGCGCCAGCATAATGTTCGAATGCTGCGGACGCATCGCCGCGCAATTCGAACGCGCGCGCCAGCGCATAACCCATGTTGACCTTCTCAATGAGAGGCAGATCGCCGCGGCGCAACTGCGCCCCCATATGAGCAATTTCTTGCTCGGAAAACTTGTAGGTCTTCAGATTGGCCAAACCCCAATGGGCGGCGCCGGAGCCCGGTGCGATTTGGATGGCGCTGTGATAGGCAGCGACTGCTTCGGCATTTCTGTTCAAGGTATTGAGGGCGTGGCCGAGATCGTTCCAAACAGGCGCTTTGGCATTGGCGGCGAGAATGCTCTCATATAGAGCGACAGCCTTCTCGTGGTCGCCGAGCAGTCCATGCATGTCGGCAAGCAAAGCGCGCGCATTCAGGTTCGCCGGCTCGCGATCGCTCAACGCTTTCGCCAGGCTGATCGCCTCCTCAAGGCGACCCAATCCTGAAAGCAATGAAACGAGATGGTAGACGGGTGGCGTATAAGCTGGCGCAAGCTCAATCGCGCGGCGCAAAGAGCGTTCAGCCAAGTCTGGCCGATCTGATCGCGCTTCTGATTCAGCCAGCAGAACCAGCGCAAGAACGTCGTTTGGAAATTGCCCCGTGTAGGCGCGAAGCCGCTCGAGCGCGAACTCTATTCGCCCCTCGCGCAAAGCGATCGACGCTTGAACCAGCCTCGGGTCGGGCGCAGCGCGCAGCGCGTGACCAAGGTACGCCGCGTGACTGGCCGCCTCATCGCCGCTCGCCCGCAGCGCATCGCCCAATTCGCGCCAGACGTGCGAATGCGACGGCTCAAGATCGGCAGCCCTGCGAAGAGCCTGTGCCGCGGATTTGTGATTTCCCTCATCGTGTTGGATCAGCCCGAGCAAACGCTGCGGCGCGAACAGTTCCGGGCGTTGCGCGACAACGGGCTCGATCTCGACCCTCGCTTTGGCAACTTCACCCTGCCGCCTCAGCGCCTCAGCGAGGATGACCCTTGCTTCGATGTTATGTGGATCAGACGACAAGACCGCGCGGCATAAGCCTTCCGCACGCTTCGGTTCTTCGGCGAGCAACCCGATCGCCTCGTTGAGGTTGGCGTTCATGCGCCTTCAACAAAGCGCTCAGCGCGATCGACGAGATCGCGTATGCTCGGTAGCACCTCCTCGATCTCGTTGGCGCGCGCGCGCCACTTGTCCGCCTTCGGCGCCGAGACCGTAAACACCGAGAGCGGCAATTCAGCGGAGAAGCCGCGATCCCAAGACCAACCCACCGCTTCACATAAGGCGCGCACGGCCTGCTCGGGATTTTCAACGAGCTGGTCGTAACGCACGATTGCGCGCTGCTCGGCCGGCAAGCGTTCGAGATCGTCGAGCAAGATTTGCGTCGAGGCCGCCCACTGCGCGGCGACAATATGGTGAAGCGGCAAGTCGCCCAAATTCCGCCAGCCGGGCGTCAGCAGCAACGACCAGGGCAACGGGCCAGTCCATCCGGGTAGGCCCGGATAGGTGCGGAAACGTCCAGACTGCCAGGCCTCCATCATCGACGCCAACACCTGTCGCACGTCACGGTACAAGTAGACGAAGTGGCTGGTTGGAAAAACCGTCGCCATGAATGGTATGCGCAGAGAGTTCTTCGGCGTCTTCTCCAGCATGCGGACCGGCCAGGTTGCTGGCCGTTGACCCTCGCGATCGCGCAAAACCGAAGCAAACCGCGCCCGAAGCTGAGCCACAACAGGAGGTGCGGCGTCGTCGGCTGTGAGCCGGTTTGAGCTCCAATTGCGTCGCGGCATGCTGAGTTCGGGCAACCCTTCGATCACCCCGTGGCTCTCTCCACCGACGGTGTAGAGATTTGGCGCCTGAACTAGAGTTTCGAACAAAAATGTCGAACCGGAGCGAGGCGGGTTGACGATGAAAACCGGCCTTTCGAATTGGTCGTCTTTCATGGTCCGCCTAGATCGCCGGGACCGGCGCGTTCCGCCTTCTATCGACCTGCTCGTTTCCGAGAGCCACATTGACGACCAGGCTCATCAGGCAAATCGCCAAGTCCACTTCATTGCGCATGGGAACGCGTTCAGCGTGATGGGCCTTCAACAAGTCGACGAAGCCAACGAGCGCCTTCTTGTAGTGCGGGCGCCCCGCGCCATCATCGCCATAGATTGCCCAGAGGCTGCGCCAAACTTCGAGGAAGCGACGGCAATCCTCTGCGATTTGCGGAAGGCCCGCGCTTGATTGTTCGGCCTCGCTCAACAGGAAGCGAATATGTTCACCCGCCTCCCACGGCGTCATGACGAGCGGCAGATTGTAGGCCTCCAACGGCAAGTCGCGAATTTGGGCGCCATAGGGGGCGACCATTTGCGGCGCCCAGCCGGGGATGGTCTGCTCGGGGCGCTTGCCGCGACGCGCCAATTCGAAAAACGACCCGCCGCCGACGGTGTCGATCACTAGGTGCACGCGTGAACGCTCGGCGTCGTTGATGACGCGATGGAGGCGCCACGTGTCGAAGATCCAGCATTCACCCGCGGCCATGTGCGTCTGCTGATCGCCGCAATAGAACGTCACTGTCGGCTGCGTGATGATCGGCACATGCACCCGCATGTGCTCGCGCCAATAATAGTGGACGTCGACGTGCTCGGACACTTCGGCGTTGCCGGCGAGGCGCATCAGGCGCGTGCGGCCCAGGGACGCGCCGATGCGCGCCATAACATCAACAAGGTACGGCGATTGTTCGAGGAAAGGCGTCGGCCGCATCGGACCTTCGAAGGTCTCATTGCGCGGGTCGCCGTTGACCGACAAGAGCGGCAGGAAATCGTTGCCGGCGTAGCCCTGCGGGTGCGGGCGCCAGTGGGATTCGCCAAGCGCGTTGACCTCGGCCGCCAAGCGGTCAACGTCAAAACAGATCGGCAGCTGCGTAAAAGGCGCGTCGAGCTTCATGGGCGGTTGTCTCAGGCCTCATGGCTACTTTGCGGACTTTCGTCGCGCAAGCCAGCAAGCTCAGCCGGAAATCGAAATCTCCTCGCGCACGAGTACCGCTTTGGCGGGATCCATGAGCGCACCATACTTTTTCCAGCGGCCTACTGAGGAATTGTAGAGGGGTTGACGGACTTGCGACGCACTTGGCGTGGCGATAGCGCTCTGGTTTTCATGAAATGAGAGGCAGCGGGGGTCCCACGCCAAGCCGCAGAAAGCGATCAACCTGCGCGCTTGGGGTTCAAGATCTGCGACCACCTCTTCATATCGCACCTCAAGATAGCGGTCGCCAGGGAGGCTTTCGCGCCAATGCGCGAGGACACGCGCATGCAGAGCGTAGGCGCGCGCGGTGTTGGCGAGATCGTAGTTGAAATTATAGTACGGCTTGTCGGTAAGAAACATCTGCCGGTAGAGGCTCAAGCACACATCCATAGGATCGCGCACAAGGCACACGATGCGGGCGTTGGGCAGCGCGCGCAGGATAATCCCGGCGAGCAGATAATTGATCGGCGTCTTGTCGACAAAGCGTGCAGTCTGTCCCGTCTGCGGGCGGGTGCTTTCGACGTAAGCGCGACCGAGGGCAGCCAGATCGCACGAACTGACTGCGGTCAAAGTTGCAGCGTCAAGTGGCAGGCTATCGCCCGTGTCGACCATCGCCTTCATGAGTTGCGTGAAATTGCTCAGCTCGCCGGCAGATGTGATAGCAGGATGCATCGACAGGATGCGGTCGACGAGACTGGTGCCGGTGCGCGGCAGGCCGACGACGAAGATTGGCTCTTCCGCCGGATGGCCGTTCGCAGCGCCGGTAGCCGCCGCCATCGCGGCCTCGGCGGCGGCGCGTTCGCGTTCGGCAGCGTACAGGTTCAAGCGGCCGCGAATAGCTTTGGCCTTGCGCAGCCATTCGAACGATTCTTCTAGTTGGCCGAAATCCTCGTAGGTGCGCGCTAACGCGTGACCGGCCTGCAGCGCGGTGACGCCATCAGGCGATGGAAGCGCGAAGATGCGCTTCAGGGCATCGATATGATTGTGGAGCGGCGATTGGCGCTCAATGTGTGTCAAAGAATAATAGGCGTCAGCATTATTTGGGCTTAGCGCAATAGTGCGGCGAAAGGCTGCCTTCGCGCCGGCGGCATCGCCAACTGTTTCGAGGGCCTTTCCAAGTGCAAGCGCCACCTCGGGGTTAGCAGGCGCCAGCGTGGACGCGCGCTTCCAATGCGCGACGGACTGATCATAGGCGCCGGCATGAGCGAAGGCTTGCGCTACAGCGGCCTGGACGGAGGGATTGGTCGGATCGGAGGCGGCCGCGCGCGCCGCCACCAGCCGCGTCCGGCTGTTGCGTTCGATGATTTGAGACACTTCGGCTCGGGACACGCTCGCTCCTGATAATGCTCTCCTCCCGAACGCGGACGCGGACGTCAAGGGACGCTCTGCGCCTAGTGTGTCTCAAGCGCATTCATGGGCTAAGCTGCGCGGCAATGGCTTGGCGCAAAACCTACGATAACCCGGAACCGCAGCGGGTGAACAAATGGCTCGCGCAACAAGGCGTGTGTTCGAGGCGTGAGGCGGAGGCGCTGATCGCTGAGGGTAAGGTGCGGATCGATGGGCAACGCGTCGATGATCCTGGGCGGAAGATTGAGAGCGGGCAAACGCTCGAACTCGAAGACAGTGGGGCGGCGGCGGCGTTCACGGCGGTGTTGAACAAGCCGGTGAACTGTGTCTCGTCGCAGCCGGAGAAAGACCAAGTGCCGGCAGCGCGGCTGCTTACCGCCGCCAACCGCGTCGGCGCCGGCGAGACGCCATCGAAGCATGCGAGCCTCGCGCCACTGGGACGGCTCGATCAGGACTCGCGCGGTTTGCTGGTGCTTTCCGAAGACGGCGTTTTGGCGAAGGCCTTGGTTGGGCCGGAGTCGAAACTCGACAAAGAATATCTCGTTCGCGTGACCGGCCAGATCACCGACCGAAAACTCGTACTACTCCGCCATGGCCTCGAACTCGATGGGCGCTCACTAAAGCCCGCGAAAATCTCCACCGTTGAGCCCCAACGTCTGCGCTTCATTTTGAACGAAGGCCGCAAACGTCAGATCCGGCGCATGTGTGAGCTGGTCGATCTGGAAGTTACTGATCTTCTCCGTCTTCGCATTGGCCCGTTGAAGCTGGGCGAGCTTCAGGAAGGCAAATGGCGCGTGCTGTTGCCGGGAGAACGACAAGCACTCATCCAATCTTCAATGGGAAAGAGCTGATGAAAACCATTCTTCTCGCCCTCGCCGCCGCCACGATGTGTCTCGCGTCGCCGGCGGCAGCCGTGCAGGTGCGCTTCTATCCCGGCGATCACATTTACGCTTACGACGCAGCGGAAGGCCGCGACGCACATACCCTGATGATTCAGAACATCGCCATCTTCAACGATGGCGCGACGCCTCTGACCATCACCAGCGTCGACATCCAACTGATGCAAGACGGCCGTGTGATCGATACGCGCAGCCTTGGCGAGCCGGAATTGACGCGCGCTGCCACCAACCGGTTTCCGCCCGAGATGTGGCGCGCCCTCTCTTTCCAGTTCGGCGGCGACAGGCTGTTGCCAGCCGGCGCGACATTCGCGACGAGCACGACATTGGCCCCCGGCGAGGCGCTCTTCTTCGGCTCGCAGATATTCGCCTACCGCGCCGCGCGCGATAGCGTCCGCGTCGTCGTGAACCATGGCGCAGCCGAGGGCCGGCTCAGCATCCGTTCGTCGCTCTCGCGGACGCAATTTCAGGTGCCGCTTCACGGCGCCTGGTACGCCGGCTCGGGCCCAAGCTTTAACTCTCCGCATCGCTGGTCGCCCATGGAAGAGTTTGCGTACGACCTCCTGCAAGTCGATGCGCACGGGCTGACGCATCGCGGCGATGGCTCGCGTTTCACCGACTATTACGCGTACGGGCAGCCAGTCTTTGCCGCCGCCTCAGGGCGTGTTGTTTCTGTCGTCACTGATCAGGTCGAAGACCTCCACGCTATGCAGCAGCGCGGTGAGACCGTTGAGGCTTACTACGCGCGGCTGCAGCAGGATCAGATGGCGCGCGTCATGCGGGGCCCGCGCGCCATCGCCGGCAACGTTGTCGTCATCGACCACGGCAATAGCGAATTTTCGTTTTACGCGCATCTAAAGCCGGGCAGCGTTCGCGTGCACGCAGGCGACACCGTCGCGCAAGGTCAACGCATTGGCAGTGTCGGCTCAACAGGTAATTCAACCGAGCCGCATCTGCATTTCCAGGTTTGCGATGGGCCCGAGATGCTCAATTGCGCAGGCATTCCGATACAATTTCAGCAAGGCGACGATCCCCTTCGCAATCCCCCGCACGCGCCGCAAGTCGGTGATTTTCTGATGGGACCCAACTAGCTCGACACATTTCGTCGCCGCAACTCCGCGAGCAGCGCGCTATCGAATTGCGACTCTGGACCTGCGTTTAGCTGGGTGATGAATTGCTCCATCTCGGCCCGTTGACGCGCAACCGCGAGGCTCGGCGCATTGAGCAGATGGCGGTTGAACAGATACTCATCGGATTCACCGGTGAGAATGAAAGCCGGCGCCCAGTGAAAGCCGGCGGCCTTCGCGAGTTCGTTGGTGCAGTTGGAAAACAACGTGTTGTAATAGCGCGGCGTGTATTCGAGCGATTGCGTGCGTTCGAGCACGTTGCGCAGCATGGTCTGCATCTGATCGCGCGGAATGCTGACCGGGAACACTTCGACACGGTGCTGCAGCATCACGGCGCGTCGGGTGAGCAGATCGTGCGCGGTGCCCCAGAGGTAAGAGAGTTCGAACTGATTGAAGGTGCCGGCAATCGCCGAATAGTCTTCGTTGGCTTCACGGCGCGCTTCGATGGTGAGGCCCAGCAGATGATCGCCAGGGAATTCGAACAGCATGAAAGTGTGCGCGGCGAAGGAGAGGCTGGGATCAGGCTCGACCACGAACCAAACACCTTGCACGTCGGAAATGTTGTAGCTGGCGCTGACGTAGGTCTGGCTGGTCGGCCCGGCGGTCGCGTAACTCCAATCCGTAACCGGCGCGACAGTGAAACGATAGCCCTGCAGGTCAACGCGCGTCAGGTGTGAGAGGTAGGGATACCAATTGCGCTGCAGGCGCGCGGGATGATTGGCGAACTCGGTGGCGCCGAGCAGCAGAATGAGCACGATCGCCGCAATCGCCGGACGCAATGGATGCGCGCTGAACCACTTAAGCAATTGCCCTGCCCTCCGCCGCGAACGCGCGATTCTCATAGAGGCATTCGACAAGCTGGTTAAGCCGCGCTTGCGGCGGTTTTCAGCCACCCCATCTGTCGATGGCGGCGCTTGACGCACCGTGCTATTTGGCCGGCAACACGGCCACCGCAGGAGATCCTCCCATGGCGCTACGCATTGGCGACAAAGCCCCCGATTTCGAAGCCGAGACCACACAAGGCCGGATTAAATTCCACGACTGGATCGGCGACAGCTACGCCATCCTGTTCTCGCACCCGAAGGATTTCACGCCGGTGTGCACCACGGAGCTGGGCTATCTCGCCAAGCTCGAACCGGAATTCAAAAAGCGCAATGTGAAGGTGATCGGGCTTTCGGTTGATCCGGTCGGCGATCACGACCGCTGGAAGAGCGACATCCGCGAAGTCACCGGTGGCGACGTGCAATACCCAATGATCGGTGACAGCGACCTGGCCGTCGCGAAGCTCTACGACATGCTGCCGGCGGACGCCGGCGACAGCAGCCAGGGCCGCACCGCGGCGACCAATGCGACGGTGCGCACGGTGTTCATCATCGGGCCTGACAAAGGCATTAAGGCGACGCTTTATTATCCGATGTCGTCGGGCCGCAATTTTGATGAGGTGTTGCGCCTCGTAGATTCGATCCAGCTCACCGCGAATTACAAAGTGGCGACGCCGGTGAATTGGAAGAATGGCGAAGACGTCATCATCGTGCCGGCTGTCTCGGACGACGAAGCCAAGACGCGCTTCCCGAACGGCTGGACGACGCTGAAGCCGTACCTGCGCGTCGTGCCGCAACCGAAGGGCTAAGATGATCTTCGAGCAGATCGCCCAAGGCGGGTGTCAATCGTATCTGGTCGGCTGCGCGAAAACACACGCGGCCGTCCTGATCGATCCCGAGGTGCGCCAGCACGATCGCTACAAATCGCTGGTCGCCGCGCATGGGCTAACGGTGCTCTATGTGATCGACACACATACACATGCCGATCACTTCAGCGCAGCCAAAGAGCTTGCTCAGGTGTTTGGCGCGCAAGTGGTGGTCTCGCAGCTTTCGCCAGCGCCGTTTGCGGATATCCGTTTGAAGGACGGCGAGGAACTGAAGTTCGGCAAGCTCAAGCTGAGAGCCTTGGCGACGCCGGGGCACACGCGCGATTCCATGTGCCTCGTCGCGGAAGATCGGGTCTTCACTGGCGATACATTGTTGATCGGCGGCACGGGACGCACCGATCTGCCGACCGGCGATCCGGAGATGCTTCACGACAGCTTGTTCAACAAGCTGCTGAAGCTCGATCGCAAGCTGATGGTGTATCCGGCGCACGATTATAAGGGGCGCTCGTGCTCGACCATTGGCGATGAGATCGCGAGCAATCCGCGCCTGCAGAAGCGCGAGCGGGGCGAGTTCGTTGAGATGATGCGCTCGCTCTCGCTGTCGATGCCAGAGCATTTGACGGAAGCGTTGCGGGTGAATCTGAGCGGCGCGAAAAGCGTTGCGCAAATGCTCAACGAAGCGGCGGCGACGGCATCACTCTATTCGATGGATGAGCTGCAAGCTGGCTTGGGCAAGCCGAGCGACTTGATGATCGTCGATGTGCGCGAGCGCGATGCTTATGAAGCGGCGCACATTCCCGGCGCACGCCACTTGCCGCGCGGACAGTTGGAATTACGGGTGAACCAGGCTTTCCCCGATCCCAACGTGCGGATCGTCACCTATTGCGAAGTCGGCAAGATCTCGACGCTGGCGGCGGCAACGCTGAAGCAGATGGGCTTCCCGAACGTGATGGGTCTCGATGCGGGCATCAAAACCTGGATCGAGCGCGGCTACCCCACTGAAAGCGGCCCTGCCCAAAGTTAAGCCTGCACGGACTCCACCTCAGCCGGGTGGCGTTTGAAGTACGCCACTGCAAACGCACAACTGGCGCGCAGCTTCATAGCGCGGGCTTTGGCGTCTTCGACGACGGCATGCATCAGCTTGGAAGCGTGGCCCCTTCCCCGCGCTTCATAGGGCGTCTCCACGTGCATGATGACGCGGACCACGCCGATATCGCGATAGTCAGCGAACGAGCGGAAGCCATCGACCTCGAATTCGTAGCGGTGCTCGGCCGTGTCGTCGCGGAAACTCATGACATCGGCTTGGGCTGCCACAGTTCAACCTTGCGGCCTTCGAGATCGACGATGTGGGCGAACTCGCCGTTGGCCTCGCCTCGCATCAGCTTGATGGGCTCGACGCCCTCGGCCTTGGCGCGGGCGAGAATGCCGTCCAGGTCATCGACCATCAGGTTGAACATGAATTCCTTGTCCGACGGCGCGAAATAGTCGGTGTCCTGCTTGAAGGAGCTGAACACGGTCGCAGCGCCGGGGTGCGCCGCGGCGGCGTCCGGCAAAAACACAGCACCGCCCCAACCCTTGAATTCGACGCCCAACACGCGACGATACCAGTCCCGCATGGCGTCACCGTCGCGTGACTTGAAGAACAGCCCGCCAATACCCAGCACCTTGGCCATGTCGCTCACTCCCGCTACCCCGATGGCATGAACTACCGCCACGCCTTCCACGCAGGCAACCACGCCGACGTGCTGAAGCACCTCGTGCTCATGCTGTGTCTTGACGCGCTGAAACGCAAGCCGGCGCCGTTTGCCGGGTTGGATACGCACGCAGGGCGCGGAGCGTACGATTTGCTGAGCGAAGAGGCGTTGCGCAGTCCGGAATGGCAGGACGGGATTGCGCGGCTTTGGGATTGGAGTGGCGCGCCGCCGCCCGTCGCGCGCTATCTCGATGCGATCCGTGCGTTCAATGGCGATGGAGCCTTGCGAACATACCCCGGCTCGCCGGCGCTGATTGCGGCGGCGTTGCGCGAGAACGATGTGCTCGATGCCTGCGAGCTACATCCCGAAGATGCGCGCGCCCTGCGCAAGACGCTGCCGACGCCGAATGGGCGCGTGCTTGTGCGCGACGGCTGGGCGGGGTTGAGCGGATTGCTGCCGCCCGAGCAGCCGCGCGGCTTGGTGCTGATCGATCCGCCGTACGAGCAGCTGGGCGAACTGGAGCGTGGTGCGCGGGCGCTGGGCGCGCCGCTGAAACGCTTCGCGCATGGCGTTTACATCTGGTGGCGGCCTTTGAAGAGTGAGAGCGCCCTCGCCGCGGTCGACGCTGAAGTGCGTGCCCAAGGCGCACGCGAGACACTGCGCGCCGACCTTTGGATCGACACGCCGCAACCTCAGGGCCGCCTGACCGGGTCTAGCCTGCTGGTGATCAATCCGCCGTTCGGCTTACGCGAGGCATTGCAGGCGGCGTTGCCGACGCTGGCGGAGCGCCTGGCGGCTGGTAATGCTGGCTGGCGCCTTCAATAGCAAAGGGCGCGGATTGCTCCGCGCCCTTCCCCCTTGCCACGCGCGCCGCACTCTGTCAGGGCGGCGACCATCGCGGCTTGGACTTGCAGGCCGGAGAATTCTCCAACGGGGCGGAACCCGCAAGATCGAAAAACCATCCCGGCCGAACGGACTGGTGGATAATGGACGACCCGCATCCCGGTCGCTGTGACGCCAGACACCTGTGTTGCAACTGCGTTGCGGGCGCCAAAATCGAGATGAATCCCGCGTAAACCAAGGGTTTGGTGCTTGCGCGCTTAAAATGGCTCGCTCATAAGCGAGGCGCCGGCAAAATTGGGCCGGGAAGGTGCGAAGTTCCGCAACGTGCGGCAGAGTGATCTAACCCCATCAAAGCAGAAATTCGCGGTAACGTGCGTGCGCCTTTGCGTGCGCGCGGCCGAACGCGTGCGCGTTCGGTTCGAGCAGGACAAGTGGAAATGAGTTTCGACGACGAATCTGGTGACGACGACAACAACGACAAGAAAAAGGATCGCAAGCGCGGCCGCGACAGGGGTGAAAGCACGCCGGAGTTCGGCGGCGGTGGTGACACGTTCGGCGGCGGCAACAGCGGCGGCTTCGGCGGCGGCGGTGGCGGCGGCGGCGGTTACGGGGGCGGCGGTTATCGCGGGGGCGGCGGTGGATTCCGTGGCGGCGGCGGTGGCGGCGGCCGTGAAGGCGGCGGCGGTTACGGCGGCGGCGGTGGCGGTTATCGCGGCGGCGGGCGACGTCGAGCGGCACCCGCCAGTCGACGCC
>JBAQGO010000011.1:0-26760 GCA_049287825.1 Vitreimonas sp. | reverse complement strand
TAGCTCCCCCGCAAGCGGGGGAGCAGCTTGCAACTGTGCTGATTGCCGCCGCGTCCAACACACGCTACCTCCGCCCCATGTCCATGGCACCGACCGCTCCTGGCACTTTGGAGCTCGCCGAAGAATTCGGCCTATCGCGCGACGAATATGAGCTGATCCTGCAAAAGGTCGGCCGGCCCATCAACGCCACCGAACTCGGCATCTTCAGCGTCATGTGGAGTGAGCACTGCTCCTATAAATCGAGCCGCGTGCATTTGGCGAAATTCCCGACCAAAGCGCCGCACGTGATCTACGGACCGGGCGAGAACGCCGGCGCCATCGATATCGGCGAAGGCTTGGCCGCCATCTTCAAAATGGAGAGCCATAACCACCCCAGTTACATCGAACCGTTCCAAGGCGCGGCGACCGGCGTCGGCGGCATTCTGCGCGACGTGTTCACGATGGGCGCGCGCCCGGTGGCGATCATGGATGCGCTGCGCTTCGGCGAACCGGATCATCCCAAGACCCGTAAACTGGTGGACGGCGTGGTGCGCGGCATCAGCTTTTACGGCAATTGCGTCGGCGTGCCGACTGTCGGCGGCGAGACCAATTTCAACGCCCGCTACAACGGCAACATTCTCGTCAACGTGTTCTGCCTCGGCATCGCCGACAAAAACAAAATCTTCACCGCCGCCGCCAAGGGCGCGAACAATCCAGTGGTCTATGTCGGCGCCAAAACCGGCCGCGACGGTATTCACGGCGCCACCATGGCCAGCGCCGAATTCAACGACGAAGCCGAAGCGCAACGCCCAACCGTGCAAGTCGGCGACCCGTTCCTCGAAAAGTTGCTGATCGAAGCCTGCCTCGAACTGATGGCGACCGACGCGATCATCGGCATTCAAGACATGGGCGCGGCGGGCCTCACCTCATCGTCCGTCGAAATGGCCTCGAAGGGCGAGGCGGGCATCGAACTGGATCTCGATCAAGTGCCGGCGCGTGAAGAGGGCATGACGCCGTACGACTTCATGCTGAGCGAAAGCCAAGAGCGCATGCTCATGGTGCTGAAGCCGGGCCGCGAAGCCGAAGCCAAGCGCATCTTCGACAAATGGGGTCTCGACGCCGCCGTGATCGGCAAGACCACCGACACCGGCAATCTCACGCTGCGCTGGCATGGCCAAACCGTGTGCGATCTGCCGCTCGGCCCGCTGGCTGATGAAGCGCCGAAGTACGAGCGCCCGTGGGTGCAGCCGCTGAAGGCCATTCCGCTGACCGAAGCGGAGAACAAGCGGCTGGTCGACGATCACCAAGGCTTCGCGAAAACCGTGTCGGCGCTGATGAGTTCGCCCGATCAAGCCTCAAAGCGCTGGATCTGGGAGCAATACGATCGCCACGTCATGGGCGACACGCTCGCCGACAGCGATGGCGGTGGCGATGCGGCCATCGTGCGCCTCTACGGCTCGAAGCGCGCGCTCGCCATGACGTGCGATGTGACGCCGCGCTATGTCGAGGCCGATGCGTATGAGGGCGGCAAGCAAGCTGTCGCTGAAGCCTGGCGCAATCTCACCGTCACCGGCGCGCGTCCACTCGCGGTCACCGACAATTTGAATTTCGGCAACCCGCAACGCCCGGAAGTGATGGGCCAAATCGTGCGCGCCATTGATGGACTGGCGGAGGCCTGCCGCACGCTCGAGTTTCCGGTGATCAGCGGCAACGTCTCGCTCTATAACGAGACCAACGGCCAGGCCATTCTGCCCACACCCACCATCGGCGGTGTCGGCATTATCGACAACTTCGAACGCCGCGCGACCGCGGATGCGTTGAAGCAGGGCGATACGCTGGTGCTGATCGGCGAAACCAGCGGCCACTTCGGTCAATCGATTTACGCAGGTGCTATGAAGCTTGGGGGCGCCGCGCCGAAAGTTGATCTGGCAGTGGAGAGGAAGAACGGCGACTTCGTGCGTGCGCTTATCTCCGACGGCACTGTGCGCGCCGCGCACGATCTGAGCGATGGCGGTCTCGCGTGCGCCGTCGCCGAGATGGCGCTCTCATCGGATGTCGGCGTTAGCATTGGCTACCAGGGCGATCTCGCCGATGCGCAAGTGCTCTACGCCGAAGATCAAGCGCGCTATTTGATCGCAGTGCCGTCAAACAAAGTGGATGCGCTCGATCAACGCGCTCGCACTGCCGGCGTGCACTATCTGGTTATCGGCGAAGCCGGTGGGCGGGAGCTGAGCTATCTCGGCGCCAGCGGCCAACGTGAACGGCTGAGCTTAGATGAGCTGCGCCAGGCTAACGAAGGCTGGCTGCCCGCCTATATGAAGAAGGCCAGCTAACTCGGAGTGGATTGTCTGATGGCGCCGAAGTCGGCTCATGACCTGTTGGAAAGTGACCTTCAGCGTCTCCACGGCTCGTTTCGTGAAGCTTCGGCAGAAGCGAGTGCTCGATTTGGTCGCATTGCGGGTTGGCTCGTTGCAGGAAACGCAGGCGCTTTGCTCTTGTGTTTCAATGCGCTTCTGGACAACCGAATTTGCAATTGGACCGCAGTCTTGCCACTTGCGAACTTGTTTGCAGCTGGTCTCGCGACCGCGTTTCTTAGCGTCGTAGCGGATTGGGTCGCAGTGTTATTCCGGGCTTCGAACCTCGCAAGCTTGGCAGCCAATATGGGTGAAGTGCAAACGTTGTGGGTCGAGCGGGAAGTTCTTCGTGCGGCCGCTGCGAACAATCAGGAAGCTGCGAGTCGTCTCGTAGAGATCGGCAACGAGCTAGCGCGTGCTCAAGGCGCTGCGCCTCACCAAAGAGTTGGGGCGCAAACGGTCGCAAACGGCGTGTCCGGTGCCTTTATCGGGCTTTCCATCGCTATGCTTGCGTTCGGCACAATCGACGCCGTTTCTAGTCCCAGTTTTCGCGCGGCGATGTGTGCGACAGCACCTGCCCAACACACAGACAGGCGATCGTAGAATCGGCATGCCTCAACACGACTATGACCTCTTCGTCATCGGCGCGGGCTCAGGCGGCGTTCGCGCGGCGCGCCTCGCCGCAAAATCCGGCGCGCGCGTAGCCATCGCCGAAGATGATCGCATCGGCGGCACCTGCGTGATCCGCGGCTGCGTGCCGAAGAAGCTGCTCGTCTACGGGTCTGACTTTGCACAGACGTTCCGCGATGCCGCGGGTTTCGGCTGGACGGTCGAGAATCCGAAATTCGATTGGATTGCGCTGCGCGATAACGTCGAAGCGGAAGTGACGCGGCTTTCGCTGCTCTATAGCAAGAACCTCGACGCCGCGGGCGTGGAAATCTTCGAAGAGCGCGCCGAGGTCGTCGATGCGCGCACTGTGCGCTTGAAGCAAAGCGGCGCAACCAAATCAGCGGAGCGCATCCTCATCGCTACCGGCGGGCATACACATCGGCCAGCCGAACTCAAAGGCGGCGATCTCGGCATCAGTTCCACCGACGTGTTCAAGCTGGATAAGCTGCCAGCCAGCATCGTCATTCTCGGCGGCGGCTATATCGCGGTGGAATTTGCATCAGTATTCGCCGGCCTCGGCGTCGAGACTACGCTTGCATATCGCGGTGACGTGGTCCTGCGCGGCTTCGACATGGACCTGCGCCGCCACATCCAAGCTGAGCTCGAACTCGGCGGTGTGAAGGTGCTCTCAAATGTCAATATCAGCGAAATCGTGCTGCACGCGGATGGCGCCAAGCGCCTCGCGATGTTGGGCGATGCGGGCTCGTTCGAAGTCGATCAGGTGCTGCTCGCGATTGGACGCATGCCAAACACCAAAGGCTTGGGCCTCGAAAACGCCGGCGTGAAGTTGAACGAGCGCGGCGCCGTGGTTGTCGATGAGCATTCGCGCTCCAACGTCCCATCGATCTGGGCGGTTGGCGATGTGACGGACCGCATCAATCTTACACCCGTCGCCATCCGCGAAGCGCAAGCGTTTGCGGCGACTGAATTCATGAAAACGTCCACCAGCTTCGATCACGCCCATGTCGCGAGCGCCGTGTTCAGCCGCCCGCCGATGGGCGCAGTGGGGCTAACCGAAGAGCAGGCGCGCGCGAAGCTCGGCAAAGTGCGTGTCTTCCGCTCGCTGTTCCGCCCGATGCGCAACATCCTCGCGGGCAATCCGCAACGCACCTTGATGAAGCTGATCGTCGACGCTTCAAATGATCGCGTCGTTGGTGTTCACATCGCGGGGCCGGAGGCGCCCGAGTTGATCCAAGTCGCCGCTATCGCGGTGAAAGCGCAGCTCACCAAGGCGCAATGGGATGCAACTTGCGCCGTGCATCCAACCGCCGCGGAAGAACTCGTCCTGATGGGCGAACCGGTTGCGCACGACAACGAAGCGCCCGCGTGAAACGAAATGCGCCCCCGCCGTAAGGCGAGGGCGCACGCAATTCAGTGAAGCCGTGGCCTAGCGCGGGTAACCGCCATTGCCACGATCATCGCCGCGATTATCGCGATCGCCGTTGAAGCGGCCATCGTCGCCACGATTATCCCAGCGGCCATCGCCGCGCCCGTCGAAACGCCCATCACGGTCGCCGTTGGCGAAAAAGAAGCCGCGATCAAGGCGAGGCGCCCAGGTGCGGTCGACCGGCGTCCGCGAGCGTGGCGAGAACGCTAGCACCATGCAGAAGCCGCGGCTGCAGCGATCCGTGTAGACGTAAGTCAGGCCCGGCCGGAAATTGAAGGGCCGAGCGCTCAACCGGTAGAAGGCGCGGTCCTGGCGGTCGAACGAGAATTGGCGGCCATCCTGGCGAACCGTGATCTGTCCACGCATGCGCCAATCGCTGCCGCGGTCACCGCGGAAATCTTGATTTTGATTGTAGTCGCCGCGGCCATCGCCACGGAAATCTTGCGCGGCGGCGGGCAAAGCCACGCCGGCGAGCGTTACAGCGGCCAGAGCGGCGGCGAACAGTCTGTTTTTCATCTCGAAAAGCTCCCAAGAAGCGGTCAAATTGCTTCAATCGAGGCACAAGTTGACAAGTTGGTGCTGAACGGGATGTGAGGCGGAAACTCAAATTGCACGGGGTAAGGCTGTCCGCCGCCCTTGACCCGAATTTACCAAAAACTAACCCTTTCAGCACGACCGTCCGCTCTTCCAGGACGACCTAGAAAAGGTGGGCGAACATGCCGGCGCGGCTAGTTTCCGTGATCAACATGAAGGGCGGCGTCGGTAAATCGACGACGACTGTTTCGCTTGCCGAAACGCTGGCCGCGCATCAGCGCCGGCGCGTGCTGGTGATCGATCTCGATCCGCAGACCAATGCGTCGATCATGGTCGCTGGCCCCGAGAAGTGGAACGGCTTGCGCGAAAAGGAGCGCACGCTCGACTTCTACTTCGAGAGCTACATCATTCAGCAAAAGCCAAAGCCGTTTAAGTCGCTGGTCGAGAAGAACGTCAGCGATCTAAAGGGCAAGCCGGACGTTGGCTTGATCGCAGCGGCGCCGGAATTCCGCATCGTCGAACGCGACATGATCGAGAGCTTCGTGAAGCGCGGCTTCCAAATCGACATGATCCAAAAGTGGATCTGCGAACGCTTCGCCAATGGCTTGAAGACGGTCATCAACGACTACGACTACATTTTGATCGATTGCCCGCCCGGCATTTCGCTGTTCGCGGAAGCCGCGCTGATCGCGGCGGATGCGATCTTGGTGCCGACCATCCCGGACTACGTCTCGCGGCTCGGCTTGATCACCTTCCGCAAGCGCGCGCTGCGCCTTATCAACGAACGCCGCGGCGGCCCGTCGCAGCTGATGGTGGTGGCGACCAAATACGAAGAGAGCTTCTCGCTGCACCGCTCGGAAGCGCAGTTGCTCAAGGACAATCTCGGCGAAGCCATGTTCGACGTGCGCATCCCGCAGAACGTCGACATCGCCAAGGCGGCCGAGTGGTCGGAAACGCCGCGCACCTTCGAACAGAAGTACGGACAGATGGCGCCGGTGGTGAAAAAGTTGGGTGAGGAATTCCAAAACAAAGTGGAGCTCGCGCCCGCTCTATGAGCCTCAACAAGTCGCTCGACCGTTTGTTCGATGAAATTCGCCGCGAGGCGAAGCGCAATCCCGAATTCGCGGATCGCCTCGACGCGGTGCTGCGCCTGCATGATTCAAGGCGCGACGTTGAAGACGGCGTGATGGAAGAGGTGTCGCGCGAAGCCGAGGCCATGCCCGCGTCCCCGGCCGCTGCTCCAGCGCCGGTAGCTGCAAAGGCAGCGCCGAAGAAGGCGAAGGGGACGGCCGCTGGCCAACCTGCGCCGCCGCTGCTCAATCCGGTCGGCATCTACAAGCGCGCTGGCGAAGACGGGCTGAGCACCGCTCTGGCGACGCAGGAACTACCGGCGCTGCGCGCGCTGGTGATGGAGCACAATCTCGATCCTAGCGGCGAAACCGATGCGCTGGATCGCGAAGCGCTTGCGGCCCATGTCGTCGCCCAAGCCAAGCGCCGCGCCGAGCGCGACGAGAAGATGTTCGACTATTGATCTTCGTCATTCCAGACGACCGAAGGCCGATCTGGAATCCAGGGCCGCTAGTGCGCTCGATAGCCCCTGGATTCCAAATCGCACTCCGCGCGTTTGGAAGACGGAATTCGCTTGCGATCAGTCACCGGCGAGTGTGGTGTGCCGCTATGGCGCGCTACGATCTGATCGCCGTGTACATCATGGCAAGCCAGCCAAACGGCACACTGTACGTTGGCGTGACGAGTGATCTGCTGCGTCGAGGCTTCGAGCACCGCGAAGGGACGCTTGACGGCTTCGCGAAGAAGTACGGCGGCAAGACGCTTGTTTGGTGGGAGGAGCACTTCGAAATGAAGGCAGCCATCGAACGCGAGAAGCAACTCAAGGCGTGGAACAGGCGCTGGAAGCTTGAATTGATCGAGAAGGACAACTCGACTTGGCGCGATCTTTACGAAGACCTGCTGCTGCCGCGTCACCTCAGGAAGGACGACAAAGGTGACGAGTTGCGCTAACGGCCCTGGATTCCAGGTCTCGCTTCGCTCGCCTGGAATGACGGAATGCCGGGATGACGAATGCATGAAACCCCAGTAAGCAGCGGTTCATGTTCGAGAAAATCCTGATCGCCAACCGGGGCGAGGTGGCGGTGCGCATCATCCGCACGGCGCGCCGCTTGGGCATCAAAACCGTCGTCGTCTATTCCGAGGCGGATCGCGACAGCCTCGCGGTCGATATGGCTGACGAAACCGTCGCCATCGGCCCGCCGCCGGCCGCGCAATCCTATCTGGTGATCGACAAGATCGTCGCCGCCGCCAAACAAACCGGCGCGCAGGCCATCCACCCAGGCTTCGGCTTCCTCTCGGAGAAAGCCGAGTTCGCCGACCGGTTGCTGCAAGAAAAGATCACTTTCATCGGCCCCAACCCGCATGCCATCCGTGCGATGGGCGACAAGATTGAATCGAAGAAGGCCGCGCAAGCGGCGGGCGTGTCGTGCGTGCCGGGCTTCATCGGCGAAATCGAAGGGCTCGAACACGCCATCCAGATCTCGGAAGAGATCGGCTATCCGGTGATGATCAAGGCCAGCGCCGGCGGCGGCGGCAAGGGCATCCGCGTCGCCTACAATCGCAAGGAAGTGGAAGAGGGCTTTCCGGCTGTCCGCGCCGAAGCCAAGGGTGCATTCGGCGATGACCGCATCTTCATCGAGAAATTCGTCACCGCGCCGCGCCACATCGAAATTCAGGTGATGGGCGATAAGCACGGCAACGTCGTGCATCTGTTCGAGCGCGAGTGCTCGATCCAGCGCCGCAATCAGAAAGTCATCGAAGAAGCGCCGTCGCCCTTGCTTGACGAAAAGACGCGCATGGCGATGGGCGAGCAGGCCTGCGCACTGGCGCGCGCGGTGAATTACGATAGCGCCGGCACAGTGGAGTTCGTCGCCAGTGGCGCCGACAAGAGCTTCTACTTCCTCGAAATGAACACGCGGCTGCAGGTCGAGCACCCGGTCAGCGAGATGATCACGGGGCTCGATCTGGTTGAGCAGATGATCCGCGTGGCGGCGGGTCAGCCACTTGGGATCACGCAGAAACAGCTGAAGATCAAAGGCTGGGCGATCGAGAGCCGCATCTACGCGGAAGACCCGTATCGCAACTTCCTGCCGTCGATCGGGCGGTTGCGCGCATACCGGCCCCCAGCAGAAGGCAAGTTCGGTGACATCACCGTGCGCAACGAAACCGGCGTTCGCGAGGGCGACGAGATTTCGATGTTCTACGACCCGATGATCGCCAAACTGGTCACGCACGGGCCCACGCGACTTGCCGCCATCGATGCACAAGCAGCGGCACTCGATAATTTCCTCATCGACGGCATCGCCGACAACATCCCGTTCCTCGGTGCGGTGATGGAGGAAAAGGATTTCCGCAAGGGCGACATCACCACCGCCTACATCAAGCAGCATTTCCCGGACGGCTTCGCCGGTGCGGCGCCTACGAAGACGCAGGAAGCGCTGCTGATCGCGACGGCGGCGGTGGCGCGTTCATTCACCGCCCGTCGCGCGCGCCAGATCAATGGGCACGCCAACGGCCGCGCGAATGCCTGGCAGCGCGAGTGGGTGGTGATCATCAACAAGATCCATCATCTCACCCGAGTTGATCTCGACGATTCGGGCGCCGAAGTCGCAATCGATGGCAGGAAACATCGCTTCAACACTACGACGCGCCCCGGCGCGCGCGTCATCGAGGGCGTGTTCGACGGCGCGCCATTCGCAGTAAAAATCAAGACCGCCCCCGACGGCTACACACTGAAGCTGCGTGGAGTCACCGTGCAGGCGCAAGTCGCGACGCCACGTGGCGCCGAATTGCATCAGAAGATTCCGGAAAAGCAGAAGGCGGATACGTCCAAGCTGATCGTATCTCCGATGCCGGGGCTCATTGTTTCGATCGACGCAAAGCCGGGACAAGAAGTGAAGTCCGGCGAGGGTGTAGCGGTGGTCGAGGCCATGAAGATGCAAAACATCATCCGCGCCGAACGCGACGGCGTGGTGAGCAAAGTGCACGTCGCCGCTGGCGCAAGCGTAGCTGCGGATGAGGTAATGATTGAGTTGGCGTGATCGAGGCCGCATCTGAAGGACGCGGCCTCACCTTGGTCGACAGTGTGCTTAAGCGTCGCGCCTCTTCGTCGTATAATCGAAGATCGCCAGCGCCAGGAACGCCGCGCCGACGGCGCCCATGATGATGGCCGGGATCAACATGCCCCGGTGACCGTCCCAACCCCAGCCGTCGGTGACATACCCCGCCAGCACGAAGCCTCCTGCGAGCGCCAGCAAAATGACGCCATTGCCAAGGCTGCGGCGGGCGCGATTGCCATCATAGAACACGTCTTGGCTGAGGCGCTGCAAAAGGTCGGGGTTGAGCTCCTGGCCCCGTGCGATGGCTTGCGAAACAAGCTGATGCGCGGAGCGCTTGGTTGCTTCCTTGGCCACGATCGGCAGCACGATGACAGCGGTCAAAAAGCCAAAAAACAAAAACGGCACAAAGGTATCGGCTTCCATGTCTTGCTCCATAAGCCCCGGGGATTTTGCCCCTTTGGCTGAGGAGATGCGGGCCAGGCGCCGTTTGGACGCAAAGCTCAGATGGCGATCAGTTCGGAGAACTTCTTCATGTCGAGATTGCCGCCCGAAACGACAGCGACGATGGGTCCATCGCCGGCCTTGCCGGAGAGGGCGGCCGCGACCGGAAGGGCGCCGGCGCCTTCGCTGATGACGCGGGCCTTTTCCGCCATGAGCTTCATGGCCTGGCGTGTTTCATCGAGTGTCACGGCGAGCGCACCGTCGGTGACGGGGCGCATCCGCTCCCACATGCGCGGGATGATGCTGGAGCCGCCGGCGCCGTCGACGAACGTCGTCTCGCGCTCTGGAAAGTCCCGCGGCGCGTTGGCGGCCCAGGATCGTGCGAAGGGCGCGGCGGTCTCCGGTTCGGCGCCGAGGATGCGCACATCCGGCTTCACGGCTTTGATGGCGCTGCCGATGGCGGTGATCAGACCACCGCCGCCGATGGCGGCGATGATGGTCTTGGTGTTGGGCTCGTCTTCGAGAATTTCGAGGCCGATGGCGGCGTGGCCGGCGATGAAATTGTGATCGTCGAAGGGGTGCACGAGCGTGCCATCCATGCCGGGGAAGGCGTGTTCCTCGAGCGCACGCCAGCAGACACTGAAGGGTGTCGGGATGAGTTCGGCGCCGAGGGCGCGCATACGATCGACTTTGGCTTGCGGCGCGCTGTCGATGACCACGACCTTACACGGCACGCCCGCAGCGCGCGCCGCGTAAGCGACGCCTTGGCCGGCATTGCCGGCGCTGATGGTCCAGACGCCGCGCCGCTTGGCTTCGTCGCTGAGCATGGCGACAGCGTTGACGGCGCCGCGGATTTTGTAGGCGTTGGTGGGCTGCAGATTTTCGAGCTTGAGTCGGATGTCAGGGCCGCCTTTGCCGGTATCCAACTTCACGAGAGGCGTGCGTAGCACCACACTCTTGGTGCGTTCGCGCGCGGCTTTGATTTCATCGAGCGTAACAGGGCGAACCGGCGGCAGAGACATGGATGCGTCTTAAAGCTATGAAGCGCCATGCGCTACATAGACCGCGATGAAATCGCCCGCCGGCTGACCTACGAACGCTGCATTCCCATCGTGCGCGAAGCCATGATCGCGTTTTCGACCGGCGAGACCAAGCAATTGCTGCGTTCGATCCTGCCGCTGTCGGAGGGACGGCTGTTTGGCGTGATGCCCGGCGCACTCGGCGCCCATAAGGCATTCGGTGCGAAGATCCTGTCCGTGTTCAAGGACAATGCCGCCAAGGGCAAGCAGTCGCATCAAGGCGTAGTGCTGTTGTTCGAACCGGACGGCGGCGAGCCTGTGTGCCTGCTGCATGCGGGTGAGATCACAGCAATTCGCACGGCCGCGGCGAGCGCCGTGGCGACCGACGCGCTGGCTCGCAAAGATGCGAAGCGGCTGACGATCCTCGGCACGGGTGAACAGGCGATCACCCATGCGCGCGCCATTAGCACAGTGCGGAAGCTTGAAACTCTGGTGCTGTGGGGACGCTCTGCAGAGCATGCGCAGAAGCTCGCTGACAAGATGCGCGTTGAATTGGACGTCGAAACTGTGGTCGCCCCAACGACGCGCGTCGCGGTGGTGGACGCAGACATTGTTTGCACCGTCACCTCGGCGCTCGAGCCGATCATGGAGGGCAGGTGGTTGCGGCCCGGCGCGCACATCAACATTGTCGGGTCAAGCTATGCTGGGCCGGTTGAAGTCGACCACGAGACCGTCACGCGCTCGCGCTTCTTCGTGGACAGCCGCGAAGGCGTCATCGTGCAGGGCGCAGAATTTCTGAACGCAAAGAAGGCTGGCCTAATTGGCGACGATCACATCGTCGGCGAGATTGGGGAAGTGCTGGCGGGCAAGATCGAAGGCCGGCGGTCCGCCGAAGAGATCACCGCGTACAAGTCGCTCGGCCACATCGTGCAGGATTTGGCGAGTGCTTGGGCGCTCTACGCGGAAGACGCTTAGCGCACCCAGCGCGCCCACGCGGCGAGGGGCGCGACCAGCGTCAGTATCCAGATTGAGAGAAACGCGATGATGCTGGCGTCGACATGCGGAAACTGCTGTCCATCGCCGACATACGGCCCGTACGACTGAATTTCCGCGATGGCGCCGCGAACCGAGAGCCCGAGCGCCAAAATGATGCACAGATAGGCGATGGCCACGGCGATGCTCGGGAGCCGATGATCGAAGCGCGCTTGTCTCTTCACGTGAAGAAAAGCGCCGGTCAGACTCATGGATGCGACCGCAAGGCCGAAAATGAACCATGCGATCCGTGTCGCTAGTCCACCCCAGCGTCCGGTGTGGAGCATGTCCACCGACTCGACCCAACGAAAGTAGGGCGGCAGCTCCCGCGCGCGGGTAACGAACAGCATGTGCCCGTCGGCGGGATTGAGGCCGACCTGATTAGAGTTTTCGCTCGCGAGAAAATCGCCCGAGAAGCCTTCTAACCGGACGAGTTCGGATGGCTTGCGGGGCGGATAAATGGTGCGGATGTCGAGGCCGGGAGACGCCTGATGGGCGCGGACCACCAACGCATCGAGTGAAAGTTCGGCGCCTGTTGGAGTCTTCTCAACGATCGCTTGCTGGTATTGCTCGCCGTGCGGCAGCGTGATGAACACACCGTCCAAGCGTTTGATCAGGTACCAAAATCCGGTCACCGCGATGATGACGATGAAGATGAGCGACCAAGCGCCGAGCAGCTTGTGAGCGTCGCTCAACGCAACGCGAAGGCCGTGTTTTAGTTCGAGTTTGAAAAAGCCACGCCACCAGCGTTTGTAGAAGGTCAGCGCGGTGATGGCGGACGTTAGCAGCACCAGAGCAACGGCGCCGACTAGATAATAACCCCATCGCTGGATGCCCCAGAACAGCTCCATGTGAAAGCTGCGGAAGAAGCGCTGCACGTTGAAGAAGCTGGTCCAGCCCTGCACCCGCGCGGTGTTGGGATGAACGTAGGCATGGATGGCGTCTTGATCCGGCGTGTTGATCAGAACATCCGCTGCGAAGCCGGGCGCCCAAGGTGCGCTAATCGATTGGATCGTGCCGTCCGGAAAGCGTCGCTCCACCGCCTGGCGGAGCGCTTCCCAGCTGGAAATCTCTCCGCCGTGCTCAGCGCGCACCGCGGGTGTGAGCACCCAATCGATCTCACGGCTGAACACGGCGCACGTGCCGGACCACGAAATGATGAAGAGCAACAGACCAGCGGTCACGCCGAGGAGCGAATGGGTCCAGAACCAAATGCGAGATTTCATTCGGACTTGTCGTCATTGCCCCAACGCCAGCGCCAACCGCCTTCGGTTTTGCGCCAGGTGATGAATACGAAGAGCGCAAGCAGAACGATCGATGCGCCCATGAAGGCGAGGGGGTGCGGCTGCTCATGCGCGCGAATGGGTGGGATCAGGATTGGTCCAAGCGCCACGATGAGGGCGACGAATCCAAGCGTTAGAGCCCAGCCTTTCCAGTTCGAAGGCGTCGCGCCTAAGCCGTAGCGTTTCGGCTTGAACCAATATTCCGTCACGACGCCGCCTCCAGCCGATGCGTGAATTCCGGGAACGATGCGTCGTGCACCGCGCCGAACACATCCTCGAACGATGCGCGCAACGCTATGTCAGCATCGCTCATAGTTACCGGTAAGCCAAGATCGACCAAGCTCGTCACGCCGAATTGCGGGCCGGAGATTCCGCATGGCGTGATGCCGGAGAAATGTTCGAGATCCGGTTCGACGTTGAAGGCGATGCCGTGGAAGCTTACCCATTTGCGCAAGCGCACGCCGATGGCGGCGATTTTGTCTTCGCGCGACCAGCCAGGGCCTTTGCGCTCAACCCAAACGCCGACGCGGCCCTTGCGCACTTCGCCCTTCACATTGAAGCGCGCGAGCGCGCCGATCAGCCAGGCTTCGAGGTCGGCGACGAACTTGGTCACGTCGCGCCCGCGCTTGCGAAGATCGATCATCACATACGCAACACGCTGGCCTGGCCCGTGATAGGTGAATTGGCCGCCGCGTCCGGTTTGGAAAACCGGAAAGCGATCCGGCACGAGCAGATCGCCCGGCTTCGATGAAACGCCGGCGGTGTAAAGCGGGGGATGTTCCAAAAGCCAAACGAGTTCGCCGGCCTCGCCCGCGGCAATGGCGGCGGCGCGCCCCTCCATGGCTGTGACCGCGGGCTCGTACGGCGTCAGCCCGGGCGTCACAATCCAGCCGATTGGACCTGTCTTGTTCACGTGCTCGCAACCCTTTCAGGATGGACTAGCGCAGAATCAAATGGGGCGCGCCATTGTCAGAGAGAACCCAGGTCCAACACGTGAACATCGAGGTGGCCGTCCTGCTCGGGCGGAGCCAGATGCCCATGCAGCAGCTGCTGCGCATGGGGCGCGGCGCGGTGATCCCCTTGGATACCAATGAGACCGACCAGTTATGGATTCTCGCCGCCGGACACCCGATCGCCCGGGGCGAGATCACCATTCAGGGGGACCGGCTGTGCATTACGGTCACCGAATCGGCCGACGTGCATCAATTCAACGCGGCGGCGTGAACGGCGCTGAGCGCTGGACGGAATTCGTTCAATCTGGTGATCTCCGCGTGGCGAGGCTTGGGGAAGCCGATGATTCATTTGAGGCGCCTAGCGAGCGCGGCGGTCCTGATCTTGGCCGTTTTGGGCGGCCCGCCGGCCGCCGCCCAAAATGTCGATCTTGACCCAAGCTACGGAACGACCGAACTCGCGACTGGCTTCCGGCCAAACCCGTTCACGCTGCCGCTGCGATCGGGTGGCTCCATCGACGCGCAGCAGATCAATCCCGGCTGCAAGGGCTTTATTGCCAGCGCGCCTGACGTTCGCATCAGCTTCACGTCCGGCGCGCTGCCTCTGATCATTTCGGTGACGTCGGCAGCGGATACGACGCTCATCGTGCACGCGCCAGATGGCGGCTGGTATTGCGACGACAATGGGGCCCAGAACGAGCGCGATCCCGTGCTTCGCTTCAACCATCCCCAGAGCGGCCAATACGACATCTGGATCGGCAGCCTCGCTAGCCGAAGCTTGCAGGAGGCAGAGCTCGACGTTTCTGAAGTGCGGGCGCCCTAAGTCCGGCTCGGCGGGCTTGTTCAGGGAAAGCGCGTCTGCTACCCCCGCGCCCTCATTCTACCGGCGGGCTTGGCCCGCTCACTATGCGCTCGTGGCGGAATTGGTAGACGCACTGCCTTGAGGTGGCAGCGAGTAACATCGTGGAGGTTCGAGTCCTCTCGAGCGCACCATCCTACGCTCGTGATAGCGAGGGTAGGATGCCCTCCGACCTACGTCGGCCGAAGCCGACTTCGGTCGGCGTAGGCCGAAGCCTTGGCGAAGGAGGGCTGCGCGTTCCACACGCGAGCTTCGGATGGCTTACGCCGCGTGCCAAGTTTGCAGCAGCTTGCATGTTTTATGTCTACTTGCTGCAAAGCGATGCGTGGCCTGACCAGCGATACACCGGCTTCACCACCGATGTCGATGAGCGCCTCAGAACGCGCAACAGCGGGAGCTCTCCGCATACGTCCAAGTATCGTCCTTGGCGGCTCGTCGCCTATTTCGCGTTCGAAGACGAGAAGAAGGCGCGCGCGTTTGAATTCTATCTGAAGTCTGGCTCCGGTAAGGCGTTTGCCAACAAACGCTTCTGGTAGGATTGGCTAGCTGATCTTCAGCCGCACAAACCCCATCGCGCCAAGTGGATCGCCGTCATAGGCGGCGCGGAGGGCGCTGGGCGTGAAGTGACTCTCCATCAAAGCGCCGACGCCGAAGACGGCGTGTTCGTGGATGCGCCAATCGCGGATGGCGCCGAGGCTTAGGCGCGCGACGGTGTGGGTGCCGGGCGCGAGTTCGTCGTTTTCGACAGATTCGGCGCGCGTGAAGAAAGTCCAGTCGTCGTTCGGATGCAGCGCCGCCTCGGCGAGCCATGCATCAAGTGTGACGCCATCGCTTCGCTCTTTGCGTCCGAAGGCGCCGGTGGCGGACCACCAGCCGTGTTCGCCGACCGGATGGGTATAGATGGCGCTGGCGGACCAGCGGGTCTCATTCTCATCTGGATGCAATTCTTCGGGACTACGCACATCGGCCCATGAGGCTTGCAGCGACCAATGCTGCGTTGGGTTCCAGCTGACGCGCACCGCGGTGGAATCGAGATCGCCTGTCTCGATGTTGTAGCGATGTTCGTCCGGTTCGCGGCCGCGAAAGCGTGAGGCTTCGATCTTCCAGGCATCGTGCACCCAGCCAGCGGTGACGACGCCGAAGGTGATGTGATCTGAATCGAGCCAGTGATGCGAGATCGGCGCTTCCGGTGTGTCCATCGCTGACATGCGATGCATGAAGGCTGGCGGGCCGAAGGCCGGTTCGCCGGGCAAGCCGCCATAGATGAAGATGCTGTCTGTGTCGCTCAAGCGATGGCTGTAGGACGCTGACAATTCCATGAAGAGGTCGTGCGGATGCTGGTGATCGACGAGGGGTGTCGCGCCGTTCGCGGTCTCGCCGGTTTGGAAGAGCAGCGGATAGCCGTTCGCGCCCATGAATGGGTCGGGGCTGAGCATGGCGCGGAATTGCAGTGCGTCGCCGTTGGCGAAGTCGCGCCGCGCCATGCCCATTAGCATGCCGGCGAGAAAGGCTTTGTCGCCGCCGCGCGGCCCATCCTGCCAATCGTAGACGCCGTTGAGCAGAGCGTGAGTCATAAACACCCACGGACCGCTATGGATGTGGATGCCGTCATGCGTTGAGGCGTCAGGCTGCCAGGACGTACCAGAGGCTTCGCGCGTCATGGGATATGAACCAAATGCGCCGGTCATGCTCAGGTGCGTCCCGCCCAGCATGGCGTGGTCCATCGGCATTTGCATTTGGCCATGGGCCATGCCGGGCATGGATTGCGTCTGATCCGGCGGTTGCTGCTGTGGCGCAGGATGAGTTGCAGCGTCGTTCGAGGAGGGCGCTTGCGAATTTTGCGCCGCGGGCGGTTGCTCCGCAGGGCGATGCGTTCGGCGATGTGGTGGGTGCCCAGGCTGACTGGGCATTTGCATGCCAGGCATTCCCGGCATGGACTGCGCATTAGCGGGACCTGTCCACGCCAATGCGCCCGCGAAAACGATCCCGAGATACAACCGCATGCGCTCAGGTCTGACGTGTGCGGGCGCTAAAGCGCAACCCTTCACGCGCATAAGGCAATTCGAAGCTTGACGTGGGCGGCGATGCGGCGTCTTGGGGAACTGAATTCAATCCTCTGAAGCGAAGCGACGGCCGATGAGCACCGACCAAGATACGGCGGCCGCCGAAATCGTGCGGCGTACGCCCTCCGAAGACGCACACTTCATCGCCGGCGTCATCGGCGCTGCCGGCGATCACGATGCATTGCTGCTGCGCCGGCTACTGACGCCGCTCGACACGCCGGACCTCGCCGACGTGATCGAACACGTGCCGCTGGAAACCGCGCTGACCATCGCGCGGATGATCGGCAAAGACTTGCCGGCCGAGTTCCTCGCCGATCTTTCCACCGAACGCCGCGAAGACATCCTGCCGGAACTGCCGGCAGCTTACGTCGGACGGGCCCTCGGCGAACTCGATACCGATGATGCCGCTGCGGTCGCCGGCGACATCGACGAGAAACAACTCGGTGCGGTTCTAGCCGCGGCTGACGAGGACACTCGCCTCGCGGTCGAAGAGGCGCTCTCGTTTGATGAAGAGACGGCCGGCCGCCTCATGCAGCGCGAATACGTTGCTGCGCCAGAAGGTGGCAAGGTTGGCGACGTCATCGACCGGATGCGGGCTGATTCCGCCGAGCTGCCGGACGAATTCTTCGAGGTCTACATCGTGGACGCCGCCATGCGTCCGACTGGGGCCGTGCGTGTTTCGCAATTGTTGCGCTCCAAGCGCGATACGCCGCTCGCAGATCTGATGCAGCCGCTAAAGAGCCTGATCCGGCCCGAAATGGACCAGGAAGAGGTGGCCGTCACCTTCCAGAAGTATCACTTGGCGTCAGCGCCGGTGGTCGACGATGCGGGGCGGCTGACCGGCATGGTGACGGTCGACGACATCGTCGACGTTATCCAAGAAGAGGGTGAAGAAGACTTGCTGAAGCTGTCAGGCGTCAGCGAGGCGAGCCAAAGCGACACCGTCTACCGCAGCGTGCGCGCGCGCGCGCCGTGGCTCATCCTCAACCTTGCGACAGAGCTGACGGCGTCAATCGTGATCCTGATGTTTCAGGACTCCATCAATCGCCTGGTGGCGCTCGCCGTGCTCATGCCGATCGTGTCGTCGCTCGGCGGCAATGCCGGCACGCAATCGTTGGCGGTGGCCGTGCGTGCGCTTGCTTCGCGCGAACTAAACCCGGCGAACGCTGCGCGGTTCGTGACGCGCGAGGTCATGACCGGCGCTTTTAACGGCGTGATTGTGGCGCTGGTAATGGGCGCGGTGGCCGCGATCTGGTTCGGAAATCCTGGCCTGGGGATCGCGTCGGGTCTCGCGGTGATCGCCAACCTAATTTGCGCGGGCTTGGCGGGGAGCTTGGTGCCGCTGGCCTTGCAGCGGCTGAAGCTTGACCCCGCGGTCGCCTCGTCGGTGCTGGTTACGTGGCTGACCGATACGATCGGTTTTCTGGCCTTCCTTGGCATCGCCACGATGATCTTGCTGCACTAGTTGTCGTGGGAGTCGTCCTCATCATGGCTCTGCGGGCAATCGCGATGTGCGCGTGCGAGCGTGCGAAGCCGATCCGCGTGAGCGCGGAGCTCGGCGCGCATCTGCTCGCGCTGCACGTCCGTTAGGCGCGCATTATGGGCGAGCTGGGCGGCTTGAGCCGTCACGGCGCGAATCTCGGCCTGCATTTCCGGTGAGTTGACCTCGCGCGCCACGGCAACGGCGGAACGCACTGCTTCGACTTGCGCTTCGCGGGCTGCCTGCATGCCTTCGGCTTGCGCCTCGCGCGCGGCGACACGTGCTTCGGCAGCCGCGGCTCGCGCTTGCGCCATGGCTTCCCGGACCGCTTGCGATTGGACGGCGCGCGCGGCGACGCGCGCTTGGGCGGCTGCGGCGCGTGCTTGCGCGACGGCGGCGCGAACCTGGGCGCGCTCTTCTGGCGTAAGGTGGCGTTCGCTGACTTGGTCGCCATTGATGACGACGGCGTCGCCGTCAGATGTGTCATCGACTTCGTCGACGTTGGTTTCGTCCGATTGGACGGAAGCATCGTCCACGTTTTCGTTGTGGTCGGCTGTCTTCGCGTAGTCGTCCTGCGCCGCGTGATCTGCTTGTGCAAGCCGCCACTGTTCGTCGGTCGCCGGGGCGCCGGCGAGCATTGCCGCGTCACTAACCGGCGGCTCAATAAACGGCGCGGCGTCGGCCCGCGCGATGTGCGGTGACTTGGCGACGACGACGCGCGCCGGCTGCGCGGCCCAGGCGGCGGCGCACACGCCGAGCGCCACAAGCGCGATAGAGGAGACACCGAGGAGGCGTTGCGTGCGGGACGGCAGAGTACGTTTCAGCATGGTGATGCGCTCCTTGAGAGATTGAGCTGAGTTTGGCGGCCAGGCCGCGCCGAGCGGCGCTGCGGCCATGATCTGGGTTTTGAGAATGGCCTCCGCGTAGGTGCGGCGCGCCGATGTCGCGAGCACAGTGGCGTCTGCGGCGAGTTCCTGATCGAGCCGCAAGGCGCGCGCGCCCAGATGCACGAACGGATTGAACCAGCTGGCGCATTGCAAGGTCACCACGAGGGCGTTGATCAGCGGATCGCCTTGCGCGAGGTGTGCGCGCTCGTGCGCCAACACGATGCGGCGTTCCTCATTGCTGAAGCGCTGATCGAAATCCGCGGGCGTCACGATGATGGGGCGCAGCACTCCGATGACGGCAGGGCCGTGCGTGCAGGATTCAGCGCCGAACACACCGGCGCCGAGGTCGTTGCGTGGTCGCAGACGCCCAAGTGCACGCGAGAAGCGCCCCTGGCGCAAAGTCAGAATGGCAACGCTCAGCACGCAGCCGACGCACCAGATGATGAGCCACACCACGGGTTCAAGGTGCGGGATCGCCGCCTGAGGCACGCTGGCCAGCGTGCTGAACGAAGAAGAGACCGGCGCCAGCGGCTCGGCGATCATCAGGCGCTCAATGCGTGGGGGTAGGAAACAAGCGCCGGCCGCGAGCACCGGTAAGAGCCAAAGAAAATAAGCGACGCGAGCGCCGAACCAACGGCGCGCCGGCGCGCGTAACAGCAGAACCACAGCGATGCCTGCGGCGAGGGCGAGGTTCACGCGCACAACCAGACCGATGAGATCATTCTCCATCGTCAAGCTCCGCGATCAAGCGCTTCAGCTCAGCGATGTCTTCAGCGCTCAGTTGGTTGGTTTCTGCGAAGTGAGAGACGAGCGGGGCGAGTTTACCGTCAAACAAACGATCGATCAGACCGCGGCTTTCGTCCTGAACGTATGCCGTGCGGTCGACGAGCGGCGAGTAGAGGTAACGGCGTCCGTCGCGCGCAGCTGCGATGACGTTCTTGGTGAGCAAACGGTTGAGCAGCGTCTTGACCGTTTTGTCCGACCAGTTCTGATCCGGACCGACTGCGCCTGCGATATCTTCGGCGCTGAGCGGACTTTGCCGCCAGAGCGCCTCCATAACCAAGCTTTCGGCCGCACTAATACGCATGATTACACCCGTAATAGTTAATATCGATTACAGATGTAAACGTATTCGTCAAGGGGGTTGAGGCGACGCGTCTGCTTTCGGCGTCGGGCGGTAGGCGGTGGGCGGCGCCCGACTTGCCTGGAAGGGGAAGTCTACCGCCCAAAGCGCCAATCCGGGACGGTGGACACCGATTTTGCTGCCCTGAGAGAACAAGAATGACCGCCTACACCGTCTCGAACGCTGGCCTCGCGCTAATCCAGGACGCCGAAGGTTTTCGCGCCGAACCCGGCCAGATGCCTGACGGCGCCTGGGTGGTCGGCCACGGCCACGTCCGCAGTGAAGCTGGTGAAGCGGTTAACGAGAATGAAGCCGCCAATCTTCTGAACACCGATCTCGCGCCAATCGAGCGATTGGTGAACGATCAGGTCACGACGCCGCTCACGCAATCGCAATTCGATGCGCTGGCGTCGTTCGCGTTTTCGGTCGGCGCCGAGGCGTTCGTGCGAAGCCAGGTGCTTCGCCGCATCAACGCGGGCGAATTTGTCGCCGCCGCCTGCGCGATGGACGCTTGGCGCAAGAGCGACGTCTCGGGCGAACTCGAAGTTGTCGACGCATTGGTGCGCCGCCGTTCGGCGGAGAAAGCGATGTTCCTGAAGGACGTGGCGCACGAACCGGCGCCGTCAGCCTTCTTGCGCGCAAAGCTCGATCACGCCGCTTCAATTCTTGGCGCGCCGATCAAGCTTGCCCCGGCGCCCGCCGTTGGCTCGATCCCAGTCGTGGCGCCCAAAGCCGCACCGGCCCACCATCTTGCCGACGTTTTGAAATCTGAGCCTGCCACCGAAGTATTGCTGCTCACGCAAGTCTTTGCTGATGACCTCGGCGGCCAAGGCGAGATTGTCACCGCTCATGCAAAGCCCGTGTCGCGCAAGATCGAAGTAAGGGACGAACTGCCGGTGGACCGTCGCATTCGCCGCAGCAAGACTAAGCCGCAGCGCGCATCGTTTACGTTGCCCGAGATGCTTCGGCCGGGTTCGCAGCGTCCATTTGAAAATTTCGGCCTGACCATCCTGCTGCTGTTTGGACTAGGGCTGATCGGTGTAGGCGTCTCAATGCTATTCGAAGGCAATGCCGACGGCGTGGCCATGCTGGGCGCCTCTGCGCTGTGCGCCCCAGGCATCGCGGCGGTATTGCTGGCGATGTACGGCTTTGCACGCACACCGCGCGTGAAGGTGCGCGCCGACTGATGTGAGTTTTCTTTGGTGAGGCTGACCTTAAGGGCGGGAGTGATCCCGCCCTTTTCTTTGCCGCAGACAAAGGGCCGCCACGGTTTCCCGCAGCGGCCCCCATTGTCATGTCCCAAGGACGAACTTCTTAAGCGCGTCCCCCAGTCGAGCCTACGCTCGAGGTGGTCCACGCCTTCTGATACGCCCCTACAGGGTGACAATGAGACATGGATCACCTCCTTTCTTAAAGCCGGCGACCGCCGCCGGTTACGACTCCAAGATAAGTGCGGCGCGGCGTCTTGAAAAGTGTGATGGTCAATTCACGCTGCCCAAGGCGAAATGCTGTGGCGCAGTATCGGCAGGGAGGGAAAAATGCGTCTGTGCGGATGGGTTTTCCTTGTCGCCGTGTGCGCCGCCTTTTTACCGCAATCCGCTTCGGCGGATGTCGACAGCACTTACGATCCGGCGCTGCTAACTAACTGCGTGGCGAGCGCCGGCCAAACGCGCGCTGCTTTGGAGGCTTGCAAAGGCGCTGGCGCGCGGCCGTGCATCGAGGCGGATAGCAGCATCATGGGCTTGGTGTTGTGCTGGGATCGCGAAGCGACAGCTTGGCAACAGATGGCTGATCGCGCATTCGAGACGCGGCGCCACAGCGAGCCGGAGCGCCGCGCGTCCCTCATCGCGGCGCGTCTCGCGTGGGAGTCATGGCGGGATGCGGAGTGCGAATACCGCGCCGACGAGCCCGCAGGCGGCTCTGGCGTTCAAGTCGATCGCGTGCGCTGCATCGCGGAGCTCACCGCGGATCGCGCCATTGCGTTGCTGAGCGCGCCGTAGGCGCTATTCGCGCTCGGGTGTGCGTGAGCCGAGGAAGGTCGCGTGATCGCCGTTCATGGCGACGCACGCATTGCTTTCGGCGCCATCCGGATAACAGAAGATTGGACCCTGCATGCCGCGGAAGGATTCGTATTGCGCTCGCGACACAGACGGATGGAAGAAGGGCGGGTGATCGGCGCCCGAGGGCCAAGCCGGCAACCAATTCGCCGTCGGCGTGTCCGCCACGTTGGTGGTCCATTCTTCGAGATCGGAACGGAAGCCGGTTTGATCGCTGGTGGGATTGAACGCGAGCGGCACTTCCGCGACCGGGTAGCTGCGTTGAAACAGAACCGTCTGGCCGTCATGGGCCTTGATGCGCATGGTGGCGACGGCTTCGCGGCAGGTGGGGCCGTGCGCCTCTGCTTCGATCATGTAGTACTGGCTTCCAACAGCCGACCAATCGTGTGCGGCGCTGGCATTGCAGCCCGATGTGGCGGGGATCGATGCTTGCTTGCCTGCGCTGGAATCTTGCGGATTTTGCCCGGATGGCGTCGTTGGCGCTGGGCGCGAACACGCGGCCAACGCCAAAACCAAAAGTACAACGCCCAAACGCTTCATCGTGTCGTCTCCACATTCCGTTCCAAGTACAGGCCGGCGACGCCGGCTGCTGGCTCCCAAAACGCGCAGACCTCCCGTGCAGTGCCCGAAAGATGGCACAGCATTGGGAGATTTCGCGCGCGAATGTCCTCGTACGTGAGGCGATCGAGCGTGGTTTGCCCGGGCGCAAGCCGCGCCCATGTCGGCGCTGCGTTTGTCGTGGCAACGGTTGGCAGCGCCCATTGTTGCAGGAATGCTTCGGAGGCTTCGCGCGTGGCGCCATCGCCGTAAAGCTGACGCAAAGGGCCGGCCCAGGTCCACACTAAATGCCCGTCGGCTTCGCGCACCGCGTAGAGTGCAACCGCCTCAGCGCAATTTGGGCCGATGGCGCGCGCCGTAACAGTGTCACGCGCTTCTGGCGCCGTGAACGAGACGTTGCGTGTCGAACTCAAGTCGCACTGCGCCACGGGGCGCGGCGTGCACGCGGCGAGCGCGAGCAACAGCACGATCAGCCCGCCCTTCATGAGCCGTACGCCACGATCATCGCAGGCGAGTTGGATGAGGGATCGACGACCAGGCATTGCGTTGCCGCCACCGCAGCCGCGTAACAGATCATGCGCGCATTGCGCTGACGCATCGCTTCATAGGATTCGCGGCTGAACGATGTCGTGTAGGTCAGGCCGCCATTGCTGCCCACATTCTCGGCGCCTTCGCGCCATTCCGGCAATTGGCCTGAGGTTTGCGCGGTGACGTTGGCCCAGCCAGCAAGGAAATGATCGACTTGTTGCGGTGACACGGCTGGCGTGTCGTCGGTCGCCACGCCGCCCGTCGTCATGTCGTGATACGTGTTGATGAATGTCCACAGCGGATCGCCTTGCGCGTTGCGCGCGACGAGCGATACGACGGCCTGCGAACATGAAGGACCCTCCGCGCGCACGGAAATAGTGTCCGGCGCCTCCGCATCTGTCCAAAGCACTTGATGCGTTGCGCTGCGCTCGCAGCCGCTTGAAGCGGATGTCGTCGCCGTCTGAGTTTGCTGTCCGCACGCGCACAACAAAAGCGCTGCGGCGCCCAGTATCATCCGGCGCATCAAATCCTCTTCGTGGCGGAAGATAGCGGCGCCGGACGCGCGCGCTAGCCTAGTCGGCGGCTTCCAAGGTCGCACCTGACGTGAAAGTGGCTGTATCGCGCGCAGGTTCCTGGAATAAACCGTGCGGGCGTTGCAGGGCCGCAACGGCGGCCTCGTAGCCCATGGCCACGACGTCGTCGAAGCGTTTCCAGTTGCTCATGTCGACCCCGGTCATTTCCGGCGCAATCAACAAGTCGGCGCCGGAACGACCTTCCCAAGGATCGGTGCCGAAGGTGGCTGCGCGCATCAGCAGCGTGGCGATCGGCGGCGGCGTTTGGATGCCGTGCGCGGCGATCCAGCCGAAAAAGCCGGGCGGATTGCGGAAGTCTTCCGGATCGATGCTGCCGCGTTCGGCGACGTCGACACCGATGATGGGGCCGCGGTGGATTTGCTTCAATACTTCGACGGGGAAATTGCGGATCACCGCGCCGTCCACGAGCAAGCTGCCATCTGGCTCTACCACCGGCGGCAACACGCCCGGTAGTGAAATCGAAGCACGCAGCGCGTGCGCGAGTGAGCCGCTGCGATGCACGCGCAACGTGCCGCTCACAAGATCGGCTGACACCGCGAAGAACGGCATGGCTAAGTCTTCGATCAGCGTGTCGCCGAAATTTTCATGGAGTCGATCACGTACGCGGCGACCGCGCACCAGCGATACAACGGGTGGAATCACATAATCGCCAAGCGGATTGCTTTCGACGAAGCCCTTGCGAATGCGCAATTCCATTTCGTCGTCGTCCCAGCCCATGGCAAGACAAGCCGCGACGACAGCGCCCATCGAGCAGCCGCCAATCACATCGAAGGGAAGCCCCGCCTCGCGGATAGCGCGGATAACGCCGAGATGCGCGTAAGCACGCGCCGCGCCGCCGGAAAGAATGAGTCCGATCGAGCGCCCAGCGATAACGCGCGCCAGGCGCGCCGCATCCTCATCTTCAACGCCGCGCCAATGGAAGAGACGTGTGGCTTCGGTAGCGGAGGTCCATTCGTTGGTGCTGGCGGCTTTTCGGTCCATGCCGTGGTGGAGAAGGATGACGTCTACGAGCCGGAATTGGCGCGCGGGCGAGGGCTCTTCCGGTGGCAGCAGCGGCACAGAAGGTCGCGCGTCGGCGCGCGCGAAGAACCACAAGCGGTCGGCTTGGCGCAGACAGGTCCGAAACCATGGCGTATCGGCAATTGGCGTAATGAGGAAGACGGCATCGTTTTTTCGCTCGAGTGCATCGAACCAGGCGCTGTTCATTCCCTCGCTCGAAAGCGCGCGCTCGTCTTCCTCCGTGACGATCACCGCGCGTGCGCCAAGGCGCTTCAGCGCGGCTTGCAGGACTTTCGCGCGCAGGTGCAAGTCGATGGTCGGCGAGGTGGCGATGAAGGCATAAACCTTGGGGTCTGCACGCGGACTGGTGCGGCCGCCGGCGCGGGCGCGCGACAGCATCAGCCGCGCCATGTGCTGCATCAAGCTCGGGTTGGCCTGCATCAATTGTTCGAAATCGTCCGGCGATAGTTTCAGCAACTCGCTATCGCGCATGGCGAACACGCTCGACGAGTGTGGTTCGCCGGCGATCAGCGCCATTTCGCCGACCGGTTCGCCGGGGCGAATGTAGCCGAGCAATTGGTGTCCGCTCTTATCGGTGGGCCGGAAGGCGGCCAGCGAGCCCGAGACCAAGAACCAGACGCCGTCCGGCGGGTCGCCGGCGCTGAGCAACGGCCAACCGGAAGGGATCGAAACCCACTCGGCGCGCTCATCCATCGCCGCGAGCAATTCGGGCGGAGCGGCGCTCAAAAACGAGATTTCGGCCAGGCTGGGCTTCATGGATTTTCCGTTACCCACAAGGATAGGGGCTCATCGTTAAGGCGCAATGAGGGGCGCTGATCGAGGGGCGCTCAGTGGCGTTGGCGGTCAGGCGGGCCATGGCCTAAGAGCACTCCATGACCGTTTTTCTGGCTCACGTCCCGGCCAACCGCGAAACCGCCGAGGCGCTGGAGAAGTTTCTCGAGCGGCGGGGCCAGTTCGTCGAACTTGATGATGGCCAAACCGCGATGCGCCCGGTGCAGCCGAGCGACGTTCTGGTGCTGGTGATGTCCAAGGACTTTGTGTTCGCGCCGACGCGCCTCAGGCTCGAGCAGCGCGCGCTCGACGCGTGGGCCGAGCAGCGGTTGATTGTTGTAAAGCTGGACAAGGGGATTGCGCCAGTTGGTCTGCGCGATCTGCCGTCCATTGACGCGAGCTTTGAAGCGAGGCGCGAGTTCACGTGGCAGGAAGTGGCGAATGCCATACGCGAACGTGCGCGTGCCGAAGCGAGGCCGGCCGATGCCGCGCCGACAGCGCCGAGTGCTCCCGCGCCGGTGAAGACGCGGCGCAAGGGCATTCACGGCGCTGTATACGCGCTTGCGCTCTTCCTGCTTGCCATTCCTGGGCTGGTAGTGGCCGCCGCTCTGGTTTCGATTTGGCTTGTAAATCGCATTGGCCCGCGACCGGGGGGTTGGACTGAGTTGCGCGCTGGCGTCGACGCCCTTGGCGCTCGCTACGGCGTCCAGCCGCTTGCCATCGAGATCGGCTTCGCAGCAGCGCTGGCCACGACAATTCTTGTGATCTGCGTGTTTATCGCGCGGTTGTTTGTGAAGTCGAAAGCTGAGCGCGGCGCGCAGAATGAAGTTGCGTCCCAATCACAGGCTGCGAAACAGCCGGAAGCGACGAACGCGGTGTTTGTGTCGTACGCGCGGGCCAACGCAGCGGCGGTGATGCCCGTAATTGAAGGCGCCAAGCGCAACGGCAATGTCTTCTGGTTGGACCAGAAAAGCATCGGCGCCGGTGACGGGTGGGCTGGCGAAATTGTTCGTGCCATTCGCGGCGCACCTGATGTTGTGGTGATG
>JBAQGO010000010.1:0-19531 GCA_049287825.1 Vitreimonas sp. | reverse complement strand
CGGGAACGGGAACGGGAACGGCAACGGCAACGGGAACGGGAACGGCAACGGAAATAACGGCAACGGCAACGGCAACGGAAATAATGCCGGCGGAAACGGCAACGGCAACGGAAATAACGGCAACGGCAACGGCAACGGAAATGGCAGCGGCAACGGCAACGGCAACGTAAATAATGCCGGCGGAAACGGCAACGGCAACGGCAACAGCGGCAATGAAGACACGGGCGATGATCAAGGCCATGGCCACGGGCATGGCGGACATGGATGAAGCTGCTTAGTTCACTCGTTCATTTCCTACTGCGCCATCGCATCCTCGCCGGTGCGATGGCGTTGCTTGTGGCTGTATCGGCGCTGGACTTGGTGCGTCCGATCGATGCAATGCTGGACGCGGCACGGGCAAGAGTGGTGCAGCGCGAGCCATCGCGCGCAATTGCAATCGTCGAGATCGATTCACGGAGTTTGGTGGCCGCGCCACAATGGCCTTGGCCGCGCTCGCGCTACGCTCAAGCAATCCGCAATCTGCGCGCCGCTGGCGCCGATCTGATTGGCTTCGATGTGGATTTCAGCGCGAGCTCCAGCGATGGCGAAGACGCCGCGTTGCAAGGAGCTATCGATGCTGCGCCGGGTTCTGTGATCTTGCCCGCCTTTGTTCAGCGTGGTGGCGCGCATCAAAACCGCCCACTTGCATCATTGCTCGACAACGCGCTCGTCGCGAGCGTCAACGTTCCGATCGATGGTGATGGGAAGGTGCGCCGTTACGATCGGGGACAGGTCTTTCAAGGCGGGTTCACCCCGTCCATGGCGCCCACGCTCGCTGGGCGCGCCTATGGCCAAACATCTCCCTTCCTGATCGACTACGGCATTCGCGCCGAGGCCATCCCGCACATCAGCTTTGAAGACGTCGTGACGAACCATTTCGACCGGCAGCTCGTCGCTGGTCGGGCGGTGTTGATCGGATCGACCGCGCTCGAACTTGGGGACGAGTTCGCAACACCGATCGCGCCTTCGATGCCTGGCGTGTATCTGCACGCTTTGGCGTTCGAGAGCCTGCATCAGGGCAGGGCGCTCGCGCAAACAAGCCGGCTGGTGACGCTGCCGTTGGCGCTCGCTGCTCTGCTTGTTTTGTGGCCCCGTCGCCAGCGTCTACGTCGTCGGGATGCGGTTGTCCGCCAATTGGCGGTGCTGGGCGTCGCAATCGGCGGTCCGGTGCTGTTGCAGACGTTAGCGCCGCTCAGTTGTGAGTTCGCCATCATCTTAGCTGCGCAAGGTCTAGCGGTCTGGGCCAGCGTGCAATCGGAATTGGATCTCCGCGCTGCGGCTTTGTTGCATCAACTTCAGCGCGCGGCTTTGCACGATCCCGAAACCGAGCTGCGTAATCGCCGCGCCATGCTCCAAGACCTTGAGCGCCGTCTGAAAGTCAATGACCAAGGCGTGGCCGCGCTGGCGATCGGCATCGATCAGTTCTCTTCGGTACGCGGCGCCATCGGTTATTCAAAGGCGAACGAGGTCGTGCGCAGCTTGGCGGAGCGGCTGTCGCAGCGCTGGCCAAAAGCCTCCATATTCCATCTTTCGACATCGATTCTCGGCGTCGTTTTCGACGAACCTCTCGATGCACTCGATGCGCTCTGCGAGCGCTTGCTTGTCGACCTAGACACCGAACTAAACGTGGGAGATCACAAGATCGGTGTGGCGCTTCGCGTTGGCGCCGCGAACGGCGCAAGCACCGCCGAAAGACTGCTGGAAGAGGCAAGTGTTGCGCTCGACCATGCGCGGCTCCGCAATCGCCGTTTTCTCTGTTTCGACGCGAGTTTTCCTGATCCGCGCGAAAAACTGGCTCTCTTGGCTGATATGCGCAAGGGCATCGAACGCGGAGAATTCTATCTCGTTTATCAATCCAAAGTGCATGCGCGCGACCATGATGTGATCGGCGCCGAGGCTTTGATGCGCTGGCGCCACCCGGTGGTTGGCGACATCGCCCCTGACAACTTCATTCGAATGGCTGAAGAGACGGGCGCGATCGACGCCTTGACAGATTGGTTGCTCAACCGCGCCATTCAGGATCAAAAGCGCATGCGCGCGGCCGGTCTTAATCTCCCTATTTCGGTCAACATCTCGGGTGCAACTTTAGGCGACGTCGGCTTCTGCGGCCGCGCGATCGCGGCCGTTCGCGCCTCCGGCGCCGATATTTGTTTTGAGATCACCGAGACCGCGGTGATTGCCGACCCGGATGCGGCTCTCGCCACCATAGCGACGGCGCGCCATTCAGGCATTCGTATTTCGATCGACGATTATGGCGTAGGATTGTCGTCGCTCGCTTACTTGAAGCAAATCGCAGCGGATGAACTGAAGATCGACAAATCGCTGATTGCTGACATTGGCCGCAACGCTCGCGACCGGCTTATCGTGAAGTCAACAATCGATCTGGCGCATAGCCTCGGCATGCATGTAATTGCCGAAGGAGTCGAAAACGCCGCCACCCAAGCGCTGCTGGCGATCATGGGCTGTGACTGCGTTCAAGGCTATCTGCATGGCCGGCCGCAACCGCTAGAGGGGTTTATCGCTGCGCACACAAACGAATTCGCGAGAGCATCGCGCGATATTGCCACGCGCTGAGTGCGGTGTTGCGGACGTTTGAGGATTGCGTACCCGGACCCTTCCACATTTCCGCCCGCCCGCGACGGTCCGGACAAAATCTCGACGTAGCATCGAAAGCGGCTCCTTCCCGGGCCGCTTTATTTTTGGCCGAAGGCGCTTAGCTAATGTCGCGCATGGGGTCGTCTAGGGAGACGACCATGAGCGACGAAAAACCGAAGAGCACGATACTCTCGAACATTCCAGATCAGCGGAAGCCAGGCGATCCACCGCCCGAGCCCTACAAAACCACGCGCCCGCAGCGTCGTCGCAAGGGCTATCTGAATGACGGCCAGTGGGCGCCGGGCTATGGTCCCGATGCGAAGAAGAAATAAGAAGCCGTCGTTACGGACAAATCCGTCAGGCAACCTAAGAGTGGTGGGACTTAGGTTGCGGGCGGCGCAGGGCTCTCCCGTGCCAGAGCTGCCCAGACTTCCGAAGTTTCCGGGCGAGCCCAAACGCGACACGAGTCAGAAGGGTGAGCACTTTCGGGAGTGCGACATCTGCGGCCAGCGCTTCGACACGACCGATCTAGATCAAGTCTTCCATCACGACGGAAACCCGCACGAGCGGTTGCCAACGAAAGCGTGAGAACCCGCCAGCCTCTCTGGGAAACCCCGCTTGAAGCCTCACGCTGATCGGACGCTGCAACGCGAATGTCTCCTTCCGGCGCAACCCCGACGCTCGCTAGGTGCAAGCGCGAACGTCCGCTACGCGGCTCATTGCGGACGCTGTGGCGTGTCACCGAACGGGCCAACGTAGCGAGCGCTAACTCGAAAGATTCTGCGATCTCGTCTCAGCAGCTGCGGCCCTGCTGACTCGGATCGGCATTATTGCCGCTATCGGAATCGCTGCAGTGCCGCGTCTCACTCGGCGGATAGCGCGTCGCGGGAGTTTGGCCGTTGCACCTTTGGCCGCGACCGCCGGGATCGGCGCCGGGCCCCGCATCCGTATCCGAACATCCCGACGCAGCCCCGCCATAACTGCCTTGCCCGGACGCCGCTCCTTCCTGGCGTCCGTTGGGTCCGCGGCCATGAAATTGGGGGTCGGCGCCGGGGCCGGTGTCGCGGTCAGTGTATTGGTTGCGAACACCGGTGCCATAGCCGGGCCGATCAGCGTGCTCGCCCGTGTCGGCATCGGTCACGCCCGAATAGCGGATGTTCTGCGCCGTTGCGGACCCGGTGATCAGCGCCATCGCGCTGCCGGTGACAACCACGCCGCCGGTTACGATGCCAAGGAATGAACGACGATTGAGCCTGCGAGAAGGCATCCTCTCCCTCCAGCTACGATATCCCCGGAGGCTCTGCCGGTTCCCAGCAGCCGGCAAGCGGAATCTAGGAAGCGGGGAAGCTGACATGGACGAGCGCGGCTTTCCATCTAGAGCGGAGCATGACGAGTGTCGCGTTTCGGCGAAGTCCCGCCGTGTGTGATGTGCATGCGCGAACGGCCTGGTTCAGAGCCGCGATCAGACGCTCGCGACATCGGCGTTACCTCGAGAGTTGGCCCAATGCGGACGTGGCCCCGTGTCGTAGACGGAACCATCAACAGGAGCGAAGTGCACAGACGCGGAGGACGTCGCGCCGACAGGCGGAACGAATTAGGGGTGGGAAAAAGCGGTCGCGAGTGCGAGCAGCCGTTGAAACGAGCGCATCGCGGCGGCCAGGGCACAACGGTATTGAATGCACGCAAACTTCAGAAGCGAAACGTTGGAACTTAGAGAATGTAATCCGAGCTTCGCGCGCGTTTAACGTTTCTGTTACGCGGTGCGCGAAAGGCTCGCATCGCTCATCGGAGTTCGCATGACGCAGCAGGCGCAAACGCTCAAATCCAACGCGATAGAACTTGCGCAAAAAGCGCTGGCGCAATTGGCGAAGCTCGGCATCGATCCGACGCCTGCCAATTACGAACTCTGGTTCCTGCATCTCTCGGGCGCGTCGGCGGATTTAAGCGCGGAGATCGAGCGCCTCGGCGGCAAGCGTTTCACGCCGGAGGCTTGTGCGGACCTTTATGAGCGCCATGTGGCGAAGACATTGTCGGGACGCTTCATCGAAACAGGCGAGAGCATTGCACGTGAATTGTCCGATGTCATTGCGGCGCTGCGGGCCGAAGGCGACCAATCGGGCGCTTATGCGCTGGCCCTTGACCAGGCCTCCGTGGCCTTTGAGGGCGCACTCGATCCGGCCGTGCTTAAAGCTTTGATCGGAGGTCTCGCCTCGGCGACGCGTCGAATGATGGTCTCAAACGGCGAGCTGCGCCAACGCGTGTCGGTTTCTACCGATCAGATCGAAAGATTGCAGGCCACCTTGGAGGATGTGCGGATCGAGGCGCTCACCGACCCGCTGACGGGGCTCGCCAATCGGCGCGCCTTTGACGCCGCCTTGGCCAAACGCATCGGCGAAATTTCTGGCGATCTTTGCTTGCTGCTCTGCGACATCGACCACTTCAAGCGCTTCAATGACACGTGGGGTCATGGCGTAGGCGACTCGGTCATTCGCTTCATCGCCAACACGCTCAAAAGCCACGCAAACGGCGAGTACCTCGCTGCGCGCTACGGCGGAGAAGAGTTCGCGCTGATTATGCCACGCACCAACATGCATCGCGCCCAGGCTATCGCCGGCGCTCTGCGTCAAGCCATCAAGGCAAAACGCCTGACGCGAAAATCTACTGGTGAAAGCATCGGCGCGGTGACTGTTTCCATCGGCATCGCACGGCGTCGCATCAGTGACAGCGCGAGCGCTCTACTCGGTCGCGCCGACCAATGTCTCTACGCGTCCAAGGACGGCGGTCGCGACCGCATCACGATCGATTCGGATTTGTCAGCGGCAGCCTGAGCGAGGAGCAATGTCTGGCGGCTTGAAAAAGCGATCGATGCGCATTGGGATGCAGCGCACCTCGGTGGCGCTCGAAAAGGAATTCTGGACCGACTAGAGCGCATAGCCAGAAGCCAAGGTCTTTCCATGCCACGGCTCTTTGCGCAATTGTTGGAGCGCGCACAGGGCCGATCGCTCGCATCAACCGCCCGGGTGTTTGCGCTTACCTCGCCGCCGCTACATCAAACCGTCTTGAGTCGGTAATGTCCGCTCCCCGGCGAGAACCATCCGCGGCTGGTCATTGCTGCGAAAGGTGGCGAACAGGTAGCCCCGTATCAGCGAGGTTGCCATCAATGCTAGCGAGCGAAATTGTTTGAAGTACCGAGATGAATGGCGCCTACACACCCATCATCTACGACAGTGAACGGGCAGATGAGCGGGCGTCACTCATCGTCAGTGGCGTGATCGCACAAATGCGCCAGAGCGGCCTTTTTTAGATTTGCGACGAGATCGGGCCGTCCTTAGCTTCGGGTTGAGCGTCAGCTTTTGGCGCAAAGCAGACAGTGACGCGGTCCTGCCCAAACTACCGCCCCTGGGAACAAGCAGTTCCCCTTAATAGTTGAGCTTGGTCCGACCGGGGTGGAGGCCGTCTTTGAGCAACATTGAAGCAATTCGGGGGATGTCCCACCCGGAGGCTCTTGGTTTTTCGGCCCCGCTAGTCCTGGAAGCGATGCCCTGCGCCGTGATTGTCAGCGGGCGTGATCGCAAGGTCCGCGCCTACAACGCGCGCACCGTAGAGTTGTTCGGGCGCCCGCTACGGCCGGGGGAAGACGATTGCGAACGTTTTCTTTTCTCCGCCGACCTCGAACCAGCCATCATGCCACTAAAGGCGCCGCTTTTATCGTCGGTGCTGGCGACAGGCGAGGCTATCCACGGCCGCGAAGTAGTCATTGAGCGCCCCGATGGGACCCGGATTGTAGCAATCGCTAGCCTGACGGCCCTGCGTGGGGACGCTGGCGAGATCGATGGCGTTTGCGCCACTTTTGAGGAAGCGGGCGCGCTGCGCCATGCCCTCGAGGCGGTTCGGCAGCGCGAAGCGCGTTTGCTCGAACTTCTCAATGCGTTGCCCGCGGCGCTTTACACAACAGATGCCGAGGGGCGTGTCACGTTCTTCAACGAAGCGGCCCGCGATCTAACGGGCCGAGATCCTCAACTCGGCAAGGACCAATGGTGCATTTCATCGAGCCTAACCACCTAGCCCGGGTCGTGGCCTCCGCACCGGGCAGTTCCGCTTCACGTCACGAGCATGAGGCCAAGGACTGTCGAGGGGCGGCTTTGGCGCCGAGAGCCATTGCAGCCATGCAACGCGCGCAATGCCGGCGAGGGCATAGGCAATCAGCAGCCCAGCAATCGTCGTGTCACGTAGAGCCAATTGAGGTTAGCCGGGAAGCGCGGCCGATCCCACCAGTTCTGGAACATGTTTGTTGCGGCAAAGGCGAAAAAGCTCGCGAAAATCGGCGCACGTTGGCGTTCGTAGAACGCCTTCATGTCGACGGGACGGTCTTTCTCCGAGCGAACCGAGAGCAGAGAGCACGTGAAGTACTGAAAGAGGGCGGTGCGAACCAAATAGTGATTTCGGCTACGTCCCATTCTCTTCGCGCGTACAGTGACCATGCGCCGATCCAATTCTCGAACAGGATCAGTAGCGCATTGAACATCCACAGGACTTGCAGCCACGACACGCGAACACGGCCGCGCGCCCAGATCAGCTCAGTGGCGCTGGTCAGCAAGTGACCGACGGCGAGCGCATAAACAGGATGATGACGTGTCCGAACATAACCGCTCACAATATGGACCGCGCGCATCACGAGACGATTCGGTCAAGCGGGGCAATCGGTTGGGCTAGCGCACCATCGGCAAAATTGCTGGTAACGGTGATAGCTCCACGTCGCCAACCGAGATTTTGGCGACGCTCCGGAATGTCCGAACCTGGCAGACAGTAAATCTAGCTGCGGCGAGATAGGTTGACGTGACGCGGCACGGCCACTCCGGGGAGTTCCGACCGGGAACCGACCCCGGGCGTCCTACGTTTGAGCAGTTGGCGGGTTTTGCATGTCCTTGGCACGAATTCATTCCGCGGATCAGCTCGCTGGCGATGACGCCCTTGTCATGGCCCTGGCGATGATAGGGGATGGGGCAAGTCTTTCCACGACCGAGGGCGTTATCGCCTACGTCAATCCCGCCGAGGAGCGGCTTTTCGGTTACCCGCCGGGTGAACTGATCGGCCAGCACGTCTCGGTCCAGAACGCCTATTCGCCCCAGGCGAACGCCCGCATTGTCGACGAGGTGATGACAGCGCTGCGCGACCATGGATCGTGGAGCGGAGAATGGTTTAATCGCCGCAAAGACGGCAGCGTGTTTGTGACCTCCTCGCAGATCCGCACCGTGACTTGGCGTGGCGCCACCCATTGGCTCTGCCTTCAGCGCCCGATCGACAACGCTGAAAACGATCGCCTGACGCTCGCCGCCGAGGCCGCGCAGCTGGGCATATGGGAGTGGGATATTCCCGCTAACTCATTCGTCTATTCCAACCGCGCGCGGGCCATCTGCGGCTTCCCGCCGGAAGGTGATGTCAGTTATGAGGACGTGGTGCGCGCAACGCACCCGGACGACTTTCCGCACACATCGGCCCAAGCGCGGCGCGCTCTCGATCCTGCGGTGCGTGACCGCACGCCGTTCGAATACCGCGTGGTGCGACCAGACGGGATTGTGCGCTGGGTCAGAGCGTATGGATACGCCGTGTTCGCCGAGCACGAGACGCCGCCGCGGCCACTGCGCTACGTTGGCACGCTGGAAGACATCACCGAGCGCATTCTCTCGCGCTTTCAACACGATGAAGCGGCGCGGCAAATTTCACTGGCGCTCGATTCGGCGCAGATGGCCGTCTGGAGCCTCGACATCGCCAACAGGCGCCTTGCGCCATCGGCGGAGTTCAATCGCCTGTGTGGTCTGCCGGCCGAAGCTTCGCCAAGCTTAGATGAGATCGAAGCGCTTTACGCGCCCGGGGTGCTCGATGCACTCCAGGCTAAGTGGGCCGAGGCGCTGGCGCGCCAACAAACCTCGTTTGAGACCGAATACGCGATCATTCGCGCCGATGGCGCCAAGCGGTGGCTGCAAGTGCGCTGCGACGTGCGTTATCTGCCCGACGGCGCCCCGGACCGCGCAATCGGCGTCATCATGGACGTAACCGACCGGCGGTTGACGCAGCAAGCGCTAGCCGAAAGCGAAGGCCGATTTCGCGAAGCCGCCGATTCAGCGCCGGCGCCGGTGTGGATGACCAACGAGCGGGGCGAGATCGAGTTCGTCAACGCTGCGCTCTGCGCCTACGCTGGCCGAGATCCCGACGTCTTGATGGGGAATGTATGGCTGACGCTGATGCATCCCGAAGATGCGCCAGCGGTGGTGGCGAAACGGCAACAGGCTTGGGACGCAGGACATAAACCCTACGCGTTCGAAGCGCGCTTTCGCCGGGCTGACGGGCAGTGGCGCTGGATGCTCGTGCACTCCAATCCCCGGCGTGGCGCAGACGGCGGGTTTCGCGGCTATGTCGGCCTTGCGATCGACAAGACCGAGGAACGCGATGCGCTGGCGGAGCTCAAGGAAAGCGAAGAGCGTTTTCGTCTGCTGGCCGATCGCGCCCCGGTGATGATCTGGATGAGCGATGCCACGGGCGGGTGCCAATATTTGAACGCAGCATTGCGCAGCTTCTGGGGTGTCGAGGAAAACGACCTCGCCAGCTTCGATTGGCGCAAGACCATGCATCCCGACGACGAACCTGCCGTCACAGCCGCGCTCATCGCGGCCATTGGAGCAGCCGCGCCGTTCAAAGTGCAAGGACGCTATTTCGACGCCGCCGGCGCGGTTCGCGTCGTACGCACCAACGGTGAGCCGCGCTTCTCACCCGAGGGTCAGTTTTTGGGCATGATCGGCGTCAATGTCGACGTGACCGAGAGCGTCGCCGCTCAAGAGGCGCTGGAAGCTGGCAGCCGGCGCCTGCAGACCGTGGCCGATTCGGCGCCGGCGATGATTTGGACCGCCACTAGGGAGGGCCGGCTCACATTCCATAACGAGCGCTGGTCGAGCTATGCAGGGCAGACAAACGCAAGCGGCGACGCCTGGCTCACCGAACTCCTTCATAGCGGCGACGCCGAAGCTTGCACCGCGGCCTGGCGCCAGGCCCTTTCGAGCGGCGCCGACATGGAGTTTGAGGCCCGCTTAAGACGCCGCGACGGCGTCTTCCGCTGGTTTCTGGTGCGCGCTAGTCTCGTTAGGGACAGTAAGGGCCGCGTCCTCGAATGGTGCGGCTCGTGCACAGACATTCACGACCGAAAGCTTTACGAGCAACATCAAAAGCTCTTGCTCGACGAACTCAATCATCGCGTCAAGAACACGCTGACGGTCGTGCAGAGCTTGGCGCTGCAGACCTTCCGCAATCCGGTCGATCCCGCCGCCGCCAGGAAGGCCTTTGATGGGCGCCTCGCCGCGCTCGCGGCAGCGCACACCTTGCTGACGCGTTCAAACTGGGAAAGCGCAGATCTTGGATCGCTTGTGACTGACGCGACCATGGTATGCGGCGAGGCTGCCAACCGAATTTTCAGGTCCGGGCCCTCCCTTACGCTCAGTCCCAAGCAGGCGCTTTCGATCGCGCTCGTCTTGCATGAGTTATGCACCAATGCCGTCAAGCACGGCGCTCTGTCGCTCGCCCGCGGCCAAGTCGATCTCACCTGGACGCTCGAAGAGGCAGGGCAGCTTTCCCTTGCCTGGCGCGAACAGGGCGGACCACCGGTGCGAGCGCCCAGCGCCCGGGGCTTCGGCACGGTTTTGCTCGAGAGAGCGGTTGCACATGATGTCAATGGCCGCGCGGAGATGCGGTTTGAGCCGCACGGACTAGAATACATTCTGACGCTGCCCTTGGCCGAGGGGGAAGGAAATGCTTGAGGGCAAACGCATCCTCATTGTCGACGACGAGTTCATGATCGCGCTGATGGCCGAGGAAATGGTGCGCGATTTCGGCGCAACACCTGTGGGTCCGGCCGCTAGCGTCGAGGAAGCCGTGAGCTTTGCCAGGGCCGGCGGCTTCGACGCCGTGCTGCTCGACGTCAATTTGAACGGCTTACCCAGCGAAGGGGTCGCGCGCGAACTCAGACGGCAGAACATTCCGTTCGTGGTGGTGACGGGCTATGGCGCGGTGAGCTGGGCCGAAATGGATACGCCGGTGCTCATGAAGCCCTACGATGGGCCCGCGATTGCGCGCGCTCTCTCGCAGGCGCTGGCCGCAGGTCCCCGGCGATCCCCGTGAGCAATGCGAACCGCCATCCGGCGCGCTCGCTAGCGCGCGCTGCGTCAGCTCCGATCACCTGAGGCTTGCTGAAGGACATGATTAGCGCCGGTCGCCTGATCGCGTGCGGCTGCGGCGCGCACGACAGCGTCGCATCCTCGAAGCGTCTTGCCAAACGTTGGGCGTCAAAGGCTGCGGGGGCGGCCGCGATCTCCAGGCTCGCGCCAAAGAGGAGCGCTTAGGCCTAACCATAGAAGGCGCCGCTTCAAGGGACTGTCGACACGAGATGCGTCTAGTTCAGCGGCGCAAGGCGCGTCACGCTCTTGTGCATTAGCCGCCGCTGCGGCTGAGCACGACATGTCGTTCACCCTCGCGGCGAGCCTCAAGGTTGAGGCTGGATGACATGAGCTCGATGAAGGCTTCGGGGTCCGCGCGGACGTAGCCTCCGACACGCTCATTTCCCAATGCGGGGTCGGCAAGCTCGAAGCGCCATCCCGTCTGACGCGAGACTTCGGCAATGGCCTCGCTCAGCGTCTCGCCGTCGAACGCCAGCATGTGCTCTTGCCATGCGAGCCGGCGCGGAATGACTTCCGCCGCGATGGCGACAACTTGCGCGCCTTCGTCGTTGAGCAGAATCTCTTGATTGACTGCGGCGGTGACAGGTTCGCGAGCGCCCAACACAGAGAGCAATCCCGCTCTCGCTGCTGCGCCGCTAACGCTGCCGCGCAGGACCGTGGTGCGGACTTGGGTCTCGCCGACGCGAATGACGAAGGAGGTGCCAAGCACGCGAATGTCGCCACGCGGTGTGTGTACCACGAATGGTCGGTTGGGATCGCGCGTGACATCGAAGAGGGCGTAGCCTGAGGTGAGTTCTACGCGACGTTCAGTGTCGCTGACTTGAAGCGAGACTTCGCTGCCGGCGCCCAGTTCAATCGTGGAGCCATCGGCCAAAGTGAGGGTGCGCAGCTCACCCGGCGCTGTTTGGACGTGCTCGGGGGCGATTGTGGGTCGCTCTTGCATGAACCAGGCAAGCGCCCCGATCGCGAGCAGGGCCGAGGCGGCCAGAGCGGCAGCCGGGGTTCTCCAGTTCGAGCTTTTTGGTGCGCTATCGTTGGCCGCGACGCCGCCCTTCAGGTGCCGCATGGACGCGACCAAGCCCCAAGTGCGCTCCATCTTGGCGTAGGCGCGCTCGTTGGCGGGGTCGGCATGGCGCCAGGCCTCGAATTCCCGGCGCTCAGCATCGCTCACATCGTGCGCCTTGATGCGGACGATCCAGCCGCTGGCCTCGCGCTCGGCTTCTGTCAGGGTGCGCCGCTCGGGCATCTGTTGGTAAGCTTAAGTGTCTGGTTCGGTGAGCGCGAGCGCCAACTGGGCAAGAGCCGCCTCGATGGAGCGCTGCACGGTGCGGCGAGAGCAGCCGAGCTGCTTGGCCACTTCGGGCTGGGTCAGGCCTTCCACCAGATGGAGCAGGAGCGCGTCGCGGAGACGAGGCGCTAGCGCGTTGAGGGCGGCTTCGGCCGCTGCCGCCTCTTCGGCGGCGATGAGCTGAGCCTCGGGATCCGCGGTGTAGGCCGGCGCTATGGTTTCGATGTCGGCATGGGTGTCCGTCGCCGCGTTCTTCTGGCGGCGGAGATCGTTGAGCGCCAGGTTGCGGGCGGTGGTGGTGAGATAAGCCCGGGGGGAGGCGATATCCTCTTGTGTCGCCACGAGCTTGGCGAAGGCCTCCTGGGCAGTGTCTTCAGCCGATACGCGCGGTCCAAAGCGGCGGAGGAAGCGCATCAGGCGCGGGGCTTCTTCTTCGAACAGAAGCGTCCAGTCGAGCGTGTTGCTCATGGAGCGCTCTCCCTGGCGAGAGAAGCGGCAAGCTCGTCGATACGGGAGAGGGGGTAGGTTTCTATTTCGCCGGAGAGATGAGGCTGGTCTTCTGCGGTGTAGACAATGGCGGCGCGAGTGAAGTCGCCTTCGGCGAGCATGGACCGGAGCGCTCTATAGTCCGCCGCGCCAACGTGCTCGACCGATCGAACGACGATTCTTGTCTGACCTCGCATCACGGCCAAATCGATAACGTTTGGCGCTTCCAAGACACGAGCGACAACCGTCAGGCCTGAGCCTCGAAAGGCAGCCTCGCACTTGTCCAGAGAAGACGCGATGTCCAGCATACGATTGCACAGTATACTGGGTAGATAGTTGGCGATCAATCTAGTCGCCTACGCGCATGGCGCGTTTGAACGCAATTTTTGCGACCAATCTGCGCCTTTTGAGAAGCGAGCGCGGACTGAGCCAAGAAGAGCTTGCCCATCTTGCTGGGCGGAGTCGCAACTACGTGAGCTCGCTGGAAAACGAACGGCATTCACCGACGCTCGATCTGGTGGAGACGATCGCGGAAGCCTTGGAAGTTTCACCGATAGTGTTGCTGCAGCGCAGGAAACGCGATTGAGCCAAAAATCTCTGCGGCTGGTTGAGCATTATACCAAGTATACTGGGTCGCTACATTCGGCGTTAATCGATGCCCTCGTGGCATGTCGCTTCGCACTGTACTCGCCGCCAATTTGCGTATGCTCCGTTCCGAGAAAGAGTTGAGCCAGGAGGAGTTAGCTGATCTCTCCGAACTCACTCGGAATTACATCGGAGCTCTTGAGCGGGAAGAGTACGCCGCATCAGTTGATACGCTTGAGAAGGTCGCGAAAGCCCTCGGTGTCAGCGCCTCTAGGCTGCTTGAAAAGAAGGTGACACGATCAAGTCCGAAACGGTAAGGACATTGGTCTCGTGGAGGTGCGAACCGCGCTAGTCGCGCGGACGCGCTCTCGTGAACCGAGCCGCGCTTCGCGCCTCTCGGCCCTTCGGGCTTCGATCGCTTTCGCAGTGTGCGCGACATTTTCCGAATGTCAGTCTTTGATTTCAGTTAGCCGAACGAAGGCCAGCCACCCGCCAAAGACGGCAAAGCTGATCGAAATTGCCTGCCGCCACATGTCGGATGGCACGACGCTTTCCAATAAATCCAAAGCGATATTGTACCCGAGGATCAGCGAGGGGATGATCAGCACGAAGGCGATAGTCGAGCGCGCCGGACCATCCGGCATTTGCGCGAGAATGAAACGAAGGGAAACGAAGGTCCCTAGCGCGGCCGCAACGCCCATTATCGCCGCGACTTCCAGGCCGGCGCCTGATTTGAAGGCGAGCGTCGCCGCGCCCCATCCGACCACGAACGGCAGGGCGTAAACGGTGGCTGTGTGCAGCAGCCAGACAAAAAAGATCGCGGCAGGAACGATCAGCGCCAGAGGCAAGAGAACCATTACCTGTAGCAAACATAGAGACGCGCGTCCGTGAACGGGCACGTTAGTGCCTATTGACAAGAGAGCGGCTCGCGTCCGTTCCGGGGCATTTCCAGACGAGCGGGTCGGTCGGAGGCGCGCGAGAAACGGACGTTCGAACGCCCGGTGTCAGGCGGACTTCTGCTGCCGGGCAGTCTTTTCGATCACTTCTGCGCGCCACCCTCAGTTTTGGCGCAAGCCGCGATGAGTACGAGTAGGCACGGCATGGTTTTCGTTAACCAATGCTTGCTTCAGGCACTGCTGGTTGTATCGGTACGCCTAAGGGGGTGCGGATGGGCAAGGTGTTTATTTCCTATGCGCATGAGGACCACGCGTTGGCGCAGCGCGTTTGCGAGCGACTTGAGGCGCTGGGTTTTCAGCCTTGGATCGATAGGCAGGCCCCAGCAGCCAAGGATGACATCAGTACCGTGATCGACGGCCAGATCGGCCAGGTGGCCGCCGTTCTAGTGCTCTGGTCCGAGCGCTCGAGGGCTTCTGTTTGGGTCCGCGGCGAGGCGCTTCGCGGACTGGAGGGAGATAAGTATTTTGGAGCACTCCTCGCTCCGGTGGTGCCGCCTGTGCCGTTCAACGCAATGGCTGCACCTGACTTATCCGATTGGTCCGGTCTTCAGGGGCATCAGGGATGGAGTGCGCTAGTGCGTGGGCTTGCAGAACTTGCTCCGTCCCAGCGCGAGTCGATTCTGAACCTTCTCGGCGAACAACAAGCCGCGGAACGCGTGGAAGCGGAGCGAAAAGCCGAGGCGCAAGCACAATTGCCGCTTGAGGTTGATCCCCACGAGGAACCCCGCGAAGAACTCGATGAGGGACCGCACTACATCGACGTGGATTACATAATTGCGTCTGCCAGAGCGCTCATCAGCAGCGCCGGAAAACTCGATCTAGCCACCGCGCTAACGCAAGCTACGCTCGATCAAGAAATGCTGCGTGATGCTGCGTTCGTAGTGTCAACAAGAGCGGATCTGCCCCGTCCAGCGGGGGCGAACTACCTAAAGGTATCGACAATCGCGGAAGCGCTCGACAAAGCGAAGCCCAATCAGCTTATCGTACTTGACGAAGGCGAACGTCACGAGAGCATCAGAATATCAAAGCCCGTCAGGATTGTTGGTCTCGGGAGCGCCGCCAAACGCGCCACCATACGCGGGACTAAACGCGGTCCCGCAGTCGGTTTCGGTGAATCCGCGCGCATAGAAAATGTCACTATCGAGACGCGCGAGGCGCATCACGCGGTGCACTGTGAGCGCGGCCAGCCCGTGTTGCTGAAGTGCGATGTGCGTCGCTTTTCTAACGCGAGGAATGAGTATGACTCCGCACTCCACGTCGCAGCGAAGGCCAATCCTATATTGATTGCTTCGAGCGTAACGGCGACAGGATGCGCTGGCGTGTGGTTCGTGGCAAATTCTGGGGGTACCTTCGTAGGCGGCGACGTGATCACAATGCGCGGGCGGGCAATCGTGTGCAGGGGAAGGCCGAAGTTGATTGGCACCCACGTCGAAGCAATCGGCGCTCACGCGGTTGAGGTGCCCGCCGCCGGCGCCCCTGAGTTCGAGGAATGCGAAATTCTTGGACGCGGAGCCCCGGTCGTAAGTGTCTCGGGCTACGCGCGGCCCCGCATATCGAAGAGCAGAGTCAGCGCTATCAGGCAGTTAGCGTTCGATTTTGAAGGGCATGCTTCCGGGCATTATGAGGAAAACGTAGTCGCTGTTGAATCTGATGCGCAAGCAGGGACCACGAAACCCGATTGGACCCGGGTGTTCGGGCGGCTCAAGTCGAAGCAGGACGCGATCGTAGAAAATTCAAATCGTGCGCGCCAATTCGTGCGGGTGCGCGGTTCTAGCCGCCCCATTTTTGTATCGAACATTACCTCCGACGGTGCTTTGCTCGAAGACCCAGGATCCTATCGCTATTTCTGAGAGGTCATCACAGAAGCTAAGTGACTGATCAAAGTGTATCGAGAGATCGCGGGTCGGCGATGCGTCGGCATTTAAGTCGGGCAGAGCGTTGTCCGCATACATTGGCTTGGTGCCCAAGCAGAATTCTAGCGGCGGGAAGGACAGGCTCGGCTCGATATCGAAGCGCGGCGACAGATATCTGCGGTGGTTGCTCGTGGCAGGACCTCTCGCAGTCATACGCTACGCGCAGCGGCACGGAACGAAGCGGCCTTGGTTGGTGAAGCTGCTCGAACGACGAACGTCGAAGATCGCAGCGGTAGCTCTCGCCAACAAAATCACCCGCATGGTCTGGGCGCTTATGACCAAAGGTGAAAAGTATCGCGAGCCGGCATTGCAGGCCGCGTAACGAACGCGCGTCCCGAGGCGACGCGCATAGAGGTTGGAAAGGGCGATCACAAAATCATGCAAGACCGGTCGAACCGGGGATCAGACAAACCCAGCCATCCCAGAGCGCTGTTTTAAGCGCGTGCTTTTGATCGGGATCTGATCTGCGGAGAGCATGAAGGCCAGCGGCGTTCGCGTCGCACAAACAGGCCGGACACATGGGCGCACCGACCGCCGAACATGATCAGAGATTTTCCTTGCCAGCAGGGTGCCGTCCACACATGGGATCGAGCGGCGCAAACTCCCTGGGGTCTGCTTCCAAGCGATTCTGTGAGTGAAAAATTCGGATTCACCACTCGTTTACTATCACCGGGCGCACTGGATGGCTCGCTAGGAGTTCGAGTCGTGCAGACCGCAGGTAATCCAACGTTTCGCGAATGGGTCGACAGACAGTCCGACCCGCACTGGCCGATGCTTCCGTTGACACATGTCACGCGGGGCACACTGGCGGAGCGTATTTCGCGAGAAGGGACTATCGAGCCGTCGCCTTGCAGAGTGCTGGGAAAAGAAACTGCATATTTCTTCTACGGGCGCCCTGCATATCGCCCGAGCGATGCCAGAGTAGTCAAAGCGGAGTTTGCTTCGCCACACTGCTTCATATTCAAAGAGCTTCTACTGGGCGAAGCTGATGCAATTCACGCGTTCGACACAGGCGCACACGCAAATCGCGGCTACGATCATGTGCTCACCGAGGATATGGATACGGACGACTTCAATCTCGTCGGTGACCTTAGCCGGCCGAACAAACTGATCGCGAAAGTTTTTGGGTCGCAAGCCAGCTATTACGCTGGGGATCGCAGTAAAATCGCAGAGGACATCGCTGAACCTTTTGAGCATCTCGCGAACGCGTACGTTCAGCTCTTGAAATCGCCGGGCAGGAACGAGCCTGACGATCGAATTTGCTCGATCGAAGTAGCTATCCACGACACGGTCTCGTTGCGAAGGTTTCTGCGAGCCGTGGTGGTGCCGCATACGGCTTGGAACGCCAAGGCCCGCGCCCCTTGGCTGGAAGATATCGCGTACGACGGTGCTAGCATCGTCACCTACGACTTCGTTGGGGGACGTCCTCCTGAGCACTATCATGTAGAGATCGAACGTTCGGTACGCGCTCTGTACCGTGATTGGGAAGTACTCGTTTGAGTTGTGTGAAGCTCGCTATAGTGATGTCTGCTTTGCGCGCTGTTGCTGAACGACTGTTGTTGCGATTGAGCCGCGTCTTGGTCTAGGGCAACGCTAGTAGCGCGCGCTGCGAAATAGGATTGTGTCTTTGCCCTCGCGTTCGATGGCATAATCCCATCGCTGGGCCGCCTTTGCGAGAAACTTGCGCGCGGAACCCGGCGCAAGGCGAAGCTCACGGTCGACATCATCAAATCGCATCGCCCTCGCATTGTCAGATGGGCTTCGAGCTCCCAACCAAGACTGAATGATCGAGATGCAGTCGTTTTCGTCCACGGTGAGCGCAGGCACCGCATCTTCAAGCGTGCGCGCGGGCTGAAATTTGCCCATAGCAGCAATCGTGCGGCGAACGCGATTGCAGGCCGGTCCGAGGGAGGCGATGAGATTGCCGTCTTGGCGTTCCGGCTCATATTCCGCAGGCGTGATCCCGATGAGATCGCTGGGCAGATGGAGATCTGAAACACCAAGGGGCGTGAACACGAAGCAACGTTCGGGCCCGAGCCGACCAGCGAAAAGGCCGAGTTCGAAGATTACATTATCGCGCACAACTCGTTTCGCTTCATCTCGGATGACTGAGATGTCGTCCGGGGAAAAAACGAAAACGCCAAAGTCGTTCTCAGCAAGCGCGTCCTGCAAAGAGGCCAGCGCCGGACGCGAAAGCGTGAAGATTCCTTGTGTCCAGACCGTGCACTCTGCGTCACGATCAAGGCCTTCCTGAACCGCGTATGCGAGGTCCAAGTTCTCAGAGGATGAGGCGATGAAGACTTGGGGTTTCATTCTCAGACGCGATTGCGAGTCGCGGCCAGGGTCAAGCTTCGTCGTCTCAACGTCTGTTTTGAGCAATCCAACTCCGAGCGACTGCTTCTGGGAATTTTCCCGCCCAGCGTGAGCAGGGGCTACGCAGACTTCTTTTTGCGAGCAGTAGGCTTTGTGCGCGGTTTCTGAGGCTTCTTGGCGGCTGCGGATTTTTTGGCGGCGCCAATCGGAATGATATTCGATTGGCTGTGGTTGGGGTAAGTATCCCAACTTGGCACGTAGCCCTCATCCGCCTGATCGCCCCAGAGCGACCAACCGGGACGCGTCCCGCGTGCGAAGATTTCGAGAAATGGCCCAGGGCTGCAAGCTTCAATAATAGGAAATATCTCGTCTGGTTTTCGCGAATGCTCTCTTTTCTGCGTGGCCAACAAATTCACCTGTCGACGGCCGGGCGCGAGCGTCCTGGCATTCTTTCCTCGTACGCCAAACAACAAGATTTCAGTCACGTTGCGGAAGTAGAAGCCGACGCCGCGACCGTCCGAGCCGCCGTCTTTGCGAACCTTGTGCCAAATGATGTTGGATTTGTACTGAAAGCCCCAGGCGGCCATCACGCGCAGGCCTTCGGGCAGAAGGGCATTCGGCACCCAGAGATATAGGTGTGCTGGGTCGCTAGCGACCATGTTCACAGGCAATGCGCAAATATCATCCAGCGTCATTGTCGAATAGCGTGACAGACGCCGGTGCTCGGGGGCTACTTTTCCCGTGCGGTTTTGAAACTGCCAAGGCGGATCAGCCAAAATCGTAGGAAAGCGCTGGCCTTTCGTGAACGCGAGCAATTCACTCGCTGGGCTCTTCTCCAGGTTGAGGCTGAGCTGCGGCGATTTCTGCCGCACTTGGGATTTCGTCTTCAACATAGAGCTTCCTCGATATTCCAAAGACTAACACAGGACAGCCACCGCCGCTGCCGCCTTGCGCCTTCGGCACTAGTTTCGACATGTGCGTTGTCGATTGGCCGTAACTTGCGCCTTTGCCGAGCGCGTTGAAGATTTCCTGCAAGTGATCACATCTTGTGACGATCACGCCCGCGTCAATCACCCGCAGATCAAACAACAATCGAAAATTATTGAGGTCGCGGTCAAAGAACGGGTCTTTGTT
>JBAQGO010000009.1:0-42733 GCA_049287825.1 Vitreimonas sp. | reverse complement strand
GTTGTGGTTGACCTGCACATCGATCGGGAACGGAAATTAGGCGCTAAGAGCGCGCGGCATACCCAGCGTCGCGAGGATCGGTCGGGGGGCGACCCCGCTAGGCGAAGAGAAAGCGCCGATCTTTAGTTTCGCTGCTTCAGTTATCGAAGCAGTGAGACCTTGTCTCCCTTAACGCATGGCCCGCCGTGGTTCGGTAGCAACGCCCCTGAGTTTCCGCCGGTCGCCAAAACAAATCACGCGGGGCGCGCACGAAGCACCACGCCCACTACCTCTTTCTGCGCACGCTTGGTGCGCGCCCCGCTCTCCCACTTCTGAGAGCACGAAGCGAAAGTAAACCCGCAATGCATGACGCATGTGCGGTCAATAATAACATCCGTCATTCCGGACGCGCGGAGCGCGATCCGGAACCCAGGGGCTACGAGCACCGCGCTCCGTCACCCCCTGGGTGCCGGCTCTCCCTTCGGTCGGCCGGAATGACGAAAGCGTTGGGTTGCCCGAGCCTTACCCCCGCAACATCCCACCCGTCGCCTTCATCACCGCGCTCACAATCTTCGCGCTTGCCGCTTCGATGTCCGCATCGGTCAGCGTTTTCTCGCGCGGCTGCAGCGTCACTTCGATCGCCAGGCTCTTCTTGCCCGCCGCCATGCGCTCGCCGCGATACACATCGAACAACGACACATCGCTGATCAGCTGCTTATCGGCGCCTAACGCCGCGCGCACCACATCCGCCGCCGGCGTCCCGTCATCAACGATAAACGCAAAGTCGCGCGTCAGCGGCATCAGCTCGAGCTTCTCAAGCGGCGCCTTGGTGCGCCCACCCTTCGCGCGCGGCGTCGGCAGCGCATCGAGGAAAATCTCGAACGCCAAAGCCGGCGCCTCGACATCCAGCGCCTTCAACGTGCGCGGATGAATCTCGCCAAAGATCGCCACCGGCTTATTGCCCAGCCGCAGCGCACCCGCGCGCCCCGGCCTCCACCAACCTGGCACATCACTCGACGTCTGCAGCGACGCCACCGGCGCGCCGATCGCCTCCAGCACGATCAGCACATCGCGCTTCACATCGAAAATATCCGGCTGCGGCGCCGCCCGCCAATGCCGCGGCGGCCGCGCGCGCCACACTGCCGTGATGGTGCGCTCCTGCCCGCCATCCGACGTGCTGCGATAAATCGGCCCCGCCTCGAACAAACGCGCATCATCGAACCCGCGATTGGCGTTCTGCTGCGCAGCCACCAGCAACGCCGGCAGAATCGACGGCCGCATGCAATCGAGCTCGGACGAAATCGGATTGGCGACCAGCATCTCATCGGCGCCGCCGCCAAACTGTTTCGCGTGCCTCCGCGCACAGAAGCTCCACGTCACCGCTTCGAAATAGCCAAGCGCCGCCGTCGCACGCTTGCCCAAGCGCGCGCGGCTCTCGCCCACACTCGCCGGCGGCGCGCGAAAGCCTTGCGCACGCGGCGGCTCAAGCGTCGGCATTTTGTCGAAGCCCTCGATGCGCGCGACCTCCTCGACCAGATCGGCGGGCCCCATCACATCGCGCCGCCACGTCGGCGGCTCCACAATGATGCGCTTGGAGCTCTGCCCCTCAGCACTCGTCTCGAAGCCCAAATCCTTAAGCACCGCACGCACCCGCGTCGGCTTCACATCGATGCCGGAAAGCGTGCGCACGCGATCTGGATCGAATGTCACCGGCTGCGGCGGCGCCGGAATCTCGCCGGCCAACATGATCTCGCTCGGCTCACCGCCGCAGAGATCGAGGATCATGCGCGTCGCCAGCTCAACGCCCGGCACGATGAAGCCGGAGTCAACGCCGCGCGCGAAACGATATTGCGCATCCGTGGTCAGCGCCAACGCGCGGCCCGTCTGGTGCGTGATGGTCGGATCGAAATACGCGCTCTCGATCAGCACATCGACGGTCGCCTCAGTGCAGCCCGAATACTCGCCGCCAATCACGCCGCCCAATCCCAACACGCGCGCATCATCAGCGATCACGCACATAGACGGCGTCACGTCATAAACTTTGCCGTTGAGCGCCAGGAAGCTCTCACCCTCACGCCCCATGCGCGCGCGCACCGTGCCGCTGAGCTTGGCCACATCATAAACGTGCAGCGGCCGCCCGCGGTCATGGGTGATGAAATTGGTGATGTCGACGAGCGCGCTGATCGGTTTTTGCCCGATCGAGCGCAGCCGCCGCTGCAGCCACTCCGGCGACGGCCCATTCTTCACGCCGCGAATAAGCCGCCCCGCGAATGCCGCACACGCTTGCGGCGCCTCGGTGCCCACCTGCTGCGGCGACGGATAACGCCCCGGCACCGGCAGCGCCGCCTTCGTCGTGTGCTTGCCAACGCCAGCCGCCGCCAGATCGCGCGCGATGCCGACGACGCCCAACCAATCGGGACGATTGGGCGTCACTTCGATATCGATCACCGGATCATTCAAGCCGAGCGCCTCCGCCAGCGGCGTGCCGACCTTCAAACCATCATCGAGTTCGAAAATTCCATCGGCATCGGTATCGAGTTCAAGCTCGGCGCCCGAACACAACATGCCGTTCGAAACCACGCCCCGCACCGGTCGCGGCTCCAGCGTGATGCCGGTGCCCGGAATGTACGTGCCGATCGGCGCATACGCCGTCACCAAACCCGCGCGCGCATTCGGCGCGCCGCAGACAATTTCCTTCATGCCGTCGATGGTCTCGACTTGGCAGACTTGCAGCTTGTCGGCGTTCGGATGCTTCGCCGCGCTGACAATGCGCGCCACCGAGAACGCCTTGAGCTTCTCGCCGGCGTCCTCAACGCCTTCGACCTCAAGCCCCGTCATGGTCATGCGCTCGACGATGTCGCCAACGCTCGCATCCGTTGCGAGATGCTCTTTGAGCCAGGAGAGCGTGAACTTCATCAGCCCACTCCCTGCGCCAAGCCGGGCAGCAGATACGGGCTGAAGCCGTAATGCTTCAGCCAGCGCGTATCGGCGGCGAAGAAGTCGCGCAGATCCGGCATGCCGTATTTGAGCATCGCCAAGCGATCGATGCCCATGCCGAAGGCGTAGCCTTGGTATTTCTCCGGATCGATGCCGCAATTCTTGAGCACGTTCGGGTGCACCATGCCGGAGCCGAGAATCTCCAGCCAATCGTCGCCAGCGCCGATCTTGATCGTGCCGCCGGAGCGATCGCAGCCCACATCGACTTCCGCACTCGGTTCGGTAAACGGGAAATGGTGCGGCCGGAAACGCAAGCGCACGTCATCCACTTCGAAGTACGCTTTGATCGCCGCCATCAACACGCTGCGCAGATCCGCCATCGTCGACGTCTCATCGATCACCAGACCTTCGATCTGGTGAAACATCGGCGTGTGCGTGGCGTCGGAATCTTTGCGGAAGGTGCGGCCCATGCAGATCATGCGGATCGGCGGCTTCTGCTTCAGCATGGTGCGCACCTGCACCGGCGAGGTGTGCGTGCGCAGGACCTTGCGTGCGCCGGACTCATCAGTAGCGTTCATGAAAAAGGTGTCGTGCGTTTCGCGCGCGGGATGGTTGGGCGGGAAATTGAGCGCGGTGAAATTGTTGAAATCGGTCTCGATGTCCGGCCCCTCTTCGACCGTGAACCCCATCTCGCCGAAAATCTGCGCCATCTCCTCCATCACTTGGCTCACCGGATGGATCGTCCCCAGCCGCGGCTTCACCGGCGGCAGCGTCACGTCCACCGCCTCGCTCTGCAGCTGACGATCCAGCGCCGCCTCGGCCAGCGTGGCTTTCTTGACCACGATCGCCTCGGAAACCTTGTCTTTCACAGCATTGAGCGCGGCGCCGAACGTCTTGCGTTCATCCGGGCTCATCGAACCCAGATTCTTCATCAGCGCCGAAATCGCGCCCTGCTTGCCCAGCGCGTCCACGCGCACCGCTTCGAGCGCCGCTTCGTCGTTCGCCGCGTCGACGCGCGCCATAAGCGTGCGTTCCAGGGCCGTAAGGTCAGGAGTTTGAGCAGTCATGGGGGGTGTTTAGCGGAGAGAAACATCCAGAGGCAATTTGCGTGGCCCAAACCGAACTTGTTTCGGTTAGAGAATTAGAGTTAGCCTTCAATTGGGGAAAATCAGACATGCGCGTCATGCTAACTGCGGTACTGCTATTGGCGGCCGCCTGCGCTAGCACGAGGCAGGATGAAGGCCCGCATCACACGATCGGCGAAATCGCGGTCCTACACACCCCAAGCTTGCTGGGCGGTGCGGTGGTCGCGCAGATCGACGGAAGATCCGGCGGTGTCGGTCTTGTCAATCGGTACGAACTCTCTCCCGGACCACACCGATTAGACGTGGCATGGGGGCGAGCAGGCCAGCTTGGACGATCAGTGGGCCAGCTCGGCCTATCGACAATTTGTTTGCAGTTCGAAGCAACGAGTGGGCACAATTACATACTGCGCGGAGCGTCGGAATTCACCAGTCCGAGTTCCAATCGCGGCACATGGCGCGCGTGGATTGAGGACACAGCCACGTACGAGACCGTGTCCCACGAGTGCGTCGCCGCTGAATCTTAATCTGTGTCTTTGCGACCCGCGTTACTTCAGTGCGGCTTGGGCTTGCGCAACAAGACCCTTGAAAGCCGCCGGCTCGTGCATGGCGATGTCGGCCATGACCTTGCGGTCGAGTTCGACACCCGCCTTGGCGAGCCCGGCGATAAATCGCGAATACGTCAGGCCCTCTTCGCGGACAGCCGCGTTGATGCGCTGGATCCAGAGCGCGCGGAATTCGCGCTTCCGCACTTTGCGGTCGCGGTACGAATAGTGCGCGGCCTTCTCAACAGCGGCGTTGGCCGTGCGGAAGGTTTTCGAACGACGGCCGTAAAAGCCCTTCGCCTTCTTCAGAACTTTCTTGTGACGGGCGTGAGCGGTAACGCCCCCTTTGACGCGAGCCATTTCAAATCTCCAGTCAGTGTCTTGGGTGCGAGCCTATTTCAGGCCGTACGGAATCCAGAGCTTCACACGGTCCGCATCTGGCTTGGCCAGTTCGGAGGTGCCGCGGTTCTGACGGATGTATTTGGCGTTGTGGCTCGAGAGGCGGTGACGCTTGCCAGCCGCGCCGGCCATGACTTTGCCGGTAGCGGTGACCTTGAAGCGTTTTTTGACGCCGCTCTTGGTCTTCAGTTTCGGCATTTCATCCTCCTGGGATAGGCGTGCAAGCACGCCAAAAAGGGCCGCCACGGCATGCCGTTTCGCCGGGCCACCCAAAGAAGGCGGGGCCTGTAACACGGGGTGTGACCCGGAACAAGCGGTCCCGCGGCATCTGCAGTCACACCCGGAACCGGCTCTTCACCCGGCGCATTGGCCAGTTCTGGGGACAAATGCAGCGCGGCTGGGAGCGCGATTGTGGACAGGCAGAGTCTGAACGACTTGCATGAAACCCCGGCCCAGAATGCCGATGAACTTGCGCGTCTGGCCTCCGAGGCGGCCGACCCGGGCGCCCGCGTGTGGTACTTGGAATGGGCCAAGGCCTTCCGACAACTGGCTTCGCTGAACGACCAGCAGCCGCCCGCGCGCTAGCGCCAGACCCGGCGCCCAGATAATCTCCGCCAGCGGAGACAGCGATGCGGACGCCTCACAGCCTCAACGAAGCCAAGCAGGTCTTTCACGAAGAGAAGGTCAAAGTGACCTCCTCGCTCTCGGCCATAGCGGGTTCGCGCTGGCTGATGGCGATCCTGGCGACGTTTGCTTTGGCGTTCGGACTGCACGCGCTCTACGCGCCTTCGCGCTTGCCGACGATCGGCGGCCTTTCGCTGTCGCAAGTCGGTTTGCCGTCAGGCGTCGATTTCGGCGTTGTGGGCGAGCAAGCGCGGCAAGCGCAAGAAGCGGCGCAGCGTCAAAACGTCGGCGCACATGTCACCAGCCTCATCGACCAGCACGCGACCTACATCCCGTACATCAACTATTCTGGCTTCGCGTTGGCGCTGATCCTGCTGTTGATCAACATGACAATCATGACCAAGCGCCGCCGCTTCACACGCGGCTAGCTGCGCGTGAAGCCGAACTTGTAAGCAGGCTTCGCCCCAAGCTCGGCAGTCGGCCACTCCGCCCACGGACCGGGGCTGACGACCGCGAGCGTCACTGAGCCGCGCCGCGTGCTGAGAGCTTCGCCGAGCGTGAGTTCTACTTCTTCGCCGGAGACATTGGCGCGAAGCCGCAAGCGGCCCGCCCAGATGCACGCGACGTTATTCGGGCAGCGGCTATCTTCGATCACTGCGAGCGGCCGAACCGTTAGACCGCCGCCAAGATCGGCGGTTTCGCCTATGCCCGCCACGACAACACCTTGCGCGTGAAGTTCGCGATCAAGGCGCTGCATGTCTGCACGAATTTGCTGAGCAATCGGCGAGTGTGCGGCCGTCGGCGGCTCAGCGACAACGGGCCCAGCCGGCTCCGCGCAGGCAGCCGCCAACACCACAACAGCAAACATCATCGCGCGCATGAGCACTCCGTGTTTACGGCTGGATTAGCGGTGCGAAGCTGAACCGCGGCTTAGTTCGCGCGCGGCGCCATCACCATGACGACCTGGCGACCCTCGAAGCGTGGTTCGTGCTCGACCTTGGCGATGCCGTCGAGTTCGCCCCGCATGCGTTCGAGCAATTCCATGCCGAGATGGGTGTGAGCCATTTCACGGCCGCGGAAGCGCAGCGTGACCTTCACCTTGTCGCCCTCTTCGAAGAAGCGATGGATGGCGCGCATTTTCACTTCGTAATCGTGGTCGTCGATGTTCGGACGAACTTTGACTTCCTTGAGTTCGATCCGCTTGGCCTTCTTGCGCGTTTCGGCCTTCTTCTTCTGCTCCTCGAACCGGAACTTGCCGTAGTCGAGGATCTTGCAAACGGGCGGAGTGGAATTTGGGGACACCTCAACGAGGTCGAGGCCAGCCTCGCGGGCGGCTTCAAGCGCCGCGCTGATCGGCATTTCCCCCTGCTTTTCTCCTTCTGCATCGATGAGGAGCACGCGGGCCACGCCCCGGATATCCTCATTCACGCGCGGCCCATCTTTGGAGGGCGGTGGCGCGGCGTACGGTCGTCTAGCTATCGGGCATTCTCCTGGCGCTGTTGATCAAACAAGCGAACCCGCGCCCCGATGGGGAGCGCGGACTCACAATCGCAATATCGCTTGTGCGGAGCCCGCCATCAAGCGGTTGCGACGTGTTCGGGGTAAGCGCCGCAATTCCGCAACTGCCGCTCGACCTGCTCCACCGGCAAGTCGGCAACAACCGCGGCGGTCAGTGCAACGACCCCGCCCTTGCCGCGCGGCGCCGTCTCCTCAGGACGCACCAGCGCCGAGAGGAAGGTCACACAAGTGGCCCCAGCGGCAGCGGCCACGTGCATCAGCTCGACGTCATCGCCCAAGGCGAGCGCCGCGCGCTCCGCCAGGCCGATGGACTGGAAGAGATCGGCGCGGGTGACCAGGTTCTTGGCCGCCGGCTCGGCCGCAGCGATCGCAGCCCCGATCTGGCGCACGTCCGCTGTGCCCAGGATCACCGGCGTCACACCCCGGCGCGCCATGCGGCGGGCCAGTTCAATATACTTCTCTTGCGGCCAGGAGCGATTTGCCTCTGCCACGCCACCGCGCGGCAGCATCAAAACGTAGCTGCCGCGGATGCCGAAAAAGTCGGGCTGCAGCCGCGGTGCATCCCGGAGCGCAGCGCGCACCCAGCTGAGTTCAGGCACCACAGGATCGGGCGCGGCGATGCCAGCGGCTTCGAGCTGGGCGGCGTAGCGGTCCAGCGGATGTATCTGCCCTCGCTCCGCAACGTAGCGATGCGAAGCGCCGGCGGCTGGGCCTGACCATTGCGGCGGCCACGGCCGCATGCCCTGGAAGTAGTTCACGGTGCGGCTCGAGCCTTCGAGGTCATAGACCACGTCGTACTTGGCTGTACGAATGCGAGCGATCAGCTTGGTGATGGCTTGCGGCTCTGTCGGTTTGCCGTCGGCCTCGATCGTGTCGAAGTATGGGCACTTCTCCGCGAGTTCGCGCGTCGCTTCTGTGGTCAGCAAGGTGACGCGGGCGCCGACATGGAAATCGCGAATGCGTTTAGCCGCCGCCAGCGCTTGCACGAACGCCGCTAACTCGCCGAGCTGAATAATGAGCACACGATCGGCATGCTTTGCCGGCGCAACCGCCTCTGCTTTTTTCTTCGGTTGAGCCCTACGCCACACAACCATACTCTCGCTCTCCGGACCGTCTCAAAGCACTGCTTCGCCTCGCCCACGCGCGGACGATTTTGAAGCGGCGGCATCTAGCAAACGTCGATAAACTGCCAATGTGGCGGATTGCAGCGTCGATGTGGCGTAAAGCTGCCGCGCGCGGATACGTGCACGGGTTCCCATTTCACGCCGTTCATCTTCAAGCATATCCACCATGCGTTCGATGGCCGCTGCGAGCGCCAACGCGATGCCCGGCGGAACCAACAAACCTGTCTCGCCCTCCACGATAGTCTCAGTGAATCCGCCAAGATTTGATGCAATTACCGGCACACCCATCGCTTGCGCCTCCACCGCACCGCGACCGAACGCTTCCGCTTCCGTCACCGGAAACACCGCGATATCAGAGGCCGCAAACGCGGCTGACATTGTGTCGACGTGCCCGATGAGCGCCACCACTTCACGCAGTCCGGCGCCGTCGATTGCAGCTTGCATTTCCTGCACGTAACTCACGCGGCCCTGCGCATCGCCGGCAATGATCACTTTCAAAGTTCCCGGCCGGCGCTGCTCGATCAGCTTTACCGCTTCGATCAACACCAGCTGACCCTTCCAACGCGTCAACCGCGCCGGCGCGATCACCACGCAGCGCGAGTCATCGCGGGCTACGCGCCACGCGGCGCGCATAGCTTCGACATCGACTTGTGAGACTTTTGCCGGATCGAAAACGTCGAGATCGGCGCCACGCGGGATGGCGATCACCTTCTCGGGATCAACCACGTAGTGCGAAAGAATGTGCTCGCGCGTGAATTCCGAGTTGGCGATGACCACATCGCCCTTCGCCATGATCGAATTGTAAAAGCGCTTCAGTGGCGAACGCGCATTATAGATGCCGTGGAACGTGGTCACGAACGGCACGCCTGCAAGACGCGCACCCATCCAGGCGCTCCAGGCCGGCGCGCGCGAGCGCGCATGCACGACATCGACGCCCCGCTTCTTGACGATGCGCGCAATGCGCCACGCATTGGCGAGCATGGTCAGAGGATTTTTGGATTGCGCCGGGATCTTGACCAGCTCGCCGCCGGTCGCCTTGAGGTCCGGCTCAAGGCGACCGCCGGCGCTGGCGATCAAGGCGAGCCCCCCGGCGCGGCTGATCGCTTGCGCTATTTCAAGCGTGGTCCGCTCGACGCCGCCAGCATTAAGCTCAGGCGTAACCTGCAGAACCGTCAGGATGTGACCTTCTTGCAATGCTTCGCTGCTGCCTGAATTCGTCCATTTCCGCTTAAACCGATGATAGATATCGGTTTTGCTTAAGAAGCCGTTGAGATTCATTAACTGCCGACGCGGTCGGCTTAATTCGAGCCGGCGCGCCAGGGGCCAAGGCTACGCTCGGCCCCCCTCGCAAACGAGGCTGCGACTGCAGTTGAGGGGTGCCGTTGGCGTCCCCGCCTTGGATTCGCCGCTTGCTTTCGGCATCCCCCTTGGGCCTCAGTGTGTACGGGGAGACGCCGAAACAATGACCATTGCCGCTCTCGTTCTGCCGTTTGCGCTGCTTCAGGCCGTCGATCCGTCGGCGGAAACATCCACCCGCTTCCAACAATGCGTGACGCTGATCGAAAGCCACCCTGACCGCGCCTATGAAGAAGGCATGGCCTGGGCGGCGGAAACCCACTCGCTCTCAGGCTTCCGGTGCGCCGCGATGGCGCTGGTGGCGGAGCATCGTTACGACGAAGCAGCGCGACGCTTTCAGTCCCTTGCAACTGCCGTCAGCCCCGACTTGACGGCGTTGCGCGTAGAGCTGCTCTCGCAAGCCGGCAACACGTTTTTGCTCGATCACAATCCGAGCGGCGCGCGCAGCGCCTTCACGCTGGCGATCACCACGCTGCACGGCGACCGCGCACAATTGCCGGATGTTTTGATCGACCGCGCCCGCGCCTACGCGCTTGAAGGCGATTATCGTCACGCCGAGGAAGATCTTTCGCACTCGCTGGACATTCGCCCTGACGACGCCCTGGCGCTACGCTTGCGCGCCTCGGCGCGCATGCAGCAAAGCTCGTTCGATCTGGCCGAAGCCGACGCCCAAGCGGCGGTGCGGCTGGAACCCCGCAACGTCGACAACCTGCTCGTCCTCGGCAACGTGCGCGAGAGCAAGCGCACCGGGACGCCTGTCGCGGCGCAGTAGCGCTCGTTACTTAGGTCACGTCTGACAAAAATGTCTGGCGACGGAAGGGTTGCCCTGCCGCGTTTGTGCTTCCGTGAGGGTCTTCTCTCTTCGGGAGGATTTAACGTGAATATCAAAGCATCTCTGATCGCAGCAACCATTGCGATGGCGGCCATCGCCACGCCGGCGTTTGCCTGGACTGAACTCGGTGTTCGTGACGTCGCCGATCGCACCGATCACGACACAATCCGGCTTGCCGGTTTTCGCGACTTCAATCGCATCCGTCTTTGCGTCTATCGTAATCCCATCCGCATGTACGACTTGCATCTGCGCTTCGAGAATGGAGGCGGCCAGGATGTCTCGGTGCGCGATTTGATCGGGCCGGGCCAATGCACGCGCGCGATCGACCTCAACGGGCGCAACCGTCACATCCGGCGAATCGACATGACCTACGAAGAAACCAGCTGGCGTCGCGCAACCGCGACCGTGCGCGTGTTCGGCGAATAGGTTCGACCGCTGAGCTAGGTTCTGCGCATTGCGCGGAACCTAGTTTGGTTCAAGGCGCGTTGTTTTAGTGCGATGGGGCGTTCAGCGCTGCTTGCACGGCAGGCCAGCCCAGCGCGTAAAGACCGCCGACCAAAAATCCCAACGGCAGTCCCATGAGGGCGCCGATATAACCGTTGCCGAGGCGCTCACCCCAATCGAGGCCACGCCCACCCAAGCGAAACAGAAAGCCTAGCGCGCCGCCGATCAGGCCGCCGGCGCCGCCGTAGCTCCAGCCAATGATGCAGAGCACGATCATGCCGCCGAACACGGCAATGCCGAACAGCAACCTCAAGCCACTCAAGCCGAAAGACTCCGTCCCCACGGGCTTGCGCAGCCCGCGTCCTCATTGCCGGGCCGCGCTCTGAACCGCAAGCTGCCGCCGCACCGTTAACGCCTAAACGCGTTGCTCAGGGCGCTGGCCTGACCCATTTGCCACAGGCGGCTGCAGCGCTTCGCCCGCCGCACGCGCGCGTTGAAGCGCATCGCGCTGCGCCGTGATGCCGATCAACCCAAGCTCTTGCGGCGTCACCACAATTAGCTGTCCTGATGAGGCCAAGGCTTCGGCGATGTTTTGGCGCGTCTGCATTTCGAGCAGCGCCAACAGCGCCGCCGTGGAGGCCGCGTCGCGCTTGTTGAAGACATCGGCGATCTGATCGAGCTGTTGCGGGCGAAGCGCGAGCACGCCTTGCGTCCGCGCCATGGCGCGCGCCCTGTCCATCGCTTCCGGCGTCGCGCCGGCGCCGCCGAGTGCGGCAAGCGACGTCGCAAATTCATCGGGCTCTTTGAAAGTGAAGCTGGCGGTGTGGAAATTGACGCCGAGCGCCATGCCCGGCTCGCCTTTTTCATCACCCTCGCTTTCGGCCGTGCGGAGGTGTTCAATGACGCCGCGCTCAACCTCGCTGATAGAAGCGCGCAACACTTCGTCGTTGCGCTTGCCGACTTCCGACCGATACGCGCTTTGAATGCGGGTCTCAAGCGCCAGCGAGAATTCCTGAATCTCATAGACGTGCTTCAAGAGATCGCGATTCAGACTGAATTGGATGCGCGCTTCCACAACCACCTTGTGATCATCCGCCGTGAGCGCTTCGAATGGCAGCGGCGCGCAATATTGCGGGCGCAAACTCAGCGACCCGGTTTTTGGATCGAGCAATTGCACTGTGCGACGCCCGCCCGTCGCTGGATCGACCGCTACGAACTCGATACGCGGCGCGTCCGGGCCTTTAACGATCGATTCTTCGACGTCCCAGAGCACTGTCTTGCCCTTGAGCGCACGGCGGAAGCCGCGCTCGTCTTGGGTCATGTAGGTGCGGTCGTAGCGGCCTTCGTAATAGCGGCTTGAAATGTAGCTCATCAGCGCGATCACCAGGATTGCGACGATAGCGCCGACGACGAGCATCATAGTCATGAGGTGTCCCTTCCGCGAGCGGGAAGAGCTTAGCGCAAGCCCGTGGGCTTGGGGCGGAATTCTGCCTACGTTTTCGTGACGGGCGTCACTGCGGCGCGTCGATCATCAGCACGCATGACGCCATGTGGTTGTTGCGCACGACCTGCGCGCGCTCGACGACGCTGGCAGCACGGCGGCGCACGTACGGCCCAGGGCTATCGGCGCGCCAGCGATTGGGGCTGGGCAGCACCGCGGCCAGCCGCGCGGCCTGCAGCGGCGAAAGATCAGCTGCGGAGACGCCAAACCGCGCACGCGCTGCGGCTTCCGCGCCAAAATTGCCGTCGCCCCACTCCGCGGAGTTGAGGTACGCCTCCATGATCCGGTGCTTCGGCCACATGAATTCGATCAACGCCGTGAAGTAGGTTTCGAACCCTTTGCGCACCCATGAACGCTGCGGCCACAAGAACAGATTCTTCGCAGTTTGCTGGCTGATCGTTGAGCCGCCGCGCATGCGGTTGCCTTCGGCATTGGATTCCAAGGCGTCTTGAATGGCGTTCACGTCGAAGCCGTGATGCGTGCAGAAATTCGAGTCCTCCGCGGCGATCACCGAACGAATGAGATAGGGCGAGATGCGGTTGAGCGGCACAGGGGCGTGGTGGATCGCTTGCCCTTCCGATGCGCGTTGCAGCATCAGCACTGTCGAGGGCGGGTCGAAGAACAGGTACGCGAGCGCCCACGTCACCGGCGCCAAGATGAGCGCAACGAAGAACACGCTGAGCGTTGTCAGCAACAACCCGTAACGCTTGCGCCGTTTGATGCGGCCGAGATCAAGATCAAGGTTCGCTTGCGCGTCGCGCACACGCGGCCCACGCGCGCGCCCTTCACCGGGGAAACGGATGTCCGGCTGCGGCTCAGGCGTGCCGAACAAACTTTCCGCCGGGTCGTCGTAGTCACGCCGCTGCGCAAAGGCGTCGTCGCTCATCGGCTCATCAAGCGGATTGGCGCTGTGCGGATCGTAAGCCGGGACCAAAGGTTCGCGCAGAATTGGCGCGGGCGCCGGCGGTGGCGCAACAAGTTCTGGTTCCGGTGTTGGCGCTGCTTGCGGTGGTGGCGCGATTTCATGCGTCTCTAAACTCTCAACAGAAGGCGGCATTTCTGCGGGCGGTTCATCGGACGTCGCCTCCGCGGGCGACGACCTTTCGGCACTGGCAATCGGTTCGTCGCTGCCTTCAGGCGTGGGCTCTTCGGGCGCCGGTCTCGGGTCTTCCTCGTCCGGGTTCATACCGCCCACTCCCGCGCAGCGCCGGCATCCTGCTCTGCCGCCGCGCGCGCCGATTTGAGGCGTTGAAAGGCGTCCGCGTCAAGCAGCCGACGCAAAGCCCACACCGCCATACCGCGCACCAGCGGTGAATTGTCGTCCAACAACCTCTGCGCCGCTGGCGCCAGAGCCACATCACCGGAGTTTCCGATCGCGCACACAACATTTCGCACGAACCGGTCGCGGCCGGTTCGCTTCACGGGCGTGCCCGCGAAACGTGTCCGGAAATGCGCATCGTCGAGCGACGCCAACTCCGACAGCGGCGCTAACCGCAGATCGTCGCGCAAGCTCATCCGCGTTTCACGCGCTTCCCGCGCAAACTTGTTCCACGGACACACCGCGAGGCAATCGTCGCATCCGAACACGCGATTGCCGAGCGCCTCGCGAAACTCCTCAGGGATCTGCCCCTTATGCTCGATGCTCAAATACGCGAGACACCGGCGCGCATCGAGTTGGTAGGGCGCGGGGAATGCGTTTGTTGGACACACATCAAGGCATGCACGGCACGAGCCGCAATGATCGTCGTGCGCCGCATCTGGCGCGAGCTCCGCCGCGGTCAGGATGGCGCCGAGAAATAGCCACGAACCATATTCGCGTGAGACGAGGTTGGTGTGTTTGCCCTGCCAACCCAATCCCGCGCGCTGCGCCAAAGGCTTTTCCATCAGCGGCGCGGTATCAACGAACACCTTGACCTCGGCGCCGCTTTCGCGCGCCACCCATTGCGCAAGCTCCTTCAACTTGCCCTTCACGATATCATGATAATCGCGCCGCGCCGCGTACGCTGAAACCAGCCCCTGCCGTCGCTCGCTCAATAACGCGATGGAATCGTCGCGCGGCGCATAGCCTTGACCGACCATCACAACACTGCGCGCGTCGGCCCACAGCGCCTGCGGATGCGCGCGCGCCTCCCGCGTCATCCAATCCATGTCGCCGTGGCGGCCATTTTCCAGAAATTCTTGCAGCCGTGCGCCGGCGAGCCACTGGGCCTGCGCCGAAGCCACGCCGACCGCATCAAATCCGAATGCCTGCGCTCTGCGCTTGAGCGCCTCAGTGTCCACGCCGCCGCTCGAAATCTTCATGTCCGTGTGGCTCTGCGCGCCCACGCGGGTCGGGGTGGATGATGATGTCGGCGGTAGGAAATTCGCTGCGAATGCGGTCTTCGGCGGCAACGATGATGGGGTGCGCCTCTTCCAGCGTCAGCGTCGGCGTCAGATCGACATGAAACTGAATGTGCACATACGGCCCGCTGGTGCGCGTGCGTAGATCGTGGACGCGGCCCAAATCCGGATCGCTCTCCGCCAAAGCGCGAATGCGTGTGCGCGCTTCGTCGGGCAATTCGCGATCGAGCAAGTGATCAGCTGCGTCGCGCGCAACGTGGACGGCGCCCCAGCCAAGCCAAAGCGCTACGATCAACGCGGCCGCTGCGTCCGCCCATGTCCAACCGAATAAGGCTGACGCCCCGATCCCAGCCATGACGATCAAATTAGCGGCGAGGTCGCCCACATAGTGCAAACGATCCGCGCGCGTGGCGACCGAGCCGGTGCGCCGGATGGCGCGCGTTTGTGCTGAGATCAACGCCGCCGTCAGCACAATCGACACCACCATGACCGCAAGGCTGGCCATGCCTTGCGCGACCGGCGTCGTTGTGAACAAGCGCGGGACAGCCTCCACCGCAATCAACACGCCGGAGAGCGCCACCAAGCCGCTTTGCATCAAGCCTGCAAACGCCTCCGCTTTGCCGTGTCCGAAGCGATGTTCGTTGTCCGGCGGCGCAGCAGCATAGCGCACGGCGTAATAGGTGATGAGCGACGCCACAAAATCCAACGTCGAATCCGCCAGGGACGCGAGCATCGCCACTGAGGATGATGCGATCCAAGCCCAGGCTTTCAGCACGATTAGAAAGACGGCCACGCCTGTCGATAGCGCCGCAGCGCGCGTTGTCAGCCGAGCGTGCTCGCTGCTGGTGATCGGAGAAGCGGTTGCAGAATCCACGAGCGCCATATGCGCCGCGGCGCATGGCGCCTTCAAGGCCGATGCTGGGGATCGGGGCCTGGCGCGGCGTTTTTGTCCTTTAATCGGGGCGCGACGCACGCCATGGTCGCGGCGCTTTAGAGCCGGAGGACGCCTTGGATATCATGCATCTCGTCTACGCAGCGATCCTCGGCGTGATTGAAGGGCTGACTGAGTTCTTGCCGATCTCCTCGACCGCCCACCTGATCATCGCCGAGAGATTGCTCGGGTTCGATGACCCTGGCGGCATTTTCACGGTCATGATCCAACTCGGGGCGATCCTTGCAGTCGTCTGGCTCTACCGCGCTCGCATCATTGAGGTCGTGGCTGGGTTGCCGACTAAACCGGAAGCGCGCCGCTTCGCGTTGGCGGTCATTGTGGCTTTTCTTCCGGCCATGATAACTGTCCTCGCGCTCAAGCGTTTCGCCAACTACGACGATGTCATCACCGATCTGCGGGTGATCGCTTACGCGTTCATCGGTGGCGGCATCGCCATGCTGCTGATCGAGCGCTTCCGCCCGACGCCAAAGATCGAAGATGCACGCGACACGCCAGTGCTGAACGCGCTCGGCATCGGCATATTTCAAACTCTGGCGCTTATTCCCGGAATGTCGCGATCTGGCGCCACTATTTTTGGCGGCCTGCTCATGCGGCTGGATCGTCGCGCGGCGGCGGAGTTTTCCTTCTTCCTCGCTATGCCGACCATGGTGGCAGCGTTCGCGTACGATTTCTGGAAGGTCAAGGATCATTTGGGCGACGGGCGCACGTTGGATATCGCCGTTGGGTTTGTGTTTGCTTTTATCTCTGCGCTGATCGTCGTCAGATTGTTTTTGGCGTTCGTCACGCGCGTGGGTTTCATGCCGTTTGCGGGCTACCGCATTCTCGCGGGCGCGGCGCTGCTTGCTGCGATCAGCGCGGGATTCCTCACCTGACACGTCTTTGGACCATCGGTTACGAGCGCGTCGGCATCCCCGACTTCGTCGCAGCGCTGAGCACCGCGAAAGTGAAAACGCTGGTGGACGTGCGCGAGATCGCCAACTCGCGCCGCGCGGGCTTTTCCAAACATGTGCTCGCCGCCAGCCTTGCTGAAGCCGGCATCGGCTACATTCACATAAAGGCGCTCGGCACGCCGAAACTGGGACGCGAGGCGGCGCGCCGTGGCGACACCAAAACCATGAGCCGCATCTACGAGGCGCGCCTGGTCGAACCGGAAAGTCAGCTCGCGCTGTCGGAGACAGCGGCGCTCGCCGGCAAGGGCCGCATTTGCCTGATGTGTCTTGAGCACGATTGGCGCGTCTGCCATCGCAACATCGTCGCGCAACATTTGGAAGCGGAGTTCGGCGTTAAGCCGATGCACCTCTTGCCCGAACCATCTCCAGAATCGCCACAACCAAAAGCGCGATCCAAAACACGCCGAACACGGCGCTCATCAGCGCCGGCGCAGGCAAAGCGTGCAGTGCCTCCGCGGAAACGCCCGCAATAGGCAGCACGGCGAGCGCGCCCAGCACCAAACGCCTGCGTTCGCCCATGAAGCAAATGGCACTGCAGCCGAGCGCGTTAAACGCGATCCCGAAAAACTTCGTCCAGCAGCCCGGCGCGACCAGCGGCAAACATTCCGCTGCACGCGACCAGTTCGCCGTCATCTGCAATTGGCACGACGTCTCAAGAATATCCCCGGCAATGCCGATCAATGCAGGCGCGAGCGCCAACCAGACGATTGGCCTGCGAAAATCGCCGGCCAACATCGCTGCGCCCGCGATCATGAAGAGCCCGTACGCCGGGATGAAACCAAACAGATCGAGTGTGTTGCCGCTCGTCATCGCGCGTAACTTCACCGGATCGGCGGGATTGCCGAACAGCGCGTCCAACTGCGCCATGCTGGTGGCGTGCTGGAACGCATTCAGGGCGGTGGAGAAATCGCCGTTCGGGTAAGCGGCGCGTACATCCGGCATTTGCGAGAAGGCGATCAGAGTGCCCAACGTCGCCACACCGAAAATCGCGGTCGCGAGCGGCCAGGCGCGCGTCACGCGGTTTGACGCGTCTGGAATTGGCCATACGGACGGAAGCGCCACAGATAGGTTGGCGCGATCGCTTCGATGCTTTCGAGCGGCGCCACGCCGAGATCTTCAATCTTCGAAGCTCCCGGATCGGCGCCAACGATGTTGTCTTTGTGCAGCATCGTCACCTGGTCACTCGTCAGCGGCGGGTCGATGAAGGGAACGAGTTTGCTCGACCATTCGATCAACAATCCGAGGGGATGTGCAAACACAAACGGAAGCGGCGCCAAAATCGTACGCCGGTCGATCTGACTCAAAATAAATTGCATGAGCTGCTTGAAACTGTATACGCCCGGCCCACCCAATTCGTAGGTCCGTCCACGCGCGTCGCCGCGATCCAACGCCGCGCAAACGGCGTCGGCGACGTTGCCGACGAACACCGGTTGGAATTTGGTCTTGCCGCCGCCAATCAGCGGCAGCACAGGGCCCCGCGCCATTTGCGCGAAACGATTGAAGAAATGATCCTCGGGTCCAAAGATGATCGACGGCCGCAGCACCGTGGCGGTCGGCACGAGCTCGCGCACAGCGTTCTCGCCGGCGAACTTGGTGCGTGCGTAGCGGGCGCCCTTCGGCCCGGCGCCCAGTGCCGACATCTGCACGAACCGTGCAATGCCGTGCTTCTTCGCTGCCTCCGCGATGGTGCGCGCCGCATCGACATGCAGCTCTTGAAACGTCTGCTTCCCCTTCTCGTGTAACACCGCGACGAGATTGACGACGGCATCCGCGCCTTCGAGCGCTGCGTCCACCGACTCCGGAAACCGCACATTGGCTTGGACGAGCTGAATCTGCCCGACATCGCCGAGCATGCGCAGGTCTTGTCCCAGATGCGGACGCCGCATCGCGACGCGGATGCGCTTCCCGCGTTTGGCGAGCGCGCGCACAACGTGTTTACCGACAAAACCGGAACCGCCGAAAACAACGACCAGATCGTTCGCCATGAATTCCCTCGTCACCGCAGATTCAGCCGCGGCGCGTTTGCTTGCCTACGGTCGCTCACGAAACTTGGCAACAGCGTGGGAACCGAATTGGCGCGGCAGGTTGGCCCATGTTCCGCCGGAACGTTTCCTCCACCCGTTGCTTAACATTGGAGGCCCGCGAGGGGCCGCGAAATTGTGAGGATAGCTATGAAAAAACTTCTCGCCATGGCCGTCGCCGCGAGCGCTCTTGCGCTCGCCGCGCCAGCATCGGCCCAAGCGTGGCAAAACATTAATCAGCGACAAGCTCAACTTGACTCGCGCATCGACGCAGGCGTGCGAGACGGCTCACTGACACGCCAAGAAGCATTCCGCCTGCGCGGCGAGTTTAATGATCTGGCCCGCCTGGAGGCACGCTATCGCGTTGATGGCTTGAGCTATGGCGAACGCGCCGATCTCGATCGCCGCTTCGACGCCTTGAGTTCGCAAATCCGTTATCAGCGTAACGACGGGCAAGACCGTGGTGACCGCGGCGGATGGAACGACGGCCGCGGCAATGATGATCGCGGTAATAACGGCTGGATGAACATCAACGATCGTCAGCGCCAGCTTGAGTTCCGCATCAATGAGGGCCTGCGGGATCGCTCTCTTTCGCGCGTCGAAGCAGCGCGGCTCCGCATGGAATTCAACACTATCGCCCGCCTTGAAGCGCGCTATCGCGCCGACGGCCTGAACCGCTTCGAGCGCGCCGATCTGCAACGCCGCTTCGACGGCTTGAGCAACCGCATCATGGCGGAGCGTCGCGATCGCAACAATTGGTACGGCTAAGTCGCAAGACTTGTGCTGAACCAAGGGCAGCCGCCGGTGTGCAAGCACCGGCGGCTTTGCCATGTCTTCGCCATGCTTGGGCGTCTTGATACGCGCCCATGAGCGACGCTCCCATTCGTCTCCGTGAAACGCCGAATGCGGCAGTGTCGGGAGCGCGAGTCATTGACGCCAGTTTCCAAGTTGTTCGTGACAACAAGCGTAGCATCCTGCGGCGTATGTGGATTGTGTGCATCGCTGTATTTTGGGCGGCCCTCATCGGCTTCGCGTTGCCGCCCCTTTGGGTGATCGCCCAGCGCTTGCTTGAGCGTTAAGCGCTTAAGCGCGCCATCTCTTCGTCGCTGATGTCCTCGTTGGAATAGACGTCCTGCACGTCGTCGAGATCGTCGAGCTGATCGATCAGCTTCATCAGCGTTTCAGCCGGATCGCCTTCGATGGGGATTGCAATGTCAGTGCGCCATACGAATTTTGCCGACGCCGGATCGCCGAACGCCTTCGCCAAAGCTTGCGAGGCGCTCACCAGAGCATTCATTTCGCAAGTGATGACATGCTGCTCATCTTCAACAGCACAGTCATCGGCGCCAGCTTCGATCGCCGCTTCCATCATCGCGTCCTCTGACGCCGCCGCGCGCGGATAGCGCACTTCCCCCACGCGTTTCCACGCAAACGACACCGAATTGGTTTCACCCATATTGCCGCCATTCTTGGCGAAAGCTGCGCGCACATCACCAGCGGTGCGGTTGCGGTTATCGGTCAGGCACTCAACGATGATGCCGATGCCGCCAGGCCCAAACCCCTCGTAGCGAATTTCGTCGAGATTCTCCGCGCCAGCGCCGCCGCCCTTATCGACGGCGCGCTGAATGTTGTCCTTCGGCATGTTGACGGCGCGGCCCGCCGCCATGGCGCGGAAGAGACGCGGATTGGCGTTGGGATCGGCGCCGCCCAGCTTCACCGCAGCCTGAATTTCGCGCGCGATCTTGGTGAACGCTTGCGCGCGCTTCTTATCTTGCCCGCCCTTGCGGTGCTGAATATTCGCGAATTTTGAGTGGCCAGCCATTTTTCGATCCCTGGGGGCGAGGCTTCTAGCGGGCTATGCTGCGAACTTCCAGAGGGGCCGACCGAACCATTTGCCCGGCGGACGGGTCTTTAGGGGTGGAGCAAGGACTTGAGACCCGATGACATCAAACACGTTCTTCGCGCCCAGGCTGGAGATGTGCGGGCTTTCGAACAGGTGCGGCGCGCCATCGAGCCGCAACTGCGCGGCTACCTCAATCGCCTGCTCGGCGCCCGCCCCATCGCTGAGGACGTCCTCCAAGAAACGTTCCTGCGCCTATGGCGCGGCCTCGGCTGGCTGCGCGATCCACTACTTTTTCGCGCGTGGGCTTATCGCATCGCCACCAACGAAGCGCACCGAGCACTGGGCCGCGAAAGCATACGCGAGGAAACCCGCGCAGATGCATCTGAGCTGGACGCGCTGCAAGCCAATTTCGCCGATCCCGCGCGCAAGCTCGATGCAGAACGCTGCCTCGCGCAGGTCTCGCCGCTCGCACGCGTGGTGCTCGTGGCGCACTATTACGAAGGGCTTTCGCTCGAGGAGGTCAGCGCCGTGACTGCCGCGCCGCTTGGCACCGTGAAGTCGCGCCTCGCCAGTGGGCTCACACAATTGCGCGCGCTGATGGGTCCGCCATGAAGCTTCGCCGCTGGCTCACCAATCCCATCGTCGTCGCAGCGATCGTCGAGTTCTTCATCATCGCCGCGATCGTCATTCTCGTTTTGAGACACATGCAAGGAGACTGAAAATGACACACGACGTCGTCCGCCAGACATTGGACAAAATCGAGCAAAGCCAGCGCCGCTTCCAGCTGGCGCTTGCGGGCGCGGTCATGTTTGAGGCGTTGCTGATCGGCGCGATGTTGCTGATGGTGAACTTCTCGGACCGCGCGCAAGCGCTGATCTTCATTTCCGCTATCGGCGGCTACACGCTGATTGCGCTGGGCTTGGTGATGCTGGCGACGCACGTGGATCGCACATTGCTGCGCGCGCTGCAGGCGCAATCGAGCTAACTGGCGCGGCCGCGCAGTCCGTCTGTGCGTGCGCAGCGGATGGCCTCTTTCGGCGTGATTACCCAATCGAGATGCGCGTCGTGGGCGCCGTGAGGCACGGCGCCCATTTCCTGTTCGGCGTACGCGAGGCCCACCGCGATGCAGCCGTGCGCGCGATAGAGCGAGATGATGCGGTCATAGTGCCCGCCGCCCTGCCCCAGCCGGTGCCCGGCGCGATCAAACGCCAGCAACGGCGTCAGGATCAAACGCGGCGCGAGATCAGCGCCCGTCGGCGGGGGTGCGGGCACGCCGAACGCATCGGCGCTTAACGCTTCGCCGCTTCCCCACGCGAAGAACCGCGCCGGCCCTGCCCGCGTTTCCATGCGGGGCAGCGCCACGATGCGCCCAGCTTTCGCCAGCGCCGCTAGCAAGGGCCTCCCGTCGATCTCACCACCAACCGGCCAATATCCAGCGACCGGCGACAGCTGCGCCAGCTCCAATGGAAAATGCTCGATCAACTTGAGCGCTGCATCACCCGGTTTGATCGCCGCGCGCTCCGCCCGCATCAGCATGCGCGCATCAGCTTTTTGCGCGTCGAGCTCGACGTCAGACATCGCGTTTCTCGCGACAGAAAGGTTGGGCGGTACCATATGCGCCGGAAGGAATGCTCATCCTCTCAGACCCTAACAAGTAGGTGGGCGCCGGGTATTCCGAACCAGGGTTCGGTACAGAGCCAGCTCCCTAGAGAGATGATACGGTCCCAGGGATGCAAGCGCCTCTCGCACGCCACAGTGACCGCCCGCAGCGAACGTAGGCGCATGGCCCTCGCGCCTCAAGACACGCTGACGCGAAGCGCCTTAATCTGTCCCTGGTCCTGGGGGATCGAGACGCCCTCAGCAGCGTCCAGATTGGCTTCAGCGATCATATCGTTCAGCCGCTCGATCTCGCCCCGCGCCCGCACCAGCGCTGCACCCGTGCTCTGCGCTTCGTCCATGAGCGCCAGCGCAACTAGGATCAACTTCCGGATATCGCTGGTTTCGCCTGTAACCCCAGAGGTGCGCGCCTCCAGCGCGGCAGCCAAATCCTCCAGCCGCCGCTGATCGCCAGCACTGCACTCGATCCGGAAGTCCTCACCGAGAACGCGCACGATGGCTGTCATCAGCGGATCGCTCCTTTGGCGGCGGCGTCAAAAGCGCGGACCGGCTCTGCGAGCGCATCGACGATCGCGTCAGGCCGAGCGCCTAACCCCAGCGCATCAAGGCGCGCTTCGATAGCGTCGAGCGCCAGGGCTAAGCGCCGACCCTGCTCGGCCGCCTCACGATTGTCCGGAAGAGAATCGCTCGCCATTGCGACGAATTGTTACGCCTTTGTCCGATTCGTTGAAACCAGCTTTGCCTTATCCGCGCGTAGACGCGCGCGCGGGCGGGCGCTAAGTCCGCATCCATTCAGACAAATGGAGCGAGATATGGCCGTGAAGGTGGCGATTAACGGGTTCGGGCGCATCGGGCGCAACATCCTGCGCGCCATCGTCGAATCCGGGCGCACCGATATCGAGGTGGTCGGGATCAACGATCTCGCCCCGGTCGAGACCAACGCCCACCTGCTCCGCTTCGACAGCGTCCACGGCCGTTTCCATGGCGAAGTGAAATCCGGCGAAGATTGGATCGACGTCGGCCGCGGCAAGATCAAGGTCACGGCGATCAAGAACCCGGCCGAGCTGCCGCACAAGGATCTGGGCGTCGACATCGCGCTCGAGTGCACCGGCATCTTCACCGCGCGCGATAAAGCGGCCGCGCACCTTGAAGCCGGCGCTAAGCGGGTGATCGTGTCAGCGCCTGCCGATGGCGCCGACTACACCATCGTGCTGGGCGTCAACGACGCCGGGTTGACCAAAGAGCACAAAGTCATCTCCAACGGCTCGTGCACGACCAACTGCCTGGCGCCGGTCGCCAAGGTGCTGCACGACGCCATCGGCATCCAGCACGGCCTGATGACCACCATCCATTCTTATACAAACGATCAGCCGACACTCGATGTCTATCACAAGGACATCTATCGCGCCCGCGCCGCCGGTTTGAATATGATCCCGACGTCGACCGGCGCCGCCAAAGCGCTCGGCCTGGTGATCCCAGAACTGAAAGGCAAGCTGGACGGCATCTCGATGCGGGTGCCGACGCCGAATGTCTCGGTGGTCGATCTGAAGTTTGTCGCTAAGCGCGCGACGACCAAAGAAGAGATCAACGCAGCCATCAAAGCCGCCGCCGATGGTCCGATGAAGCATGTTCTCGCCTACACCACCGCGCCCAACGTCTCCTCCGATTTCAACGGCGACCCTCACTCTTCGATCTTCCACATGGATCAAACCAAGGTGGTCGACGGCACCTTCGTCTCGATCCTTTCGTGGTACGACAACGAATGGGGCTTCTCGAACCGCATGGCGGACGTTGCTGTTAGGTTTGCGACACTGATTTAGCATCACATAACAAAGAGCCGGCCGCATTTCTGCGACCGGCTCTCATTGCTTGTTTTAAGCCTGATCAGAAGCCGCGACGGTCGCGATGACCATCGCCGCGATGATCGCGGTCATTGAGCTCGCGTTGCAGTTCGAAGCTCACGCGGTCGAGGCGACGGTTCAGATCAGCGCGCTCGGCGAAGTTCATTCCGCCGCGGCGATAACGCGCTTCCAAGAAGTCGATACTGCGCATCTGATCCCGGAGACCGCGCACTTCACCGAAAGTCAGGCGGCCGCTGCGCTGTCCGAAATTGATTTGCTGCATGATCTGCGCTTGGCGCGCATTAACGTTTTCAAATCCTGGCCGGAACGGCGCGGCGTTGGCCGAGCCGGCGAAGCCGATGGTCGCGGTGATGGCGGCAAGGGCGGCGATGGCAAAGGTCTTTTTCATAATCTGCTCCTCAAAACGCGAAACGTGTTGTCCGTTTCCAGGTGCGAGGATGTGTGGGCGCCGCTGAGGTCCAGCTGAACGCGGCGTTTTTTGTTGCGCCAAATCATGGCGCGCCGCTTCGGCTGAAACAGTTCGACAAAACTTTCCCCCAAACTATGAGCGGAGCATGCTTTTCCCCGACCTCCGCAAGCTGCCGGCCTTCGCCAAGGCGCAGGCTTGGGGACTTGCGGTGGGCTTCGCGCTGGCGTGGCTCACGGTCGACAAGCTGCACCTCGGTTTTTGGGCGATGATGCTTGGTTTGGCGGCGAGTTGGATCGGCTGGGAATTCCTGTTCGCTCGCTCAGCGCCGTCCACACGTACAGATGCGCGCGCAATGGCCTACGGCATCGCCACCGGCTTTGCGTTTCCGTGGATCGGCGTCGCGCTCGCGGCCCTTCTCGAGTATCTGCGCCCCTGAGGGGCGAACACATCGCCGCCCCGGTGAACGCCACAGCGTAAACGGCTAGGACGACGCATGCTCGCGTCCATGTCCACGCACCGTCTCGATGATTTCACGGTCGCTGCCTGCGACGGCGGTTTCGCGATTGCAGCATTCAGCTGCGGCCTTTTCGACGTGCCTTTTTGGCTAACGGGACTGGTGGCGGTCGCGATGCTGGCCTATTGGAGCTGGTCTCGCCGCCGGGTGCTCAACCGCCTGCGCGGCGCGATCTGGGTGAGCCAAACCACGCTCGCCGTTCTCGTCATCATCGCCATTCTGGCCGGCTCGTATTGGCTCGGCCTGAACGCCAAGGACCTGGTCATATGAGCAAGCTTTCCATGCATTCGATTACGTCGCCGACGTTCGTGACGCTCCTCAACGCCATGAACATGTGGCTCGACAAAGCCGAGGAGTACGCAAAGGAAAAGAAGTTCGACATGGAGGTGCTGCTGAGCTCGCGTTTGGCGCCGGACATGCTGCCGCTGCGCAATCAGATTGGCTTCGCCACCGCTTGGGCGAAGAATTGCCAGTGCCGCCTCGCCAACCAAACGCCGCCTGATTTCCCGGATACCGATCTCGCCACGATGGACAGCATCCGCGCCCGCATCGCGCGCGCCATCGATATCGTGAAATCGATCAACGCCGCCGACCTCAACGGCGCCGATGAGCGCATTATCAATTACAATCTCGGGCCGACGATGAAGATGAGCCAGCCCGGCCTCGACTATTTCAACCGCATGGCGCTGCCGAACTTCTACTTCCACGCCACCGCCGCCTACGCCATCCTGCGTCACAACGGCCTCACGCTCGGCAAGCAGGACTTCATGGCCGGCATGATCGAGCTGCCGAAGACCTAGTCGCCGATCGTCATTCCAGGGCGGCCTCGCGCGAGCGAGGTCGAACCTGGAACCCAGGGCCAACGACGGAGCCTTGCGCTCCTGGATTCCAGGTCTCGCTCCGCTCGCCTGGAATGACGGCAAAATTTGACTAGAAGAACCGCATGAACAATTTCCGCCGCATCGAACAAGCGCCCGACAACGTCACAGCCCTCGTGCGTGTCGACTTCAATGTGCCGACGCAGGACGGCAAGATTACCGACGACACGCGGCTGCGCGCGGCGCTGCCCACCATCAAGGCGTTGCAAGCCAAAAACTGCAAAGTCGCCCTGCTCGCGCACTTCGATCGGCCGAAGGGCAAAGTTGTGCCGGAGATGTCGCTGAAGCCGGTCGCCGAACCGCTAGCGAAACTGCTCGGCTCACCCGTCGCGTTCGCGGACGATTGCATCGGCGACGCCGCGAAAGCAGCCATCGACGCGCTGCCCGCAGGTGGCGTCATCCTACTCGAGAACACCCGCTTCCACGCTGGCGAAGAAAAGAACGATCCTGAACTCGCCAAGCAGATGGCCGCACTCGGCCAGATATATGTCAACGACGCGTTCTCCGCCGCGCATCGCGCGCATGCGTCAACTGAAGGCATCGCGCACATCCTCCCCGCTTACGCCGGCAAGCAGATGGAGCGCGAGCTCGATCACCTTGACGCCGCACTCGGCAATCCCAAGCGACCGGTGCTCGGCATCGTCGGCGGCGCGAAAGTGTCCACCAAACTCGATCTGCTACAAAACCTGATCGGCAAGCTCGATAAGCTCGCCATCGGCGGCGGCATGGCCAACACATTCCTCTACGCCCAAGGCGTCGAGATCGGCGGCTCGCTCGCCGAGAAGGACATGGCCGACACCGCGCGCCAAATCATCGAGGTGGCCAAAGGCAAATGCGAATTGCTGCTGCCGCTCGATGTGGTTGTGGCAAAAGAAGTGAAGCCGCACGCCGAAGCGCGCATGTGCGCGCTGGACGATATTCAGGCTGACGAGAAAATCCTCGACGTAGGCGAGCGCACCATTCGCCATCTGCGCGATGCGATGAAACATTCGCACACGCTGATCTGGAACGGCCCGCTCGGCGTGTTCGAGATGCCGCCGTTCGACCAAGGCACAGTCATCGCCGCGCAGGACGCCGCCGAACTCGCTAAGGCCGGCAAACTCATCGCCGTCGCCGGCGGCGGAGATACCGTAGCCGCGCTTAATCACGCCGGCGTCGCCGACGATTTCAGCTTCGTCTCAACCGCGGGCGGCGCCTTTTTGGAGTGGATGGAAGGGAAAACCCTTCCCGGCGTGGCCGCACTTCAGGCATAAAGCCCCAAATTCAAAATCGGGACCGGGAAAATGGCGCGCATCACGCTTCGGCAGCTTTTGGATCATGCGGCGGAGCACGATTACGGCATCCCCGCGTTCAACATTAACAATATGGAGCAGGGCCTCGCCATGCTCGAGGCGGCTGAGGACGTGAACGCGCCGGTGATCATCCAGGCGTCGCGCGGCGCCCGCTCCTACGCCAACGACGTAATCCTCAAGCACCTGATCGACGGCCTGGTCGAGATGTACCCGCACATCCCGATCTGCATGCACCAAGATCACGGCAATTCCGAAGCCACTTGCGCCACCGCGCTGCAATACGGCTTCACCAGCGTGATGATGGACGGCTCGCTCGAAGCCGATGGCAAGACGCCAGCTAGCTTTGAGTACAACGTCAATGTCACGCGCAGCGTCGTTAACATGGCGCACTGGATCGGCGCTTCGGTTGAAGGCGAGATCGGCGTGCTCGGTTCGCTCGAAAGCGGTGAAGGCGAGAAGGAAGACGGCCATGGCTTCGAAGGCAAACTCGATCACTCGCAACTGCTAACCGACCCGGATCAAGCCGCCGACTTCGCGCGCGAAACCCAAGTCGACGCGCTCGCCATCGCCATGGGCACCAGCCACGGCGCCTACAAATTCACCCGCAAGCCGGACGGCGACATTCTCGCCATGCATGTGATCGAAGCGGTGCACAAGAAGTTGCCGAACACGCACCTTGTGATGCACGGCTCATCGTCCGTGCCGCAGGACCTGCAGCAGATCATCAACGAGTATGGCGGCGGCTTGAAACAAACCTGGGGCGTGCCGGTTTCCGAAATTCAGCGCGGCATCAAACTCGGTGTCCGCAAGATCAATGTCGACACCGACAACCGCCTCGCCATGACCGGCGCCATCCGCAAAGTGCTCTGGGAGCACAAGGCCGAGTTCGATCCGCGCGCCTATCTCAAGCCCGCCAAGGAAGCGATGCGCAAAGTCTGCAAGCAGCGCTTCCAAGAATTTGGCGCCGCCGGCTGGGCCGACAAGATCACGCCGCTGCCGATGAGCGCCATGGCTAAGCGTTACGCCAAAGGCGAACTGGCGCCGCGGATCGAGAAGGCCGCGCGCGTGGCGGCGGAGTAATTCAAAACTTACCACGCCGCCTTAGCGGCCTTTAATCCAATTCCGCTACGCTTCGCTCAACTCAACGCGAGGGCGGCGTCGTGGGTATGGTTTCTCTACTGTTTAGCTTCCGCGGTCGCATCAACCGCAAGCAATACTGGCTCGGCACGACGCTGGCCGGTTTGTTCAGTGGCATTGGACAGCTGATGGTTGCCGCGACTTCGAGCAGCGCCCTGGTCAACGCCAAAGAACCGGCCGCCAATCTTCTCAGCTCCCTCACCTCGAGCGCCCTGTCGCTGCCGCTGTTCGGCTTGGTGATATGGGCAAGTCTCGCGGTTCAATTCAAACGCTTTCACGATCGCGGCCGCACCGGCTGGATTGCGCTCGCGCCGATGGTTGTGTCCGTCATCCTGCTCGCCATCATCATCGGCGACGCCTTCAGCGGCGCGCCGGTAGAACAACTATTCAGCGACATCATGCCTTGGTTTGCTGCGCTGATGGTCATGGGTCTCGCCTTCTTTATCGATCTCGGCTGCCTGCCCAGCGTTGAGGGCACTAACAAATATGGCCCGCCTCCGGGCACGCCAGGACCGTCCGAACCATCCCGTCCCAGCGGAACGGTGGACACCGCCTCCGCTCTGTTCGGCGCGCAGTCGGCCATGGACCGCGCCATCGCCGAAGCGCGCAAGCCGCAACCAAGCGCGGCGCCTCCAATGCCCGCACCGCAGCCGGCCTTCGCGGCGGCGCCTGCGCGTGCTCCCGTGCAACCCCCGCCCGCCGGCTTCGGCCGTCGCGTCGCGCACTAGAGTTTCCGTCCGCGTCCCCGCGCGCTAGGAAGCGGCATGCGCCACCGCTGCCAGCTTTATCTGATCACGCCGCCGCGCTTCGAGCTGGACGCGTTCGCACGCACGGTGCGTGAGGCGATGGTCGAAGGCCACGTCGCGGCGTTTCAGCTGCGCATGAAGGACGCCGCCGACGCCGACATTCTCGCCGCTGGCAAAGTACTGCAGCCGATCGTGCAGAACGCCGCCTGCGCTTTTATCGTCAACGACCGACCCGATCTCGCCGCCCAGCTTGAGGCCGACGGCGTCCAAATCGGCCAGAGCGACGCACGCTATTCGGAGGCGCGAGGCTTGCTGGGCGCGGACAAGATCGTCGGCGTCACCTGCCACAACTCGCGCGATCTCGCCTACGACGCCGCCGAAGCCGGCGCCGACTACGTCGCCTTCGGCGCGTTCTATCCGACTCAGACGAAGACGCCGCAGCATTGGGCCGATCCAGAAATTCTGGAGATCTGGCAAGAGACGGCGCTGACACCCTGCGTGGCCATCGGCGGCATCACACTTGATAACGCCGCGCCGCTCATTCGCGCCGGCGCGGATTTCCTCGCCGTCTCCAACGCCATCTGGTCTCACCCGCAAGGTCCGCGCGCCGCCATCGCCGCCTTCAACGACCTGTTCGAAACCACGGCGGCGAGCTGATCGCGATCAATGATTGTATTCGACGGTGCGCCGCGCCGTGAGCACCATGACGGTGCTATCTGTTAGAAAATCCAACAACAGCAAGAGCACGATCAGGAAAAACTCGGTCGTTCCAAAGCCGCGCAGCAGCAAGAACGCGCCGATACCAAAGACCAACACGCCAGCTGTCACCATGTTTTCTCCGATGTTGGTGTTCGACGGGATGGCCGAGCGCACCACTTCCACGAACAAACACAACACCGAGCCGATGACGAACACGCCGCCCAGCGTCAGGCGCCAAACGTCGCCGCTCGCCATCGGCAAGGACAGCACCTCGCCGTCCAAACGCTGCTGGATCGCTACACCCGCCGAGAGCCACAGCAACACGTAAGCAATTGCGGGCAGCACTAAGAGGGGAATGAACCTGAGGAGCTTCATCGCTCCGGCGTGGGCGCGAGACCTGAACGCCAACTGGCCCCCGCCTCACTTCGGTGTCAGCCGGGCTCGCGCCACTCCACCGCACCTTCCAGGCGTTAGAAGCGCTAAGATCGGCTGAGTCCCAGGAGCGGCCCCCATGTCCAACCCCATCAAAGACACCATCGCCTACATGCGCGAACGCGCCGAACAACGCCGCGCCAGAGCTGAAACCCCGTTCAAACCAGGCACGATCGGTGCGCGCATGGCGGACGTCGTGGCCACGGCCGTCGGCTCATGGCGTTTTGTCATTATTCAGAGCACGCTTTTGATTGGCTGGCTGGTGTTCAACGTCGTGAGCTCAAGTCGTGTCGACCCCTACCCCTTCGTGCTGCTGAACCTGCTGCTCTCGTTTCAGGCGGCCTACACAGCACCCATCATTATGATGAGCCAGAACCGGCAGGGCGAGATCGACCGCAAGCGCGCCATCGACGACTTCGACATCAATTGCAAAGCTGAGGTCGAAATCGAAACCCTTCACGCCAAGATCGACACCATGCGCGAACAGGAAATCGCCCAGCTGACCGCCGCCGTCGATCGCCTCACGCGGATGCTCGAGCAGAAGACGTGAAGCTGCAGCCAATCAACTTGCCGGCTGATCGCGTCGGGACGCGAGTGTTGCGTTGAAGCGGCGGTACGCCGTCATCACCCAAGTTTTGCCCGGGCCCTCTATGCAACGATACATCACCATCGCCAGGAGAACCGTCACAGCCACGCCGCCCATTATCGCCACGAGATCGGGCGCGGCAAGGCGCTTTAGCGCGCCGATCACGGTGACGCCGATGTTCTGGTGCACCAGATAGAGTGAGTAGGAAATGGCGCCGAGCCAAGCCAGCGGCCCAAGCTGCCAATGCGGCCGCACGCGCATGAGCAACAACATCAGCGCTGCGCCGCCGAGCACAAAGGTGTGGCGAAGCCACTGAAAGGAAGCGTCGAAGGGCGGAACGCGCGGATGCACCAACGCACCGCTGATATAGAGAAAACAACCGGCCGCGAGACAGATCCAGCCGCTGCGGTCACGCTGCATCAGCGCGAGCCAGCCACCGATCCCAATCAGAAACAGCGGCATGTAGGCGACGAGCAACGCCCGCTCCGCGATGTGATAGTGCGCGTTCCATATCACTTGCCCAACGACGGCCACCGCAACCAACGCAATCCAAAAACGGCGCGCGAAGAAGAAGTAGAATAGCGCCGTGAGTACGTAGAAGCGCAATTCGACGGCGAGACTCCAATAGGCGCCGTCTACATATTGCAGATGCAGCTCCTCCGGCACGAGAAAGAGGCTGGCTACTAGATCAGCGGGACCTGTGCGCATCTCCGCCGGACCGAAGAGCGCCATGGCTCCAAACGTCAGCAGCGCCGCCGGCACAAACGCCGGATAGATGCGCGCGAAGCGCCGAACCGCAAAGTCGAGGGCATGGCGCGACCGCAACAACGTCATGGTGATGACGAGCCCGGAGATCACGAAGAACAGGTCGACGCCATACCGCCCGAAATCGAGCCACTGCGGAAAGCATGTTTGGTAACCGACGAGGTCGCGCGCGTTTTCAGGCGGGCGCCAGCGAACGAGATAATGGTAAATCATCACCGCCGCGATCGCGATGCCGCGAAATGCGTCGATTATGGCAATGCGTTCCGATGAGGCCGCCCCACTCACACCGCCATTCTGACGCAGCACAGGCAGCCCGCAAGGGCGATCACGCGCCACGCGACTGCCGCCTGCGGGACGCTAATTGATCTTCGACTGCCGGCTCACCCACCAATAGCTGTAGAACAGGAAGAGCGCGAACAGACCGACGCCGATGTAGTTTGCAGGTTCGGCGAAATTCGCTCCAACGATTGCGAACGGCGCCGGATTGTTGGCGGCGACAATGACCCCGGAATTGACGATGCCGAGTAAGCTTTCACCGACCACCAAGCCGGACGCCAGCAACACGCCAAACCGCTTCGCCATCTCGGCATTGCTGCGCTTGTCCATGGCGCGATTGTAAAGCCACCCCGCGATGGCGCCGATCACCACCGGCTCGGTCGCCGACATTGGCAGATAGATGGAAATGCCGATCGCCAGCGGCGGCAACCGCACCAGCTTCATCACACCCAGCGTTTCATCGACCGCAATGCAAATGACGCCAACGATCACGCCAATGCCAATGAGATTCCACGGCACGTTGCCGTTCAGCACGCCATTGGCCAGCGTCGAAATCAGCGTCGCTTGCGGCGCTCCCAGCGCCGCCCCGATGGCGTGCCGGTTCGGATCGCCCGGGAAACCGTACGCATGATTCAGCAAATTGAGCACGTAGGGAATGATCAGCGAGCCCGCCAGCACGCCCACGATCAGCGCCACCTGCTGACGCCATGGCGAAGCGCCCACCAATTGCCCGGTCTTCAGATCCTGTAAATTGTCGTTGGAGATCGTCGCCACTGAAAACACGATCGACACTGCAAACAACGTGAACGCCACCAGCGCACGCGTGGCCTGCGGACCCAGGATGGGCTGCGCAAATGTGGCCAACAACGTCGCGCCGATCAAAGTGGCCAAGATGCCGATGCCGGACACAGGCGAATTCGAAGCGCCAATAAGCGCCGCCATGTAGCCGGCGACGGTGGCGATAAAAAAGCCAACAACCACCACGAAGATAACGCCGCCTATGGTCAGAGGCAGCGACAAGGGGCTGAGCGTACCGCCGTCAATGAAGGTGTAGAGCAGCCACCCGATCATCGCCAAGCAGATCACGCTCAGCAGCACGATCAGCCACAGCGGAATGTCGCGGTCGGAGCGCGCGCTGATCGCTGGGGCGCCGGCCGCCTGCGGGGTGCGCGCTTTCATCGTCGCCTGAAAACCGTCGATCAGCGGCTTCACCAGCCGGATCATGCTCCAGATCGCGGCCGTGCCGATGACGCCGGCGCCGATGAAGCGCACTTGATGCCAAACCGCGTCGGCCGTCGTCGCCGGATCGCCGGCCATGCCTTGCGTCCAGATCGGCACAAATCCCGCCCAGGCGATCAGCACGCCCACGATCATCGCCAGGCCAACCGAGATACCGACCAAGTGCCCCGCGCCCACTAGCGCCAGCGAGAAACCGATATCGATGCCGGACGCGCCTAGCAGCACGCGAAAATATTTGGTGGTCTCGGTGGCGGCGACGCCGGTGAAAGTAATCGCCTGCAACGCCGCCGACATGAGGGCGCCGAACGCCACCACCAGTGGCCCGCGCTGGCGCTCCAGCGCATCGGGCGAAGCTTCATCGCCCGTCGCGCCGGCCTTCAACACTTCCGCGGCCGCCACGCCTTCCGGGAACGGCAGCGGCGTATTCACCACCAAAGTGCGCCGCAGCGGAATGGAAAACAGCACGCCGAGAATGCCGCCCAGAGCGCAGACCAAAAACGTCGTGAGGAAATCGAAGCCTTGCCAGTAGCCGATCATCACTAGGCCCGGCAGCACGAAGATGATCGATGAAAGCGTCCCGCCTGATGACGCGACCGTCTGCACAATATTATTTTCGCGGATGTTGCCGGTCTTGAAGAGGCGAAGCACGCCCATCGAAATAACCGCGGCCGGAATTGACGACGCGATGGTGATGGCGACGCGCAAGCCAAGATAGATATTGGCCGCGGTGAAGATGATCGCGATCACAGACCCAAGCAGCAGCCCGCGGATCGTCAGTTCTTTTTTCATGGAAAGCCGCCGGCTCTTATTGTGCGTTGATGGTGGCGGTAAACGTTTGCCAGATCTGCCCGCCCGGTCCGTGCAGCTCAAGCGTCAGCGTTCCGGACCCTGCGGCGTTGGCGGTAAACAGAAACACGTTCCATACCGGCGCACCTAGCATGGGCCGCCCATTCGCGGCTGGCGCGTTCACCGGTCCGTTGCGCATGCCGGCGGCGTCGATAAAATCCGGCTTCTCCGTCACCACCCAGCGTGCGCCAGTGGACGGACTGCTCTGCAACGATACCGAAAAGTTCTCGCCCTGCTGCACGTCAACGCTCGATCCACTCGGCCCGGTGACTTGAACAGACACATCTTCTGGCACGGGAGGCGGCAACGCTTCCGCAAACGCTGGCGCAGCGGTGAAGGCCAAGAAAGCCGCAATAATCCATGTTCGCATCAGCGTCCTCGTTTCCGGTCTCGCGGGAGACACTGTCGCCGCGCCCGCCACCCGGCGCAAGCTGCCTGACAAGCCCTTCTGGGCGCAGCGTTTTTCGACGAGCGGCGGCGCGAGCCGTTTCGACCCTAGGAAAAGTCCGCGAACCTGCCTACCTCTTCGCCCATGCAAGGAGTTTCCATGATCGGCTCGATCATCCGCCTCGACGACGAAGACAAAGACAAGAACCTCAACGACATGCGCAACGCGCCCGAAGTCGTTGAAAAGGCGCTATTCGACGCCCGCGTCGTGATGCTGACCGGCGAAGTGAACGATGGCGTCGCCCGCCGCGTCACCGAGCGTCTGTTTGCGCTGGCTGCGCAGAACGCCAATCCCATCACCTTCGTGATCTCATCGCCGGGCGGCCACGTCGAAAGCGGCGACATGATCCATGACGTGATTAAGTTCATCAATGCACCCGTGCGCATGCTCGGAACCGGCTGGGTCGCCTCCGCCGGCGCACTCATCTACGCCGCGGCGCAGCGCGAGAACCGCTATTGCCTGCCCAACACGCGCTTCCTGCTGCACGAACCGCGCGGCGGCATTGGCGGCATGGCGTCGGACGTTGAGATCCAAGCCCGAGAAGTGTTGCGCATGCGCGAGCGGCTCAATCGCATCTTCGCCGACGCCACCGGCCAGCCGCTCGACAAGATCAAGCGCGACACCGACCGCGACTATTGGATGATGGCCGAAGAAGCCAAAGCCTACGGTCTGGTCGGCAAGATCGTGAACAGCGCCAACGAAATTCGCTGATCAACAGAGGGGCGCGCCAAAAAAGCGCGCCCCTAAAGCCACGCGCGCGCAGCGTCACAAAACCTTCAGAGAGCGCGGCCGCCTCATGTGTTTCCATTGGGGCGCGAGCGGGCTAGCTTTCCCCTGCTGGGTGCATCAGGGGTTGGAAATATGGGCCGGGAATTTGAGCTGAAGCTGGAAATCCCAGCTGCTGCGGCCAATAAGGTCATGCGCCTGCCCTGGCTCTGGGAACAGGCCAGCGGCGAGATGCAGCCGCGGCAAATGTCGACCACTTATTTCGACACGCCGAAATACGCGCTTCGCCAAAAGGGCATCAGCCTGCGCGTGCGCCGCATCGGCGCGAAAAACATCCAGACGGTCAAGGCGATCACTCCGCGCAAATCCTCCCCGATCGACCGCAGCGAATGGGAAAAGGAGATCGTGGGTCAAGTCCCTGAACTCCGCCACGTGCTCGGCACGCCGCTACGAGAGTTCAAACGCAAAAAGCTGCGGAAAAATCTGACCCCGTTGTTCGAAGTTAAAGTTGAACGCAGCGCGTATCCGGTGCTCTCGGCCAATAGCGCCATCGAACTGGCCATCGACCGCGGCAGCATTTCCAGCGGCGACTCCAACGCGTCATTCTGCGAGATCGAACTCGAACTGAAGCGCGGCGCCTCCGCCGAACTCGCGCGCCTCGCCCGCCGGCTCGCTAACGAAGTGCCTGCTTCGCTTGGCCTCAAAACCAAAGCCGATCGCGGCTTTGACCTCCGCTCCGATCAAGCCGCCCGCGTCTATCGCGCCGAGCACGTGCGCATCACGCCGCGCTCACGCATCGGTCATTCCTTCCAACTCATCGGCTGGGCATGTCTCCGGCACTTCGCACTCAATGCGGACGCCATCCGCATCGGCAATTTTGAGGGCGTACACCAGATGCGCGTCGGCCTGCGCCGCCTTGAGACCGTGCTCTCGATCTTCGAGCACCTGATCGACGGCCCCGAAACCGACGCCGTCGAGGCCGAATTGAAATGGCTGATCGACGAACTCGCGCCTGCCCGCGATCTCGATATCTTCGTGGACAAGACCCTGGCGCCGCTCAGCGCCGGCGCCGCCGAAGACGCGGCGCTCAAATGCTTGCTCGAGAACGTCAAAACCCGCCGCGACCAAGCCATGCAGCGCGCGCAAGACGCCATCAGCAGCGATCGCTTTCGCCAGCTTGTTCTACGCACCGCGCTGTGGGTGTTGGCTGGTGAATGGTCAGATCTCGCCGAACTCGAGGGCGTGCGCCCCGAAGCGCGCATCGACGATTTCGCCAGCCGCACGCTAACGAGGCGCACGCGCAAGCTGGTCCGCAAGCTCCGCGGCGTGCGCGACCTCGATGCCGGCGCGCGCCACAAGCTGCGGCTTGCTGTGAAGGAGTTGCGCTACACCGCCGAATTCTTCGCCGATGTCTTCCCTGGTCGCCGCCGCCATCAGCGCCGCTTCGCGAAAATTCTCGCCAACCTGCAAGACAATCTCGGCCGCTTGAACGATCTCGCGGTGCATCGCCGCCTGGGCCAAGAATTCGTCGAGGCCTGGACGCTGATCGATCTCAATCGCGCCAACAATGCCAGCAATGAAAACGCCGCGCCCGCCATCCAATACGCGCTCGGCTTCGCCATCGGCCAAGAACAGCACGAGGGTGAAGCCTGCGCGGATGCGGCGTTCAAGATGGGCCAGCGGCTGAAGTCCGCGGAGCACTTCTGGCGCTGACGACGTATCAGCTTTGTTGCGACATATCCGAAATGCCGATCACTTCGGAAACGCCGTCACCGGCGATGCCGAGGAAGGTTTTGACATCCTCCATCACAGCCTCGCGTGAGGGCGCTTCCAGAATGGCCCAACCACCTGCCGCCGCCCACGGCGCGCCGCCATTGCTGACTGTGTACTGATCACCCTTGCGGCGAACGACGAAACCATCAGTCTCGCGCTTTTTCAAACCGCCCGTGGCGATCAGCTTGCCTTCGCGTTTCGACTTTTCAGCATAGGCGCCCATCTGGACCATTTGTTCCTGCGTGGGCGGCGCTGGCGGCGCATCACCAGTGAAAAGGCATAAAAAACGCATGCTGTCCTCCTTGGCAAAGTGTTGATGCTACAATGACGAACAAGCAGCGCGCGTGCCGACATGCGCCGTGCAACGCTATTGTTACGCCGCGTTCAAGTTCCATTCATTTTCGGGGTAACATCGCACCTCCTAAACCCGCGCTAGGCCGAAAAAACTGCGCGCGCCCCATCATCGCGCGCTGAGCGCCGCATTTTCGCCCTCCGAAATAATAAATACACACCTGCGCACCTCGTGCTGCGGCGCGCGCGCGACCGACAACATTTTTGAATCTAACGCGTGGGTAATCGCGCGCACGGTGGAGCGACCGCATAATGGCATCACGTTGGGTTGGACTAACGCGCGCGCGCGCGCCCGCACGCCGCCGTCCGGGCTTCGTTCGCGGCTCAAGCCACGCGCTTCACTCGCTGGGCTTTGCGAGCGTGCTGTTCTTTGCGGCCGCACTTAATTTTGCGCTCTATCCGAACGCCTTGGCTGCCGTCGTGGGCGTCCAACCCGGTCACGTCGGCTTCGTTCCCCCGGAACCTGCACAAAACGCGGGAACCGCAGCAACGCCGGTGGTGGTCAATCCGGCCGACGTTCACTTGCTCGCCGCCACGGCATGGGCCGAAGCGCGGTCCGAAGGCGAATACGGCATGCGCGCGGTTGCGCACGTCATCGTCAATCGCTTGGGCGCGCGCTTCGGCGACAGTTTGCAGACGGTGGTATTGGCGCCGAAGCAGTTCTCGGCATGGAACATCGGCGATCCAAATCGCGCGCTCGCACTGAATCCGGAACGCTACGCGACAGCGGGCGCCGACAGGGACACTTGGGAAATTGCGCAACAAGTTGCGCTGCAGGTGTTGCAGGGCGTCTCGGTGGACCCAACCAACGGGGCGCTTTTCTATCACACACTTGCGGTGCGCCCGGTTTGGGACCGCTTCGCGGTCGGCCCGTTGGTGATCGGCTCGCACATCTTCTTCCACGACGTTCCGGATCCGCCGGGCGCACACCGCTATCGTGTTGCAGTCAATAGCCTGGCGGCGCGCGAAGTTCGCGTTTCATTGACGCGGCGCTCCGGTCCGCGCGCCGGGCGCGTCAACGGCGTCGTCCAGCAGGCGCCCACGTCAATGGCGCACCGCCTGTTGCCGGGCGAACAACCGGGCGATTTGCCGGACGCAACACCTGCTGCGACCGCGGTCACAAGCCCCACGCCACTGGCGCCCGATACGAGCGTGACCTGATTTAGGCTGGCTCGTGGCCGTTGGTAGAAAAAGCGCCCAGACTGGCCCTCACCTGGTCGGGCGGAACGCGATTGCAAATTGCAACGAAACTGACAGCCTCGGCTGCCGTCCCCGGCCATGCTCCAAGCGCGGTCAACTCTCCGTGTGCTCGAAGCTGGCGTTTTACTCGTCATCGTCTTTGCGACATGTTCAGCGTGTTCGGCGACCAACAGTGCCCCAATTGCGCGGCGCTAGACTGGCGCTAGTCTGACTGCTTCGGAGGTGTTCATGCTCAGCGCACATCGGTGGCCTTGGGATCACCACGGAGTCTTGGATAGCGGCCCATCGTTCGACGACTTCAATCAGCCGCAGTATACAATTTTGCCGTCGAGCGGCACTGCGAGCAACGGCAAGCCAATTTTTAGCTGGGATGATGCGGCAGCGCAGATCACCCGCGGGTGGCCCAGCGTTGGCTGGAACAACTCGCTCGGCACAAGTCTAACCATCAGCTACGCGTTCCGCTCAACTGCCCCACTGCAGATGCCCGATGATACATCCGGCTTCTCGCGTTTTAGCGGCGCGCAGATCGTTGCGGCGGAGTTTGCGCTTCAGGAATGGGCCTCTGTTGCCAACATCACCTTCATTCGCACGGGTGCGGGCACATCAGGTAACGGCGCTTACTCCAACAATGCGACAATTCTATTCGCCAACTATTCCGCAGGCGCAGCCGGTGCAGCAGCGTTCGCGTATTTCGCTGCGCCGGGCCAAACCGGCGCAAGCTCGATTGCTGGCGATGTTTGGGTTAATTCATCGCTCGCCGAGAACCAGAGTCTCAACAACCTAGACTACGGGGCGCAGGTGTTGCTGCATGAGATCGGGCACGCGCTCGGTCTCGAACATCCGGGCGACTACAATGCCGGCCCGAACGTCTCGCCAACGTACGACGCGGACGCCGTGTATTGGCAAGACACCCGCATGTTCACGGTCATGAGCTATTTCGGCTCCGTCAATACAGGGGGGTCTTTGCCGGGACTAGCAAGCGGACCGCAGCTTCACGACATCGCAGCGATTCAGCGCCTGTACGGCGCCAACACTCACACGCGAACGGGCGACACGGTTTATGGATTCAACTCCAACACCGGCGATGCGCACTTTTCAATTGCCTCAGGTTCGGTAGGCGCAGTGTTTTCCATATGGGACACTGGCGGCAACGACACGCTCGATCTCTCCGGCTATTCGACCAATTCCAACATCGACTTGCGGCCCGAATCTTTTACCAGTGCCGGTCCCGGCGATAGCACCAGCACGATCAGCACGGACGCCCTCTATAACATCTCTATCGCGCGCGGCGTGATCATCGAGAACGCGATTGGCGGATCGGGTGACGACACCATCACCGGCAACGACGTTGCGAATGTTCTGATGGGCAATGGCGGCAACGACACCTTGATCGGCGGCGCTGGCGCCGACACGCTGAACGGTGGCGCAGGCGCCGACAAGATGGACGGCGGCGACGGCAACGACACGATTTTCTGGGACGCAAGTGACGATCTCGCCAATGTGCTGGGCGGCAATGGCGCCGATGTCTTGGTGTTCACCAGCGGCGCCGCGCCCACTTCATTCAATCTGGCCGCGCATGGCTTTGAGACCGCTGAGGGCCGCTTCACCGACCCCGGCGCCAATGCTTGGGCGACGCAGACCGATTATTACGACAGCGCTTGGCGCCTCGATCTGACCGCGGTCAGCAACGATGACGGCTCCCGGTCGACCTTGGACTTCGACCAGACCAATGCATCGAGCTGGGCCAGCGCCTATCTCACCTACGATGCGCAAAACCGCCTCGACGCCGACGTCACCTACTTCGACGACGGCACCCATGCGGTGAACGATTACGATCAAGCCAGCGCTTTCAATTGGTCGACCACTTGGGCGAGCTACGACGCCCAAGGCCGGCTCGACACCGACGTCGTCACTTATGACGACGGCTCACACGCGGTGCGCGATCTCGACCAGAACAATTCCTTCAACTGGGCGGTGACCTGGGCCAGCTATGACACCCAAGGCCGGCTCGACACCGATGTCGTCACTTATGACGACGGCTCACACGCGGTGCGCGATCTCGATCAAGCCAACGCCTTCAACTGGGCCCAGCAATGGTGGTTCTACGATTCCCAAGGCCACCTCGTCTCTCACGTCACCACTTATGACGACGGCACGTTTGGGCCTTAGGCGAACGTGTCGAGTTAGTTTTCACTTGGCTTCCCTCTTCCAAGGCGATACCCGGGAGATCGAGGATCCAGAAGGGGATTGACCATGTGGCGCCGGCATATGTTTATGAATATGCGAGAGGATTTTGGGGCGCTGCATAACGGCATCGGCGAGCACACGACAGGCGACAGCGACGCCATGGTGCAACCGCCCGTTCAATACGTGGTCGAAAATACCGACGTCATCCCTGAAACCACCGACACATCCTACACGCTAGCGATCGGCGGAACCGAAACAGGCGTCGTGAACTTTGTTGGCGATCACGACTGGTTCGCGGTCAATTTGGTCGCCGGCCAAAGCTATGTGTTTACGATGACGGGCAGCGGCAGCTTGTCCGACACCTATTTGGAGCTTCGCAATGCGGTAGGCTCCCTGCTCGCGATTGACGATGACGCTCTTGGTTCTGGCGGCGGCTCGTTGCTGCGCTTTACGGCGTCAGTGACCGGCCCGTATTTTCTGAACGCCCGGGCGTATGAAGCTAGTGGCGTAAGCAACACCGGACCATACACCGTAACCGCAGCAATCGGCCCGCCGCAAAATCCGCTCGACACCATCGACTTACACTACACTGCGCCGTCGCACATTGACGTGTACTTCGCCACAAACGCTCAAACGTTCAACGGCGTGACCGCCTCGCGAGACTGGACCCAGAGCGAGAAAGATGCGGCGATGGCCGCGCTGGCCACGTGGGCAGCCGTAACGCCGCTGACATTCTCGATCTCGGCGACACAGGCGGGCGCCGAATTCATTTTGTCATTGGCTACGCTTCCTTCGGGCGTACTTGGACAGTTCGGCACCAGCGGCGGCATCGGCTACGGCGATTTCGCGCCCAACGGATTCGGCTGGAATTCGGGCGGGCTGATGCCGGGCGGCGCGGGCTTTACAACGCTTGTTCACGAATTCGGTCACGGGCTCGGGCTTGCGCATCCCCACGACAATGGCGGCGGATCCGAAATCATGCAGGGCGTGCTTGGCGCGTTCGGATCCTACGGGACTTATCTCATGGACCAGGGCGTGTTCACCGTCATGTCCTACAATGACGGGTGGGCGCTTCAGCCCGGCGGCTCTACCTCGACAGCAACGTCTGGCAACGAAGCGACGCCAGGACCGCTTGATATCGCCCTCGCTCAACAAAGGTACGGCATCAATGCCACGACCAATTCGAGCGACACGACGTACGCGCTCGCCACCGTCGCCGGCGCCTACAAGGCCATTTGGGACACTGGTGGCAACGACACAATCTCCTTCAGCGGGTCGGCGGCTGCGACGATCGACCTTCGCCCCGCCACGCTTCACAGCGAAATCGGCGGCGGCGGATTTGTCTCGTTCGTCACCGGGGTCGCTGGCGGATACACCATCGCCAATGGCGCGGTGATTGAAAACGCGATTGGCGGCAGCGGCGATGACACGCTCGTGGGCAACGACGTTGCGAATGTTCTGATGGGCAATGGCGGCGCCGACACCTTGATCGGCGGGGCCGGCAACGACACTCTGGACGGCGGCGCAGGCGTCGACAAAATGGACGGCGGCGACGGCAACGACACGATTTTCTGGGACGCCAGCGACGATCTCGCCAATGTGTTGGGCGGCAATGGCGCCGATGTCTTGGTGTTCACCAGCGGAGCCGCGCCCACTTCATTCAGTTTGGTCGCGCACGGGTTTGAGACCGCCGAGGGCCGCTTCACCGATCCCGGCGCCAATGCTTGGGCGACGCAGACCGATTATTACGACAGCGCCTGGCGCCTCGATCTGACCGCGGTCAGCAACGATGACGGCTCGCGTTCGACCTTAGACTTCGACCAGACCAACGCCTCGAACTGGGCCAGCGCCTATCTCACCTACGATGCACAAAACCGCCTCGACGCCGACGTCACTTATTTCGACGACGGCACCCATGCGGTGAACGATTACGATCAAGCCAGCGCCTTCAACTGGTCGACCACGTGGGCGAGCTACGACGCCCAAGGCCGGCTCGACACCGACGTCGTCACTTATGACGACGGTTCACACGTGGTGCGCGATCTCGATCAGGCCAGCGCCTTCAATTGGTCGACCACCTGGGCGAGCTACGATTCCCAAGGCCGGCTCGATACCGACGTGCTGACTTATGACGACGGCTCGCGCGCGGTGCGCGATTTCGATCAAACCAATTCCTTCAACTGGGCGCTGACCTGGGCCAGCTACGACACCCAAGGCCGGCTCGACACCGATGTCGTCACTTATGACGACGGCTCACACGCGGTGCGCGATCTCGATCAAGCCAACGCCTTCAACTGGGCCCA
>JBAQGO010000008.1:0-40365 GCA_049287825.1 Vitreimonas sp. | reverse complement strand
TACGCGCACGGTGACGACACGCCCGATCTCGACGCGTATCTGCAAGCGTTTGGCGCGCATCAGCTCATCGCCACGCGTGCGGGGATCATCGAAGGTGCGCTGGACCGCGGCGCCGCGGTGGCGCACGAGCACTACAATCAGGGTTTAGGCAAGAAAGACGCGATGAGCATGCGCGAGCTGCAAGCGGCGATGCGCGATTGGGGCGAAGTGCTAGAAACCTTCCGTGCCGCCAACCGCGCCGTCGCAGATGCTGCGATGACCAAGATTTGGGACGCGGGTTGGCGCCCTGCCGCGAATGGTGAGAAGGGCGACACTGCGCCGGCGATTCCCCCCGAATTGATGCCACGCATGGCCGAACGCGAACACGATCGTTGGATCGCTGAGCGCTTGATGGCCGGCTGGCGGCCGACGTCACAAGGCGAGAAGCGCAACAACGATCTGATGGCGCACGATAAACTCGCGCCGTGGAGTGCGCTCACCGACGACGACAAGAACAACGACATCGTGCAAGTGCGCGCCGCGATCGACATTGCGCGCGTCACCCATCGCGAAGGCTTTGTCGCGCGGAGCTAGACTTATTCGCGCAGGCCGACAGCACGGCCGCTTGCGCCGGCCGCATCAGAATAATGCACGTCGCCGACGTTCTGGCGATTGAGGATCGTCTGGAACCCGTTCGCCGCCGGCGCCGAGCGCAGCGTTTCGGGTGTGAACGCCGGCGTCGCGCCATTGGGCAGCGCCTCAGCAATAACCCGGCCGCGCAACGCGCCGTGCGTAGGGATGCTCAGACCAAGCACATGCGCGATGGTCCTTTGTAGGTCAGCGTTGCTGACGGGCGCCGGATCGACGAACCCCGCGCGGAAGTCTGGGCCGATTGCCGCCATGAAGTTGCGCGTCTCGCCACGGCTGAGCGAGCCATGCATGCCGCCGCCCATCGGATAGCCAGTGTCGGCAATTTCCGCGGCGCACATTTCCGGATTGCCGCAACCAGTGTCGAAGCTGCGGAAGCTGACGACAATCGCCGGCTGCGGCGTCAGCGCGCTGCCGTTGAGATTGATGGCGCTCAGGGGCAGGGCGCCGGGCACAGTGCCGAAGCGATCGGCGACAAAGATCGCGCCGACATAATCTTGCGTCGTCAAAAACTGCACAATGCGCGGCGCGAGCGATGCCACGTTGGCGTTCGGCAGATAAATCAGGTCGGAGCCGCCATTGGTGGCGACGATGATTTGCGGATGCGCCGCATCGGCGCCGATCAATGCCGCGCCGCGTGGGATTTGGGTCTCCGGCGCAATTTCAGCGCCCGTCGCCGTGAAGAGCCGCGCGCCAAGCGCGTGGCTCAAGTCCGCCGCAAAAAAGCCGGGCGGCAGCTGCCCCGCTGGCCATCCCTGATAGGTCCGCGAGGCCGCCCAGCTCGTCCGCGATTCATGTGAAACCGTCGCGAAACCATGATCAGCGGTGACGAACACATTGGTCGTCGCGTCGAGATGGTTCGTGGCTAACGCATCACGGATGCGCTGCAGGTCACGCGATGCGCCAGCGACAGCGACGCGCGCCGTGGGACCATTGATGCCGGGTGTCAACGACGTGGTGTCGTCGGTCTGTGCGTGTTGCGTCGAATCCGGATCAGGCGACCAGAACAGAATTACGAACGACCGCCCGGATGCGCGCAGGCGCGGCAGCAACACGTCGCTGACGACAGCGGCGAACCAATCCTGCTGCGCACGATTGTTCAGCGCGCGTTGCGGCGGCGTTAGCTGCAGGTGCGCGGCTTGCAACGCCGCCGCGATATCCGCCGGCAGCACTGGTCCGCCCGGCTGGCCGAGCGATTCATCGATCCAGATCGCTTGGCCGCCGCTCCGAACCGCGCGCATCTGAATGCCGGTCGGGCCGCTTTTGCCGATCGACACGACGTCGTAGCCACGCGCTTGCGCAGCGGCGAGCAGGGTCTGCTCGTTAAGATAATTGCCGCCGAAGCGCGCATCCATGTCCGCGAGAATTTCGTCGTCCTCGAAACCAGCGAGACGGCTGCCGCTCGCGTGCGGCAGCGCTGGTTCGCCGGCATAGATGGAATTGGCGAAGTCGCCATTGTCGCCCGCGAAGTGACCCGTCGCGATCGCCGCGGCGTTTACGGTGGTGAGCGTTGGATAGACCGAGTGCGAGTTGGCGAAGTTCACGCCGTCGCGCTGCACCGCTGCGAAGCCGGGCGTGTCCGTTTCAGTGACTGAGCCGTAACGCAGGCCATCGGCAACGAAGATGATGGCGTTGTGTGGCGCGGACGCCGGCGCCGTCGCGCAGCTCGCCGCAAGCGCAGCGAGGAGCGCGGCCGACGCCAGTGTACGCATTGTCTTGGTCATCAAGTCCCCCAGCAAACGCCAAGCCTCTAAGCGCCGCGTGCTACAGATTGGTGACAGCCAGCCCCAGCGTGTCACGCATTTCCCTTATGTCAGCCAGCTTCGTCTCGAACGGCGACCAATCATCGCGCTCGGCGATCGCCGCCCAAATGCGCTCGACTTCGTCGATCACCATCGACACCGGCGTGGCGCGTTGCAGCGGCGGCGTCGAGAGTAGGGCGCCTAGATCGCTGCGCGTACGCTTCTCAAATCCCTGACGCACCACGGCAAAGCCTTCGTGATTGTAGAGCGCGGACTGCGGGCTTTGCGCCGCGCGCGTTGCGCTGGCCTCGCCGCCGATCCAATCGTGGAAGAATTGCTCGAACCCGGCCTGACTCTCCGTCAGCCAATTGAAGACCGTTTGCAGGAAGCCGAGATCGTCTTCAGCGTCGCCCGGCTGAAGCTTCAGCCGGGCAAACATCGCGCTGCGCAAGCCGTCCTGATACGCCGGCATGAAGTTCGCCAACGCCTGCTCCAACAGCGCCACTGGGCACACCGGCGTCAGCGCACTCCCCAATTGCGCCAACGCCCAAGACACCGCTTCGGGCTGGCGACCGTAGGCATAGAGCCCCGTCTCATCGAAATACGCTGCCGTGAAAGTCGGATCGCAGACCGGCAGAAAGCGCCACGGCCCGTAGTCGAAGCTCTCGCCCGTGATGGTGAGGTTGTCGGTGTTAAGTACGCCGTGCACGAAACCGGCCGCCATCCAGCTCGCCGCAAGCCTCCCGGCATTGCGCGCCGCGCGCTCCAACAAACCCGCCGCGCGCGCCTCGCCCTCCAGCTCAAGCAGTTCGGGAAAATAAGCCTCGGCGCAATGATCGATCAGCCGCCGGATCAGGTCAGCGCGCTCGAAGAAGGCCAGCCGCTGAAACGTGCCGAAGCGGATGTGGCTGTGTGAGAGCCGCACCAGCACCGAGGACCGCGTCGGGGAAGGCTCATCGTCCCGCACCAACGCTTCACCCGTCTCGAACAGCGAAAACGCCTTCGAGGTGTAGACGCCCAACGCCTCCAGCATCTCGGCGGCCAGCACCTCGCGCACACCGCCCTTCAACGTGAGCCGTCCGTCACCAAAGCGCGAATAGGGCGTTTGCCCCGAGCCTTTGGTGGCGAGGTCCAGCAAACGGCCCTGATCGTCTCGCAGTTGCGCAAAAAGAAAGCCGCGCCCGTCGCCGATGTCGGGGTTGTAAGTCCTGAACTGGTGGCCGTGATACCGCATGGCCAGCGGCGCAGGCATGTTGTCCGACAGCGGATCGAAGCGCGCGAAATGCGCCTCCCACTCCATCGGGGTCAACGTGTCCAAGCCGACATGCGCCGCCCAATCCTGATTGCGCCACCGTAGCACGTGCTTTGGAAACTGCGCCGGCGCCACCGGGTCGGCGAACTCCGGCCCAAGCTGCGCGAACAGCGGATCGGCGGCATAGCGGGGCGAGACCGGCATGCACGCTAGATAGAGCCGTAATTCATGTACGTCATGCGGCGAGAAGCCGTGACGCCGCTGTCTGTGTGTGCCACAACAGCGCTGGGGCCCGGGGTAGGATCAGACGCGATGTCGGCGCGCGGAATCGTCAGCGTTGCTGTTGCGCTTTTGGCTCTCGCCGCGTGCGGCGACAACGCGATGAGCGCCAGCAAGACAGAGCAAAGCTCGGCCGCGCATATTGCCGCGGCGCTCGACACCTGCGCGCAAAACCACTCGGGCTTCGCCCGCAAAGTGTGCGCGAGCCCAGGGCTCGCGGCGTTGGATAGTCAAGTTCAGCGCACCTTTGTGGCAGCGTCGAGCAATGTGTCCGACGCTGGCGCGCAAATGCTAGTCCGCAACGAAGGGCGTTGGCTTGAAGCGCAGCGTATCGGCTGCGGCATCGCCGAGGGCGCGACGGTTCTGACGCCCGAGCAAGCGCGCTGCATGGAGGGCCAATTCCGCGCACGCGCTCAACAAGCGCGGACTGCCGTCCAGCAAATCGGCGGCTACACTTTCCAGCGCATGGAGCTGGTCGACGCTGCGCCGGTGACGCAGGCGATGGCAGCCAACAGTGGGCTGGGCGCGGATACGCCGTCAGCGATCGTCCGCGACATCCGCTTCCCGCGTATCGACGGGCGGCAGACGCCGGAGATCCAGCGCTTCAACGACCTGGTGGCGCAACAGCCTTCAGTGACCTTCGACGAAGCCACCAACGAGATCGTCGATTATCGCATCGTCTATGCCGGGCCGGAGCTGATCTCTGTGCGCTTCGATATGAGCCAAGACGCGCTCGGCGCCGCGCATCCCAATTCGTCGTCCAAGGCAGTAACGGTGCTGATGGGCGAGGGGCGTGAGCTCACCGAAGCCGACGTATTTCAGCCGACCTCGCGCTGGCAGGATTTCATCACCCAGCGCGCCGTCGCCGATCTCGCGCGACAATTCCAGGAGGACGGCTTCACCCCACCGCAACGCGATGTGCGCGAAACCGCCACCAAGCCGCACCTGTGGCTCATCTCGGAGCGCGGGCTCACCATTCTCTTCCCGCCGTATTCGTTCGGCGCGCCCTACGTCATGGGCGGCACAGATGTGACCATTTCATGGGCCGACCTGCGCCCATACCTCAATCCAGCCGCACCGCTGCCGATCCGGCCAAGCGCTTAGGCTCTGCGACGATGCCGCGCTGACGCGGCGTGCCCAAATCCGCTAGTCAGCTTTGCATGAACCGCAACGGATCGTTAGCTGCGCTTGTCGGCGTTGTGCTCATCGGCATGACCGGCTTCGGCGTCTTCTTGCCGATCTTTCCGTTCCTCGCACTGCATCTCGGCGCCACCGCCACAGCCACGACCATCGCCATGGGCTGCTACTCGCTCGGCCAATTCATCGCCTCGCCTTGGTGGGGCAGGTTGAGCGATCGCATCGGGCGCAAGCCGATTCTGATTATTGGCCTCGTCGGCAATTGCATTTCGTATTTGATCCTCTCGCAAGCCCACAACATTGAGGTGCTCGCGGCTGCGCGCCTGTTTGGCGGCTTGATGGCCGGCAACATCGGCGCTGCCTTTGCGGCTGCCGCTGATCTCGCCGACGACAAAACGCGCGCCCGCAACATGGGCTTGCTCGGCGCCGCCGTTGGCCTTGGCTTCATCGCGGGCCCTGCGCTCGGCGCCTTCCTGATCGGCCACGCGCCGGACAGCAATTCATTCTCGCAAGTGTGCTTGATCTCTTCGGCGCTCGCGGCAATTGCCGCGCTCGCGGCGCTCTTTCTGTTTCGCGAGAGCTTGCCGAAAGAGGCGCGCCGACCGACCGACGCGCCGCGCGTTCGCCGCTTGTCGCTGTTGTTCACCAGGCCCGTCTTGCAGCGTTTCATCGGCGTCACACTGATCATGATCACGGCGCAGGCCTTGCTCGAAGCAACGTTCGGCCTCTGGGCCGACGCCACCTTGCAGTGGGGACCACGACAAGTTGGTTGGTCGCTTGCGGGCCTAGGTGTTGGAGCGGTGTTGCTTCAGGGCGGCGGCGCCGGCCGCGCGGCACGATCGATTGGCGAGCGCACGACCTTGGTGATTGGTCTCGGACTTTTGGTGGCGGGCTTTGGCGGCATGGCTGTCGCGCACAGTGAAACCATGCTGATCGTCTGCCTTGTGGTGCTGGTCGCGGGCATCGGCTTGTCGACACCCGCGCTCAATTCGCTGATTGCACAGCAAGCCGCGCCCGAAGAGCGGGGCGCTGTGATGGGCATTTCTCAGTCCGCCTCGGCGCTTGGCCGTGTGATTGGACCGATGTGCGCGGGCGCGCTCTTCGACGTATTCGGCCACGGCGCGCCGTTCGCGGTGGGCGCTGCACTGATGCTACTGGCGTTGTTCACGGCCACCAGCGAGCGCGCGCTTGCTCAGGCGCCGTCGCGCGGGTAACGCCGCCACACGCCATTGCGGTCGCGCACTTCGTAGCCTTCACGCGTTTCGCGCAAGCTCGGTGCGGCGAGGGGCGCCTTGCCGTGACCGCCTGGAATATCGAGCACGTAAGTCGGCTGCGCCAAACCGGATGCGCGTTCATGCAGCTCGCGCACGAGTTCTTGCCCATGCTCAATCGTGCAGCGGAAGTGTGATGTGCCGGGCGCTTTGTCCAAGTGATGCAGATAGTACGGCTTCACCCGCGCCTCGACCAAGCCGCGCATCAGTGCTTCCAGTGTCTCCGCGTTGTCATTGACGCCCTTCAACAGCACTGTTTGCGACAGCACAGGCACGCCGGCATCAACAAGCCGTGCCATCGCAGCGCGGGCCTGTTCTGTCAGTTCGCGCGCATGATTGATGTGCAGCACGACATAAGTCGTTGCGCCTTCGGTGCGGAGCGCTTCCACCAAATCCGGCGTCACCCTGAGCGGATCGACCGCGGGAACACGCGTATGCCAGCGCAAGATCTTTACATGCGGGATCGCTGCAAGCCGTTGCGTGATCTCCCGCGCGCGCCGCGCCGAGAGCAGGAACGGATCGCCGCCTGTGAGGATCACTTCCCAAATCTGTTTCTGGCTTTCGATGTAGGTGATCGCCGCATCGAGCTCATCGCTCGTCAGCGTGCCATCGCCTTGTGGCCCAACCATCTCGCGCCGGAAGCAGAAGCGGCAATAAACCGGGCAGACATGCACAAGCTTCAGCAAGCAGCGATCCGCGTAGCGATGCACCACGCCCTTCACCGGCGTGTGTGCGTCATCGCCAATGGGATCGCTCAGTTCGTCAGCCGCGATCTCGAGTTCGCGTGCGTCCGGCCGAAACTGCGCCGCGATCGGATCGGCAGCATCGCCTTCGTCAATCAGCGCCTCCATCGCCGGCGTGATTGCCACCGCATAGCGCGCCGCGACTTCCGCTAGCGGATCGGACTTCGGCTTCGCGCTCACATCACACTCCAAACGCCTTTGCGTAGCGCACTTGTCCCCCGGCCTTCAGTGCGCCTGGCTTCAGTTCCAGCGCCATGAAGTGCGGACCTGAAAACGGAGCTTTCAACGATTCGGCCGCCGCCGCCGAGAAACCGAAGCGGGGATAGTACTCCGCGTGCCCCAGCACAATGATCGCCGCGCAGCCCAGTTCCGCGCAGCGCGCATTGCCGGCACGGATCAATTCGCCGCCGAGCCCCTGGCGCTGGAAGTGCGGCAACACGGATACCGGAGCGAGCGCCGCCGCGTCGATGGCTTCGCCGTCGCGCTCGATCAAGAGGCGTGAATAGAGGATGTGCCCTTGCAGTGCGATGTCGCTCGCCGCCACGAACTCACACACGACGTCACCATCCTCGCGCAATTGCTCAACCAAGTTCGTCTCATCGGCGCCATCGAACGCATGGCGGACGATAGCTCGGATGGCGGGAAAATCGCGTGGTTCGGTTGGGCGGATCACTTACCCTGACTAGACGTCTCCGCGCCGTTTCGCCAGACAGCAGGACATGACCGGTGAAACCAACGCCGCTGAGTTCGACCCCATCGCGGACGACGTCTTTGCGCGCATCGCTGGGCGCTATGATCGGCTCTGCGATACGTTCAGCCTGTTCGCACACCGTCTCTGGAAATCACGCATTGCCGAACTGATGGCGCGCGAAGATGCGGTCGCTGCACTCGATGTCGCCTCGGGCACCGGCGACATCCCACTGCGGCTTCTGCGACGCCGGCCACACCAACAGATTCTTGTCACCGACATCTGTCAGCAAATGTTGAGTCGGGCCGAGCAAAAGCTCGAAGCGCGATCAAATGTGAGGTTCCGGTTGCTCGACGCCCATCACCTCGATTTGCCTGATCAGAGCGTCGATCTTTACTCTATTTCCTTCGGCATGAAGATTTGCGATCGCGCGCGCGTGGTCTCCGAGGCGTATCGCGTGCTTCGACCGGGTGGAACCTTCTTTTGCTTGGAAGCTGCTCGCATTCCGTTCGAGCCTCTGCACCAGGCATACCTGGCTTATATGGACTGGTGCCTGCCGTTTATTGCGCGCGTGGCAACTGGAGGAGACGCGAGCGCCTACAACTATCTGCTGCGCGGTATTCACGACTTTCCGGATCAGCGGGCATTCGCGGTCGAATTGAAGCGGAATGGATTTGAGAGCGTCACGTTCCAGAATCTGACACTCGGAATCGTAGCGATCCATCGCGCCGTGAAACCAGGCTAGGTGGGCGTCCACAGAACATCCTGAATCGATCGTGCACCGCTCGCCAGCATCACCAAGCGATCAAATCCCAACGCCACGCCACTCGCCGGTGGCATATGCGCGAGCGCCGCGAGAAAATCCTCATCAATCGGCCAGCTTTTGCCATAGCGCTTTTGCTTCTCCGCCATATCGGCGACCAGCCGCGCGCGTTGCTCCGCCAGATCGGTAAGCTCGCCGAACCCGTTCGCCAGCTCAACGCCGCACGCGTACAGCTCGAACCGCTCCGCCACGCTCGGATCATGCTGGGTCCGCTGAGCCAGCGCCGCTTCGTTGATCGGATACTCGTGCAGCAATGTGAGCGCCGGTGAGCCGAGGTTTGGCTCGATATCCGTGACAATGCGCTTGCTGAACTCGTCGGTGGATGAGGGCGGTTCGCTGATCCCGGTTTGCGGGGAATAACGAATGAATGCCTCGCGCACGGTGATCCGTTGTGGCGCCGCATGCGGATGGCACACGCGACCCTTCCAGCGCAGCGCCCCGCCCGCCTCCGCTGCCGCCACCCGCGCCAGCGCTACGCAATCCTCCATCACATGCCGGTAGGGCGCACCCGCGCGATACCATTCCAACATCGTGAATTCGCTCGCGTGCAGCGGTCCTTCCTCGCCGCGCCGCCACACTTTGCCGAGCGAGAAAATCTTCTCCTCGCCCGCCGCCAGCAGTTTCTTCATCGCGAACTCGGGGCTGGTGTGCAGATAGCGACCGTCCGCCTCGAATGCGTCGACATGCACTTCCGCGCCCGGCGAAACCACCAGCGCCGCCGGCTCGACTTCGACGAACCCCTCCGTCTCGAACCACGCCCGCACCGCGCGCAAAATCGCGACGCGCGCGCGAAGGAATGGTTGACGATCAGCGTGGCGCCTTTTGTCCCACCACGCAGTCATTCCCCCTCTCCCTTGCGGAGAGGGGGCAGGGGGTGAGGGGCGTTCCAACAAGCAGGCGCCTGATCGTCTGAACGCCCCTCACCCGGCCGCTTCGCGGCCACCCTCTCCGCGAGGGAGAGGGTTGCGTTAGCGCCCTTGGCCCGATCATCGAACGCAGCTAAGAGAACCGCCAAATTCCATCCCTTCCGGCAGAAAGCGCGCCCGAACGGTCTCGGGCAGCGGGTTTTAGAGGTTTATCGTGGTTAAAGTCATCGCCAGCGACGTCCGCAAAGGCAACGTTCTCGAACTCGACGACGGCAAGCTCTACGTCGTCATGAGCCACGAAACCTTCCGGCCGGGCAAGGGCACGCCGACATCTACGCTGGTTTTGCGCCGCATCACCGATGGCGTGAAAACCACGCAGACCTACAAGACCGGCGACGGTCTGGAGAAGGCATTCGTTGAGGAAGTGAAGCACCAGTTCCTGTTTGACGATGGCGATGCAGGCCTCGTCTTCATGAACCCGACCTCCTATGAACAAGTGCATCTCACCCGCGACATGGTCGGCGACGCCGCTGACTATCTGCAGCCGGAGATGATGGTCGATCTCACCATGCACGACGGCCAGGCGCTCTCCATAGAGTTGCCCCCGCGCGTGACGCTGGAAATCGTCGAGACCGAGCCGGTGGTGAAGGGGCAGACGGCGTCATCGTCCTACAAGCCGGCGAAGCTTTCGAACGGTCTAAAGACCATGGTTCCGCCGCACATCGGCCCCGGCACGCGCGTCATCGTCTCCACCGAAGACGGCGCCTACGTCGAGCGCGCGAAGGACTAAGCGCGATGCGCCGTTCGTTTACGCGCCGAGTGGTGATCACCAGCGGCCTCGCCGCCGCGGCAGCGTGTGCGCCGACGACGGCGGCGGTGCGTGATGATCGCGTCGCACAATTCCAAGCGCAGGTTCGTCAGATTGAACAGCGCATCGGCGGCCGCCTCGGCGTTGTAGCGCTGAACAGCGCCAATGACGCAGCGCTCGGCTATCGGGCTGACGAGCGTTTCGCCATGTGCTCGATGTTCAAGTGGATGCTCGCCGCGCAAGTTCTAGAAATGGACATGCACATCCCCGGCTTCTTGGCGCAGCGAGTGCGTTTCACCGAGGCTGATCTCGCTCATGTTGGCTGGGCGCCGGTGACGCGCGCAAATCTCGCACGCGGCTGGATGAGTGTAGAAGAATTAGCTGAAGCCGCTGTTGAGCAAAGCGACAATGGCGCGGCGAACCTGCTGCTCGAACGTGCGATGGGGCCAGCCGGCCTCACGCGTTTCCTGCGCGCCAACGGCGACTCCGTGACCCGTCTCGATCGCAACGAACCGGCGCTCAACGAAAACGCGCCTGGCGATGAACGTGATACCACGACACCCAACGCCATGGCCCACACCATGGCGCGCTTTCTCGCACCCAACCCCGCGCGAAAAGCTGATCGGCTGGCTCGTCGCCGCGACACCCGGCCTTCAGCGCCTGCGCGCCGGTCTGCCATCAACTTGGCGCGTTGGCGACAAGACCGGCACCTCCGACGGCGATCACAACGCCACCACGGATGTCGCCATCGGTTGGTCCGCGCCGGCCAGCGCGCCAACCATCATTGCGTGCTTCCTGAGTGACTCGACCGTCGATCTCGCCGGACGCAATGCCGCGCACGCCGATGTCGCGCGCCTGGTCGTCGAAACCTGGAGTTAGGCCCATGCCCAAGTCCGCCGTGACGTCCGCCACCATCTATCACAACCCCAAATGCACGACCTCGCAGCACGTTCTGGCGATGATCCAAGAAGCGGGCGTGAAACCGAAGGTGGTCGAGTACCTGAAAGCAGGCTGGACCAAGCCGCAGCTCAAAGCCCTGTTCGCCGCCGCGGGCCTCACACCGCGCGAAGCTATGCGCAAGAAAGCGGCCGAGGATCTCGGCATCTCCGAGAAAGCAACAGCCGCGCAAATTCTCGACGCGATGGTTGCCAACCCGGTGCTGGTCGAGCGCCCGTTCGTCGAGACCAGCAAAGGCACGCGTCTCTGCCGGCCTAAGGAAACCGTTCGCGAGCTGCTCTAGTTCGAGCGCGCCGCGAAGATCGCGCCAAGCCGATCCTGTGTGCCACGAACCCGCTCAAGGTGCGGGTAGCGCAGGCCGCCGTGATAATCGACCTGCACCGTTCGATATTGGTCGCCTGCCTTGATCAGCAGTTCGATGGGATCGTGACCGGTCTTTGCCGCGGTGATCGCGCGCCGCAAGCCATCGGCTGAATAGGCATCGCCATTCACCGCCACCAGTGTCTCGCCAACCGCCAGGCCGACATTGAAGGCCGGCCCATCCCATTGCACGGTGCTGATCACGCCGCCTTCGCCGACCCCAATGCCGATCGAGTAGGTGAAGTCCGCGCCCTTAGAATGCGTTTCCTGGTCCTTCTGATAGTCAGAGCGCGTTTCAGTGTAGACGAGCCGGTAGCCCCCGCGCGTAATGCCATCGAGTGGCGCCGGGCCGTTCACCGCGTCGAGATGCTGGCGAAGGAAATGCGCCCAGTCGTAGGGCGTAACGCTGTTTAACGCCGCGACGACATCATCGAACGTGTACGTGTCTTCATTGAAGGCGCCATTGTGTACGCCGAAGAAGGTGCGCGCGAAATTGTCGAGCGAACGCGCGCCGTGTGTGCGTTCACGGATCAGCGTGTCGGCGTCGAGCCAAATCATCTGGCCCTCAGAATAATAGTCCTCGGAACGCTGCCAGGCGCGCCACGGCTGCGGCCGGCGTGAAGAGGCGATCGGATCGTTGGTGGTGTCCTGCAGCGTGCGCCATTGGCGGCCGACGCGCGCGTCGCTGTAGGTCGCCGCCGTCAGCGCCAGTGCGTCGAGCGCTTGCTGGCGTGTCCACAAGCCCGAACGGCCCGCGAGCACGTAACCCCAATATTGCGTCTGGCCTTCGTACACCCACAGCAACGTGTCCTGCATCGGCACGTTATAGTTCGGCGTCCAAAGATCGAAGGGCCGCCGATACTTGCCGTTCCATGAGTGTGTATATTCGTGCGGTAGCAAATCGCGCGCGCTTGAATAGCCGGCCCAGCCGGTGAAATAGTCGCCTTGCACGCCGTCTTCACTGGAGCGGTGGTGCTCAAGGCCATTGCCGCCCATGCGATCGCTCAGCGAGAACAGGAAGTCGTAGTGATCGTAGTGGTGCGAGCCATACAAGCGGTACGCCTGCGTCACCAGATTGCGATGCGCCTGAATTTGCTCCGGCGACATCATTAACTGATCAGGCCGATCCGCGACCACATCCAGATGTACCGGCACAGGTCCACGCGGATCGAGATCGACACGCGTGGTGTAGCGTCCCGCATACATCGGTGAGTCCACCAGAATATCGAGCGGCGTTTCGGCATAGTGCGTGGTCGCGCCCTCTGTGCGCGCGCCATCCAGCGCTGTGAACCCCGTCCAACCTTCCGGCAACTTCACGCTCGGCACATAGCGGATGCGCGATGCGAAATAGCCGGCAGGATAGAGCACCATGGCGTTCCATTGCAGATCGAGCATTTCGCGCGTCATCGTGATGCGGCCCTGCGGTGAGGCCGTCGGCGAGACGTATTGATAAGTGAGGTCGAGCGACGTCACGCCCGCCGGCACATCGACGTGGAACGCGTACACGTCGACGGTGTCGCGCCGCCATGTGATGGTTTGCCCATTGCCTCGAACGACAAGCCCGGCGAGTTGATTGACCGGTCCGTTCGGTCCGTGATTACCGGGCACCCAACGCGGATAGAGCAGCGTCATTGGCCCCGAACCCGACACCGCCACGACTTCGTGAACGCCGAATATGCCTTGCGCCGTGTTGGTTGCGTCGACGTCGATGGTGATCGGCCCGGCCGGGTAGGGAACGTCTTGCGGCGCAGGGATGGTCGGCGGCAGCGGCGCGATCTGCTGTGCGGCGCAAACGCCGGTGAACACGAGAGCCGCAGCGACCGCGGCCAGCCAGCCAAAGCGTTTCGACATGCCAATCCCCTAGATCGAAGGCGTCGGCATCTTTGCCTTTGCCAACGCCGGGTCAATCAAACGCACGCGGGGAGGAGAATTTGCCGCTGGCGTTTGCGACGAACGCCCGGATTGGCGTACACAGCGTTCATCGGTTCCTCATTTCCGAGGATCAAAAGGGAACGCGGTGCAAATCCGCGGCTGCGCCCGCAGCTGTAAGCGGCGAGCTGACATCACAGCCACTGCGCGTGAAGCGCGGGAAGGCGATGCCAGCTGAGACCCGCGAAGCCAGAAGACCTGCCGATGCGAACGCCTGGCTCGGGACGGGGCCGTTGGAGGTGAATGTGCGAGTTTGGTTTTGCGCGATGATGGCGCTTGTGTTGACGTGGGCTGCGCCCGCGTCCGCCGCACCGCGCCGCGTGGTCAGTCTCGACTATTGCGCCGACCAATTCGTGCTTGCGCTCGCCGACCGCGATCAGATCGCCGGTGTGTCACGCAACGCGCTGCGCGATGATTCTTATTATCGAGCGCGGGCCCGCGGCGTGCGCCAGGTACGACCCACTTTGGAAGAAACACTGGCGCTGCATCCCGATCTCATCGTTCGCACGTGGGGTGGCTCGTGGGATGCGCCCGCAGTCTACGCGCGCTTTCACGTCCCCGTCCTACAACTCGGCGACGCCGCCGATTTCCCGCAAGCCCGCGCGCACTTGCTGCAAGCTGCGCACGCACTTGGTCATGACGATCGCGGCGCGGTGTTGGCGCATGACCTGGACGTTCGCCTCGCGCGCCTTCGCGCCAACGCACCAGGCGCTGCGCCGCCGGTGATGTATCTCTCCGCCGGCGGCGCCACGCCTGGTCCCGGCGTCATGATGGACGCCGTCATCCGCGCCGCGGGCGCACGCAACATCGCGACGGCGCCGAGTTGGAATGTGCTGCCGCTCGAGCGGCTTACGCAAACACCGCCCGCGCTCGTCGCGCTCGCTTTCTTCGACACCGGACGCACCCAGGTGAACGCCTGGTCGCCCTCGCGTCATCCCGCCTTCCGCGCCGCCCTCGCACGCACACGCACCGTTGCGCTTCCAGCCGCCGCCGTGTCCTGCGAAGCTTGGACGGCGATCGATGCCGCCGAAATCATCGCCGCCGCTTTGCCGCGCACATGAGCAAAGCAACCCGCCTCTCGCTCGCGCTCATTGTGGTCAGCGCGCTTGCGCTGTTCGCCGCGCTCTGTCTCGGTCCGGTCGCGCTTCCCAATCCTTTCGCGAACGACGAAGAGACACGCACCATCGTCTGGCAAATCCGCTTACCGCGCGCGCTCACGGCCTGGCTCGTCGGCGCCGCACTCGGCCTCGCGGGCGCCGCCCTGCAAGGCTTGCTGCGCAATCCGCTTGCCGACTCTGGCGTGCTGGGTCTTTCCGGTTTCGCCGCGCTTGGCGCTGTCATGGCATTCGCCTTCGGCTTCGCCGCGTTCGCACCCGTCGCCGCATTGATCTTCGCACTCCTCGCCGCCGCGCTTGTCACCGCGCTCGGTTGGTCGAATAGGGGGCCAGCAAGTCTCGTGCTTATCGGCGTCGGCCTCTCAAGCGCTGCCGGCGGCTTGATCGCGCTTGCGCTCAACCTCGCGCCCAATCCTGGCGCGCTTGCCGATCTCGTGAATTGGACGCTCGGCTCTGTCGAAGGCCGCTCGCTCAACGATGTCGCGCTTGTTGGAGCGTTTTTCATCGCCGGCGCAGCGCTTATCCTCTTCGCCGCGCGTGGCCTGCAAGCACTCACCCTCGGCGAGGAGGCCGCCGCTGCTATCGGCGCCAACCTCACGCGCACGCGCACGCTCGTCGTGCTCGGCGCCGCGGCTTGCACCGGCGGCGCCACAGCTGTCGCCGGCGTCATCGGCTTCGTCGGTATCGCCGCACCGCACCTCGTGCGCGCCATGGCGGGCCACGATCCCGCGCGCTTGCTTGTGCCGAGTGCGCTCGCGGGCGGCGCCATGCTCGTCTGCGCCGATATCGCCGTGCGCTTGCTGCCCACCGACACGGAACTGAAACTGGGCGTGGCTGCGGCTCTCATCGGCGGCCCTGTCTTTGCGCTCATCGCTTCGCGCCTTGCTTCGCGGAACGCCGAAGCATGAGCGCTCTTTTGTCTCTCACGGAACTCAGCGTCGCTCTCGACGCGCGCACCGTGGTGAGCAACGTCTCGCTGAGCGTGGCGCAAGGCGACATCGTTGCACTGCTCGGTCCTAACGGCGCCGGAAAAACTTCGCTGATTCGCGCCGCGCTTGGCCTCATCGCGCCGAGCGGCGGGGCAGTGCGGTTGGGCGCCGGCGATCCGAGCAAGCTTTCATCGCGAGAACGCGCGCTCAGAGCTGCTTATCTGCCGCAGCGCCCGCAATCGATCTGGCCGATTTGCGTCGAGCATCTCGTAGCGCTCGGGCGTTACGCCTATGGCGCTGCGCCTGATCGCCTTTCGGCCGCCGACCAAACCGCCGTGGACGACGCCCTCAAGGTCTGCGCGCTCGAACCCCTCCGGTCGCGCCGCATGGACGAAATATCCGGTGGGGAAAAGGGACGTGCGCATCTGGCCCGTGCGATTGCCCAGCACGCGCCATTGCTCATGCTCGACGAACCCACCGCCGGTCTCGATCCGGCGCAAGCTTTGTCCGTTGCCGACATCATGCGTAGGCACGCAGCGCGCGGCGCCGTCGTCTTTTCGACACATGATGTTGCGCTCGCGGCGCGCAGCGCCGATCGCGTCGTGCTGTTGCGGGAAGGGCGCGTGATCGCCGAGGGCGCGCCGGATGCGGCGCTGACCGCAGCCTCACTTGAATCAGCCTACGGAAGAAAAGCCCGGATCGATCGCGTAGGCGAGGCGTTCGCCGCCACTTTCCTCTAGAGCTTGAAAGCGCCGCCCTGAATCTGCGCGTAAAGCGGTGGCGTCACCACGACGTATTTCTGTTCGACCGGATCGTCGAAATACAGATTGTGCTCGATTTTCGCGGGATCGAAGCCGTCGCTCACCAAATCGACCTTTCGGTACTTGAACGTACCTGTGGTTTCTATCGCCGGCGTGATGCGCACAAAAATCGGGCGCGCATAGTTCGGCAGCTCGCGATGCAGAAACGCGCGTAAGCCCTGCAGATCGAAGTCGTCACCCGGCGTGATCGCCACCATGCCGGCGCGGCCGTCGAGCTTGGCGATGCTGACGCCGTAAACGTTTGCTTCCGCTACACCGGGATAGCGCGACACCGCCTCCGCCACCTCCGTCGTAGAAACGTTTTCGCCCTTCCAGCGGAAGGTGTCGCCGATGCGGTCGACGAAATAGAAATAGCCGTCCGCATCCTGGCGCATCAGGTCGCCGGTGCGAAACCATGCGTCACCCTGCGCGAAGGCGTTATGCAGGATTTTGCGCTCTGACGCTGTTTTGTCGGCGTAGCCAGTGTAATTGCTGCGCGCATCGGCACCGATCAAGCCAACCGCTTCGCCAACTTCGCCGGGCGCGCATTCCATGCACAACCCATCGGCGCCGCGCATCGGGGTCTCGCTTTCGACATCGAAGCGCACCAGCTTCACTGAGAAGCGCGAGCGGAGATAGGGCGGCACGCGTCCGATCGCACCGGGTTGGCCGTCGAAGTTGAACATCGAGACGTTGCCTTCGGTCGAACCGTAGAATTCCAGAATGTCCGGCACGCCGAAGCGCGATTGAAACTCGGTCCACACTTCCGGCCTCATGCCGTTGCCGAACGCCAGCCGCAAATGATGGGCGCGCTCTTTCGGATGCGGCGGTTGATTGACGAGATAGCGGCAGAGTTCGCCGATATAGACGAAGATCGTGCAATCATGATCGGCGATGTCGTCCCAGAAGTGCGATGCCGAAAACTTGCGCCGCAACACTAACGTGCCGCCGTTGAGCAGCGCCGAACCGACGCCGCAGAGTCCGCCGGTCGAGTGATAGAGCGGCAGCGCGCAATAGACCCGGTCCTGCGCGTTGGCATTCGTCGCTGCCGCGAAAGCTCGCATATAGAGTTGCGTGCGCATGTGCGTGATGCGCGCCGCCTTCGGCATGCCAGTTGTGCCCGACGTGTAGATGTAAAGCGCCACCTCCTTCGCGATGAGCCCAGCGCGCTTAGCTTTGCTCGGCCGTTCCGGCGCAATGCGTGGCGATTTCAGATCGAGAGCGTTGTAGTTTTCCGGCAGATTACTCGCCGCATCGATCAGCCAGTAGGTCAGTGGCCGCGCCAGGCCGGCGCGAATTGTGCTGATCACCGGTGTGCAGGCGACATCGGTGACGACATGGCTCGCGCCGGAAATCGAAAGCGAATGCGCCAGTGCAGCACCGGAGAGATTGTTGTTGATGAGTGCGGTGGCGACGCCGATTTTCGCCAACCCGATCCAGGCAGGCACATATTCGGTGCGGTTCGGCAACAGCAACGCAACCGTATCGCCCGCCTTCAGGCCTTGCGCGTCGCCCCACGCTGCGAAGCGATTGGCGAGGCCGTCGAGGTCGCGATAAGTGAGGCGCTCGTTTTCGAACACCAGCGCTGTGTGATCGGCGAATTTGTCGACCGCCTCTTCGAAATCATCGCAGATCAGAAACGGCGAATCTGGTGCGATCTTCCGCACGCGCCAGAGCACGCGGAAAAGGCCACTTACAAATTTGATCTCGCGCGCCAACCGCGCAACCGGATTCATCAGCCGCTCCGGCGCTCAACTTAGACAGCTTCGCTATCCAATAAAATGGGAGCGCTTTGTCACATTACGCAGCGAAAGCGTTGTGCACAGCGTCGAGCAGAGCGCGCTCATCGAACGGCTTGCGCAACAAGGCAGGGCGCGCCGCCGAGCTCTCGAGCGCCGCCGCATCCGCATAGCCAGAGACGATCAGAACTCTGAGCCCATCGACTTACGCGCGCGCGCGTTCCGCCAATTCCAAGCCGGTCATCCCAGGCATGGAATAGTCGGTGAGCAACAGCGCTGGCGGATCGGCGCTGATCAAGCGGAGTGCGGCGCCCGGATCTTCGGCTTCGGTCGTTTGATAGCCGGCGTTGCGGAGCGTATCGGCCATGAAGGTTCGAACGCCGGGCTCATCGTCGACCACCAGAACGCGCTGGCCGGACGCGGTCCTGACGAGCGCCTCGGGCTGCGCTTCGCTTTGAGGCGGCGTTTCGCGCGGCGCGGTCGTGCGCAGAAGCATAAGACGCACTGTCGTGCCGCGCCCCGGTGTGGACGCGATCTCTACCGAACCACCCGATTGTCGCGCCGCGCCGAACACTTGCGCGAGGCCGAGACCGGTGCCTTTGCCCGCAGGCTTAGTGGTGAAGAACGGCTCGAAGGCGCGATCGGAAATGTCCTTGGGCATGCCCATGCCATCGTCGGTGACGCTAAGTTCTATGCACTCTGGATGATCGGCGGCTTCGCGCACGCTCACCGCGATATGTCCGCCTTCGGGCATGGCATCGCGCGCATTGATCACCAGATTGAGGATCGCCAGTTCGAGTTGATTAGCATCGGTTTTGACCCAACGCGCACCTGGCTCGAGGTCGAAGTCGAGTTTGGTTTGCGGATCGATCGAGCGGCGGAGCAATTCTTCCATGCCTGGCACCAGAGCATGGAGATCGACGGCGCCCAGCTCCAAGCGCTTGCCGCGTGAGAAGGCGAGGAGTTGCTTGGTGAGCTTGTCGCCGCGTTGGGCGGCATCGAGCATGTGTTCGGCAATTTCGCGTTGTTTGGGATCTTCGATCCGCCGCAACAGCATGTTGAGGCCGCCAATCATCACCGTCAGCAGATTGTTGAAATCGTGCGCTACGCCGCCGGTGAGTTGGCCGATAGCTTCGAGCTTCTGCGTTTGCGCCAATTGTTGCTCGGCTCTGCGGCGTTCGGCGAGATCGCGGAGCGCCCAAAAAATCAGCGCCGCCGCGCTCGCTAAGGCGATCAAGGCCCCGATCACGACCGAGATATAGACGAGAAGCCGCGGCCGCTCGATCAGCGAAGAGGCGATCGCCATGTGCGATGACCAACCGCTGACCCGCGAACGTACGAAGGCGGTTTTGCTGCGGAACCCTTCATAGGTGATGGAATCGTAGATGCCTGAGGCTCTGCCACTGGCTACTGCGCTGCGGAGATAGTTGGTGCCTGGGGTGCCGACGCGGGTTTGGAAATTGATGCTTCTGGCGACAAAATTTCCGTGGCGATCATTGATCGCGGATACCAAGCCCGTCGGCGTATGGCTGACGAGCACGCCTTCGAAAATCTGCGGATCGAGCGCGACCGTGAGGAGATAGCGTGGTGTTCCGTTTTCGAGGATCGGGAGGTGCACGTAGGCGCAAGGGCAATTGGGGCCATCGCGGAAAACGTCGCCGACAATCGGCGTTCCATTGGTGGGATGCAGGTTCGCGACGACTGGTTCAATCGCAGCGCGGGCGCTGGAGTAGGGTTGAGCGAGCGTGAAAATCTCGCGGCGCTCGCGCAAGTCGGTGACAATGATATTGCGCCAACTCGGATTGAAGCCGGCCACTTCACGCGAGCGCTCATAAGCCAGCGCCCAATCGTGGGTGCGAAAACCCCGCGCCGTCGCCAGCACGCGCATGGCGCTGAAATTGCCGGCGAGCGTCGCATCGGTGAGTTCTTGCACTTGAGCGGCGCGGGCGAGCGTTTGGCGTTCGATGTCTTCGCGCTCGTGGTTCAGCGCAAAAATAAATTGCAGCACCACCAGCACGACGACCGGCAAAGCCAGAGCCGCGCCCAACAGGAAGTACGGCCTCTGTGTGTAAGTCGCCGGCAAAAAGTCCCTCGCGCGGGAGGAACTTTAGGCACCGCCTAGTGCCGCTGCAATGGGAACTCCAAGGTCATAATGGGGCGACGATGGCGCAGACCGGTAGAAGGGCGATCAGGATCGAGATGAGAACGGCGAACGCTTGCATAATTTTCCCTCCATTGATGAGGACAAGCGTTAGCGGCCGCTGTTTGCAGCGGTGTTTCGCGTTTGTTGCGGGCTCGGGGTGATTTCGGGGCGGGTTAGGACGAATTGAACGCAGCAAACGACGAGCCGCACGCAGCTTCGAGCGCGCAAAATCCGGCGCCGATGAGATCGGGTGTATCGGCAGGCTCGCCGGCTTGGCGCGCACGGCGGCGTGCGGGCAAGCGCATCAGCTCGGCGGCGCGATGCGGTGTGGCGTGCAGGCGCGCAGCGAGACGTTTGGCGAAAGGCGCGGGGTTGTTGAAGACGCGGAGGAGGGCTTCGTAACGTTCCGCGAGCGGCCAGGCGGAATAGAATTTTGTGGGCTTGGCGGTGAACCAATCGCCTTGCCAGAATTGCATCGCGCCAATTGCTCCACCGTTTGCGGGGGAGCTGTCAGCGAAGCTGACTGAGGGGGCGGTTGCGGATTGCGCGCAATCTTCGGGCGCCCCCTCCGACGTGCTCTGCACGCCACCTCCCCCGCTTGCGGGGGAGGAGTGAAGTGAGGCGAAGCAGCGAAAACTTACTCGCCACGTTTCCGGTTTGTCGTCATCGAAGCCGACCAGTTTGCGCGCGCGTTTGGCGCGCGGGCGTGTGAGCAGCGGGCGGGTGTTGGGCTTGGGATAGGCGGACGCTTCGAGCAGCAGCAGGCGGCGCATCAAGCTTCGCCGGCGCGTAGCCAGGGGAGGATGAGTGCGCGTTGGGCGCTGGTGTGGGTGTGTTGGAAGGCGATGGCTTCTGGTGCGCCGAAGAGTGCGTAGAGCGTGTTCAGGAATGTTTGCGCGATGGTCCAGAGGGAGAGCGGTGCGGTGCGGTTGGACATTTGGCGCGCATGATACGGCCGCACGCGCGGTGTTGGATGAGATGTGAGAATTATTTCAGTCTCCCCTCTCCCTTGCGGAGAGGGGTTAGGGGTGAGGGGCGTTACGCTGCCGCGCTGATTCAGAATTTGAAGAAGGACCGCCGGCATTTTGCCGGCAATCGATGTTTAGACTTTCACAGTGCTGGGCAGGCTTAGGCAGAGTTGCCGGCTGGAAGCCGGCGGTCCGTCTGTGCTCACCTTGAATCAGCGCGCGCGCATCTTCGCCCCTCATCCCCGGCCCCTTCTCCGCAAGGGAGAAGGGGAGTCGCGGTGATCCTTCGCACGCGATCGTGCGTAGCTTGCGCGAACGGGAGGACAAGATGCGCTTTTCAGCTTTGGGTTTGGTGATGGTGCTGGCTGCGTGCGCGGCGGCGGCGCAGACGACTTCGCAAACAGTGCCGAGCGTTGAGGGGCGCACGTCGATCGCGCAGGGCGCGGCGGATTTGGCGGGGGCGTGGATTGTCGATCTCTCCACCGAGCCGAACGCGCCCTACACGAAGCCGATGCTGCTCACGCTGGCGGCCGATCATTCGGTGACGGGCTCGTTCTATGAGAGCGACATCATCGCCGGCCGCTGGAAAACCGATCGCGGCCGCACCTGCGTGAGCTTCCGCACCACGGACGGCGTCGGCGCCTATCACACCGCCGCGTGCTTGATCGGCGATCACGTCGAAGGACAAACCTGGGCCGAGCAGCGCGGGTTTTTGTTCAATTGGAATGCGGTGCGGGGGTGAAACTCGAACCGCTCTCTTCACTCGCACGCAGCGCTAATCTAGGGTTGTCCTTGGGGAGAGTCGCTGATGGGTTTTTACATTCGCAAGTCTGGGAGCCTCGGTGGAGGCGTACGCCTCAATTTATCATCGAAGGGTCTCGGAATATCCGCAGGCGTCAAAGGCTTTCGAGTGGGAATGAATGGACGGGGCACGTACGTCCACATGGGGCGCGGTGGCCTCTACTATCGAAAGCAATTTTCTTACGCGCCACCAAAGAGAAATCCGCCGTCCGTCGTACAACATTCGCCGACAGATCCCGCGCCGGACGTTGTTTACACGCAAGATCTCAACAAGCCGCTTAACGTCGAGTCCGCGCCTGTCGACACGCAGCGTGTTGCGGATCACTTCAAGAAGCGCAACCGACCGTATTGGATAGCGGTTCTCCTTGCGTTGTTCGCGCTCATGTCGCTGCAGAACCTGCCTATCTTGATTTTGTTTGTTGTCGGCTGCGTGGTCAGCTTGGTTCTGATTGAGCGGGCGAGAGCCAGAGATGTGTTGATCTATGATTTAGAGTGCACCGCACTCGAAAGCTTTTCTCAGTTTGTGAACGCGTTCGAGACGTACTTCTCTTCTGATCGCATGTGGCAATACACGTCGCGTAGCTTCACCCATGATTTGAAGCGCAACGCTGGCGCAAATTGGCTCATGGATCGAAAGCCGGCGATTTCGATTACAGACACAGAGAAGGTCTTCAGGACCAATCTTTCGCTTCCGAGCATCAGGATGGGCGAACAGATGATTGTTTTCCTTCCAGACCTGATTGTGATCGGTGACGGAAAGAGCCTAGGCGCGTTCCGATACAACGATGTTCGACTTGCGAACGGGCTAGGACAATTCGTTGAAAGTGCTGGGGTGCCGCGCGACGCGAAGGTCGTTGGCCACGCTTGGCGCTATCAGAACAAGAATGGTGACCCAGACCGCCGGTTCAAGAACAACTATCAAATCCCGATCTGCCTGTACGAGGAAGTCGGCTTCGGCGTGGATTCGGTCGCAAGCGTCGGCCGCGTCTTCGCGAAGTCGTCTCAGACGAACTTTGCCGCCTTTAACGCCGCCTACGAGCGGCTGTCGGGTTCGACCGCTCAGATGCGGGAAATTGATCCGACCAGGGCGCTTCCAGGTGCTGCGTGAGTTAGCGTGGAAAGTGTGTGGATAGGCTGAGGATAACCTGTTGCGCGAATGCAACGAGTCGGTCAGCATGGTAACCGAGGTCGTTTATTTCGTTTCCGGTTCGTTCGTTGGTGCGCTACTGGTGGGGGCGTCAGGTCGGTTGAGGCCCAACCCATAGACGTTTGGCACTTCGTCACCCCGAGTGCTTGACGGTTCATTATGAAGGAGATCAAGCTTCGAATTGACGCCGCGAAAATCGAAGCCGCCGGGAGCTCCTACACCCCCAGCGGCCCTAGTCGCGGTCCCCACTAAACCTGGATGGGCTGAGGGGAACGAGGTCGTGCAAACGACAACGCGATACAAATCGCAGTTGTGCCTCAAGTCAATCAGCCCGTCCGCCGCATCTCAAGATGGAGAAGGTAATGACAGGCTTTATTGTGAGAGTGGAACTGCATAACGCCGTATCCACGGACTACGACAAACTGCATCTGCAGATGCAGGCGCGTGGCTTCACGCGCAACATCAAGTCCGGCGACGGTGATGTTTATGAGCTCCCGCCTGCAGAATACGAGTTCATTGGGAATCAAACTCGTTCCCAAGTGCTCGAATTGGCGAAGGCGGCGGCGGCGATCGTAAAGCCGTCCTATGCGGTGGTCGTCACTGAATATGTTGGCGTGACTTGGTCTGGCCTCAAGAAGGTCGCGGCGGCACGCAGAGTCTAGAGGTGTTGCGGGAGATTTCGATCAAGTCGTTTTGATCTGAATCTCCCCTCCACGCTCCCGAAATTTCGCGCTCATCTCCGCCATCCCAGCTTCCTGTGCTTCTTTCGCTTTCGCGTAGTCGCGCACGTCCTGGGTGATTTTCATCGAGCAGAATTTTGGGCCGCACATGGAGCAGAAGTGCGCGGTTTTGTGTGCGTCTTTGGGGAGGGTTTCGTCGTGGAAGGCGCGGGCGGTGTCGGGGTCGAGGCCTAAGTTGAATTGGTCCTCCCAGCGGAATTCGAAACGCGCGCGGGAGAGCGCGTCGTCGCGTGTGCGTGAATACGGGTGGCCCTTGGCGAGGTCGGCGGCGTGGGCGGCGAGCTTGTAGGTGATGACGCCGGTTTTGACGTCGTCGCGGTCGGGGAGGCCGAGGTGCTCCTTCGGCGTGACGTAGCAGAGCATCGCCGTGCCGAACCAGCCGATCATCGCTGCGCCTATGGCTGACGTGATGTGGTCGTAGCCGGGGGCGATGTCGGTGGTCAGCGGCCCGAGCGTGTAGAAGGGCGCCTCGCCGCAGGTGGCGAGCTGCTTGTCCATGTTGGCTTTGATCTTGTGCATGGCGACGTGGCCGGGGCCTTCGATCATGGTCTGCACGCCGTGCTTCCAGGCGATTTGCGTGAGTTCGCCGAGGGTTTCGAGTTCGGCGAATTGGGCTGCGTCGTTGGCGTCGGCGATGGAGCCGGGGCGCAGGCCGTCGCCGAGTGAGAAGCTCACGTCGTAGGCGCGCATGATTTCGCAGATCTCTTCGAAGTGCGTGTAGAGGAAGCTCTCTTTGTGGTGGCTGAGGCACCACTTGGCCATGATCGAGCCGCCGCGGCTGACGATGCCGGTGACGCGCTTGGCGGTGAGATGAATGAACGGGAGCCGCACGCCGGCGTGGACGGTGAAATAGTCGACGCCTTGCTCGGCCTGCTCGATCAGCGTGTCGCGGTAGACTTCCCAGCTGAGGTCTTCGGCGACGCCGCCGACTTTTTCGAGCGCTTGGTAGATCGGCACGGTGCCGATCGGGATCGGCGCGTTGCGGATGATCCAGTCGCGGATGTTGTGGATGTTGCGCCCGGTGGAGAGGTCCATCACCGTGTCGGCGCCGTGGCGGATGGCCCAGACCATCTTGTCGACTTCCTCCGCCATCGAGGAGGTGACGGCGCTGTTGCCGATATTGGCGTTGATCTTCACGAGGAAGTTGCGGCCGATGATCATCGGCTCAAGCTCGGCGTGATTGATATTGCACGGAATGATGGCGCGGCCGCGGGCGATTTCGGAGCGGACAAACTCCGGCGTGACGAAGTCGGGGATGGAGGCGCCGAAATCTTCGCCGTCGCGGATGAAAGCGGAGTCCGGCGCGCGGCGCATGTTCTCGCGGATGGCGACGTATTCCATCTCCGGCGTGATGATGCCGGCGCGGGCGTATTCGAGCTGCGTGACCGCCTTGCCGGCTTTGGCGCGGAGAATGCGCGGCTGCTTGGGGAAGGGTGGTGTGAGCTTTTCGGCGCTGACGTTGCCGTTGTCCTCATCTTTCACGGCGCGGCCGTCGATCTCTTCCACATCGCCGCGGGCTTTCACCCATTTGGCGCGCGTGCGGGCGAGGCCTTGCTCAATATCGATGGTCGCATTCGCATCGGTGTAGGGTCCGGATGGATCGTAGATCGTCACCGGCGGTTCGTTGGCGGTGGGATGCACGGCGACTTCGCGGAACGGCACGCGCAGATCGGCATGCGCGCAGCCGCTCGCGTAGACTTTGCGTGAGCCGATGAGCGGGCCGGTGGTGACGGTTGGCGTAAAGGCGGCGGCGGATTCGGGCTTGTTCATGGTGTTCCTTTGCGCGCGGCGAACCAGCCGACGTACGTGAGATAAATCCCGATCAGCACGGCGATGGCTGCGGGAATGAGCGGAATGCCGGGAATGCGCATGGCGACGCTGGCGACTTGCGAAACGATCTGTGGCGCGAAGAGCAGAATGGCGCTGCGGATCAGCGTGATCCAGCCGAAGACGGTGATGAGGAGCGCGGCGAGGCTGTTGAAGTGATGATGCGCGGCGACCATGGCGCAGCCGATGCCTAGGCCGAACACGGCGGTGACGAAGACCAGCGGGCCGTCCTGCATGAAGGCGGGCACCAGCATAAACAGGATGTCGCCACGCACAGCGATGCCAAGGCCGAAGAGGATGAGGAAGATGCCGAGGCCTTTGGCGAAGCCGCGCGTGAGGGCTGCTTGTTGCTCAGTCATGGGAAGTGCTCCGGCTTGATGTCGCGCGATGCGAGCGCACGGGCAGGGCCTGCGCGACATGCGTTTGGTGCTGGCACGTATGGACCACGCGTCTCTCCCTACGCCGGTGTGAACCGGATCAGGTTCGGCGGGTCGCGGCATCAGCCGCCTCTCAGCCGCTTAAGCGCGGCCCCCCGGAGAACATTTGGTATTTAGGCTTTACTGGCGCGCCGTCAAACGGAACTGGCGTCAGTTGCGCTGGTAGCGTGCAGTTGGGCCGTGCGGGCCGAGCACGGCGATGGCGGTGACGCGGCCGTTGCTGCGCTCGAACTGGTAATGTGCGTACGGTTCTTGGGCGCCAACGAAGGTGTCGTTGCTGAGCGGGATGAGCGTCAGCGGCGGGCGGCGCAGCGATGCGTAAGTGAGATGGTCGCCGTCGATGGCGATGTGCGCCAGGCCGTAATCACCGGTGAACGGCGCGAGCTGTGCTGCCGTGCGTGGAGACGGCTGGGCGCGCAGGCCGTCGAGCACCCATTGTGACTCGACGCCGGCGTCGCCGTGCGGATCGGCTTGGGCAATGCGTTCGAGCGCGAGTTGGTGCGCGCGGGCGAGCGCGTCCGCGGAGCTGGTGACGACATCAGGCTGCACGCCTGTGCCTTCCCAATTGGCGTGGGTGATTGGGTTTTCCGGCGAAGCGACGGAGACGAACACCGTGAAGCCTTCTGCAACGGGAAAGGGTCCGCCTGGATTGGCGCGGCCGTCGGTGCGCTCGCCAACGATAATGGCGCGATGCGCGGCTTGCAGCGTGTACGGGAAGGATTCGGCAGCGCTGCCCGTCGCGCCGTCGACGAGAATGTAGAGCGGTGTGGTGAGCAGTCGCGCGCGTGTGGGATCGCCGGTGGGGGCTTCGCTCATGTCGCCGCGCGGGCTGTGGAAGGTGTTGAAGATGTTGGCGCCGCGCGGCGTGAAGTAGCCAGCGATGTAGCCGACCATGGCGGGCGAGCCGCCACGGCTGCCGCGCAGATCGATGATGATCGCGCGTGCGTTGGAAACAGCTTGGATGGCGTTGTCAGCAGCTTGGCGCGCCGGCTGCGTGGCGACAGGTTCACCCGGATCGAAATCCGCAAACTGATTCATGGCGATGACGCCGACTCCGCCAGCGAGCGTGTCGATGCGGCGGAAGCCGTAGTTTTCACGCGCGACAGCTTCCTCGCTTCCCAAGGGAGAGGGCGGCGGAGCGTTGCGCGGCGCAGTCTGCGCGGCCGGACCTTCATAGCGCACAGTGAAGTGGCCATCGTGCGGATGCAAAGCAGCGGTCAGCGCGGCGGCGAGGTCGAGCGGATTGGTGTCGCGATCGTAGGCGCCACGCGCAGCATTGGCGCGGAGTTCGGCGGCGATGGCGCGAGCGCGAGTGGTGTCGAAGTAGTTCTGCTCAATGTCCTGCGCCACGGACTCCGCGACCGCGCGCGGATGTATGGAGGCGCTCTGCTGCGCCTCGGCGGGCAGGACGAAAAATGCGGCTAAAGCCGCCGCTGCAAAGCGCATGCGCATGTAAGCCATCCCCATTGGTCGGCGCGTTTTCGTGACATGGATGCCGCGTCTGCTGCATCTGGATGCACGCCGAGTGGCGAAGACCTGGCTCGACCATGTTGCAGCCTATGTCGGGCGCGTTGCGCCTGTGAATTGCCATGGGCGCCGCTCGTTCCTAAAAGAAGACGAGCGGAGGACTTTCATATGGGTTTGCTGGACAGTTTGGTTGGCGGCGCGGTGGGTGCGGGGCTGGCGGTGGCGGCGCAGCGGATCATCGATCAGCACGGCGGCGTGCAGGGCGTGGTCGCGCAGATGCAGCAGCATGGGTTGGGCGACACCGTGCGCTCTTGGGTGTCGACCGGACCTAATGCGCCGATCACCGCGGATCAGGTGCACCAAGTTTTTGGCGCAGGCACGATCGAAGAGATTGCGCAGCGTGTGGGGATGAACCCGCAACAGCTCACGCAGCAATTGGCGCAGTTCTTTCCGCAAGCGGTCGATCATCTGACGCCAAACGGGCAAGTGCCGCCGGCCAATCCGGCGACTTAGCTCTTCGTCGCGTCCGACGTCGGGGGCTGATCCATCATCGCAATCTTCAGTGACGGAACTGGCGTTTCGACGTTGGCGGCGTCGAGCGCGAGTTTTAGTCGGCGGAGATAGTCGCGGCCGACGCGCCATTGTTTGCCGGGCGCGGTGCGGATGCGGGCTTTGAGCGCGATGCCGGCGTCGGAGAGTTTGTCGACGCCGGCGATTTCGACTTCATCGACGTTGAGGCCTTTGAAGGTTGGATCTTGGCGGATCTCTTCGCCGGTGGAGCGCATGAGGTCGAGGGCTTTGGCGATATCGCTTGAGCGCGAAATGATCAGCTCAATGACGTAGTACGAATAGCTCTTGGTCTGGTTATGGATGACCTGGGCTTCGCTGTACGGGAAGATGTGCAGGGTGCCGTCGAAATCGCGCAGCTTAATGGTGCGCAGCGACATTTCCTCGACCACGCCGCCGAAGCCGCCGATCTTGACGCTGTCGCCGATAGAGACGGCGTCTTCGAGGATCAGGAAGACGCCGGTGAGGAAGTCCTTCACCACGGTCTGTGCGCCGAAGCCGACAGCGACGCCGACAATGCCGGCGCCGGCGAGCAGCGGACCGATTTCAACGCCGATCTGCGAGAGCGTCATCATCGATGCGAGCACAATGAGGGTGGTGTTGGCGACGCCGACGAGGACGGGCGCCAGCGTGCGCAGCTGCGAGGCGCGGCGCACGGTGCTGGCGCGTTGGGCGACGCGGGTGAAGAGGCCGGTGATGGCGATGTCGATGATTTCGACGGCGGCGAGGGCGAGCGCGAGAATCAGCGCGATGCGTGCGCTCGTAATCATCAATCGGCCGATCGGGCCTTGCGTGAAGCCAGTGAGGTCAAGACCCCAGAGGCGAAGGATAATCACGACGCAAATCGCGAAGACGGCCAGCCGCGCAACAAACAGCGTGAGCCCTCCAATGCGCTTGCGGCGCTCCTTGTTGTTAGCGAAGCCTTCCGGCGCGATGCGTTCGCCGATCGATTTGAAGACGAGGTGCAAGCCCCAGATCACCAGCATGGCGCCGAAGACGACGAGCACGCTGAGGCCACCGCGGATGGCGGCCTGCGCGGGATCGAGCGCGATGATGCCCGTGAAGAAGGATTGCGCTTCTGCGAGCAGAGTCGGGTGCGCGGCGGGTGCGGGTGGAGCGGTCTGAATCACAGCGCCATCATGCAGCGGCAGGCTTGGCGAAGGCGAGAATAATCCAGCCGAGGATCATCAAGGTTCCGCCAACCGGCGCGAACATGATGAGGCTGTGATTGCCGGTATAGGCGCCGAAATAGATTTCACCACTGAAAATGAAAGCGCCGCCGAGAATGATGGCGCCAGCGATAGCGTTGAGGCGGCCGGTGCGGTTGGCGATGGAGAGACCGGCGGCTGCGGCGCTGAGCTGCGCGATGGCGGCGAGCATCAGCACGTTGATGTCGGCATCGGGGCGCGCGTGGCGCGCAGCGAGCGCGATGAGCGCAAGAGCGCCGCATAACGCTGCGCAAATGTTGAGGACGCGCATCGGAACTCCTACTTGCAATGCGCGATTGTCGACTCCGCTTTGGCGCGGGTCCATAGAGCAAGCCGCCGCAGGAGACGATTATGCAAGCCAAGCGCAAACTGGGACGCACAGACATTGCCATCACGCCGTTGATGCTGGGCGGCAACGTGTTTGACTGGACAGCGGATGAGAAGGGGTCGTTTGCGGTGCTGGATGCGTTCGTGGATGCGGGCGGCGATGCGATCGATACGGCGGATGTGTACTCGGCTTGGGTCCCGGGGCATCAGGGCGGCGAGAGCGAGAGCGTGATCGGGCGCTGGTTGAAGGCCAGCGGCAAGCGCAACAAAGTGGTGATCGGCACCAAGGTCGGCATGTGGCCGAAACAGATTGGCATCAAGCGCGAGAATATTCTGGAGGCGTGCGATGGCTCGTTGAAGCGGCTCGGTGTTGATGTCATCGATTTGTACTGGCTGCATCGCGATGACGAAGCGACGGATGCGGAGGAATATATCGGTGCGCTCGATACGCTGGTGAAAGCAGGGAAGGTGCGCTCGATTGGCGCGTCGAATTTCAAAGCGGCGCGGTTTGGCGGCGGGCTGAAAGAAAGCGACAAGTCGGGCAAGGCGCGGTTCAGCGCGCAGCAGCCGGAATATCATTTGCTCAATCGTGAGATCGAAGCGGAGCTGATGCCACTGTGCGAACGCGAGCAAGTGTCGCTGCTGCCGTATTACGGGCTGGCGAGCGGGTATCTCACCGGCAAGTACCGGAGCGAGGCTGACAAAGCGAAAAGCCCGCGTGGCCAGCGCATGGATAAATACATGCAGGGCAAGGGGCCGGCGGTGTTGGCCGCGCTCGACGTGGTGGGCGCCAAGCACGAGGCGACGCCCGCGCAGGTGGCGTTGTCGTGGATCATGGCAAAGCCAGCAATCGCCGCGCCGATTGCCAGCGCGACGAGCGTTAATCAGTTACAGGAGCTGATGGGGGCGCTGCGGGTCAAGCTGAGCACTGACGATGTGGCGGCGCTGGATAAAGCGAGCGCTTGACGCTGAATTAACCGCGAAACGCCGCATCCATCGGCCGGTTTCGTTGCATCCCAGGACCAGAGCGGGTCTGGACGGCCGGCTTCTTATCGACTATCGATAAGGTGTTTTTGGTCGGGGGTGATCCTTGAGCCTGGCTTTGTCCACGCTCCTGTTCGAGTGGCGCCGCTACATGGCGGCGATCGTCGCGCTGGCGTCGGCCGGCGTGCTGGTGCTCGGCATGTCAGGGCTCTTCGTGGGCCTGATCAGTGGTTACACCGCGACCATCGACCGGTCGCGCGCCGACATCATGGTGCTGCCGCCGCACGCCAAGTCGCTCAACAATGCGGGTGGCATGCCGGCGCGAATTTTGCCGCTGGTCTACATGAATTCAGAAGTCACCGAGGTGCGCGATCTCGATGGCGACGACGGGCGTTTCTATGGGCCTGGCAAATCCGATCCGGAATATGTGAGCGTTTCGATCATCGATCCGATCCCCAATGCGGTGACGCTGCCGACTGACTTTTCCGAGGCGACGCGACAAGCGCTTTCGGTGCCGTACAACATCGCGGTCGATCGCACCTTGTTGCGCCGGCTCGGCGTGCAGATGGGCAGTGCTGCGACGTTCCGCGGGCACGTCGTGCGAGTCGCTGCGATCCTCGATGGTTATCCCGCGCTCGACAATCCGGTGATTGTGATGTCGCGGCAAACGCTGCGCGAAATGGGTCGGGCCAATACCGATCGGTTGGGGCCACTGATGGTGCGGGTGCGCGACGCCAGCCAGGCTGAAGCGGTGCGTGACCAGCTCAACTCGATTTCCAACGATCAGTATCGCGCCTGGACGCGTAGCGGCTTGCACGCCGCCACGCTCGACAGCTTTCTCAATGAAAGCATCATTGCGCTGTTCATGTGGGCGGCGACTGTGCTCGGCTTGCTGGTCGGCATCATGATCACTTGGCAGACGCTGCGCGGCGCCATCCTCGCGAACATCAAAGAGCTCGCCAGCTTGCGTGCGCTCGGTGTTTCCATGGGCAGTTTACGTGTGATTGTGATGGAGCTGTCATTCTGGGTCGGCGTCGCCGGTCTGTTCGTCACAGCTGGCATTATGGTGTTGATCGCGACCCTTGCCGGCTTCGGCGGCGTGCCGTTCGGCTTCATGCCGAGCTGGATCATCACCTGCGCGATCATGCTGATGATCATCGCACTAGCGTCGGGCTTCTTCTCGCTGGGCGTCCTCAAGAAGAGCCAACCGGCGGATTTGCTCCGATGACAGCTGTCGCCATCTCCGCGCACGGCATCGAGAAGAGCTTCAAGACCGGCAAGGTGAAAACGCCGGTGCTCAAAGGCGTGGACTTGTCTATCGCCGAAGGCGAGATCGCTTTGGTGATGGGGCCGTCCGGTTCGGGAAAGTCGACGTTGCTGGCGGCGATTTCCGGATTGCTCAAGCCTGACGGTGGCGACGTCACCGCGCTCGGCGAAGCGCTTTGGAGTTTGAAGAACAAAGCGATCGACAAGTTCCGCTTGGATAATTGCGGTTTTATCTTTCAAGGCTTCAATCTGTTCGGTGCGTTGAATGCGCGCCAGCAGGTCGAAACAGTTCTCAAATATGCCGGCTTCCCGAAGGAAGAGCTTGGGGCCATCGCGGAAACGGCGCTCGGCGAAGTGGGCTTGAGCAAATTGCTGCGCAAGCGACCCGACGAATTGTCGGGCGGCGAGAAGCAGCGCGTGGCCATTGCGCGAGCGCTGGCGAAAAATCCGAAGCTGATCTTTGCCGACGAGCCAACTTCGGCGCTCGACGGCGAAAACGGCGCCAATGTGATGGAGTTGCTGCGGCGTTCGGCCAAGAGCCACGGCGCCAGCGTGCTGTGCGTGACCCACGACGTGCGCTTGGCGGCTTACGCGGACCGCATCATCACCATCGAAGACGGCCGCATCCTCTCGCAAAACGCAGACCCAGCGTCCTTTAAGGGCATCCACTGATGCAACGGAAAGCGATCATGACCAGCGCATTTCAATCCACGCTTCGCGCCACTTTGGCTTCAGCGTTGCTTGTCGGCGCAGCCGCAGGGCTCGCGTCCTGTGGCAACGCGCAGGGGACGGAAGAAAAGCAACGCGCCGCACACGCGGCGGCGGAGGCCAACTCGCCGTACGCGGCGATCGCCGCCGGCAAGGTCGATGTCGAGGGCGGCTTGGTCGATATCGCGGCGCGTCAGCCGGGCATCGTCACACAAGTGATGGTGCAGGAAGGCGACGAGGTGCGTGGTGGTCAAGTTCTGGCGCAACTCGACGATCAAGACTCACGTTTGGCGCGCAATCGAGCAGCCGCCAGCCTGCAAGAAGCGACTGCACAAGTCGATGCCGGGCGCACGGCGCTGGGGGCGGCGCAGCGCAATGTGGCGCGCATGGAGCAATTGGCGGCGCAGAATTTCGTCTCACCGCAGGCCGTCGAAAATTCGCGTGACGCCGTGCGCACCGCGCAAAGCCAGCTCGATGTGCAGATGGCGACGGCATCGCAGCAGCGGGCTGCGCTGGCGCAAGCCAATTATGTGGTCGAGCAGCACGTGGTGCGGGCGCCGGACGATGGACGCATCGTGCGCCGTTACGCCAATCCCGGCATGGGCGCTTCGACGTTGAACGTGACGCCGATGTTCCAGCTCCAGCCGCACACAGCGCGGATCGTGCGCGCCGAGCTGGAAGAGCGCGCGCTTAATCAAGTGCGTGTTGGCATGCGGGTGGAGATCGTGCCTGAAGCCGATCAGGCGCACACTTATCCGGGCACGGTGCTGCGTATTGCGCAGGTGTTTGGCGCGCGCCGGCTGCAGAGTGACGATCCTTCCCAGCAAACCGATGAGCGCGTGGTGGAAGTGGTCGCCGACGCGCAGGCCGCGCCGGTGTTGGTAGGCCAACGCGTGCTGGTGAAATTCCTGAAGCCGGGCGCGCGCGGCGTAGCGCCGGCGGCGGCGCCTGCGACAGCGGCGACGAACGCCCGCGGCGGTTGATCGCCGTGTTGAGCGTGCTGACGCCGATTGCGTTTGCCGTTCATATTGGCGGGGGTTTCGTGGCGCTTGTGGCGGGATCGGTCGCGATTCTGGCGCGCAAAGGCGGGCGCGTGCATCGCGCCGCGGGAACGATCTTTGTCGCTTCCATGCTTATTATGGCGGTGTTTGCGGCCATCCTGGCGGTGATCATTCCGGATCAGCTGGTGAACGTGTTTATCAGCATCTTCACAACCTACCTGGTTCTCACAGCTTGGCTCACCGTGCGACGCCGACCAGGCGAGGCTGGGCTGGGCGAGAAAGTCGCTTTGCCGGTTGCTCTCATTTTGTGCGCGCCGTTTGCTCTTCTCTCGTTGCAGCTGGCGACGGGCATGACGCCGATATTGCGCAGCGCCGTGCCTCTGACGGGCGCTGTGCGTATTGCGATTTTCGTCTTCACTACTGTGCTTGCGATTGCCGTCCTGGGCGACGCGAAAGTTGTATTCGGTGGCGGCGTCTCTGGCGCGCCCCGGATTGCCCGTCACCTTTGGCGCATGTGTCTAGGGCTGACGCTGGCCTTCGGCTCAGCGTTCACAAACGGCTTCGCGCGGCTGCTGCCGGGCCTATACCATGTGCCATTGGCGTTCTTCCTGCCGCAGTTTGCGCCGCTCTTGTCGCTCGCGTTCTGGCTGATCCGTGTGCGCTTTACACGCTGGACCAACCAGAGCACCGTGCCCGCGACGGCCTAGCCGCGCGCGTAATCGACAAGAGACTCGGCTTGGGCGGTGGCGCTCCGTTCGGCGTCGCGTATGCATTCGCTGCGGCGTGTAACCGGCACGCCGTTGCTGCGTTCCTCGATTTCCCGGCAGGCATTGGCGGCGGCGTCGCTGATGCGGCGGTGCAGTTCGCGTACGTCGCTATTGTAGCGCAGATTGAGATCCCCGGTTTCGACGGCGCGTGAAGTGGTGAGTGTTTCGATGCGCGCGCCGGTGGCGTCGCGGCCAGTGACTTCACGCTCGACGTACGGCGCGGTCACGATGATCTCGTCGTCATACGCGAATTTGTCGTTGGCCTCCTGCGCGAAGGACGGCGCGGCGATGAGCGTCAATGCGCCGGCCGCGGCGAGCGCAAGTGCGGAAATTTTGGAACTCTTCACAATGGTTGCTCCAGAGGATGGTCTCTCTGGCGAACGAGGGGTGTGAGCGATGGTTCCGACAGCGAATGACGTGCCTCGACAATGCCCTAGTTCCGCAAGCTAAGTTTGGCGTTCGGGATAGGGCTCGCCGCTTCGATGCACGTAGCCGCCTAGTTCTGGATCGTACTTCATGTCGATGTCCGGGTAGATGGTGACATCGTCTGTGGTGCGCGTGCCGACTTCGAGAAGCGTGGCCTCGGCGTTGCTGCGGTTGATGATGTGATGGCCGTTAGGCGTGTTCTTGGCAAAGGCGGCGCAATCGCCGGCTTTCAAGGTGGTTTCGCCGCTGTCTTCGATCAGTACAACTTCGCCGGCGAGGACGTAGACAAACTCATCCTCGCGGTCGTGCCAGTGGCGCTGGCTTGACCACGCGCCCGGCGCAAGCCGCATGAGGTTCACGCCAAAATCGTTGAGGCCGCCTGCATCACCCAATTGTCTACGATCCCGCGCCGCGCATGGCTCGTGAAAGGGTGCTGGATAACCAGAGCCGATGCGTTGCGGCGCAGTGGTGAATTCGATTTTTGGCATTGATCTCTCCGCTATTGCGCGCCGGCGAGACGGAAGTTCATCGGAAACTGTAGATGTGGCCGCGCATCACCGTCGACGTGAAACGCTCTCGATGGATCGCGCACGGCCGTGAGCCGGACATGGCACGCCAGATACATGGCGGCTTGCCCGAAGCTCTCGTTCTGCGGTGTCTCCGATAATAACCAGCATGTTTCGATGTGGTTCGTAGAATCCAACGCGCATTCAAGCATGGTCTGACCCTCAATATCGTGGTCGCGAGCGTGCGCCGGATAGAAGGGGCGATGCAGATCTACATTGGCGCAAAGCCGAGCCATATCGACTCCAGGCCCGGCCGGCATTTGATGCACGCTTTGATCGGGTGACGCCGCTGGGTTGCTGGCCGGCGTCTCTTGGGCAACGGCGATTGCCGACGCGAATACGAGCAACGCGGCGCAAATGGAGACCTTGGCGATCATGCGCTTGCCCTGTTCTTCACCAGATCATCCACGACGCTGGGATCAGCGAGCGTGCTCGTGTCGCCCAAATTGCCGAGATCGTTCTCCGCAATCTTGCGCAGGATGCGGCGCATGATTTTGCCGCTGCGGGTTTTGGGGAGGCCGGGCGCCCATTGGATGATGTCGGGTGAGGCGGTGGGGCCGATTTCGGTGCGGACCATTTGCACCAGTTCGCGCTTTAGATCGTCGCTGGGCTCGATGCCTTGCTTCAAAGTGACGTAGCAATAGATGCCTTGACCCTTGATCTCGTGCGGATAGCCGACGACTGCGGCTTCAGCGACTTTGGTATCGGCGACGAGCGCGCTTTCGATTTCAGCGGTGCCGATGCGATGCCCGCTGACGTTCAACACATCGTCGACGCGGCCGGTGATCCAATAATAGCCGTCTTCGTCGCGCCGGCAGCCGTCGCCGGTGAAGTACATGCCGGGATAGGTGGTGAAGTAGGTTTCGAAGAAGCGTTTGTCGTCGCCGTAGACCGTGCGCATTTGGCCCGGCCAGGAATCGAGCAGCACCAAATTGCCACTCGCCGCGCCGTCGAGGAATTGGCCTTGCTCGTCGACCAGCGCAGGCTTGATGCCGAAGAAGGGGCGCGTGGCGCTGCCGGGTTTCATGGCTGTAGCGCCGGGCAGATTGGTGATGAGCGCGGCGCCAGTTTCGGTTTGCCACCAGGTGTCGACGATCGGGCAACGCGAGTCACCGACTGTGCGATAATACCAAAGCCACGCTTCGGGATTGATTGGCTCGCCGACGGTACCGAGCAGGCGCAAGCTGGCGCGCGAGGCTTTTTTCACAGGCGCTTCGCCGTCGCGCATGAGCGCGCGGATAGCGGTGGGCGCAGTGTAAAAGATGTTGACCTTGTGTTTGTCGACGACATCCCAGAAGCGGGAGGTGGTGGGGTAGTTCGGAACACCTTCAAACATCAGCGTCGTGGCGCCGTTCGCGAGCGGGCCGTAGACGATGTAGGAATGGCCGGTGACCCAGCCGACATCGGCGGTGCACCAGTAAATGTCGCCGTCGTGATAATCGAAAATGTATTGGTGCGTCATCGAGGCGTAGACGAGATAGCCGCCAGTTGTGTGGAGCACGCCCTTGGGCTTTCCTGTTGAGCCCGACGTGTAGAGGATGAACATCGGATCTTCGGCGCCGATGGGTTCGGGTGGGCACTCGGCGGAAACTTGCGCCGCCTCTTCATGATACCAAACGTCGACGCCGCCGAGTTGAACGAGGTTCGGATCTTCGCCGACGTGTTTGACGACGATAACCGTTTCGACGCCCGACGAATGCTCATGCGACGCATCGACGTTCTTCTTCAACGGCACTTTCTTGCCGCCGCGCATGCCTTCATCGGCGGTGATGACCACTTTCGATTGGCAATCATTGATGCGGTTGGCGAGGCTTTCAGGTGAGAAGCCGCCGAACACCACGGAATGCACGGCGCCGATGCGCGTGCAGGCGAGCATCGCGTAAGCGGTTTCTGGAATCATCGGCATGTAGATGGTGACGCGGTCGCCTTTCTTGACGCCGCGCGCTTTCAGCACGTTGGCGAAGCGGCAAACCTCTTCGTGCAATTGCTTGTAGGTGATGGCGCGCGATTGCGTGGGATCGTCACCTTCCCAGAGGATGGCGATTTGATCGCCGCGTTTTTCAAGATGGCGGTCGACGCAATTCGCGGAGACGTTGAGGACGCCGTCTTCGTACCAGCGGATGTGGAAGTCATCCTCGGCGAAGCTGGTGTCTTTCACCTTGGTATAAGGTTTGATCCAGTCGAGCCGCTGGCCGTGCACGCCCCAGAAGGCCTCTGGATCGGCGAGCGCGGATGCGTGCATGGCGCGATAACCGAGATCATCAACATAAGCGCGCTTGGCCCATTCGGGTGGAACCGGGATGACGACAGGATCGGACATCGGAAATCCTCACTCTTTTCCGCTCTTTGTCGGCGCAACGCCACGTTTCTTCAAGCAATCGAGCTCGGAAAGCGTTTGCAGCGCGCGCTGCTCTGACGGCAACCAAGGGCGCGGCGGGGGGTTAACTTCGTGGGCCGGCTTGCGGCCCTGGAGGAAACGCTCATGAAAGCTCTTCTTGCCGCTGGCGCGCTGTGCATGGGTCTGGCGCTCGCCGTGCCGATTACGCTGGCGCAATCCACAACTTCGTCGACGACGACATCGAGCAGCACAACGGTGACGACGAGTCCCGCAACGCCGTCGACGCCGCCGTCGACAACGACGTCGCAAAGCACGACCAGCACGACGCCGATGCCGGCGGGTGGCGCACAAACGACGACGATGACCACCAGTACGACGACAACGCCTGGCAGTTGCCGCACGCGTCATGCAGCCGGTGAAGCGTGCTCGTGCCGTAGCGCGCCAACAACCATAGGCACGTCGCAAGCGCAAAACGGCCACAACATGTGCGTTGTTGGCGGCTAGCAACGCAGTGACGGGAGCGTCGCGCTTTAGTGCGCGACGCTCGCTGCGCGCCTAAAAACTGTACGGATCGTGAAATTGCTGACGAGGCGCCGCACGCCGGGCAGTTTGGAAAGCGTTTCGCGGTGAACGCGTTCATAGCTGTCGTCGTCGGCGATGACGATGCGCAGAATGTAATCGCTCTCGCCCGTCATCAGGTGGCAGTCCTGCACTTCGCGGCATTTGCCGACGGCGCGCTCAAAGGACGCCATGGTTTCGCTGCGCTGATTGTCGAGCGTGACGGCGACAAAGATGGTGGCGCTGCGGCCGAGCGCCTTCTCGGAAAGAATGGCGGCATATCCCTCGATGATGCCGGCGGCTTCCATGGCTTTGACGCGGCGATGGCAGGCGGAGGGGGAGAGGCCGACTTTTTCGGCGAGTGCGGCGGCGGTGGCGACGCCATCGCGCTCAAGCTCGATCAGGATTTTATGGTCGAATTCGTCGAGCTGGGCGGGAGAATTTTGCGTCTGGGGCATGTTGGAGCGGAGGATCGCGCGCGGTTTGGCGAAAATCTAGGGAAATATCCAAGAATGTGCGCGTTCTTTGCGATATTTGATCGCAAAAGTCCAAAATCCCTGGAGGAATTCCCATGCGCGTCGGTTGCCCGAAGGAAATCAAGGTCCACGAATATCGGGTCGGTTTGACGCCGGAGAGCGCCGCCGAGCTCGTGCACGCCGGCCATGAAGTGATCATGGAGACGAAGGCCGGCGAAGGCATCGGCGCTTCCGACGACGTCTACAAAAAGATCGGCGCGAAAATTCTGCCGAACGCGGATGCCGTGTTCAATGAAGCCGAGATGATCGTGAAGGTGAAGGAGCCGCAGGCGGTCGAGATCGCGCGGCTGAAGCCGCAGCACACGCTGTTCACGTATCTGCACCTGGCGCCGGATCCGGCGCAGGCGGAAGGGCTGATGAAGTCGGGCGCGACGTGCATCGCGTATGAGACGGTGACGGATCGCGATGGGCGCTTGCCGCTGCTGAAGCCGATGTCGGAAGTCGCGGGCCGCATGTCGATTCAGGTTGGCGCGCATTTCCTGGAGAAGGCGCAAGGCGGACGCGGCATGCTGCTGGGCGGCGTGCCGGGCGTGCAGCCTGCCAACGTGGTGATTCTGGGCGCGGGCGTCTCAGGCTACAACGCGGCGCAGATCGCGGTGGGCATGCGCGCGCGCGTGCAGGTGTTCGACAAGAACCCGGCGCGTTTGGAAGAGCTGGATCGTGAATTCAACGGCCGCTTGGAGACGGTGTACTCCACGAAGGCGGCGATCGCTGAAGCCATCAAGGATGCGGACGTTGTTGTGGGCGCGGTGTTGGTGGCGGGCGCGGCTGCGCCGAAGCTGATCACACGCGATATGCTGAAGACGATGCGTCCCGGCTCGGTGCTGGTGGATATTTCCATCGACCAAGGCGGCTGCTTCGAAACGTCGAAGGCGACGACGCATTCCGATCCAGTGTTCACCGTCGAGGGCATCATCCACTATTGCGTCGCCAACATGCCGGGCGCGGTGTCGCGTACGTCGGCGTTTGCGCTGAACAACGCGACGCTGCCGTTCACGCTGGCGCTGGCCAACAAGGGCTACAAGCAAGCGCTGCGGGACGATCCGCATTTGGCGAATGGGCTGAACGTCTACGAAGGCGCGATCACCCACGAAGCGGTGGCGAAGGATCTCGGCAAGCCGTTCAAGAAACCGAGCTGGTTGGGTTAGTTGCTACTTTATGAGCGGTGCGCTCGCCGCCTGCATCGGCGCGGCCACTTCTGGAATGACTTCGCGCGCGCGTTGGCTGGTGGGTTCGGCGTAGTCCGGCTGTTGGCCGGCGCGGCGGAGGCCTAGCGTCAGGATGCGTTCGAGCAATTCCGAGTAGCTGATGCCGTCGTGCAGGGCTGATTGAGCCAGCTCTTCGCTCGAAGCGATTTCCGGGTTGGGATTGGCTTCGATGAAGTAGGGCGTGCCTTCGTTGTCCAGGCGCATGTCGATACGCGCATAGCCGTCGAGTTCGAGCGTGCGGCAGATGCGCTTCACCATGGTGCGGATCTTGCGCACCAGCGGCAGCGGCAGATCGTCGGCGGGGCCATCC
>JBAQGO010000007.1:0-22976 GCA_049287825.1 Vitreimonas sp. | reverse complement strand
AGCAAACTCTCGGCTTCGAAACGATCCAAATCGGAAATGGCCAGGAGATGCTTGTGACGGAAGCGGACGGGGGTTGTGCGTGCTTCGCTTTTCTTCACGGACTCGGTCTCTCGGCCATGCGCGCTTGTTAAGCCCTGTGACCGAACCGCCGCAAGCGTGGCGAGACCATGACGAAGAATTCCGTTTCAGCCGCATTGCTGTCCTGGACTCGGTGCTGTACTCGTTTTGTTCCAATGGTGGATCGGCGGGTTTGGAAGGGCTGAGCAAGGAGGGAGCGATGAAGACGCACCCCAAACGGGAAGAAATGTCGCTGAAGCCTGTGGGCTTCGCGCTGGCGGCTGTGGTGGCGAGCTTGGGGGCCGGCAAAGCACAGGCCGTAGAAACCCAAACGCGCCCGCCGCTGGAGCCGATGGCTCAGGCGAACACGTACGTCGTCGATCCGACAAATCATCCGGGCTTCGAAGAAGACCCAAACATGGTAGTGGGCCCGAGCGAACCGGTCGAACCGCTTCGTCACGCCAAGCAGAAGGACCTGTTCGAGCGTTAGCGGCCCTTGCTCGCTGCGCGGCGCTTGGGTTTGCGCGTCAGGAAGGCCAGCACGCTGGCTTCATGCGCCGACAAACCTTGGCGCTGCGCGCGCGGCAGCTTCAATGCGCCGTCGAGATAAGATTCGATCAGCGCCGGATGCACGTAGCACTTGCGGCAGATGGTCGGCGTGTTGCCGAGCGTGCCGGACACTTGTTCGATGGCGTGTTTCACGTTGGTTTTCGCGAGCGTCTGCGTATCGAAATCTCCCAGTGCTGATAGCTCAGCTGCCGCCAATACGGTTCCGCCCCAGGTACGGAAATCCTTGGCGCTGATGTCGCGTCCAGAAATCTCGCGCAGATATCCGTTCACATCCGTCGAGCTGACTTGCTGCGCGACTCCGTCGTCATCCAGATATTGAAACAGCCGCTGCCCCGGCAAATCCTGCGCGGCTTTCACCACTTTCGCGACACGGCGATCCTTGAGGGTCAGCTTCCAGCTCTTCCCGGATTTGCCCGTGAACACGAAGCGCAGCTGTTCGCCGCGAATCTGCGCGTGCTGATCCTTCAGGGTCGTCAGCCCGTAGCTCTTGTTGGACTTCGCGTACTCGTCATTGCCTACGCGGATCATCGTCGTCTCGAGCAAATGCACGATGGCGGCTAAGACCTTCTCGCGCGGCAAACCCTTCTTGCGCATGTCGCGATCGATCTGCGCGCGGAGCGCCGGCAGCGAAGCGGCGAATTCCGCGAGGTGTTCGAATTTGGCTTGATCGCGCACTTCGCGAAACTTCGCGTGGTAGCGGTGTTGCTTGCGCCCACGCGCGTCTCGGCCTGTGGCCTGCATATGGCCGTTCGACGACGGGCAGATCCACACCTCGGTCCAAGCCGGGGGAATGGCAAGCGAACGGATGCGCTCAAGCGTCTTCTGATCGCGCACCGCGTGCCCGTCCGCATCGCGATAGGCAAAGCCTTTGCCGGACTTGCGCCGCGAAATGCCGCCATTGGCATCGGTGACGTATGTCAGACCGGCGTCTTTGGCGGCGGGGGCGGCGTCGATCATAGAACCGGAACAAGCGCTCCGCCTGCCGCGGGGTTCCCTCAGCGCAGCGTGAGTGCGATGGCGATCGGCATGGTGATGAACGAAAGCAACGTGGTGGCAGTGATGATCGCCGCCATCAGGCGCGAGTCGCCGCCCATCTCGCGCGACAGCGTGTATCCGGCAGCCGCGGTCGGTGTTGAACCCACGCCGGCGGCCACCGCCGCTGCGAGCGGGCTCGCGCCAAACAGCATGGCCATTCCCCACATCGCCGCCGGCGCCACCGCCAGCTTCATCACCGACGCCGCCAGCACTTTCACCCGCGCCGCGCGCACAGCCTTAAAGTCGAGCCCGCTGCCGACACACACCAGCGCCACCGGCATCGCCGCTTGCCCAAGCAAGTTGAGCGCGTCCGACAACGGCCCGAGATGGCGCAGACCCAACACCTGCGCCAGCAAGCCCGCCGCGCAGCCGAGGATCAGCGGGTTGGCGATGATTTGGTCGAGGATCGCCCGCGGAGAATTGGCGCCGTTCTCACCCCAGCGCGCCAACACGATCACGCAAATCGTGTTGACGACCAACACCAGCGGTCCAAACGCGATGCCGATCAGTTGCGGCCCCAGCGCGCCATAAAGGCCCGGTGCGGCAGCCAGCAGCACGAAGCCATTCCAGCGCACCGACCCCTGAAACACGCTGGTGAAAGCCGGTCCTTCTTCCTTTGCGAAGAAAAACTTCAACGCCAGCGCCAGCAGCACCATCACCGCAAAGCCTGCGAGCAAGCCGCCGACAAACCTAAGCGCTTCGCCGCCGGCAACGCTCGCTTGCGAACTCAGCGTGAAGAGGAACGCCGGATAGAGCACGAAATAGCCAAAGCGATTGACGTGCCCGAGCGCCTCCGGGCTCGCGACATTGAACGCGCGCACTGCCCAACCGACAACAATCAGAATGAAGACCGGCAGCAGTTCGCCGAAGACGTCATGCATGTTTGCGCTCTTGCATCGCGTCGAGCGCGCCCTGCAGCATGTAGGCGGCGGCCATTTTGTCGACGACCTCGCCGCGTCGCCGCCGCGAAGCGTCGCCTTCAATCAGCGTGCGGGTCACCGCCGCCGTCGAAAGCCGCTCATCCCAGAGCAGCAGCGGCACGTCGCGCAGCGCCAGCAGATTGCGCGCGAACGCTCGCGCCGCCTGCGCCGATGGTCCGGCGCTGCCGTCCATGTTCAGCGGCAACCCAATCACGAACCCAGCGCATTGGCGGTCATCGTAGAATTTAAAAATGGCGTCGGCGTCGAGCGCGAACTTCTTCCGCGCCACCGTGCCGAGCGAAGAGGCGATCAGCCGCCCGACATCGCTCACCGCCACGCCAATGCGCTTCTCGCCGGGGTCGAGCCCAATGAGCGCACCCGGTGTGGGCAGAGCGGCAGCGAATTGCGAGAGGTCAAGCAGGGCCAAGGCGTCCGCCTTATGGACCGAACTGCCTCATTGCTAAACATGGCCGCGATAAAATGTTGTTTCGCTCGACGACTGAGATCGCTGGCCTTGAACGGGACGGGTGCGACTGCTAGCGCTCCGCCCATGTCCATCGACGAAAAAACCGTGCGCAAAGTCGCCAAATTGGCGCGCATCGCCCTGCCGGAAGAGCGCGTCGCGCCCATGGCCGCCGAACTCAACGGCATCATGGCCTGGATCGAGCAGCTCAACGAAGTCAACATTGACGGCGTCGAGCCGATGACCAGCGCCGTCGCGGGCCTGTCGCTGCCCATGCGCGAAGACGTGGTCACCGACGGCGACAATCCCGAGCGCGTGCTCAAGAACGCGCCGAAGGCCGAAGACGGGTTCTATGTCGTGCCCAAGGTGGTCGAGTGAGCGTCAGCATCGCCATCGAAACGCCGTTGCAGGACCACGTGCGCGAACTGGTCGCGGCGCTCAATGAATGGGCGCTCGGCGAGACGCCGCGCGAGTTCTGCCATCACATGACAGTCGAGCAGATGGCGCAGCCAGACACGACGCTGTTCGTCGCGCGCCAAGATGGCCGCGCCATCGGCATGGGCGCGCTCCGCCGTCATGCAGATCGTGTCGGTGAAGTGAAGCGCATGTATACGCGGCCCGAAGCGCGCGGGCTCGGCGTTGGCAAAGCTATCGTCGCCGAGATCGTGAAGCTCGCGCGCGCCGAGGGCTATCGTCAGCTTGTGCTCGAAACTGGCTCCGTACCAGGCTTCAGCTCCGCCTGGCGCGTCTATGAAGGCCATGGCTTCCAGCGATGCGGCGCCGTTCTCGACTACACCGATAGCCCACACAACATTTTCTACGCCAAAGACCTCGCCGCATGACCGACCTCACGTCCCTCACACTCGCCGCAGCGCTCGACGGCATGAAGAAGAAGCAATTCTCATCCGCCGAACTCACCGATGCGTTCTTGAAGGCGATCGACCAAGCAAATCCGAAGCTAAACGCCTACGTGGCGGTCACAGCCGACAAAGCGCGCGCTGCTGCGAAGGCAAGCGACGCCAAGCGCGCATCCGGCAGGGCCGGCGCACTGGAAGGTGCGCCGCTGGGGATCAAGGATCTCTTCTGCACCGAAGGCGTGCGCGCCACTGCAGCGTCGAACATCCTCGGTGAGTTCACGCCCACCTACGAAAGCACTGTCACTGCCAATCTCTGGCGCGACGGCGCTCTGATGCTCGGCAAGCTCAACATGGACGAGTTCGCGATGGGCTCGTCGAATGAGACTTCGCGCTTTGGTCCCGTGGTCTCGCCTTGGCGGCGCGGCAATTCTGATGCTTCGCTCACACCGGGCGGTTCGTCCGGCGGCTCCGCCGCCGCTGTCGCCGCCGATCTCTGCCTTGGCGCCACGGCTACAGATACAGGCGGCTCCATCCGACAGCCCGCAGCTTTCACCGGCACAGTCGGTGTGAAGCCGACCTACGGCCGTTGCTCGCGCTGGGGCATCGTCGCGTTCGCGTCATCGCTCGACCAAGCTGGCCCGATTGCCAAAAGTGTCGAAGACGCCGCGATGCTGCTGCAATCCATGGCTGGTCACGATGCAAAGGATTCGACATCGCTTCCGAACGCCTTGCCGAACTTCCGCGCTGCAACAACGAAGTCGATCAAAGGCATGACGATCGGTATTCCGAAAGAATACCGGGTCGACGGCATGCCGGAGGAAATCGAGAAGCTTTGGCAGCAGGGCATCGCCTGGGCGAAGGACGCTGGCTGCACCATCAAAGACATCAGCCTGCCGCACACCAAGTATGCGCTGCCAACCTATTATATCGTCGCGCCTGCGGAAGCCTCGTCCAACCTCGCGCGCTATGACGGCATGCGTTACGGCGCGCGCCTGAGCGGTAGGGATCTAAACAGCACCTACGAAGCCACGCGCGCCGGGGGCTTCGGCCGCGAAGTGCAGCGCCGCATCATGATCGGCACCTACGTGCTGAGCGCCGGCTATTACGACGCCTATTATTTGCGCGCGCAAAAAGTCCGCGCCCGCCTGAACGAAGACATGACCAACGCTTTTGCACAGGTTGACGCCATCCTGACGCCGGCGACGCCGTCAGCGGCGTTTGCGCTCGGCGAAAAGGGCGACGATCCCGTGGCGATGTATTTGAACGACATCTTCACGGTGACCGCGAACTTGACCGGAAACCCCGCGCTGGCGCTACCTGCCGCGACCGATTCCAACGGCCTGCCGCTTGGCCTCCAAGTCATCGGCAAAGCGCTTGACGAGGAAACTGTATTTTCCGTGAGCGCGGCGTTGGAGAAAGCGGCAGACTTCCGCGCCAAGCCAGCGAAATGGTGGGTCTAAGATGCAAGAATTGTTGGAACGGCTAGGCCGCGGTGACTCTCATATCATGGCCATGTGCCAGGAGGCCAACCGCGCCTGGACCGATTTCTTAGAAGAATTGCGCGGCGCCGATACCGGCACGCTCGCGGCGCGCCTTGCCTTCTTTGAGCCGACCTTCTCCCGCATTTTCGGCAGTCAGAAGTTCGGCCAGAACATGATGACCTGGACCGGCTTTGCGGCCCTCTACGACACGAACGCCGGCTGGGGTCAGAACATCGAGCGTGCAAAGCAACTTGCAGAGGCATTCGCGCGGAGCAATTGCAGCACCGAGGTGAAGTCCGAAGCGCGCAGCTGCGTGATCTCCTACGAACTCGAGGGCGTCGTCGCAGCGCCGCCGTCCGAGCAACAGCGGCGTCGGTGAAGCGCCCGTCCGTCGCCCGCATGCAAGCGCGCAGAGCGCACGCGCATGTTCGTTACGCACTTCAAACGATAGATCAGGGCGCCGCGCGCACTCCCGTTCACGCGAATCCGGGTAATCTCGCGACCATGGCCAAACGCAAAACTTCTGCCAAAGCAAAGCTCCAACGCCGCCCGCGCGCTGAGATCGACCGCAACTATTTTTTCGGAGACGTGTTGCGCAAATCCGGTGGCGCGATGTTCGTCGTGCTGTTCCTAATCTCTGCCTACACGCCGTTCTCATGGGGCCAGGCGCAGCACAACAGCGCCAATTTCGGCACAGTGGTCGCCATCTTCGCCGTCGTCGGCGTGGCGCTTTATCTCTACGGCCGCCACCTGCGCCGCGAGGCCACCCATTGGGAAGCGGATTGAGCGGGAAGCCGACCGAAGCGTCACTAAGCTTCGTCTTGACCTGCAAGGCCTAAAGCGCAACGTCTGTCCGGTTTTATCGCCCGGAGCTTTCACGTGACGCCATCGGAAACCGCGCGCCTCGGCGCTTATTTGAGCAAACTGTTGGGTTCGCCCACCGCGTCCGTGCATTCACTGGGCGGCGAAGAGGGTGAATTGCTGATCGATGGTAAGCGCGCGGCAAATGTCATCCGCGACGACGAAGAGGGTGAGGTCAGCTACGCGATTAGCCTCGTCGTGCCACCCGCACCCGGCGCCAAGAAAAACGCACCGATCGACGACGCCGAGCGCGCGCGCCTCCAGACGGCGCTGCGGACGCTATTGCACGCAGTCGATCTCGACGTGCGGGCCCGCCCGCGCAAGACGGATTCTGCGGAAGTGTACGTGCACGACGAGTTTGTTGGAACGGTTTCCGTCGATGAGGACGAAGGCCAAGTGCTGACCATGAGCATCCTCGATATCGACCTCGAGGATGCCTGAGTTTGATGCCTGGCGTGCACGACGCTTTCAAAATTCTGGTGTTCGTCGTGGCATCGACGCTGATGTTGGCAGCAGTGATCGTGTTCAGCGCAGGTCTTGGCCGCGGCAAGCCGCCGCGATGGCTTGCCGCCCTGGGAATCGCGTTTGCGGTGTCCGCGATCGGCATCTTGTTTGCCAAGTATGGCGAGAATTTCGGTTTGCCGTGGTGGATCTATTACACGGCGCCAATGCTCGCGACGATTCTCATCCCGCCGCTCGCGTTCCGCCTCGCTCTTTGGCGCGCCGGCGCCTACGTGCTGCTTGCATTTGCGACAGCGCCGCTCATCCACGCTGCTTTCTTCTATGGGCTGGGATGGCGTGAGTACATGCCGTTCCTGCGGCTGCCCACACTGTCTTGAGACTCAAAAAGAAGGCCCCGGCGCAACGGCCGGGGCCAAAAGTGATCTCGTCAAATCCAACTCAAGTCCAACCGCGGAGGAGCGGTCGTTCGCGCTCCTACAAGACGCCCAACATGGAGGCGACCAGCGGATGGCGGACGATGTCGGCGTCGCCGAGGCGAACCACCGCGATGTTCGGCACGCTTTCGAGCTTGTCCGCAACCGTGTGCAGGCCTGAGAGATCCGGCAGCAAGTCGGTCTGCGCAGGGTCGCCGGTGACCACCATGGTTGAGTGCCAGCCAAGCCGCGTCAGCAGCATCTTAATCTGCCCGTAGGTGCAGTTCTGAGCTTCATCGATGACCACGAACGCGTTGTTCAAGGTGCGGCCGCGCATGAATCCGACCGGAGCGATCTCAATCAGCCCTTCTGCCATCAACGCCTTCAGGCGCTTGGCAGAGAGACGATCAGTGAGCGCGTCGTAAAGCGGGCGTAGATAGGGCGCGAGCTTGTCTTCCATCGCGCCGGGCAAATAGCCGAGCGATTCACCGGCTTCGACCGCCGGCCGCGACAACACGATGCGCCCGACTTTGCCGCTCTCTAGCGCTTCAACCGCCTTGGCGATGGCGATGTAAGTTTTGCCCGTGCCCGCCGGGCCTAGGGCCAGACTAAGTGAATGCGTATCAATGGCTTCCATCAGCGCAGTTTGGCCTTTGGATTTGGGCCGTACATTTTTGACGAAGGCTTGGTCCCGCACGGCGTCGTTGGCGGGATGGTAGCCGCCGTCGAGCACTTTCAGGTTGCGCTGACGCCGGTCGTCTCGTTGGAATTCCTCAACGTTGAGCACGCCTTGTGCATGCCGACGCTTGGTGCTGCGCTTCGCCATCAATGTCTCCTTGTTGGAGCGGCTAAATCCCGCGCGGCTTCTGCCGGGCGGGTCGAAAAACTGTTCGAAGGTTGAGTCGTCGAAGGGTGCGCCGGGCGGCGGTATGTCGAGTGCGCTGATCTTGCGCCTGGCGCCCACGCTCTCCCCCACAAGCGGGCGTAAAGCCCTGGAGACGGGTGAACCGAGGAAAATCCCCGGCTCGATGCTGTCCATCAAGCGCCGAACCGGTTAACGACGCATTGAGGAACCGGAACGTCTCAAAAAATTCGCAGAGCGCGCAGCCTTAAGGTGAAGTGTGAAGCGGTCCGTTGCCCGGGGCCGCGAGGCCGAGAAGGACCGAACGATGCCGATCTATGCGCTGGCCGACGCCGATCTGGAGGTTGAGGACGAGGCTGCGTTCTGGGTGGCCCCCACGGCCGTTTTGATCGGCCGGATCGTGCTCAAGAAGAACGCCTCAGTTTGGTGGGGCGCGGTGCTGCGTGGCGACAATGAGCCGATCGTGGTTGGTGAAAACTCCAACGTTCAAGACGGCAGCGTTTTACACACCGATCACGGGGCGCCGCTCACCATCGGCAAGGACGTCACCATCGGTCATCAAGTCATGCTGCACGGCTGCACCATCGCGGATGCGTCGCTCATCGGCATCAAAGCAACCGTGCTCAACCACGCGAGCATCCCCAGCTTCTGCCTGATCGGCGCCCACGCGCTGGTGACCGAGCGCAAGACCTTTGAGGAAGGTTCGCTCGTTACGGGAGCGCCGGCGCGCATGGCGCGAACGCTCGACGCGCAGCAGCGTCAGATCATCCAATTCTCCGCCGCGCACTACGTCGACAACTGGAAGCGCTACAAACGTAACTTGAAGCCGAGTCGATTCGCCTAAGTCTCGCCGCTTCCGCTTCACACCCTCGCCACAGGGCGCTACACAAAATTCATGTCATGGACATCGACGTGAGCACCGAAGAGCCGCCGACCCAAGCCGCGCCCGAACCGTCGCCATCGGAGGCAGCGCCTGCCGCGCCGCCGCCGAGTGAACCGCAAATGTCCGCGCCGTCATCCGGCAACGGCCCCGCGCTCATCATCATTGGCGTGATTGTCGCCGTCGCGCTCGGCGCGTTGGTGGTTTCGCAGGCCGGCTCTTGGTTTGCGCCGCGTCCGCATGCGGACGCCTACACAGTCCAACCCTACACACCGCCCTCGCAACTGATCAGCTCCGGCGATCATGTGCTCGCGCACGCGCGACCGGATCTCGCAAGCCCGGGCGTCGTCATGTTCGGCCCCGGTGTGGCGTTGACAATCACCGGCCGCGTCTCACGCGGCTTCGCCGATGATTGGTACGCGATCACCTGGAACGGGCAAACGGCGTTCATTCGTCAGCAAGACGCGACGCCGGGCACGGCCACTGCGCCGCCGCCGACTGCAGCTCACGTCATTGTGCCGCCACGCGTTCAAGAGAAGCCGCCTGAGGAGACACAAGACCCGGCCGAAGTCGCAAACGCGCCGCCGCCCGCCGCATCAGGTCCGTTCGAATTGAGCGGCGTGCGCTGGATTAGTCGTCCCGGCAGGCGCGATTACGAACGGGCCTATCCGCAACGCGCGCTCAGCAGTGGGCAGTCAGGACGTGTGACGCTCGATTGCACAGCATCGTCCAGTGGCGCGTTGAATTGTTCGATCGGAAACGAGTTGCCCCGTGGATACGGCTTCGGCGGCGCCGCACTCAATCTCTCGCGTCAGTTCCGTGTCGCGCCGACAACGAACGATGGCCGCTCGGTCGCTGGCGGGCATATCAGCGTACCGGTCGAGTTCCGCACCAACTAGGCAGCGCGGAACAGACTAGCCGCTGCGCCATTGAGCAACCCAGGGACGTCACGGGTTTGCTCATGAAAACGCTGGTCATCATCGCTGCGCCATTGCTAGCGCTCCTCGCCTGTTCGCCACCGTCCGTCACGGCGCCGCCACCTCAGATGAGCGCGGAAACGCAGGCAGCGATGGAGCGCATCAACAACGCAGACTTTTCCTCTATCGTCTCTGAGCCCGCCATCCCAACGCCGGCCGTCGCACCGCAGCCCAGCCAAACCGCGTCGAACGTCCCCGTTGCAACCACAACGACCGATGCGGCGGCCCAGCCCGGTCCTGCTGGGGATGCTCAGCCGGAAGCTACCGTCGCCACCGACGTCCAATACAACGCCGCCATGGTTCGGATTGAAGTGCTTCTGGATCGCGCACACTTTTCGCCGGGCGTCATCGATGGCTTTAACGGTGAGAACGTGCGCAAGGCGGTCTCGGCTTATCAGGCCGCGCACAACATGCCCGTGAACGGGCAGGCCAATAATCAGCTGCTGCAGACGCTGACCGCTGCCGATCAATCGGCTGCCTTGGTCGTCTACACCATCACCGCGGACGACGTGCGAGGGCCTTTCGCGCCAGTGCCGCAAGACCTCGAAGCGATGTCGCATCTCGATCACCTCGGCTACGCCAGCGCCGCTGAAGGGCTCGCCGAAAAATTCCACATGGATGAGGACTTGCTGCGCAAACTCAACCCGAATGTCGATCTCAACACTGCGGGCGGGCAAATTGTCGTCGCCAATGCGGGCGGCGATCTTGGCGCCAATGTCGCCTCCATCGTCATCGACAAGCGCGAGCGCTCACTGCGCGCGTTCGACGCCTCGGGCGCGCTCGTCGCGTTTTATCCGGCCACCATTGGCAGTCCCGATGCTCCAGCGCCGTCTGGTGATTTCACTGTGCGCTCGGTGGCCTTCAATCCAACTTATCACTACGACCCAGCGCGCTTGCCAACTTTCGGCCACCGCGATCACGGTGCGCTGACCATAGCCGCCGGTCCGAACAATCCGGTTGGAGCGGTCTGGATCGCGCTCAGCCTCGATACCTATGGCATCCACGGCGCGCCGGAGGGTCAGCAAGTCAGCAAGACCCAAAGCCATGGCTGTGTGCGGCTCACCAATTGGGATGCGACCGAACTCGGCCACGCAGTTCGCGCCGGTGTGCCGGTATCGTTCCGCGATCAAGGGCTGCAGGCGTCCGCGGCGGCGCGGCCGGGCTAACTACCAGCGCCGAACGCGGCCGGTGTCGACGTGGATGAAATCTGAAGCCGGATAGAAGCCGACGCCGCCCGATTGCATCGAAAGCGCCGCATCGTGGAGGCGCGGAAGGTCCACGCCCGCCATGCGGATATCGATCGCCTTGCCCTCCATGTGCAGGCTGTGACTGGCTACGCCGTCGGAATTGGAATGCAGCATGGCGTTGCTCGCTGGTGAGCGATAACCCGAAATAATCTGGTAGGGCGCAGCGGCGCCAACCAAGCCGTTCAATCTGCTGAGTTCATCGAGCAGACGCGGATCGATGTCGTGGACTTCGTTGTTCCGATGATCGCGCATCACGTGCTTGATCGCAGTCATTGCGTCAGGAACGTAGCTGCCCTGTTCCCAATAAGCAGCGCTGAAGCGATCGCCGGTATGCGTGTTCAACAGCGCCAACGTGCGCACGCCGTGCGCCGGCGTTGTCGCGAACGCTTCTGGAATCCCGAACGACGCAGCCCCGGCCGCCACCAAGGCGCCGCCTACCAGTCGCAACACAGCTCTTCGGTTCATCCGTCGCTCCGCAGCACACGGTCTTGTGACATTCCGATTTGTTCAGACTTTGACCTTGCGGCGCCGCGGGGCGCAAGGGAACACCGCAGCGCGCCTCAAAGTTAGCAAACCGATGCGTGTTCCCTGGGTCTCATTTGGTGCGGTGGCGCTGTTGGCAACGCTCGCAGTGGTGCAGTTGCGCTCGCTCAACACTCTTCCAGACGTCGGTGCAGTGCCGATATCGTCATTGGCGGTAAGTGAAGCCGACGCGCGCAGCGGCAAACACTCGGCGCCGCCAGCACGTTCGCCGCCTCCGATGGCGCCCGCTTCCGCACCGGGACCGGTCGTCCAGCCGCAGAGCGTAACGCCCTCAACCACACTCATCATCCCGGTTGCTGGCGTGGTGCGCGCGCAACTCACCGACACCTGGGGCGCGGCGCGCTCGCAAGGACGCACGCATGAGGGTATCGACATTCTGGCGCCGCAAGGCACGCCGGTGCTGGCTACCGCGAGCGGCCGCATCGTGAAATTCTTCGACAGCGACCGCGGCGGCGTCACCATTTACGAGTTCGATACGGCCGAGCGCTTCGTCTATTATTATGCGCACCTGCTGGCGCGCGCGCCGGGTCTCGCAGAAGGCTACCAAGTGCGCCAAGGCCAAGTGATCGGCTATGTGGGCATGACCGGCAATGCACCTGTCCCGCATCTTCACTTTGAGGTGGAGCGTCTAGGGCCTGAGCATCATTGGTGGCGTGCCGAGTCGATGAACCCGTATCCGCTGCTGATGGCGGGTCAGGCGCCGAGCGCTTAGAGTTTCTTGATGTCTGCGCGCAGCGGCGCGTTCCACACCTTGCCGATACGGACGTCGGTTTCCGGTCCGAGATTGAACCAGGCTAGGCGATCGCGCGTCGCGTCGATCACCACGAAGCGGTCGCCGGTTTCCAGCGTTTGCGACAGCGTGTTGCGGATGATGCCCGCCGAGAATTTGGTGCGGACCAGCCAGAGGCTCGGCGCCAGATCGCAGACCGAACCCAGATCTTCGAGCGCCGCCATGAACGCCATGGTCGCGCCCGAAAAGATTTCAGCCTGCACGAACACATTCGCGGCTTCGGCTGCGTCATTGGCCGGCGCCGGGGTTCGCAAACCACGCAGCGACATGACTTTGCGCGCTTCCATCCAGCCAGTGTGCTGATTGTCGGAAACCATGGTCGAGGGCCGCACGCGGCCTTCCGACATGAAGCGCGCCATTTGTTCGATGCTGTACGGTCCAAACGAACGGCCGCGGATCTGCACCCACCATTGTGTGACGACGGGAGAGTTAATGCGTGCGACGTCGCTCACAGCGTGCTCCGTTTCAGCACGGCGACGCGCACTCGCGTCACCGGCGAACGGACAAGCTGCAACGCGCATGCCGCGCGTTTATTAGGAGGCTCTTAGGGCTGTGGACGTTGGACCAGGGGATCGAAGTCAACGGCAAAGCCGCCTTCGATCCAACGGGCGACACGGCCGTAAACGCCGCCAATCCGCACCCACGCGCCAATAGGCGGCGCTGCGCGCCGCGTATGGATGGTAACGCCGGCGAGTGAGAAATCCACGACTTCGCCTTCGTAAGCGTCACCGGCTTCGTGTTCGATGCGAATAGTCCGCGTGGTGTCGGAGGTGATCGCGCGGTGCACCGGCTCCTCCACGCCCAAGCTCTTGTTAACCGCAAGCGTGAGCTGCTCGACCAGCTTTTCGCGCTTGCGGGCGCTGAAGTCGAAGATGACGGCAACTTCGCCTTCACCACAAGTGCGCGCCACTCTTCCCGAAACACGCCCGAAGCCGTCCAGATAAAGCACGACCTGCTGGCCGACAGGGGGCGGCGTTGGCGTCACGATGCGCACATCGCCAGGCGACATGTCGGCAGTGCGGCAATCATGCTCTTGGCCCCCCGCACCCAGCATCCGCCCGCTGACTTCAATCGGCATACGGCGGAAGCGGCGGCGCTCAGCTGCGTGAATGCGACGGGTCGTGAGCTGTGTCGCGGCGGTGGCGAGGTCGAGTTTGCGGAGAGCGGTCATGGCGTCTTAAATGCACGTTCACCGTAAACGTTTGCTTAAGGTTTGACGGCGCGGCAGGGCTTGGCGCCGCCGGGCCGGGCGCGCAAAACAGCGTTAAAGGACGAGGGACGCCCGTGGCTGAAGCAGTGGACGGACAAAGGTTCGATTACGTCATCGTCGGCGCCGGCAGCGCCGGGTGCGTGCTGGCCAACCGGCTGAGCGAAGATCCGCACGTTAAAGTGGCCTTGTTGGAGGCGGGCGGGCGCAACGCCTCGCTGCTGGTGCGCATGCCCGCCGGCGTCGGAAACCTCATCCGCGCCAAGGGCGTCTCCAACTGGGGCTTCGAAACCGTCCCGCAGAAACACCTCGACAATCGCCGCATGTATCAGCCGCGCGGGCGCGGCTGGGGCGGATCGTCGGCGATCAACGGCATGATCTACATTCGTGGCCACGCCCGCGATTACGATCAATGGCGCCAGATGGGTCTGACCGGTTGGGGCTATGCCGATGTGCTGCCGTACTTCAAACGCGCGCAGCACCACGAAGATGGCGCCGATGCCTGGAATGGCGACAGCGGCCCGCTCTGGGTTTCGCGCGGCCCGCCCGGTGATCCGATCTACAAAGCCTTCATCCAGGCAGGCGCCCAGGCGGGCTACAAAGTCACCCGCGACTTCAACGGCCGCCAACAAGAAGGTGTCGGCCCGTATCATCTGACTATCCGCGATGGTGAACGCTGGAGTGCTGCGGCCGCCTATCTCAATCCAATCGTGGCGCTCCGCCCGAACCTCACCGTGGTTTCGAACGCCTATGCGGGGCGCATCATCATCGAAAAGAAGATGGCTGTTGGCGTCGAGTTCGCTGCTGGCCCGGGCAAGCCGACGCAAAAAGTTTTTGCAACGCGCGAGGTGTTGGTTTGTGGCGGCGCGTTTCAATCGCCGCAACTGTTGCAGATGTCGGGCATTGGCGCCGCTGACGAACTGCAAAAGCTTGGCATCACTGTTGAAGCAGATCTCCCCGAAGTCGGCCGCAATCTGCAGGACCACCTCGATGTCAGCGTCATCTACGAGATGACCAAGCCGATCTCGATGTATTCCAAGACCAAGGGCATCAAGCAGCCGCTGATCGGTCTCCAGTACGCCTTCACCAAAACTGGCCCCGGCCGCACCAACCATTTGCACGCCGGCGCCTTCCTGAAGACGCGCGGCGAACTGGATCGGCCGGATATCCAAATCCATCTCGTCAACGCCGCCATGATCGAACATGCCAAGGTGCAAGCCGATCGCGACGGCTTCACGCTGCATGCGTGCCAACTGCGTCCCGAAAGCCGTGGCACCGTCAAACTCGCGTCGCGCAATCCATTCGACGCGCCGCTGATCGATCCGAACTATCTCGACGCCGAGAACGATCGCCGCACCATGCGGGACTCCGTCCGTGTCGTGCGCGACATCGTCGGCCAGCATGCGCTCGATCTTTATCGTGGTCCCGAAATGCGGCCCGGCGCGCATGTCCGTACCGACGCCGAGATCGACGCCTGGATCCGCCACACGGCGGAGACGATCTATCACCCGGTCGGCACCGTCCGCATGGGCGCCGATCCGAAAGCGCCAGTCGACGAACAACTCCGGGTGCGCGGCATCGACTCGCTCCGCGTCATCGACGCATCCGTGATGCCGACGCTCGTGGGCGGCAATACCAATGCGCCAACCATCATGATTGCCGAAAAGCTCTCTGACATCATCCGTGGCCGGCCGCCGCTGCCGCCGCAAGACGCGCCGATCGCGGAAGACGAGATGGCGATGGTATGAACGCGGCGCGGCTCATCGCCATTGGCGGCGCGATTGCCGGCGTCGGTGCGCTCATTCTGCAATTCGGCTTGATGTTCGCGTCGATGAGCGATGACGGCGTCGGCGCCGCCGCCATCGCGTGGCGATATCTCGGCTACTTCACCATTCTCACCAACATTTTCGTGGCTGCGATCTGGATTCGCGCGCTGCTGCGCCCGGCTGTGCCTATGCCACGTCTAGAGGCGGCGGGCGCCGTCTCCATCGTCATGGTGGGAATCATTTATCATGCGCTATTGGCGAACCGCTGGAATCCGCAAGGACTGCAACTCGTCGCCGATTTCACGAACCACACGCTCGTGCCGATCCTGTTTGCGCTCTACTGGCTGCTGCGGCCGCATGGGCGGCTCAAGTGGATCGACGCGTTCGCGCTGGTGGTATGGCCGTTAGCGTATTGCCCGTACGCACTCACGCGCGGCGCTTTCGATGGCTGGTATGCCTACTTCTTCCTCGATCCCAGACACATGAGCGCGGCGCAGCTCATCACCAGCATCGCTGGCTTGAGCGCGGTATTTTTGGTGTGCGCGCTGGTGCTGATTGCCGTTGATAAGGTTTTGGCAAAGCGAGCACCGACGATTTCAGCTCCGTCTGCGGCGTAGCGGCGAAGCCGCCGATTGCTGCGGCTTGGTGCGCCGGCGGCGCTCCGCGATCATGGCGCGAATTGTCGTTGCCAGCGCCTGAGAGTCGAAGCTCTTGTGGCGATCCGGCGGACAGCATAATTCGAACGCCGCCGCGGTTTTGCTCTCAAGCGACACTTCCAAAACGACGTGCACGCCTGGTCGGTTGCGCCGCACCCATTGCGCCAACGCAAAGCCGGTCTCGCGACCGGCCAGCTGTGCGTCGCTGAACAGCACATCGATCTCAGGGCCGGCTTGCAGAATGGCCTTCGCCTCTTGCGACGTAGCTGCTTCGAGGACAACCAAGCCACAATCACGCAAATATTGTGCGATCCCGAGCCGGACGATCACATCTTCGTCGGCCAGCAGAATCCTTTGCGCACTCTTCTTTGATTTTGCCTTTGCCATACGCTTCTCGAAAGGGGTGGGACCCGCACCGAAATCTTTAACCGGTTCCGGGTGCCCGAGTTCCAGATATTACCGCACAAGGGCGAAATTGGCCGCCGAGGCGCCGACAGTTTGACCATCGTATGGAACCTGAGCTTGATTGACCGCATTATTGTCGCGCGAGGGGGATTCATGTGCCCAGCCGAAGATAGATTCGTGGAAACCGATCCAGCACGGTCTCCCATCATTCTCATCGTAGAAGATGAGACGCTTGTACGCATGGCAACCGCTGAGCATCTGCGCGACGCAGGCTACACTGTGATAGAAGCTGCAAACGGCGACGAGGCCCAGGCGGTGCTTGAGGCGGGCGTACAAGTCAGCCTTATTTTTTCCGACGTGAACATGCCTGGCGCGTTGGACGGGCTGGCGCTCGCAGAATGGGCGGGAGCGCAGCAAGATCCGCCGGTTGTGATGCTGACCTCAGGTGTACCTGCGATGCTGGCTCAAGCGCGCAGCACTTGCCCGAGTGTGCGGGCGATTTTGACGAAGCCCTACACATACGAAGATTTGGAGCGCGCCGTGCGCGAGTTGCTGCCGCGAACGGACGGGCCCGCCTAGTCGTTGACAACGACCAGCCGCATCCCGAGCGGCTCTTTTGCTAACGGCGGATGCAGTGATCCCAAACGCAAGCGTCGGATGTCGCCGCTTACAAACGGCTCACCGCCCAAAGCTTGAAACAATCCTAGCAGCCGGGCGCCGAGCGCTTGATCTACTTTAAGCGGCGTCAGCAGAATTTCCGCACCGAGCGTACGGCGATCGGCGGTCTCCGCCGTGATTCGCGCAATTGCCGGCTCGCCGGCGTTGAGGCTTGCGTCGATCAAGGCGTTTAGCAGCTTGAGATCTTGCTCAAGAAAGAGGCTGGAGAAATCATGGTGGCGCAGATCGCGGCCGAACAGCTTCACTAAGTCGGCGCCGAAGGTGCGGATGGGTAGGCGGCCATCTTTCGCGCGTTCAACCACGAACAGGCGCTCCAGCACCTGATCGGCGCCGCCCTTTTTCGGCTTGGCGCCCCCCGAGCCGGCGAGCGCGCGGCCATACGCGAGCAAAGCCCGCGTGTCGGGGTGAAACGTCTCTTCGCCCATCATAGCCGTTAACGGTCCGTGTCGAGGTGCAACCGGCCAGGACACGCAAGCCTCGCGCCCGCGTACGGCAAGGGAAAACCGTGCGCACCCGGGTCGCGTTCGCGTGTGGGGCGAGCGTTGGTCTCCGATTTGCAGCGTTGGAGCGAGATTCAGGAGCGAGAACGCATAGGCGTTTCAATCCGATACACTATCGCGGCGGCTTGCTTCAGCGTTACGGCGCTAGGGTTCGTGCTGCTTTAAGCAGCGTTCAGCGCAGTCTCGCGGCGAACTTGGCGAGACATTCCGGATAGAGCCTGTGCTCGAGTTCTAGCACGCGGCCCGCAAGCGTTGCCGGCGTGTCGTTCGCAAGTATGGGCATGCGAGCCTGGCCGATGATCTCGCCCGCATCCACTTCCTCGACAACCAAATGAACGGTTGCGCCGTGTTCTGCATCTCCGGCTTCTAAAGCGCGCGCGTGTGTGTTGATGCCGGGATACTTCGGCAGCAACGACGGATGGATGTTGAGTAGGTGACCTGCCCAGGAGCGCACAAAGAACGGCGTGAGAATGCGCATGAACCCGGCCAGCGCCACGATATCGATGGCGCGCGCGCCCAACTCCATATCGAGTTCGCGTTCGAACGCTTCGCGATCCTTGCCAAAGCGGCGGTGATCGATGGTCAGCGCTTCAACGTTGGCGGCGCCCGCCCGCTCAAGCCCATCGACGCCCGGCACGTTGGAAACGACGAGCACAACTTCGTACGCGCCTTGGGGCGCATCCAGCAGCGCCTGCAGATTGCTGCCGCGCCCCGAAATCAAAACCGCGACGCGCTTTTTCATGCCGCTTTGAGCTTGCCGATCTTGAACGCGCGCTCACCGCCGGCCGCTAGCTTGGCGATCACGCTATCGACGTCGCCAGGCGCAACGATCAGCGAAAGACCGATGCCGAGATTGAACGTGCGCCGCATGTCTTCTTCCGGCACGCCGCCGGCCGCTTGCAGCCATTCAAACACGGCAGGGCGTTTCCAGGCGTTCCAGTCGAAGTCCGCCGCCAGCTCATCCGGCAAAGCGCGCGGTGTGTTCTCGACCAGACCGCCACCGGTGATATGCGCCAAGCCCTTAATTAGCTTCGCATCGAACAGCGGCTTCAGCGATTTCGCATAGATGCGCGTCGGCGCGAGCAGCGCCTCCGCCAGGGTCTTGCCTTTTTCAAACGGCGCGAGCGCGTCCCAGGTCAAACCGCTGCGCTCGACAATCTTGCGCACCAGCGAATAGCCGTTGGAGTGACAGCCGCTCGAAGCCACGCCGACGATGGCGTCGCCCATTTTCATCTCGTCCAGACGCGGCAGCAGCGTCCCGCGCTCCGCCGCGCCAATCGCGAAGCCAGCGAGATCATAATCGCCCTTCGCGTACATGCCGGGCATCTCGGCGGTTTCGCCGCCCGAGAGCGCACAGCCTGCTTGCTTGCAGCCCTCAGCAATCCCGCGCACCACCAGCGCCGCTTGGTCGGCATCCAGCTTCGACGTCGCGTAGTAATCGAGAAACATCACAGGCTCCGCGCCTTGCGCGGAAAGATCGTTCACACACATCGCCACCAGATCGATGCCCACGGTTTCATGCCGCCCGCTTTCGATGGCGATCTTCAGCTTTGTGCCAACGCCATCCGTGGTCGCCAGAAAGATCGGATCCTTGAAGCCAGCAGCCTTCGGATCGAACACCGCCGCGAATCCGCCAAGCCCAGCTTCGGCGCCGGGCCGGGCTGTGGATTTCGCAGCGGGCTTGATCAAATCGACCAGGCGTTCGCCCTCGTCGATGTCGACCCCCGCGTCGCGATAGGTTAGGCCGTTGGTTCCCGGTCTTTTGATTTCTTTGGGATTGTTCACGCTGCCGTCCGGTTCGAAAAGCCGCCACATTGATAGGCGATTCCGCGCCCGCTAGGCTCTACCCGAATTCCCCGCAAACGAGGTCAGGTAATGAGACACCCCATGGTCGCCGTCGCGGCCTTCGCTTTGGCGGCCTTGTGCGCGTTCGCGCCGCAGCGGGCAAGCGCGCAGGCCAACACCGTCTATACGGTCGCAGGGGTCTATGTGGACGTGACGGCGGCTAACGCCGCTTCGGCCCAGCAGGCTGGCTTCGCCTCGGCCGCGCAGATCGGTTTCAACCGCCTTATCCAGCGCATTACCACGCCTGCCGATCTCGCCGCCCACGGCGGCGCGCCGCAAGCCGACCAAGCCACGCTCGACCGCCTGGTGCTGAGCACTGACGTTGAACAGGAACGTCGCTCCGGCACGCGCTACATCGGGCGTCTCACCGTGCGCTTCGATCCCACCGGCACGCGGGCACTGCTTCGCGCGCAAGGCGTCACGGTGATCGACGCGCGCGCCGCGCCGGAATTGGTCGTTCCGGTCGCCGCTGACGGCACTTCTCCCGAGACGCTCGCTGTTTGGCAGGCTGTGTGGAGCGAGGGCGGCTTCCAGGAAGAACTTGTGCCGCTCACCGCCGCGCCGGTCGCGCTGCAAGGCGCGCCGAATTGGCAAACCGCGGCGCCGTTCGCACAAGCGGCCGCTGCTACCTCAGCCCTCTACGCAACGCTGCGCGTGCAAGGCTCAACCGCGAGCGCCACGCTTGTCGAAATTTCCGCAAGCGGCCAACGCGATCGCGGTACCGTCAGTGCGCAGATCGCAGGCAGCGACGCAGCCTCACTGCGCGCAGCGCTCGCATCGCTCGCGTCACAAGCCAGCGATCAGGTGCAAGCCGATTGGAAATCACGCACCGGCGCCGGCGCTGGTCAACGCGCGCGCATCTCCGCGTCGGCGCTCTATACGGATGAGCGCCAGTGGGAAGCGATCAAGGCTGCGCTCAGCGCCGCCGCGCAAACGCTGATCTCTGGCATCCGCATCGAAGCGGTCGGGCGCGACGGCGCGCTGGTGTCGTTCTCGTTTGTTGGCGATCGTTCAGCGCTGGTTGCAGAATTGGCGCGGCGTGGCGTGCAGTTGGAAGACACCGCGCAAGGTCCGGTGTTGCGTGCGACGGCGCGAACACCTGCGCCTGCGCCCAACCACTAAGGGCCGATGAGCCAGCAACGCCTGTTTGAATTCCGCATGGGTGAGCGATCGCCCGACACGCTGGTGGTCGCGGAAGCCAATCGCGACGCCGCTCGCTTGCTCACTGAATGGCGCGCATGGCCCGGCGGCGCGCTAGCGGTCGCCGGCCCCCCGGGCTCAGGAAAAACTCACTTGGCCTTGGCCTGGGCTCTGGAAGCAGGCGCACGCCAAGTCGCCGCGCACGCCGCGCCAGAAGACGCCGCTACCATTTTCCGCGAGGCGGGCGGACGGCTGCTGATCGATGACGCTGACCAAGAGGCGGACGAAGCAATGCTCTGGCGGGTGCTGGATTTGGCCCGAACCGGCGGTGGCGCGATCCTGCTCGTCGGCTCGAAGATGCCTAACCAATGGCAAACAACGACGCCAGATCTGCGCTCAAGGCTGGCTTCTTTGGCCGTCGCAAGGCTCGGAGAGCCGGATGAGGCGCTGATGGAGGTGGTTTTGCGCCGCATTTGTCGCGAACAATTCATCCAATTGAGCGATGATGCCGCCCGGTATCTGGCTCAAAGGCTGCCGCGAACGTTTGCGGCCGCCCATTCTTTGGCCGCGGCGTTGGACGCCGATTTGGTCAAAGGAGCCAAGCCCGTCGCCTTACCGGCGGCGCGCCGAGCGCTGGAAAAGGCGCAGGCGACTTGGGGTGGCGGAGACGGTTAACAGATGGCGAAGTCGCGCAAGAAGAAGCGCGCGGAGACGGAGAAGCCGTCTGCGCAGACAACAGTGGCGGGACCAGACCGTTATCTGAACCGCGAGCTGTCATGGCTCGCGTTCAACACGCGCGTGCTCGAAGAGTCGGAGAACGAGCGCCACCCGCTGCTCGAACGCCTGCGTTTCTTGTCGATCTCAGCGTCCAACCTCGACGAATTTTACATGGTGCGCGTGGCCGGTCTGCACGAGCAGGCTAAGTCGGGCGTGTCGATCCTCAGCCAAGACGGCCTCACGCCAGCCGAGCAGTTGGCGCGCATCCATACAGCCGCCAGCGAACTGATCACGCGCCAGCAAAAGAACTGGAGCATCCTGCGCGCCGCACTGCGTGGCGCCGGCATAGCCGTCGTCGATGCCGACGAACTGAGCGATGGCGAGCGCGCCTGGCTGAAGCCGTTCTTCATGGCGGAAGTCTTCCCGCTGCTGACGCCGCTCGCGGTCGATCCTGCGCACCCGTTTCCGTTTATTCCAAACCTTGGCTTCGCCATTGCGCTCAAGCTGCGCCGCAAAGCGGACGCCCGTGCGCTGAACGCGCTCATCCCGGTGCCCAGCCAAGTTGCGCGCTTCATCGACGTCTCGCCGGCGAAACCGCAGCCCGAGCTCGCGCCCGGCGAACGCGCGCCCAAACGGTTCGTGACGCTCGAAAACGCCATCACGCTTTTCCTCAACGAACTCTTCCCCGACTACAAAGTCGACGCCCAAGGCGCCTTCCGCATCGTCCGCGACAGTGAAATCGAAATTGCAGAAGAGTCCGAAGACCTGGTGCGCGAATTCGAAGTGCGCCTGAAAGAGCGCCGCCTCGGCGACATCGTGCGCCTGAAGATCGACGCCGCCATGGACGAAGCCATGCGCGCCTTCATCGTGCGCGAACTCGAGGCCGACGCACGCGATGTCATCGTTGTCGACGGCATGTTGGGCCTGACGTCGTTGTCGACGCTCGTGCACGAAGAGCGCCCTGATCTGAAATTCCCACGCTACGAACCGCGCTCGCCCGAACGCATCCGCGACTTCGGCGGCGACAGCTTCGCCGCCATACGCGCTAAGGACATTCTGGTCCATCACCCCTACGAATCCTTCGACGCGGTGGTCCAATTCATCCGCCAAGCTGCCGCAGATCCCGCGGTTGTGGCGATTAAGCAAACGCTCTACCGAACCTCTAAAGATTCCCCGATTGTCGCCGCTCTCGTCGCCGCCGCTGAAGCCGGCAAGAACGTCACGGCGCTGATCGAGATCAAGGCGCGCTTCGATGAAGAAGCCAACATGCGTCAAGCCGAGATGCTAGAGCGCGCGGGCGCTTCGGTCGTCTACGGCTTCATCGACTTTAAGACGCACTCGAAAGTGAGCCTCGTCGTTCGCCGCGAACTTGATGGCCTGCGCACCTACACCCACTTCGGCACCGGCAACTACCACCCGATTACCGCGCGCGTGTATCAGGATCTCTCGCTCTTCACCTGCGACCCGGCGATCGGCCGCGACGCGGGCCGCTTGTTTAATTTCGTCACCGGCTATGCGCGCCCATCGCAACTCGAAAAGATCGCCATGTCGCCGATCAATGTGAAGCAAACACTGCTGCAATTGATCGAAGACGAAATCGCCCACGTGAAGGCCGGCCGCGACGGCGCGATCTGGGCGAAACTC
>JBAQGO010000006.1:0-8856 GCA_049287825.1 Vitreimonas sp. | reverse complement strand
GCATGCGCGACGACTTTTCGAGCTGACCCGTCGCTTGCTGGAAGCGCAGGTTGAATTGTTCTTTCTTCAGGCTCGAGAGTTCTTCGCTGAGCGCGCCAGTGTCGCCCTTGCGGAAGTCCTCAAGATTCTTTTGGATCTCACGGTGTTTCATTAGAGACCCTCCACCCGGCTGACGATGCGCGTCTTCACCGAGAGCTTGGCGGCGCCGAGACGAAGGCTTTCCTTCGCCACGGCTTCCGGCACGCCGTCGATTTCAAACATGACGCGGCCCGGCTTCACGCGGCACGCCCAGAATTCCGGTGCGCCCTTGCCCTTTCCCATCCGCACTTCGATCGGCTTCTTCGACACCGGCACATCCGGGAAGATGCGAATCCACACGCGGCCTTGGCGCTTCATTTCGCGGGTGATGGCCCGGCGTGCAGCTTCGATCTCGCGCGCGTTAACGCGGTTCGGTTCGAGCGCCTTCAGGCCATACTCGCCGAAATTCAGCGCGGTGCCGGCGCCGGCGACGCCCTTGATGCGGCCTTTGAAGGCGCGGCGGAACTTGGTTTTCTTCGGTTGCATCATGGCGGTTATGCCTCGCCTTCCGGAGCGCCATCCTCACCGCGCGGCGGACGGCGGCCACGACGCGGACGATCGCCTGACGGCGGACGATCTTCACGGGCCGGACGATCGCGGTCGCGGCGCTCGCGGTTTTCACCGGAGTCGAGCGAGCGCTTATCTTGCGCCATCGGATCGTGCTCGAGAATCTCGCCTTTGAAGATCCAGACTTTCACGCCGATCTTGCCGTAGGCGGTGTCGGCTTCGGTGAAGCCGTAATCGACGTCAGCGCGTAGCGTGTGCAACGGCACGCGACCTTCGCGGTACCATTCCATGCGCGCGATTTCCGCGCCGCCCAGACGGCCCGACACGTTGATGCGGATGCCTTGTGCGCCCAGGCGCATGGCCGATTGCATGGCGCGCTTCATGGCGCGGCGGAACGCGACACGGCGCTCGAGTTGTTGCGCGACGCCTTCGCCGACCAGCTTCGCGTCGGTTTCCGGCTTGCGGACTTCAACCAGGTTCAGGTGCACCTCCGCGCCTGGCGCCATCTTGGCCAGGTCCTTGCGGAGCTTTTCGATGTCGGTGCCCTTCTTGCCGATGACGACGCCCGGCTTGGCGGTCGAGATCGTAACGCGGCACTTCTTCAGCGGGCGCTCGATGATGATCTTGGAAACACCGGCGGCCTTCAGCTTCTCGCGCAGAAATTTCCGGATCTTGATGTCTTCATGCAGCAGCCGCGCATAGTCCTTCGAGTTGGCATACCAACGCGAATCCCAAGTGCGGTTGACGCCGAGCCGAAGCCCGATCGGATTGACCTTCTGACCCATTACGCGGCCTCTGGCTGTTTGGTCGTATCACGCAGCACGATGGTGATCTGCGAGAAGAACTTCTGGACGTGAACGCCGCGACCGCGTGCGCGCGCATGCATGCGGCGCATGACGATGTTCTTGCCAACATGCGCTTGCGCAACCACCAGGCCATCGACATCGAGGCTGTGATTGTTTTCAGCGTTGTCGATTGCCGATTGCAGGCACTTCAGCACATCCTTGGCGATGCGCTTCTGCGAGAAGCGAAGTTCGTTCTTCGCTTTCTCAGCGGAGAGGCCGCGGATCGATTGCGCCACGAGGTTCAGCTTTTGCGGGCTGATGCGAAGCGTGCGCGCCACGGCGCGCGCTTCGTTCGAGGCTTGCTTTGGAGGAGACTTGGGTTTGCTCATCTCACTTCCTCTTGACCTTCTTGTCGGCGCCGTGACCGAAATAGTTCCGCGTCGGCGCGAACTCACCGAGCTTGTGACCGACCATGTCTTCGGAGACGAGCACCGGCGTGAATTGCTTGCCGTTGTGGACTTGGAAGGTGAGGCCGACGAATTGCGGCATGATCGTCGAACGGCGCGACCATGTCTTGATTTGCTCGCGACGGCCGCCAGCCAAAGCCTTTTCGGCTTTGTTGATCAGATAACCGTCGACAAACGGGCCTTTCCAAACTGAACGCGGCATCTCGTTAGCTCACTTTCTTCGAGTGACGGCGACGGATGATCAAACGATCCGACGGCTTGGTCTTGCGGGTCTTCGGACCGCGCGTTTTCTTGCCCCATGGCGTGACCGGGTGACGGCCGCCTGAGGTTTTGCCTTCACCACCACCGTGGGGGTGATCGACCGGGTTCATGGCGACGCCGCGCACGCTAGGCTTGCGGCCTATGTGCAGACCGCGGCCGGCCTTGCCCCAGACTTCGTTCATGTTGTCGGGGTTCGACACCGCGCCAATGGTGGCCATGCAAACATCTTGCACCATGCGCACTTCGCCGGACGCCATGCGCAGCTGCGCGTAGCCAGCGTCGCGGCCGACGACTTGCGCATACGTGCCAGCCGAACGCGCCATTTGCGCGCCCTTTAGCGGCTTTAGCTCAACGTTGTGAACGATGGTGCCAACTGGAATCGACTTCAGCGGCATCGCATTGCCCGGCTTCACGTCGACGCGTTCGCCGGCAATGATGGTGTCGCCCGCCTTCAAACGTTGCGGCGCGATGATGTAGCTGAGTTCGCCGTCGGCGTACTTCAGCAGCGCAATCCATGCGGTGCGGTTCGGATCGTACTCGATCTGCTGAACCGTCGCTTCGACGTTCCACTTGCGGCGCTTGAAATCGATGACGCGATAGGTGCGCTTGTGCCCGCCGCCATGGCGGAAAGCCGTGACGCGGCCCATGTTGTTGCGGCCGCCGGACTTGGTGAGCCCTTCGGTCAACGCCTTCACCGGCTTGCCCTTATAGAGCTCACCGCGGTCGACGATCACCAGCTGGCGGCGGCCAGGCGATGTCGGGTTGAATGTCTTCAGCGCCATCTCAGAGCCCCGTCGTCACGTCGATCGAATAGCCAGCGAGCAGCGTGACGATCGCTTTCTTGGTGTCGGAGCGCTTGCCCTCGACGCCGCGAAAACGCTTGGTCTTGCCCTTGTGGCGGATGGTGTTCACCGAGCCGACTTTGACGTTGAAGAGCTTCTCGACAGCTTGCTTCACTTCGTCCTTGGTGGCTTCGAGCGGCACGCGGAACACGACCTTGTTGTGCTCCGAGAGCAGCGTCGCCTTTTCCGTGATCACCGGCTTGATGATGGTATCGTAGTGTTTGAACGCGCTCATGCCGGCGCTCCTTCAGCTTGAGCTTTCTTCGCGGGAGCGCGCTTCGTCGGTGCGGCTTCCACTTTGGCGCCAGGACCAGCAGCGGCTTGCGCGCGCGTCTTGGCCGGCTTGCAATCCTTGTAGCGGGCGTGGATCGCGTCGACCGCGTCCTTGCTCAGCACCAGCTTTTTGCGGCGCAGGATGTCATAAACATTGAGACCCGCGTGCGGCAGGATGTCGATGTTCGGAATATTGCGCGCCGCGCGCGCCAAGCTCGCATCCACCGAAGCGCCGGCGATGATCAGAACGTTCTCGACCTTCAATTTGCCGAGATGGCCCGCCAACGTACCGGTCTTGGCGTCCTTCGGCGAAATCGCGTCAACGACGATGAGATCGCCAGAAGCGGCCTTCGCCGAGAGCGCGTGACGCAGCGCCAGCGCGCGGAATTGCTTAGTGAGGTCGTGGCTGTAATCGCGCGGCAACTTGTTGTGCGCGTGACCACCGCCCTTGAAGATTGGCGCATTCTTGGCGCCGTGACGCGCTTGGCCGGTGCCCTTTTGCTTATAGAGCTTGGAGTGCGAAACCGAGACTTCGCCGCGGCTTTGCGTCTTGTGCGTACCGGCGCGGCGCTTGGCGAGCTGGTATTTCACCATGCGCTGCAGGATGTCGCCGCGGATCTCCTTGATGCCAAACACGTTGTCATCGAGGTCGATCGAGCCGGACTTCTTGGCGTCGAGGGTTTGGATGTCGAGTTTCATGGCCCTCACTCCGCCGCCGCGGCTTGGCGCGTCGCGCCCGGCTTCGGCGCTTCTTTCGGCAACGCGCTCTTGGCGGCGTCGCGTACTTCGACCCAGCTGCCTTCGGCGCCGGGCACTGCGCCCTTCACAAACAAAAGTCCGCGCTCGGCATCGACGCGGACGATTTGCAGATTTTGAACTGAGACGCGCTCGTCACCGAGGTGGCCGGCCATCTTCTTGCCTTTGAACACCTTGCCCGGGTCCTGGCGTTGGCCGGTGGAGCCGTGCGAGCGGTGCGAGACGGAGACGCCGTGCGTGGCGCGCAGACCGCCGAAATTCCAGCGCTTCATGGCGCCGGCGAAGCCCTTACCGATGGAGATGCCGGCGACATCGACCTTTTGGCCCGGGATAAAGTGCTCAGCAGAAATCACCGCGCCGACCGGCAGCAGGTTATCGGCGCTGACGCGGAATTCGCGGACGATCTCTTTCGGCTCGACCTTGGCGCGTGCGAACTGGCCGCGTTCGGCTTGGCTGCGGCGCTTGGCTTTGGCGGCGCCGGCGCCGAGCGTCACAGCGGTGTAGCCGTCGCCCTTGGCTTCGCGCGTTTGATTTTCTTTCTTGGCGTTCTTGCGGCTCTTCTTGAGCTTCAGCGGAACCGCTGTGCCGGTCGCGTCCTTGAATTCTTCGGCTTCCACCGTGCGGCGGCCAATCACTTGGCAGCCTTCGAGGTTGAGCACGGTGCACGGCACGTGCGCGCCATCATCGGCGAACACGCGCATCATGCCGACCTTGCGGGCGACGACGCCGGTGCGTTTGGAAACTTCCTTCGCCATGGCGATCACCCGAGAACTTGGATCTGGACGTCGACGCCGGCCGACAGGTCGAGCTTCATCAGCGCATCAACCGTTTGCGGCGTCGGCTGCACGATATCGAGCACGCGCTTGTGCGTGCGAATTTCGAATTGCTCGCGGCTCTTCTTATCGACGTGAGGCGAGCGGTTCACCGTGAACTTCTCGATGCGCGTCGGCAGCGGCACCGGGCCGATCACGGTCGCGCCCGTGCGCTTCGCCGTCGACACGATCTCCTTTGCGGAGAGATCGAGCGTGCGGTGATCGAAGGCCTTGAGCCTGATCCGGATATTTTGCTGCATCATCGCCTGAATTTCCTCGGTCCGCTCAAACGCAATACCCCTCGCGCGCCGCCCCTTTGGGCATGCGTCGAAGAGTTACGTCGCCCCGAACTGGACGCTGGCGTGGGCTAGAGGGATCGCAAAAAACGCAAGGCTGACGGGGCTTTCCGCCCCGCGTGCTCCACCCGTTTATCGTCGGGAAGCTGCCGCGTAACTTGCGAACCGCGTCTAAGCTTTAAGCTTACGGCCGGCTCGAAGAGCGGGTGGAATACAGATACGCCTTTGGGGCGTCAAGCGACGATTGCCCCCCAAATCAGCGCCTCTTATGGCCAAAAATCGCTAGAAGTTGGCGATCACCAGTTTGCAATGGAGGTTGGTTAGCGCCTCAGCAAGGCGAGCGCTAACCGGGACCGAGGCCTAGCCTGACGTTACGTCTCCGGATCCCATGGTTTCCTTGTGGACGTTCCCGGTGATCGAGGTCGCATGGACGCTGCCCGAGCCGAAGATTGAGGCATCCACATCGCCCACCGTGCCGTTGACCTCGATGTCGCCGGAGCCGTGGATCGAGGCCTTCAAATGCTGGATCGGCGCAGCGACGGTCGCGCCACCTGATCCGAACGTATCGAACTCGGCGTTGGTGATGGCCCCAGCCGATACATTCACGTCGCCGGAGCCATGGCTGCTGCTCTTCAGCGTTCCCGTCAGGGAGGCGACGGTTGCAGAGCCAGATCCAAAGACGCTGACGTCGGCGCTGTCAGTGATGGCGCCGGTGCTGAGCCCGCCCGAGCCCATGATGTTGGCGTTGAGCTCGTGGGCAGCACCTGCTTGGACGTGACCGGAGCCACGGACATCCACCTCCAGAGCGCCCGCCACGTCAGCGGCATTTGCGCTGCCACAGCCGGAAACCTCAAGGTGCAAGGATTGCGACGCACCCACCTCGGCCAAGCCTGCGCCGTCGTAATCGACGTGCAACGTACGCGGCGCGTGGACGACGATCTGCGGCAAATCGGCGAGCGCGACACGGCTGTAGCCGCGAAGATCGGCCCCGTTCGCATCGTCGCAATCCACGCGGTTGGCCATGTGGCCGTCGACAACGATGTCGTCACCGTCGCGCGCCACGGTTGGCATCGGGGTGTGACCAGGATTGGTGATTTCGATGGAAATGTCCTGGCGATCTTCCGGCGTGATGGTCACGTGCGCGGCCAGGTACTTGAACCTTAGCTCCTCGCCCGTGAACGTCTGCGCGGGCGTACGGCCCGCAGCCACCGCCATCACCGGGTCCGTGCGCCCGTCAATATCGAAGTGAAAATGTCGCCCGCCCCCGGCCATGGCCACCAGGCCAAAGACGACGGCGAAAACAATCGCGGCCACGAAGATAAAGCGTTCCATGCACGCCTCCAACGCGCCGTGCTAAGGCGCCCTCTTTCCCAAGATGCAGCAGGCGACCGTCTTAGATGCGGCCATTCCAAAGACGGTGCGACTCCAAAACAACACTTGCCGTCTGGGACACCGTCAAAGGTCAGGGGGGCGAAGGTCGTTAACCTCCCGTAAGGATTGTTAAGCCAAACCGCCCCGACCTGGTTGGCTGAGCGGCCTACCGTCTTATCGGGGATATGCATGAAGAAGCTTGTTCTGGGCGCTGCCGCCGTGGCCGCCCTTCTCGCGCCGGCCATCGCCCACGCGGACACCAATGCGGTCGTCGGCATCGACTACAATCACGTCAACTTTGACGGTGGCACAGACGGCAATGTTTATGGCTTGAATGGCGCCTTCAACCACGACTTCGCCAATGGCTGGCAAATCCAAATGGATGGCGCCACCGATCGGCTCGATGGCGGCGGTTGCTGCGTCAACCAAAACTACGCCGCCGCGCATTACGGCGTGCGAACCGATCAATACAGCTACGCTGGCTTTATCGGCCTCCAAAGCCTCTCTATCTTCTCCGGCGTAGACATCGGCGTTGAAGGCCAGATGCACTTTAACCAAGCGTCGGTCGGCGGCAGCGTTGCGTACGTTGATTTCGGCGACGTCGACATCAACGCATGGAACGTCAACTTGGATGGCGAATATTATTTCACGCCGAACTTCTCGTTGAACGCTGGCGCCGCTTACACGAATCTCGACGGATATTTCGGCGGCAACATCGACTATTGGAATTGGGGGTTGGGTGGCGAATACCGCTTCGACAATTCTCCGTTCAGCGTGTCGCTTGGATATCGTCAGTTGGATGCTGATGGCGGACAAGTAGATACGTGGTCGATCGGCCTAACAATGGATCTCGGCACCGGAAGCCTTCAAGACCGTCGCGTGAAGGGCCCGAGTTGGGGCGGTGCGCGTTCGATGTATGACGACACTGCAGTGCTCGGCACCTTCCTCGGCCCGTAAGCGCAAAGCCATTCAAACTACCAAGCGCCCCGGTTCGCCGGGGCGCTTTCTTTTTGCGCAAACGAAAAGGGCCGCTCGTGAGAGCGGCCCTTCGCAGTTTCGATGCGGTCGAACTTACTCGACGATCTTCGCCACAACGCCTGAACCAACGGTGCGGCCGCCTTCGCGGATAGCGAAGCGGAGACCTTGGTCCATGGCGATCGGCGTGATCAGCTCGACTGACATTTTGATGTTGTCGCCCGGCATGACCATTTCGACGCCTTCGGGCAGCTGGCAGATGCCGGTCACGTCGGTGGTGCGGAAGTAGAATTGCGGACGATAGTTGGTGAAGAACGGCGTGTGCCGGCCGCCTTCTTCCTTCGTCAAAATGTACACTTCCGCTTCGAACTTCTTGTGCGGGGTGATCGAGCCGGGCTTGGCGAGCACTTGGCCGCGCTCAACACCTTCACGATCAATGCCGCGCAGCAGCGCGCCAATGTTGTCGCCGGCTTGGCCCTGGTCGAGCAGCTTGCGGAACATTTCAACGCCGGTGCAGACCGACTTCACAGTCGGGCGGATGCCGATGATTTCAATTTCGTCGCCCACCTTCACGATGCCCTTTTCGACGCGGCCGGTGACGACCGTGCCGCGGCCGGAGATCGAGAAGACGTCTTCGACTGGCATCAGGAACGGCATGTCCAGCGGACGCGCCGGTTGCGGGATGTAGGTGTCGACCGCGGTCATGAGGTTCATGATCGCGTCTTCGCCGATCGCCGCGTCACGGCCCTCGACGGCCGCGAGCGCCGAACCCTTCACGATCGGAATGTCGTCGCCCGGGAAGCTGTACGAGGTCAGCAGTTCGCGGACTTCCATTTCGACCAGGTCGAGCAATTCTTGGTCGTCGACCATGTCGACCTTGTTCATGAACACGACCAGCGCCGGCACGCCAACCTGACGAGCGAGCAGAATGTGCTCACGGGTTTGCGGCATCGGGCCGTCAGCAGCGGACACGACAAGGATAGCGCCGTCCATCTGGGCAGCGCCGGTAATCATGTTCTTCACGTAGTCGGCGTGCCCTGGGCAGTCGACGTGCGCGTAGTGGCGCGCCGGGGTTTCGTACTCGACGTGCGCGGTATTGATGGTGATGCCGCGCGCCTTTTCTTCCGGCGCGGCGTCGATGTCGGCGTAGCTCATGGCCTTGGCGCCGCCCTTCTTCGCAAGCACCATGGTAATCGCCGCTGTTAGCGTCGTCTTGCCGTGATCGACGTGGCCAATCGTACCGATGTTGCAGTGCGGCTTGTTCCGCTCGAACTTTTCCTTGGCCATTGTGAGGTCCTGTCTCTCCGGCGTGTCTATAAAGTTGATCGGCGCTTCGGCCCGGCCGAAGCGCGCGTAAGGTGCGGGTCTTTAGCTGGCGTTCGGCTGGCGTCAAGCCCGAAGCCATTTGATATGGGGCCGCCGTGCATTTACAC
>JBAQGO010000005.1:0-85572 GCA_049287825.1 Vitreimonas sp. | reverse complement strand
GGGGAGCCGGTGCGGGCAAAGATCGATTGGGATTTCGCGGAGTTCTGCGACAAGGCGACCACCGTCAGCGAGGTGTCGAACGCGCTGATACAGGGGGTGCGATCACTTGGATTCACGCATGTCGCCTGCGCATCGCACGTGGATCCGCTGAAACCGCCGCAAGGTGCGGTCATGATTGTCGATTATCCGAAGGGCTGGATCGAACACTACAGCGACAACAATTTTGCGCCGCACGATCCCGTATTCAACGCGGCTCGCAATCAGGCGCTGCCATTCCAATGGAATGATGAAGCGTTTCTGGCCAATCTCGATGACGTACAACTTGATATGTTGGCGCAAGCAGCGGATGTGGGCCTACGCAACGGTTTGACCATTCCAATTCACGTGCCTGGCGCGTTGCCGGCCTCATGTTCGCTGGCGATCGGCCCTGACGGCATAGATCCGCTGAGTACGCTCAAAGCGCATTGGTATGCTGTGTATTCACACGAAGCGGTTCGTCGCGTTCTCAGCATCAACAATCCCGTGAAGAGGCCGGTGCTGAGTGTGCGTGAGCGCCAATGCATTGCGCTTATTGCTCAGGGCAAGGATGATTACGCGGTGAGTGTTATCCTCGGCATCAGCGAGCACACCGCGCACAACATCATTCGTCGCGCGATGGGCAAATACGGCGTAGCGACCCGTGTTCAGGCGTTTGTCAGGGCGCTGCGCGACGGCCAGATCAGATTGGAGGACGTCGCCTGCTGACGGTGATGACGGTCTGTCAATAGGCCTGATCAGGCCTGTTTCTCCGGCCGCGCGAAAGTCCTTACGTCCCCGGCGCATTGAAAAACCGGGGAGAGAGAAGTGATTCAGATCATCACTGCCGACAACCGCCATCTCTTCCATCACCAGCTGATGGAGATGCATCGCCAACGTAAACAGGTGTTCATCGACCAACTCCGCTGGCCGCTTGAGGATATCGCGGGTGTTGAGATCGACTGCTTCGACTGTCCCGAAGCGACCTATCTCGTCGATATTAACGGCGCGACAGGTGAGGTCGCCGGTTCGACGCGGTTGCTGCCCACCAATCGGCCGCATCTGCTTGGAGATGTGTTTCCGTATCTGTGCGACGACGCGCCACCGTCGGGGGATCACATCTGGGAAGCCACGCGCTTTTGCCCGGCGCCCGACATACCGAAGGGCGAGCCACGGCGTGCGTTTCTCGCGCGCATGATCGCTGCGATCATCGAGACAGCGCTTCTGTTTGGAATCGAGCGCGTGACGTTCGTTGCGGGCGCCGCACTTGCGCCGTCCGCGACGCGGGCGGGTTGGAATGTAACGCCCCTCGGAAGTGCACGCAGAGTAGGGCGCGATCGGTTGCGTGCGTTCGCGGCTGATATCGACTGCGCGGGATTGCGCGCGGTTCGAGCGCAAAACCAGATCGCAGCGCCGGCCACGCGCTTCATGTCCGCATCAATCGCCAAAGCCGCGTGAGGAGGGATCGATGATTGTTGCCGCACCCACAAACACTTCAATTGCGCCGGAAACGGATATTGCCGCGCTTAAGCGAGACGGATTCGTCATCCTACGTGATCTCTTGAACCCCAAGCAGATCGAGATGCTGCGTGGCGAGCTGGAGCCATGGCTCGAACGGACGCCGCGCTGCGAGGGTGATTTTCACGGTTGGAAGACAACGCGCGTCGGCGGGCTACTCGCCAAGGCGCCGATGGTGCAGCATATGGCGCTGCATTGGCGCGCGCTCGCAATCGCGGAGACGCTGCTCAGGCCCAATTGCGACTCCATCCAATTGAATCTCACGCAGGCCACGCGCGTTCACCCCGGCGAGCGCGCGCAGGTTCCTCACCGTGATGAGGAAATGTGGCCTTGTTCGACGCAAGGCCGCGACTGGCTCATCAACGTGTTGTGGGCGGTGGATGATTTCACGACTGACAATGGCGCGACGCGTCTTTGGCCTGGGAGCCATCGCGACCAGCTTGATCGTTCTCTCGATCCTGCGGCCTCAATCGCGGCCGAAATGCCGAGCGGCTCGGCGTTGGTTTTTCTCGGTTCATTGACGCACGGCGCAGGCGCCAACGCGAGCACCGCATCGCGGACTGGCGTTATCGTATCGTACTGCCTTGGCTGGTTGCGACCCTACGAGAACCAATTCCTTGCTTATCCACGCGGCGTGGTTCGCTATTTCCCCGAACAATTGCAGCGGATGATCGGATATCAGATCCACCGGCCGAATCTTGGCGCCTGGGAAGGCCGTGACCCAATCGAATGGCTGGAAGGCGAGGTGGGCTACTATCCCTTTGTCGATGCGTTGACGCCAGATATCGCGGCGGAGCTCAGCGCCTATTACGCAACACCGAGACAGACGGATGGCGACTGATCCACGCACCGGTGAGCGTGTCTACGCGGCGATCAAAGACGAAATATTGAGCGGCGAGCTTCGCCTGCGTCAACGGCTCGACATCGACACCTTGGCCGCGCGTTTTGGAGCAAGCGCTACCCCGGTGCGTCAAACGTTGGCGATATTGTCGGCTGAACGATTGGTCACCGCACATCCGTCGCGCGGCTACTACGTGGCATTTTGGTCCGAGCGAGAACTGAAAGCGCTTTACGAATGGCGCAGCCAATTGGCGCTGCTCGCATTGCACGCCCCACCGGGAGACAATGGCGCGGGTGGCGGAAGCGATCGTTTCGTGGCCCTGATGCGGCGGCTCGACGCCAATGCCAATCCTGAATTGCGCCGCGCCTCAATAAACGCTGATGAGCGTCTCGCGAGCGCGTTTGCGGTTGAAGGAGAGTTGTTTCCAGATCGCGACGTCGAGTTGTCCGGAATGAAACAAGCGTTCGAGAAGAGTGACCGGCGTTCGCTCGCCAACCGTATTCGTTCCTACTTTCGCCGTCGCGTCGCGCAAGCGGCCGCAATACGCGGCAAGGCCAGCATTCGCGCCTTGCCGCACAACGGCGATTGACGTCGAAATCTTCATGCAGATATTTGCCCGAATTTTTTGGATTGGCTCACGCTCCACTGGCCGAAAGTTCTCGGCATATGGAGTGTCTCATGGCCACTGAAAAAAAAGACGACCTGATCGACCTTGGCGCCGCGACTACCGCGACATTAGGCGTCCCGCTCGGACGTGACGAAGACTTCGTCAGCGAAACTGAGATGGACTAGTATCATCGGGCGCGCGGCGTGAGATCAGCGAAAATATCTTCATCAAGATAGACCGCCAAATCTGCGCCGCGCGCTGCATTGTTGGCCTGCCGGATCATCCGGTGACATTGGAGGCCAAAATGCGTGAAGACACACTCGATAACTTGATCGATCTCGGCGCCGCGTCGACGCAGACCCTGGGTCTGCCGAAAGACCGCGACGAAGACTTCATCTCCGAAACCGAACACGACGCCTGAAGGCTTCGGATGTGTGGCGGCGGGCGACCGTCGCCACACTGTTGGACAGCGCTCTCATGCAGCTCGCACCGCACATCCATGCTTGTGAGGACAATGGTGAAGTTGTCCTGCTGGACCTTCGCCGGAATCGCTATTGGGGTCTGCCAGCCGGCGCATTTGGCAGCGACGGCTTCCAGGTAGCGGGACTGCCCCGCGGCCGCGATGTCATCAATCACCAATGGTGCGATCGGTTGCTGGCGCGTGGCGATCTAGTCGACGGTGATGATCGCCTCGCGCCCGAGGAAAGGCCGCGTCCGCTTGCGAAAGCGGTATTGCCGACTGCGAGCCCGCTTTCGGTTGGCGAGAAGATTGAATTCGTGACCGCGTGCCTTTGGGCCGATCGGCAGGTTCGGCGCGGGAGCCTCGACATCGCCTTCGCACGCCTCGCCGCTCTGAAAGAACGGGCATCGGGAGGCGACGTGTCGGTGCGTGCAGCTCAATTCCTGCGGCAAAGGCCCTGGTTTCCGCATGAACGTGTCTGCTTGTTCGATTCGCTCGCCTTGTTTCACTACGCCGCGAGAGCCGGTCAGTCGTGCGAATTGGTGGTCGCCGTTCGCTCGCGTCCGTTTGCCGCCCATTGTTGGGTCGAGCGCGGCGGTCACACGCTGAATGATTTCTACGACACGCACGCGTCGTTCACACCGATCTTCCGGATTTGACGAGATGTCTGAACGGTTCGTCTGTTTGCGGTGGACGCCGGTGCACCAAGAGCAAGGCCGGCGCGCTCGCGCCATGTCCGAGCGCCTGTTGCAAGGAGAGGGGTGGAATAAGCTTGTCGATTGGCGCGGCGTGTTGGTGTTGCACTTGCCTCACCCTGGAAGCTCGGTGTCGGCTTGTGAAAACAAGTATAGCGTGGTGTTTGGCTCAATATTCAGACGAGCGAGCGATGCCGTCCGCGTGCACAAGCTAAGTGTGCTCGAATCTCTCGCTGCCGCTGAATCGGGTGGCGACACCTTGGTCAAGGATTTTTGGGGTGGGTACGTCGCCATCGCGATCGAACACGCCCACGACAATGTCCACATTCTGCGGGATCCGACCGGAGCTCAGCCTTGCTGGTATGCCTGCAAGGACGACGTCCACATCCTGTTCAGCGATCTTCGCGATTATCACACGATTGGCGGTGCGTTGAGCGTTGATCGGGCCCGCGTCTCTGCTTTTCTGCTTCAGCCGAGGCTCGCGATGTCTGCCGCCGGCATTGTTGGGGTGCGTGAGTTTCTTCCTGGAGAAAGGCTGTCCATCGGACGGAAAACGCACGAATGGTCCGTTGTGTGGCGCCCGCCGGAAGCGTCAGGCGCACTGTCATTCAAGGCGGCGGTTGCAGCAATGCGCGACTGCGTGGACCTGTGTGTAGGCGCTTGGGGCCGTGACTCAAAGCGGGTGGCGTTACGTCTTTCCGGAGGTCTCGATTCAAGTCTTGTGCTTGCCTGTCTCGCGCGTACTGCGCCTGAGACGGAAATCGTCTGCGTAAATGAATTCTCGCGGGCCGCGCCCGAGGGTGACGAGCGCGACTACGCGCGGGCCGCCGCCGAGCACGCTGGAAAGGCATTCATCGAACTTGAGATGCGTCCCGAAGATGTGCGCTATGAAAATGTATTCTCAGCTCCGATCGGCCCGACACCAGTGCGATCCAGTCTTGATTGGGCCAATCCGACATTCGTCGCGGCGATGCTTGAGCTTAAGCCAGACGCGGTGCTTTCGGGACAAGCGGGGGACCACGTCTTTCACCGGAGTCGAACACCACTGATCGCCGCTGATGCGGTGAGAGATCCGCGTATGATGGGAGCATGGCTCTCCATTGCCACTGATACATCGCATGCCTCAGGTAAGTCGCTCTGGACGATCGCGAAGGCGAGCGTCTGGCACGGGATCTTCCGACGTCCTTTCGATCTCCTGGGGTTGTGGCGCCGTGAGCGGCAGCTGATGAACGCGCCGGACTGGACGTCTTTAGAGGATTTCGCCCTGCATCCATGGCTGAGCGGCTGGCGCAAGCTTCCCGCAGATCGCGCTATGCGCCTCGCTTTCCTCATGGACGCCGTACACTACAACGATCCGACTTTGCTTCGGACCGCAGTGCCCTGCGTCGCGCCGCTCTTTTCGCAGCCCATCTTGGAGGTGAGTCTTGGCATACCTCCGTGGACTATGACGCGCGATGGTGTGGATCGGGCCGTTGCAAGGGCGGCGTTTGGCGCGGAGCTGCCAGTCAGCATCGTGGAGCGTCGAACCAAAGCGGAAACGACGCGATACTTCGGCAGGGTGCTTCAGGTGAATCGAGCCTGCCTCGCCGACACCCTCCTGCACGGGCAGCTTCGGTCGCTCGGCTTGATTGATGCCGCCGCTGTTGAGCGCGCGCTCAATCCGGAAACTAGCGTGGGCGCTACAATCAAGGAAGTGCTCAATTGCTTCGTCGCAGAGGCATGGCTTCAGCGCGTCGATGAACTCGCCAAAGGCGTGGCATCGGCTGAGGCGGCGTGAGCAATACGCATTTGTCTCCAACGCGCTAGCCGATCCGGCTCCTGGGGATCTGCATCCTCGGCATCGCGCAGCCAGAAATCCATCCAGGCAAGTGCGCGCTGCTGAACCGCGAGTAGATGCCGAGGCTGCCACTTCAAATGGTACTCATCGGGATATAGGTAGAACTCGATCGGCTTGCTGTCTTCACGCAGTCGCGAATAGAGCCCGAACGCAGGTAACGCCTCAGCGTCCGCCAATTGCATCATAAGCGGCGTGCTGATCGCGGCGGCACGATTTATCGGCGGCGTTTCGCGCCACCAACTATCCCATTCGCTGTGTACGTCGGCCCATGGCCCAGCGAGACCATCCACCTCGCGCCGTCGGGACCGAAATCGCTCGGAGCCGGCAAACCACGTCATGGGATCTATGGGCGGTGTGCTGACGACGGCTGCTGCAAATCGATGCGAACGCGTGATCGCCCAATACAGGGTCTCGGCGCCATCGCTAAGTCCGGTAATGCCGACGCGATGCGCGTCGACAAGGCCACGCCGGGTGACGTTGTCTATGAAGATGTCGAGCGCCGACATTTTCATAGTGCGCTCGGTTTGATCGAGTTCCGTGCGCTTTTCGAGTTCGTCTAAGCTAAGATGGCGTCCCAACGCTCGGGGGTAGGGACGGTCCTCGCTCAGCACGAAGAAGCCTCGCCGCGCAAATTCTTGGATGGGATACTCGCCGCCGACCCCGCCACGCAGAAATCCGCGCGATTGATATTGGACAATCACCATCGGATAGCGTCGGCCCGCCACATAGCCGTCCGGATAGAACAAATGTGCGAAGGCCTGATTGCCAAATTCGTCGCGGATATCGATGCGCTCGTAACGACCGAAGGCGAACTGTGACCATGAAGGATTGGGATCGTAAACCGGCCGCATCTCGCCGTTACGCGGATCAATGATCACGAGACGGCGCGGCTGAACGATGGCTTCTTGCACGCACACCAAGCCGACCGTGCTGATTTGGCAATCAAAGAGCTTGTCTTCGGCGCGTCGCAGCAATTGCACCGCGCCGCTAGATGGGCGCCAACGGTAGAGCGCCGAATACGAGACCGCCGGGTCTTCCATGCGGAGAAAGACGATGTCGCCGTCCGCGGTCGACCACGCCTGTTTGATCTCGCCAAAGCAATGAACATCGCGACACGCTGATTGACGATCGTTGGGGCGAGCCAAAACCGTCATCTCGGGATCGTCGGCGTGATCGTTAGGCGCCTTTGTTGTCACCAAGCCCGGCAGAGCCTGGTCGAAGGTGTGCGCTTCCGCTTCAGTCGCAGGACGAGATTGTCGGCTTGCGATGTCAAGACGCCACGCGGCCTCTGGCGCCAGACGATTGTCGAGCGGCGCGAGCGCGAAGTCAGCAGAGAAGGCGTCGTCGACTCGAAACCCGATTGTCGCGCGCTCTGCTCGCGCGGCTTCAAGCCGCTCCCAACTTGGTCCAGTCCGGTAAATGATTGCGTGGCCATCGTCGGCGAATGAATAGTCGACGACGTCTCCAGGACCACGCACCAAGGCGTCGCTCGCGCCGGTCGCAACATTGAGGCGCCAGAGTTCTACATGACCGTTTCTTTCAGCGTTGAAGATGATGCTCCGGCCGTCGGATGACCAAACGGCGACCCGATCCATCGCCGCGCCGCTCGGGCGGCCGCCAGCCTGCACCCAGCCGCCGGCATCGGCCGCAATGCGCGCATGGCCGGAGGGGAGATCGACCAGCACGAGGTCGGTGCGATAGTCGTTCGACGCGAGGCGCGCCTGTGATCGAAAGACGGCGACGGAGCGTCCGTCGGGGGAAACGAACGCGCCGGTTCGCAACCCTCCGAGTTGGTAGAGAGCCAACAGATCCTGAAGCGTGGGGCGATGCGCAGTCGTTCGAGCGACAGCCGGCGCGCCCAGCAATGCGAGGGCGAGCACGGCCAACAAAGTACGCCACATGCTTACCACCGCTTCCGCAGCTCAAGCGAAACGAAGCGGCCCAACAAAGATGCATTCGCTGGATCGAAGCCAATGCCGATGGCGTTGTTGACGAACGGCGGCTGCTCATCCGTCAGGTTTAGAACGTTCAAAGCAATGTCAGCGCCGTGCTCATCGCCAAAGTGGTGAGAGATCTGAAGATCGTAGGTAGTCCATGACGCGATGCGCCGGGTCGGAATGCTGACGTTGTCGCGGTAGGAGTTGGTGTAATTTGCAGACAGCAACGCCGCCCAGTCTCGATCACGCCACAAGAAGCCAAGACGCCCTTTCCAGTCGACAGGATTGTTGAAGGTGTTGAGCAGATCGATTGAGGGAAGGGTGCTCAGCGGCTGGCTGGAAAACTCCAACAAATCGCTCGCGTTGGCCGTCACGCCGAGTTCGCCGATCGAAGTGCGAAGACGATAGCTGGCGCTGAGATCGATGCCGCGAATCTGCTGACTGGAGAGGTTCGTGAGGCGGCCGTCATAGATTGCTTCGATCCCGTCTGGCGGTACGGTTCCCGAAACGCGGGTCGCTAGGCTGCGATATTGCGCGATCTGAGCGGGTGTTGGGTTGAGGATGAGAAACCCGGCGTATGCTGCCGGATTGCGGAACGCCGCGGTGACCAAGCCAGGACGCGCAATGCGATCGCGAAAGTCGATGTCGAAATAGGTTGCGTGGAACTCAAAGCCCGAGAGCCAGGACGGTATGAAATCGAAGCCCGCCGTCCAATTGGTTGCGCGCTCAGGTTTGAGGTCGGGATTGGGGCCGCCCAATTGAAAGAGGCCGGTGGACCCATTGGTGGCGTTGGGATCGATTGAAGGCGGAGCGGCACCCTGTGTGCCCGTCACGTCACCCAGGATTTGCTGAAACTGCGGCGCCTTAAACGACTCACCCCAGGTGTAACGAACAGAAAAGTCGTTGGTGACGCCCCATTGCACGCCAATCTTCGGCGTTTGCGCGGAGCCGTAGTCATCCGACTGCTCGCGCCGGACCGATAGCGAGAGATCGAGTGTGTTCACGAGCGGCAGATGCATGCTGGCGTCGACCAGCGGAACGTAGAGTTCGCCAAAGACGGCATCGGTAGTCCGGCTGCCAGGTGGCTGGATCGGCAACGGCGAGGTAACTCCCAGAACCGTCTTTGACAGATCGATCGTGAAGCTCTCATCGCGTCGTTCGACGCCGAGGGCGGCGCGGACAGTACCAGCGGGAAGGTCAAAGAGGGGGCCGTCCGCCTTGAGCGACAGCGTGTTCATCTCTGCATTGGCATGCGAGTCTTGCCGGAAGATGATTGATTGTAGCACCGCTGGATCGGTGTTGGAGCCATCGGCGAACGGGTTGAACGCGGTATTCAAAATTGAACTCGCGAGCGCCGTCGTTAGCGCGCTGGTGTTTAAGGCGTTCGTGAAGTGCTGATCTTCGATTTGGCGTCCCAACGATGCGGCGCCTTCGATCTGCCAATCGCCAAACGGCGTCCATCGAAAGCCAGCGTCACCAAGAACAGAGACCGCGCGTGTCTTGTATCGGGTCGGTCCTAAATCGGCGGCGAAATTATACGCGATCGTCAGTGGGCCTTGCCCGGTGAAGAGGTGATCGAGTTGGCGCCACGCATTGCTCTCCGGCACGGAGATGGTCGCGCTAAGTTGTGTGTCGCGACTGCGCGCGTCGCGGACGCCGCCGAATACGTCGGCGAACACGGTGAAATTTGGCGCGAGGTCATAGTGCGCGGAAACGAACGCGTCGTTGCTGTGTTGGCTGGGGAAAAGGTCGCCATCGACATCGAGATTTTGAAGGTTGACCTGCCCGACAAGCAGATCAGCCTGCGTCAGATGCGATCCGTCCTGGCCGTGTGGAATTGCGATAGTGACGGGAGTCGTCCCGATGCGGGTGATGTTGCCGGGGTTGGAGGTATTGCGAGAAAAATTGTCGCCGCCAAACGGACGCAGATCTGATGAGGCGCTGAGCGTACGCTCATCCATCCCAAGCGAGTCGCGATCGCGATATTCGTACCCTGCAACGATGGACCCACGAGCGTTGGACGCACCCATTACATGAGAGAAGATCGTCTCGCGCATGCGGCCGTCGGTGACGCCGCCGTAGCGCAGCGTGGTTTCCTGGCCGTCGAAGTGCGACGACAGAATAATGTTCACGACGCCGGCGACGGCGTCGGACCCATAGGTGGCCGAGGCGCCGTCCGCGAGAATTTCCACTCGGTCGACGGCGGCGAGGGGGATGTTTGAGATGTCGACAAAGTTGCCGAGCCCGCCGGGGGCAAGGCGGCGTCCGTTGACCAGTGTCAACGTCGCATCTGAACCGAGACCTCGCAGATTGATACTCGATCCGAAGGTCGAGTTCTGGCCGCCGGTGTTGGTTTGAAGTTGAGTGACTTCGTTTTGGCCGCCCATGAAGTTTTGCGGCAGCGTCTGCAACACGTCCTGCACGGTGCTGCGGCCCGTCTCCCGCATGTCCTGCGCATCCAACGTCGTCAAATTAGCTCCCGCCGGATGAGCTCCGCGAATGCGGGTTCCGGTGACGACGATCGTTTCGTCGGTATCTGAGGCGTCAGCGTTCGGCGTTTCGGTCTGTTCGCTTGCGGCGTCGGCTTGGCGCTGGGGGCCGGTGGCCTCCAGTCTGACTGTGTCGCCAGTGATCGCGGCGCGGTAGCCTGAATTGCTAAGCAGTGCGGTTAGCGCGTCCGCGCGCGTGTAGTCGCCATGTAGGCCGAGCGATTGAACACGTTGCAGCGGCTCAAATGGGTAGAGAACTTGAAGTCCTGATTGACGCGCGAAGTCACTCAGCGCTGAAGCGAGAGGCTGCGCGGCGATGTCGAAGCGCACGGCCGTCTCATGAGACGCCGATTGCGCGGCCGCTTGGGCGCGCGCTTGAACGGCAATAACGGAAGTGGACGCGAGCAGCGCGGCAAACAGCGCGCGCCGACCCTTTCTGGTTCGACCGAACATATTTCCCCCTTGGGCGCCTCTCGAACGGGCGCTTCAGAGGAGAAAGACAATCGAGCGAGCAAAACCCCGCAGGGACGAGCGCGATTTCGTCTTGGACATTCCGAACGGAATCGAACTGTCCACACGCAGACACTGCGGCTCTGCCTGCCGGGCAGGCGGCCAAGTGCGCTAGCGGATCGACACGATGTCGGGGAGGCTTCTGGCCGCGGGCAGCAGAAGCTGCGTCGACGCGTTATCAGAATTGAGCGCGATAACCAGCGTATCGATTGCGCGTGTCAGGGGCATGAGACGGGTCAGCCAATTGGCGCTGCCGCGATCTGAACGGAGAAGATCGGGCCAATCGCAATCGAAAGCGTCCAGGAACACAGTCCAGCCTTCGAGACCCCGGCACGATGCGTATTGAACGACGCGCAGGCTTTCGTTGTTGCGCGGATAGTCTCGCCGCTCGTCACTGCGTGTGCCATCCCAGATATCATAACCGGCATCCGACAGAGCCGTGGCGAGAAGGCTCCGGCGCTCCTCGCCGGCGCCGGTCATATCGCCAGGCGGCACGCAGAAGAGCGCGTCAATGTTCGCGTTGCCTTGCTGACGGAGGTCGCCCAGCAATCCCTCGATGAGGGGAAGGTCGTCTGAGAGCGCGCCGTTGACGATAATGATCCGCCCGCCACCGGCCTCATCGTTTGGTTCAACTTTCCAATTGAGGCCTGCGCGTTCGGCTACTGTGTTTGCGAAGACGGCGAGATTGCGCTTCATGCGCAAGCATCGTTCCAGGGGAACGACATGACGCGACGCGCGAGACACGCCAGCGTCCCAGTCCGCAGGGCCACCGCGTATGAGCTGGTCGACGCCATCGGCCAGGCAGATCGTCTCCGGCGAATAGAGCGCCTTGATCAAGCTTAGCTCGGAATGAGGCCAGTCTTGAGCCTCGTCTGCAATAACCAGGTCAAAATCGAATTGAGCGGCGTCGCCTGCTTTGATTTTTTCGATGTCGGCGGCCTCGACCGCACCGGCCTCAAGCAACGCAAGCGCGTCGTTGCAACGCTTCTCATACGTGGCGCTATTGAAGATCTCTGGCCGGTCAATTTCGAGCGCATCGAGCCATGCGGAAACAAAGCTCATGACCGTCCGCACTCGAATGCCGCCTTCGGGCGAAGAGGGGATCGCGAGCAACGACATCAGCCGCGTAATGTCGGCGGCGAGAGCGTGGTTATAGGTCAGCACGACAGAGCGCGACGTACGCTGCGTGAAGGCGCGCCAAGCAAGCTGTAGCAGCATGACCGTTTTTCCGGTCCCGCCGCGGCCACGCAAACGCATCATCTTTGCGCCCGCGCTTTGCAGGTACTCACCGACCAGCGGGCTCTTGGTAATGATCCGGTCCATGCGCTTACGGTCGAGCGACGTTGGGTGCAGTGTCCGGAATACGGGCGAGGTCAGCACCTTGTTCATTGCAGGTCGAGCGCCTGCTCTAAGTTTGTGTTCGCGCCCGGCGCTGAGGACCGGTGCAGTCTCGCACATCGCGGTTAGGAATCCGGCGGCGTCAAACTGCCCGCCGATGGTGCCATCGCAAGGCGGTTTTTCGAAACCAGCCATGAAGAGTACGCGATGCACGAACACGTCTGCGGTTTGGTGTGCGAGGTAAGCTTTGACGGTGTGTGCCTGTTGGATGTTCTGCTCGGTGGCGTTGTGCCAGGTTGGCTTATGGTTTCGATCGTACCTAACTTCGACACTTTGCCCGGTTAATCTCGTTGAGCCGGGATCATGATCCTTGAGCTCAACAGCGGTCACGAAGGTCTCGACCTTCACACCTGCATTGACGCGCGCTCCGGTGTGATCGCGGATAGGGCGCTTCGGCAGGAAGGCCCGGCCATAGCGCACACGAGCAGCAATTAGGATGTCGATGTCGTTGACGCGGTAGCCGGAAATTTTCACGCCGGCCGCAATACGGACAAGCTCCTCTTCTGCCGCGCTCTCTTTGAGGCCTGGCCAAAGTGTTGCGAATGCCGCAGCAATTTGGGTTGCCGCTTCGTGCTCGCGCGTGCCTTCGGTGCCAGAGATCTCGATCATTGGACTACGGGCTGCAGGCGGAGCAGGTACTCGCTAGGTTGCGCGCGCAGCATCCGCACGTCGACGAAATCGACACGGAAGCCATCGCCCTTCAGCGCGTCATTGGCGTCCATAAGTTGCTTTATACCGGTGGCCAAGCCCTCTTGTTGAGGCCACAACGGATGGCACAGCAGTAACGCGGCGCTCTCAAAAGTGACCGCCCAAAGCCCGTGCGTCTCGCGCACTGCGGTTTCCGGCATGTACGTTTGGCAAATGCCCGCGAAGCGGTTGGCGTGTTCACCAGCATCATCAAGCCAGCGTCCGGTTTGGAGGGGCTCGCCGAGGAATAGCTCTGCGGTATCGAGCGCTAGGCGCCAGTCGAGCAAGCGGTGCTGCCTGCGGTTTGAGTAATTGCGCAAGCAGTCCGGGCAGGATCGATCGCAATGCCTGTGACGTGGCTCGATCCAATCAGCCGCCATTTGCGTGTAATGTTTTGCAATGGCGGTGCGAAGAAGATCTGGCTCAAAAAGCTTGCGCGCGTAGCCTGCGCCGTTCTCAAGCGCATCGGCCATGAACAGGCGCTGCGTCTTGCAATGGGCAAGTGTGAGCGGCTGGCGTCCCGTGCGGAATTCGGATGGGTCGACATCAAGTTCAAGAGCAGCGGCGGTCTTCGCGAATTCGCTGAACGAGGCGAGAGCTGCTTCCGCGGAGGGAAGACGCAGATCGAGTGCGCCGTTGTTGCCCGCGCCCGGCGCGATGTTCACGAGATCAATGGTCAAGACGTCGGTTTTAAAGATTGCACCAATGGCGCCCGTCTTCTCCGGATCTTTCGCGTCGGGCGGATAAGGGTTGTTGTCGCCGCTGTAGAGCGATGGATCGGTGACAACGAGCGAAGAGTGGTCGCGGTAAAATTCGAAAAGCCGACTGTCATTGTCGTTGATGAGCGCAATGGGGCTGCCGGATGTCAGATTGAGAGATGCGCCCCGTTCAGCTCGCGCCACATTCGGATCGGGTTCGAAAGCCAGCGTCGGCGGGGGCAAATTCGGGCCACGTGCGCGCTGATCGTCGTAGTCACGCGGCTTATGCGTGGTGCGGAAGCCTTTCGGCTGGAAAAGGTCGAAGGGAAGCGAGGGGCCATTGCATGCTTCGCAGATCTCGGCGTCCCCGGCCCGCACGGTTGCGCAATTGGCATCAAGGCACCGTGAGAATTTAACTGCATCACCCAAGGGCTCGGGATCGGGTTCAACGCGTCCGCCTGCCTCCACCCAGTGCACCACACCGCATGCTGTATAGATGCGCTTGTCCTTCGGTGTTTCTGCGCCCGGTGAGAATGACCAGATCGCGTAATCGAGCGGCCGGTCGCTCAGGATGAAATCTTCCACCTTATTGCCGGAAGGTGGGCCATAGAGAGAGCGCACCGTGGTGGGGAAGCCGAACATCGGCAAGAGTCCCGCCGCTGCGAGCCGCTCACTCAAAGCGGGTTGGATGAAGAGCCCGGAATCAACCGCTTTGCTGATTTCATCTGCGAGGGAGGTGCGGCACCACGCAACGATATCGTCCGCCGCGCCCGCTGGAAGCGGCGCGAGCGCGCAAAACCGCTCTGTCACCACGTCGACATCTGGCGACTTCAACAGCCAGCCGCGAATAGGCCCCTTAAAGTCGTTGTGCCAACTCATCGCCAACCCAAAGGCGCCGTGAGGGCTATCGCCGGTGCTTGGCGGGCGAATGGCTTCTGGCAGCGAAAGAAAAGCGCGCCGCAGCAGCTCAGCGGAAATGACGCGTTGCGCGATCTCTCGCCTGCGCAAATCCAGATAGGGCTGTGGGGGGACATCGCCGGTGATGCGCTCTGGATGATTGAAATAATACTCGTCGTGCGAACCGCCGCGGCAAACCGTCAGAGCGTAAGAGAAGGGTTGGCCTGCGCGGCCGGCGCGGCCAACGCGCTGCTGATAATTGAAGCGCTGTGGCGGCATGTTCGCCATCATGACCAGGCTCAATGAGCCGATGTCGACGCCGACCTCCATTGTGGTGGTGACGCTCAGCACATCGATGCCTTCTGCGAGCTTGCTCTCGCCGTCGAGGAAGGCTTGTTTGAAATAACGCTGCCGGCGGCGCTGCTCCGAGAGTGGCTTGGTTTGGCCGGTCAGCTCTTCGACATGCAAGCGATGGGCAGTTTCGCTTGAGAGCCAGCGATAATAATCGGCCTCATCAATTTGAGCCGGCTTGAATGTGGTAGAGTGGCAGAAAGGTGCGGTGCATGCATTGACGGGCAAGTTGATATGCCCGCGCGAGCAGCTCGCACAAATCCGGAATGCTGCCGGCTCGGGCTGGCGAAGCACCAGTTTTAGGCTGGACGTGTCAGCGGTGCGTAAGCGCCAATCACCACCAATGATGTTTGCTTCCTTTAGCGTGGCGAAAACCGTAGAGCGGAGTTCTTCAGCTTCACGCTGGAGCAGTGGCGCTGCTTTGGCGAAATACCGTTTGAGCGGCGCGGGCGCGTCAGCGCCGGAATTGCGTCCGCCTTGGAAGTATTTGCCTTGGCCCAAAATACGGATCGCGTTGGAGAGCAGCTGTGAAGCGAGCTCGTCGCTCATCCCCAGGGCTGCGCCATATTTGCCGGCGGGCGCCGCGTAAGCTGCACCCAGAGATTCAAGATCACGTCCCGCGCGGTCGAAGATGGCTTCTGCAAGCTTCTCGCCGAGCTGAAGGCGCAATTGCTGCCGGCCTTCCGCGGCGATTGATGCAGCCACCTGAGTCCACTCGGCGCCCGGAGGAGGGCTGTAGTATTGCCACCAATTGGCGCCGCCGAGCTTTTGCTTCGATGCGTCAGGTCCTGCGGGATTGACGCCCAGCCTAACGAGCAGCGTTTCGATTTTGAGCACAAGCTCAGGCCAGCTCAGCGCTCCAGCGTTTGCAGCCGCTTCAAAATCGGCGATGCGCTTCTTGTCGGCTTCCTTGGCAGCGCCTGCAGCGGCGAGCCTGTAGGCCATCCACACGAGGGGTTGTTGCTGCTCAAGCTCTGCCGCTGCTGCGCTCTCGTCCGGTGTCCAGCTGTCGTCAGATTTCGATGAAGCAGCTTGGATGTGCGCCAGCGGGGAGGCGCCAGTGGCGTTTAAAACCTGGAAGATGAGCTGGCGCAGAAGATCACGGAAGTGATTGAGTTCGAGGCCACCTGCGACATCGGCGGCATCGTCGCGGCTGTCAGTGAAGGCGATCATTTGCGCCGCACCCGCGGGCGTCGCGAGGCGCGAGGCCGCGCGGTCCGCAATCAATTGCGTTACTGCATTCGTGCCGGTGCGAAGCCCGCGTATCGACGTTTGCACTGAGCCGCGGAAGAACGTGCTCAATTCGAATTGCGTGCGTTTGGCTTCACACGCAGGGCATTGCTCGGGCAATGCGGGCACGGTCTGGGTATCAGCCGCGCTGGTGCAAAGCATGAGGCCTGTTGGAGTGACGCCATGAGCAGCGGCTTGAAGGTGCGCCAGCAGCGGTGTGTACGCGGCTGGCTGAAACCAGAATTTGACCTTGCCTTTGCCGTTGGCGTTTTGGTGCGTCCAGGTATCTAGATCCGTTTCGTGCGCGCCGGGCCAGTACCACATGTACGTGCCGTATGGGCGCTCGAACAGGAGGCCTGGATCGTGCGCTGGATCTGCAGGTCCTGACTCGAGCCAATAGCCGCCCGACGCTGCGATTTCCGGCGGCGCTTTGGTAACGAAGCCGCCGAGATAAGCTTCACCGCATTCATAGCAATAGAGCAGCTCGAGTATCTGGCCGCCGCACGCGCATTTGCTTGAGGGGACAGAATAGAGCTTGCCGATCCCGCGCTCATCGTGACGCCACGCTTCGTCAACCTCAGTGCACGCCGGATTTGAACAAGCCCACATGCCTTGAATGCGGCGCACGAACATGTGCGCGCGAAACGTCGGTTTGGTTCTGCCTTCATTTTGAGGGTCTTCATTGGCGGCTGCGAGGATTGCATCCAACGCGTCTGACGGCGCGCCTGGCTTAAACAACGCTGCAGCGACTGATGAGAGTTTTGCCGGCCGGACACGGCCGTCTGGCTCTAGGCCCGCCTTCAGACACGCCGCGCCTAGAATTTCACGCGGCGAGGCGCCGCCGGGAAGCACCGCGCCCGTTTCAGCGGCAGCAATGGCCGCGGCCGGATCTACGGGGAGCTGCGCCTCTGGCTTAATGGTTTCGCCCGGTGCGATCGTGAACGTGGCCTTCGCCACGCCGAAAAACTGTTCGAGATAATCAAGGCCTTCATCGCCTTCGAGCGAGGCCGATGTGCCGATGCACCGCAGCTGCGGACTGTCCGCCGCAAGACCCAGACGGTCGAACAGATTGCGCACCACAAGTGCTACCTCAGTGCCTTGCGTACCGCGGTAGCTGTGCAGTTCGTCGACAACGAAGGTGAAGCAGTTCTCCGGCGATTGCGCGAGCCAGGCCTTGGTCTTCTCAAAGATCGGTTGCTCAAGCGGGCGCATGAGCATGATGTTCAGCATCGAGACGTTGGTGATGAATATGTCGGGCGGGCTTTCGATCATGTCCCAACGCGTCATCATCTCTCCGCAGAGCGGATCTGGAAATTGTGAGCGCAGAGCAGGGTCTTTATCGCGCAGATTGTCGGCATCTTTGGCGATTGCGCGGAGATCCTGCGCTACTTCGCGTACTTTGCGGCGCGCTTCGGCCTTGAGCGTTCCGAAGGGTGCTAGCGTTCCCCCTGGCGTCGCTCCGGTATAGCGGCCGAAATAAAAGAGCGGTGCGCCACTCTCAAGCTGTGCGCGGAAAGCCGCTTGGCGCAGACGCGAGATCTGATCTTCAACGAGCGCGTTGGTTGGATAGAGCACCATAGTGCGCATCGCGGCGCCCGGCGCTCCAGCGCGCAGACCGCTCCATGCGGTGGCCGTATCCCAGGATTGGGTCCACCATTTGTTGAGCGCACTTGATGGCGGTGTGGCGCCGCGCTCCTTCACAAGCCGGGCAAGGACGGGCAGCAAGAAACTTTCGGTTTTGCCAGAACCCGTACCTGAGGTGATAACGACGTTGCGTCTTTCTGCGCCGTGAGCCGAGAGCGAGATCTCAAGCGCTTCCGCCTGATGTTTGCGATAATTGAAGGCGCCATCGAATACGATCTTTGCGAGAAGAGCGCTCTGACCTTCATTCAGACCCGCACGGGCGCCGGCCTCGGCCGCGCTCAGAGTCGAACGGTAGGGCAGCACGGCCTCGAGCAACACCTCCTGGGATGTTGCGCCGGTGATCTCCAGAAGCTTGCGCCGTTCTGCGAGCAGGGCTGGATCACGCAGCCAGAAGGCGGTGTCGTAATATTTGAGATAGGCTTCTTGAATGTACGACAGCACGCGTGATGGGGTCGCGCTCATGGCGGCTCCTATGAGTAAAGCTTTGCGAGGACGTGGGCGGCCAACTCCCGCGGCACGTTCTCGTAGATGAGTTTTCCGCGCTCGATGTATGGCAAAACACCGGTGCTTGCGGCGAGCGCACGTTCTAGCAGGGGCGGGAGGTTGCATCCAAGCACGGCTTGGAAGGCGCCACGCTGCAGATCGTAGCCATGAAGCCTGACGCCCGCACGCTTCGCATCGAGCACTTTAACCAGCCAATAGGGGCCGCTTTTCATAGAGCCGTCTTCGCCGACAGTGAAGTAACGCCGCCCCGCATAGTCGGCGCGATAGGCGCCGGGCGTCCGCGTGTGATCCGCACGCTGCCATCGGGCAGCTGCGGGGTCGAACTTTTCCAACTCATCAGCAGTGTCGATCCCGATCGCCGTCATCGTGGTCTCAAGCGCGCTGGTTGACGGGTGCGCCGCGGCGATGCGCACACCTGCATTTGATGACAGTGCGATTTCGCGCCCGCGTCCGTCTTTGACGCCGGACAGAAGTTCAGAGCATCGCGCTTCATTCAGTCCCTCAAAAAAGATCGCGGCAGGCGCATGCTCTCGTGAAACCGACGTCTCCGCCGCTCCGTTCGAACAGAGACGCCCGCGCAGTGTTTCCAACAGCACTTCGTTTCGGAAGCCGCTCATGAAGGCTTTTGTTGGAGACGTGAACACGAGCGCCGGCGCTGGAACGCTCCAGCTGCGCGGCGATCGCAGCGCCTCATCGTAACTTATGTCAGCGAAGCCAAGCGCGTGAAGGTTTGAAGCCCACGCATGCACAGACAACGCATCGCCACCGGCACTTGCGGCCAAATCGGAAAAGCGCGCCCAAGAGCCAGAGCTCAAATAACAGAGCGCATCGTAGACCAGCTCTGGCGAAATGAGAGAGGGTTTGCGGGGCTTCATGACGGGCGGGCCGGTGATTGGCTTAGGCACGCGCTTTCCGCGAGGCGCGAAGGTCCGGCTGCGCCCGCGATTGGGGGCCGAGAGCACACGGAGATTGCAGTCTTTGCACTTCATCCAAACCGGTGCGTTGGGGTCAGCCTCCGGCGGTACATAGTCGACATTCCACTCGTGATGGCCGCGCAGCAGGCAGGTTTCCTCGAGGCCAGCAACTTCATGCAGCTGATAGTCGCCAGTAGGTTCCAGTGGCTCTTCTTCGCCTTCAGCATCGGCGGCGGCGCTCACATCAACTGAAATTGCCGGTAGCGCCGCGCTTCCGGTGACAATCATACCTTGCACGGAGATGGCGTTTCCGGCCGCTTCAGTGCTTGCTGAAAGCGCACGCAGAGGGGCGCTGGCGCCGATTGCATAAACGCTCGTGAGCGCGTTGGCCGGGAGCAGCTTGACGTTGGACGCTGATCTGAAAGCGATTTGTACGCTGCGCTTCTGAGTGTGCGCCGACGCCTCGATCGTAAACGTTTCCGGAAGCCATGGCGCGGCGCCTGCGAGCTCAAGGCTGCGCGATGAAGCCTTTGCCGGCGCTTCCAGAATTGTGCGATCCTGCGCATCGGCGATGCGAACCGACAAGGGGGCTAGCGGCACGGACGCAGTAACTTCGGGCGCAGCGCGGCAATGGTAAAGTGATTGCGCAAGCCGCAAGCCGCCCGTGATGTCGATCGTGATGCCTTCGGCCAGCGGCGTCAGCGCCGAGAGATCGGTATCGGAGGTCTCTGCGAGACGCAAAATCTCGACGCCTGAGAACAACACCCAATCTTTGTGCAGGCCTGGCAACTGGGCAGCATTGCGTTCTTGGAAGCCTTGGCGCGCAGTGATGTTCAACAGATTGGCCGCGGCGCCGCGCCATTGCTGGTGACAGAGAACAAGATGGGGCCGCAGAAACGAAACACGTGAAACTTCGCGGAAGTAAGGGCCGCTATCTGGTTTGACGAGCGGGATAATGGAGCGTGCCGCGCGAACGAATTTCAAACCCGCTTCGGGGGACTCAAGCGCAAATGACGCGAGCATCAGCGGGCTCAGCGCGATCTTGTTCAAAGGTTCGAGGATCGTGAGCGTGCCGTCCTGCGTGGGCGCCAGCGAGAGCTGTCCGCTTGCCTTTTCGAAGGCCGCGCGCGCTGCGGGTGAAGACCCGCTCTGAAGGCGCAGCCCTGTGAGACCGTCTCCGTCAGCTGCTGCCGACAAATAGAGCCGCAAGGCCGGCGCGGGGAAGGTATTGAGCGAGGCAGCCCAATTCAGCCGCCGTGTTGCTAGTCCACTGTCCTCGTGCAGCTCGCCGCCGTCCCAAATCTCAAGCTCCGCACAGGCTGCGCCTGCAACGCGCTGCCGGAGATCGAAATCCTTCCAGATGCGCTTCAGCCAAAGCGAAGGCTCACTTCCGCGCATCCAGTCATTGAGGTATTGCGTCATCTCACCTTCGGTGAGCTTTTCGTGCGGCGCCAATCCACTTTGGGCGAAGCAACTGTGCATCCGCTGCCTGTCGGCTTTGCGCACCAAGGCCTGAGAAAGCGCCAAGCCCGCGTAGTCCCAGTGGTTCACCGGTTTTGCGGTTGGCCGTCCAATCTCGAAGTCGTCCTCGATGAGCCAGCCGTTGAGCGCGTCCCAGAAATCTTTTGTCGAAGACGCAAAGTGCTTAAGCCGGTTTTGATAGGTCTCGCCGGTAGCGCCCAGCACTTGAAACAAGCGCTGATAGTAGTTCTGCGCGGAGTATTGAGCGTCAGCGCTCATGCGTGCAGCAGCGAGCCCTAGAGTGATAAGCAGCGCGGTGAAGGGCGGCGGCTCTCCGCCATCACGTTGCGTCCACGCGTTGAGCTGATTGGTGTGCCAAGCGTAGGGCGGTTGGCCGGGGCCGGTGTTTAGCGTTGCAGCGCTGGCGCTGGCGATCGCTTCAACGCAGTCATCTCTGTCTATACCCAGATGATGTGCTGCTTCATCGATGAGATCGTCTTCAAGATCCAAGTAGAGCGGCGCAAGGCGAAAGCGCCCATCGAAGAATATTCTGTTGAGCGTTTCGTTGATCTTAAAATAATTTGCTGCCGCCTCCGCGGATATGCCCGTCACGCGCCCTCCCGCGAGAGCTATGCCAGTTGCGGGCTTGCACGTCTAGCTTGCAGACTATTCGCGTACAAAAAGTCCGGGCGTGTCAGTCAAAAACTTTATGAGCCGCGTGCGCAAGCGCTCAAGATCTTTGGTCTCGCAGTCCCAGATCGTCAGCACGGCCCATCCATTATTCTGTAGAGTGGCCCTGTGACGCTCGTCGCGCTCCTTGTTGGAACGGAGCTTTGGCGTCCAATAGCTCTTGTTTGATTTTGGTTTGCGGCTGTCGGCGCATCCGCTCACATCGTGGCTGTGCCAGAAGCAGCCGTGCACGAAGATGATCTTTTTCTTTGGCCCGAACACTAGGTCCGGTTTGCCCGGAAGATCGCGCCGGTGGAGGCGGTAGCGGAATCCGGCGGCGTGAACGATGCGCCGTACAGCGAGTTCGGGAGCGGTATCACGGCCTTTGATGCGCCGCATATTTTCGGAGCGGCGGATCTTGGAGAGCTTGTCGGCCACTAACGGATTTTGCCTGCCCGCCTCAAAAGATCAATGTGCTCGGGCGCCTGCGGCATCACGGAGATGAATTCATCGCGGTTAAGAGCTGGCAGTCCGAGCGGTTGCAGCAGGGGAGTGTCATAGAGTCCCGATAAGATCGCGATACCCTCAGCTTCAAGCCGGTCGCGGGCGCCGCCGTTCTTCCGCAGCCGCTTCATGTAATCTTTCTGCTGAGCAACGGCTTGAACAATGTCGCGATGCACAACAACCCTCAGCGCTTCCCTGAAGAGCGCAGCGACACGATCTGTGCCGGAGAGCCCGCGCATAATTGTGTGGGTTTTGGTATCGCCGAGCTCGCTCCAGAAGCTCGGCGGATAGGCTTGATTGAAGACGAGCCAAAAAATGTTCTTCATTCCAGCCGCAGTGATGGAGCGCTTCAAGTCTTGATTCGTGGCCTGAGTCAGGTATTCCAGTTTTGCAATGATTATTCCGAAATAGCAGGTTCTGCGCTCTTCGTCGGAAGCGACCACGATGCATGGCTTTCCGACGGCTTCGCGCGGGATCATCCAGGAATCGCCGAGTGTGTTTTTCACATCAACATCGAGACCGTCCACCAGGAGGTCCAAAATACCTTTAGGCAGGCGGAAATAGTTGCGGACGATGATCTCGACCTTCGTACCGATGTAAGTTTTTTCAGTTTTCTCAAGCTCTCGCGCATGGACGCGGCCGGTACGCGGTGTGTCGATGACTTCGTCGATGGCCTGGCGGATCAAGAGCGGTAGATCGTGTGAAAGATTACCGCCTGCCGCGCGCAACTTCAGTGCATTCGCCAGGCGTTGCAGGAGCGGAAGATCAGGATGCCCGCTCGCTAGGGGATCTGCTTGGACAAGCCGCATGCGCATAAGGCTACGCGGGCGGCGTTATCCAAACCTTTACCGGCCGTTTATCAGCCAGCTTTGCGCATTTTCGTGGTCCGGCGCGCGCGCTTTGCGATGGCGCTTATCAGGTTTGCGCCGACCGCGGCCGCTACAGGCGGCGGGAATGCGTTGCCAACTTGGCGGTAGGCTGCCGTTTTGCGCCCGTGGAACTGCCACTGGTCGTCGAAGCCTTGAATCCTCGCGGCCATACGGACGGTGAGTCTTGGCATGCCGACAAAGTCGCGTTCGGGCGGCGCGTCCGCGATGGTCATGCCGTTTACGCCAAGTGCTGCCCACGCTTTCTTGGCCCGGGTGGGGCCCAGGTCTGGGCCGCCGTGCTTCTTTGAGCCGCCTACAAGCGTGGGCGCGATGTCGTCGGCGCGCTCGGCCCATTTCTTGGCGCCGCGCCATCTGTCGGCAGCCATCAGATCAACCAACGTTTCGCCGACTGTAGGTGCGTCAAACGGCGAGGGCGTTGGCCATACGAATTTGTCTTTGTATTCGTCGCGGATGGCGACGATGATGACGCGGGGCCGCAATTGCGGAACGCCGTAGTCGGCCGCGTTCAGCAACCGCCAATGCACTTCATAGCCAAGCTTCTTCAACTGGCGGCGGATGTGGGCGCGATAGTCTTCGAAGACGGTGTCGAGAAAGCCGCGGACGTTTTCGATCATTACCGCGCGCGGCTTGATCTCATCCACGAGCCGGATCGCCGTCGGGAAAAGGTTGCGTTCGTCGCGTTCGCCCAGCTGTTTGCCAGCTTTGGAAAACGGGGGGCAGGGCAGGCCACCTGCTAAGAGCTCAACGCCCTTGTATTGCCTGCCATCAAATCCGGTCAGATCTTCTTCATGAACGGTCAATTCCGGCCGGTTGAGACGAAGCGTCTTGCAGCAATCCGGATCGATCTCGACGACGCCTGCATGTTCAAAGCCTGCGAGCTCAAGTCCGCGGGCTTGGCCGCCCGCGCCTGCGCAGACCTCAAGCGACATTGGCGGCATGAAAACCCTCATCGATGCAGGCGCGAATCAATGCGGGAAATGTCGTCTGCGCCGGCCAGGGTTGCAAGGGGCGGCGGCGGAGCACTTTTCGTGCACATTGGTCCACATTGTTGCGAACACAGGACGGTCGCTGGTCAGATCTAATTCGTAATCAACACCGCGCCGTTCGCCTGCCGTTGTGCGCTGAGTGAAAGATTGGACTCCACCAACGAGATAAACGCCCCAGCATCGCGCGCATCGATATAGCCGCCGATGCGCCTCTGCGCGATTTCATTGCTGGCGAATTCAAATCGCACGCCGGTTTGCCGTTCGACATCACCGGCGGCCTCGGCCAGCGTTTCGCCATCGAAGGCAAGCATATGATCACGCCACGCCAAACGCCTGGCGGCACTCTCAGCCGGCATTGCCGATTGCGTCACAGCTTCATGTGAAAGGGTCAACTCTTCGTTGGCCCCGGCCTGCTTGGAAGCGTTGCGCGAGGCGAGGGCGGTCACGTGCCCTTCAATGACGCTTGCGCGTACCGACGTAGCGCCAAGCTTCACCAAAAAGACCGTTCCCTCGGCAATCAGCGAGCCGAATGGCGTTTGCACCTCGAATGGCCGGGCGTCGGCGGTGACCGTGAACAACGCTTCGCCGCGCTCAAGATGGACGGTACGTGATCGTGCTGTGAACGTGGCCCGGACGCGTGTGTCGGCGTTGAGCGCGATCCGTGAACCATCCTGCAGAGTCGCTTCTTCACGGCCGCCAATCGCTGTCTGATACGTCGCGGCAAACGTTGTCGCCGGCATCAGAGCCCAAAAGGCAACAGTGGCGCTGCCTGCGATCGCCAAAGCGCCTCCCGCGCCCAGGAGTAGCGCGCGCCGGGACAGCGGCGGCCGTTGCGGAGTTGTCGAGGGCCTCGGCGATAGCAGCTTCAGCCCATCGAGCTTGTCCCAAGCGCGGCTGAGCGCTTCGTGTGCGGCGCGGTTTTCAGGCGAGGCGGCAAGCCACTCTCTGAAACGCTGGTGATCGGCGAGCGTTACATCCGACGCTTCAAGCCGCGCGATCCAGCGGCTCGCTTCCAGTTCGGCGCCGCTCAATCGACGCTCACTCATCCGCCCCAGATCCGATCTTTAGTCAGTCCTCAGCGCGGAAGGCGCTCAGGTATTGGTAGCAATGCGCAATAGCGTCGGCGATGTAGCGCTCGACTGTGCGGTGCGAGACACCCAGACGCAGGCCAATCTCTTTATGCGACAAACCCTCGATCTTGAACAGAATGAGGGAGAGGCGCTGGCGTTCAGGCAGAAGCTCCAAGATGCCGCGCAAGCGTTCAGCCTCATCGGCGCGCGCAACAAGATCTTCGGGGGAGGGCGCATCGGAGGGCCGCTCCAATGCGGCGATGTCGCCAACCGCATCGGTTGCGGCCGTCTTCAGGCGCTTCAACTCATTGAGGGCAATGTTGTGGGCGGTGCGAAAGAGCCAGGCGCGCGGTGCCCCGATGCTTCCCGGCTCTGCCGCCGCCAAACGCGCAAAGGCATCTTGCGCAACATCGTCGGCAGAGATTGCCGGCCCAAAGCGTGAAAGATAACGCCGCAACCCAGGCGCCATCTCCTCAAACAGCCGGACGAGGTCGTCCTGCCTCATGACGCTGCCGCTCTTTGGAGTTCTTGAAGCCGTCCGATCAGGCGAGGCAGCTCGGATACGTGGAAGGCTTCGATGTGTCCGGGCCAATCTTGACCAAGCTGTTCTGAGTAGACCAAGCCAGCCCAGGCAAAGTCGCCGTCTGCAACCATGGTTTCGAGGGCGGCATGATCGGAATTGCGGATACGCTCCACGCACCGGACTACTGCGAGGTGGGTGGCATTCACTGCCAAAGCGAGGTCGATGATTCCGTTGGAATCCGCTATGCGGGCGAGAACACGTGCTCCGGTGCGCGCCAGTCCAGCTTCCGTCGTTGATGCAACACCTGGGGTCACGGCTCCGCTCTCCAAGCGAAACGAACGTCCAATAGAGCTATAGGGACTATAGTCCCTGGTGACTATAGTCGTCGTCTCGTTCAGTCTCGCGATGGACTGGCGGGCCATCGTCGGCGGCAATGTCTTGAAGCTCAGGAAGCGACGCGGCTTGAGCCAAGAAGAGCTCGCAGGAGACGCAGAGATTGATGTGACTTACCTGCGCGGTATTGAGCGGGGTCGTCGAAATCCAAGCCTGATGGTGATGGTTCGTTTAGCGGCCTGCCTTGGTGTGCATCCGGCAAAATTGCTTCAAGACTAGGTAGCCGCTTCGGGGCAGAAAGAGGCTTTCCAGGATCCGGCGAAAGCTGGCCAAACGGACATTCGATTGATTTCGCTGCAAGCGATCGTATGCGGTGAAATCATCGCCGCATAAATCGGTCGTAGGTGTCCTCTTCGTCGGGCTCGACAGGAACGTACCGGACCTCACTCGGTAGAACGAGCAGCGAGAGCCTGAAGTGATACTGCTCGGAATGGACGGCCATTTCGCGGACGGGTTCGGCGAACCAAACCCCGGCGGGATGCTGGACACCGTGCGGACCATTGGCGCTTGCAGGCCCGAGCGCCGCAAGCGAGGTCGCGGGGACCGGGATCGTGACCTTCGAGGTGCGAAAGAAAGCGCCGGTTCGGAGGGCAGGTTTGCTCGACCGCGCCCACAAGATGAAACCGTCGCAGGACACGACGAGAACCGCGCGCCTCTCGGTGTAATCGATCCAACGCAAGATCGCGGCGACCAGAGAGACGCGGTAGCGGTTGGCGCAGGCGGAAATCATGTCGAGATCGACATCCGCGCGTGCTTCGATCTGGCGTCTGTAATCGTCGAACGGCATCAGCAGATTGGCCGCGAACACATTGGCCTGATGTTCGATCTGCCCGTATTCGGAATCCCATCGCACCACATCCTGCTCGCCGCATTGGAAGCCGTTTGGATGGGCAAGCCGGTGGAGCAGATAGTGCCCGAACTCATGCCCGAGGGTGAAATTGATGCGGCCTTCGGACCTGATGCCGCTGTTGTAGAAAATGCCCCAACCCTTTTTGCCCGCTGGCGCGCGATACAGCGCGCCATCAAAGCCCGGCAAAATATCACCGCGCACGACGGACACCGGATCGTCGGGAAAGCGCGTGCGGGATATCTCACGCGCGACTTCAGGAACGTTGACGGGAAAGCGGTCCGCACCCAGCGCCGCATTCAAGACCAGACTGATTTCGTTCGCCCAGCGCTGGGGCGACAAGGCCCTAGGCGTCGTCGTCATCCCACAGCTCGACCATCTTCTTGATCTTGTCCTTCGTTGCCGGGGCCATTGCCCGGTACTTGCGGAAAAACGCCTCGTCCTTCGCGTCCGCCACCATCGCCGCACCAGACTCATCCATTAGGTAATCGGCGGTCACGGCGAGGGCGGCGGCGATCCGTGCAATCTTTTCGGCGGACGGCCGGGGCGGGTTCTTGTTTTCCAGCTCCCAGATATAGCTCTTGCTAGACTCTGTTAATTCCGCCAGCTTTTCAAGGGTATAGCCCTTGTCCATCCGCAAATGGCGTATCTTTGCTCCTAGCGCTGTCACGCGGCCTCCTGCTGAACGTGTTGAAGTTCAGAGTAGGCGTATCTTTCGTCCTTGACAATGTTCCACGCACGCCTAGAAAGTTCTGAGTAGACGTATTTGTTGACTCTCCATTTGAAAGGAAATTCAATATGCCGAGAAAAAAGGGCCCACCCACACATCATGTAGTGCCAAACCCCGACGGTGGCTGGAACGTCAAGCGGGGCGGCGGCGAACGGGCGTCCGCCCATTTCGACACCAAAGCCGATGCCGTGGAGCGGGGGCGCGAGATCAGCCGCCATCAGCGCACCGAGCTTTGCATTCACAACCGTGACGGGAAGATCAGCCAAAGCGACAGCCACGGCAAAGATCCCGATCCCCCGCCGGGCTGAGAGGAAAAGACCCTCATGCAGACTGCCGCAGCATCCACCGTCAGCCCCGTCACGCGGGCGCGCAACATCCCCCATCTCGTGACGCTGCAGCTCTACGCGGCGTCGGCGGGGTTTTGCCAATTCCGGGGGTGCTCGCGTCATCTGCTGAAGCACCCCGTCACGAAGGACGAGGACAATTTCGCGGTGCGCGCCCACATCTACGCGTTCAGCAAGGAAGGTCCGCGCGGCGATGACGCCGGACGCCCTGAAGACATTCACGACTTCACCAACCTCATGCTGCTGTGCGGCGATTGCCACACGCTGATCGACGGACAGCCAGCCCGTTACTCGGTCGCCACGCTTAAGAACTTCAAACGCGAGCATGAGGGGCGCATCCTGCGCGCCGCGCTACTAACGCCGGACTGCGAGACGGTTGTGGTGGTGGTGACCGCACCCATCCGCGGTGCCCACGTCGCGGTGCCGCGCGATGATGTTCTCGCGGCGATCTCACCGTTCTACCCGGCGCAGGCGCAGTTCTGCACCGTCGATCTCTCCGATCTTGATGGTGAAACCGAAGGCGCGAGCTTCAACGAGGTCGCCTGCCGGAAAATCGACCGCGAGATGGCGAAGCTCTTCGCGGGCAACGGACCCGTCGCGAGCACGCCGCGCATTTCTCTCTTCGCCATCGCGCCAATGCCCATTCTCGCCCATCTCGGAGCGCGGCTCGACAACAAGATCGCACTCCAGCTCTACCAGCGGCACCGCGATACGCAAAACTGGTCATGGAAAGCCGACGCAACGCGCGTTGGCTTCACGACGCGCGTCATGAAGGAGCGCCCGCGCGGCGCTCCAGTTGCCATCGTGCTGTCGTTGAGCGGCACAATTGCGCACAACGACCTGCCAGCCGTCGTCCGCTCCGAGTTCGCCATCTACGAAATGACGCTGGATGGCGTGGTGCCGTCGCCCACCTTCCTCAATCATCCCGAAACCCTCGGGGCTTTCGCGATGGCCTATCACGATCTCCTCGGCCAGATCGCGGCCGACCACGGCTATGTCGACGCCATCGATGTATTTCCCGCCGCGCCCGCGCCCATCGCCGTGCTGCTCGGGCGCGAGCGTCTGATGAAGCGGCATCCCGCATTGCGCATATTCGACGCTGACAAAGAGAACGGCGGTTTTTGTTTTCAGGTGGAGATTAAGTGATGAGCGACGAGCAATACTTGAAGGATGTTCTGGCGGCGCAGTGCCTTGCGGACGACAGCGACGAAATGAAGGCGCTGCGCGAGGCGCGCGATAGAATGCAGGCGCTCCTTGAGGCCGAGTTTTCTGGCTGCAATTTCACGATCCGCTATGGCGGCTCGAAAGCCAAACGCACCCTCATCAGGGAGATGTACGATCTCGATATCGTGTTCTACGTCCATTCGGGCGAGAACGGAGTCGGCGACACGCTGAAGGACATTTTCACGACCGTCGCGAAGGCGCTGCGCAAGGATTACGTCGTCGAGGAGAAGACCTCAGCGCTTCGCCTCAAGGCGAAGGAAATCCTCGGCCCCGATCTTCACATCGATGTCGTGCCGGGCCGCTACACGGACGATACCAAGACCGACTGCTACCTCTATCAGAACGGTTCCGACAAAGAGCGGCTGAAAACGAACCTTCAAACGCATATCGCGCACATCCGCGACAGCGGCGTTGTCGATGCGATCTGCTTGCTGAAGCTGCTGCGGGTGCGTCGCAATCTACCCATCAAGCAGTTTGTCTGGGAATTGCTGGCCGTGGAACTCTTGGCCGATCAAAAAAAGGCCAGTCTGCCCGACCAGCTCGACCACGTACTGAAATCCATCGCTGACGCAGAGGCGGCCATCAAGGTGGAAGACCCTGCCAATCCGAGCGGCAACGATCTCATGCCCATTCTGGAATCGGCGTGGAGCGTGCTGAAGAGCACCGCGAAGGATGTGCGCGCCACGGTGGATGCGAGCGGCTGGGAAGCTGTCTATGGGGAAGTGGCGTCGAAGTCCGCGCGCGTCGGGCGGCTCACCGCCGCCGTGCAGTCCGCGCGCACGCCCGTGCAGCCGTGGGATTTCGTATGGAAGAATTGACGTGGTGGCAGGCAAAGCCTGCGCTCCTTGACGATATTCGCGCGGCGCTCACCGGTCACTATGCGTCCCTGATGTTGTCGGTGACGCCGGAGGGCGTCACCGTGCGTGGCAGTTTCCCGGTCGTCCATCTCGATGAAGTGCTCGACCGCTATGAGGTGGAAATCAACTTTCCGGACGACTACCCGGACGATCCGCCGAGCCTGCGCGAAACGGGTGGCCGAATCCCACGCGTTCCGGAGCGCCACAACAGTTCAGGCGTCGCCTGCCTGTTCGTGCCGATCGACTGGAAGGCCAAGCGTACCGACCTGGCTTTTCGCACGTTTCTCGATGAACCGGTCAAACAATATTTCGCAAAGCAAAGCCTTGTTGAGGAAGGCCAGCCGTGGCCGTCCGGCGAACGCGCCCACGGCGTCCCGGGCGCTCTTGAAGCGCTTCGTGAATTGATCGGTGTCGACACCGACGAAGCGGCGTTGCGCGCGTTGGCGCTGCTGGCGGAACCAACAATAAAAGGCCATTGGCCGTGTGTGTGCGGCAGCGCGAAGCGGCTTCGCGACTGTCACGGGCCGGCGCTGCGAAAGCTGCAATCGCCGACAAACCTGCAATGGGCGCGCAAGATGATCGTCGCGCACATTCAAGACTTGTGCCGCGAACGCGACCTTGCAGTCGCCGCGATCGACGAGATGCGGCCACGTTCGACGGCGGCGTAGTGTTGTAGGCGCGGCGGGACTTGCGGACACGCTCAACCCGGTCGCAACCGACCGCTTTTCGTCGAAAGCAGAGTGGCAAGGTCAGGAATGGGGAACGGCGGCGACAGAGTTTACTCCTGGGATTTCTGAGACTGGCCCGGAGCGGACTCAGGCACCGTTCGCGCGCTTAAACGCGATACCCGGTGTCGGTGGTTCACTGAGCGTTGTCCGCGCGCTATTGGCTCGTTGTCGGCGACAGGGATTGCGGTACAACTGTAGGACGAAGGTGACGATCGTGAGCTCCAAACGGCGGAGGCGAAGTGCGCATCACGAATTGCGGGCGAGGCGTTCACCAGCGTGAACTCCCGGGGATCGACAAGCTCAAAAACCTTCCGCCGAGTTGGTACGCCTACACCAATTTGGATGTCGTGCTCGGCCCCGGTCGGCCGCGCGAGGTCGACGTCATCATCGTTGCCGACGATCGCCTGCTGTTGGTCGACCTAAAAGATTGGCGGGGAAAGATAGAGAACCCCGGCGGTCGTTGGACGCACAAGGGACGAGACCACGGTTTGTCGCCGGTGGCGAAGATCAGCCAGCACGTGCGAGAGGTTTACTACCTCCTATCGGCGCACCTCAAAAAGCATGCAAAGGGCGCGAAAGTCCCGTTGGTTCAGGGCGTCGTCGTGATTACCGGCGGTGGCGACTTTTCCGGCGTCACCGGCGCAGAGGCGGCAAGCGTTTTTGAGATCGGTGATTTCATCAAACGCGTCTCGAACCCAACCCAGCGTGTGCGGTGCCTTGGACCGGCACATACGCCGCCGAGCGAGTTGATTACTTCGGGACCGTGGAAGCATCGGCTCGGTGGGTTTTTCAACACGTCCACGGGACCGATGCGGCCGGGCGCTCGCCGGTACGGGAACTTTGTCGCCAATAGCGAAGCTTCTACGTTCGAGCATTCCGCACAAATCTACGCCGAGTATGACGTTGTTGACGAACATGCTCGTCATACTTTGGGCACGCTGAGGCTCTGGGACTTCACCCGCGCCGACACCCGCTTTCAGAATGAAGAAGGGCGTGCCGAAATTGCCGGCCGAGAGCGGGCTGTCGTGAGCTTCATCGCCGATCGCAGCGAGGCATGCGCGCAGAGACTGCTCGCGCCTGTGGCCGATGATCCGGATCGCGGTGTGTCCTACTGGGAGATCTACGAGCGGCGCCAACGCTTAAGGCGGCTCAGCGAGTTCGCTGTGGCGAGCGCGACGGAGGCGGGAGCAACCCGCATTGAGTTGGCCAGGCAGCTAATTTCGGCCGTCGCTGACCTTCATGGAATGGACGCCGCTCACCTCGATCTCGCAGGGCACAGCGTTTGGCTAGAAGCGCCCACGACGGTGAGGTTGTCGCACTTGATGGCGGCGCACTTGCCAGAAGTGCGATCGTTGGGCGCGGCGCGTTACCAGTTCTTGTCGAGCGCCCACGCGCCCGATGGTTCGTCAACCCAAACCGATCCAATGCGCCGCGATGTCTATCTCTTGGGCGTGTGTGTTCATCAGATCGTCTTTGGCACGCCGCCCGCCCTACCACGCGACGGTGTTTACGCTTGGGATCCAGCGGTCGATGCGACCAATGAGTTCTCGCGCCTACAAGAATGGTTCGAAACCGTGTTGGCGCCGGCGCCGGAGAAGAGGTTCGAAAGTGCAACGGCGGCGCTGGCTGGTTTCAACAAAGCCACCGAAGCCCGTCCCACACGTCAGGAAATTATCGAAGGGCTTGAGACGTTCCGCCAGGGCTCGCAGAAGCATTTAGTGGCCGCCTATCCGGAAACGGAGTCGCTTCGAGAAAGTGATCGGCTCGACGTGTGGCGAAGCGAGACCGACGGCGCGCCCGTCTTGGTCAAGATGTGGAAGGCGCCGGCTTGGGGTGACACAACGCGCGAGGGTGCGCGACTGCTGGCGTTCCTTGAGCAGGCGAGGGATCTAAAGCTCTCGCCGCAGGCGGGATGCGCGCGCGTGCGCGATGTGCGATGGTTGGGCGACGCGATTGCGCTTGTGCTCGTTTGGGCTCCCGGTTGCGATCTGGCGCACTCGCTCGGCGCAGATGCGCGCTGGCATGACAAGCGCTTAGCGTCCGAGTTCTTGGTAGAGCTCATTCGCATTGTGCAAGGACTGCACGATCGGGGCCGAGCACATGGCGATATCAAACCCCAGAACATCGTTGCCGACGGCGAAGAGAGTTTGTGCCCTACGCTGATCGATTTGGTTGACTTCAGCGCCGCCCAAGATGGTGACATCGTCTCCAATGCCTACGCGCCAAGAGTTGGGAGTCGCCAAGAGCGGGATCGGTTTGCCGTTACCAGAATTGCCGAAGAGGTGCTCGCACGCGTGGATCTGGACGCTGAGACCACAGCGCGCCTGGCGAAGGCGATCCGCACCTGCATGGAGGATGAGCCGAAAAACAGCACGCTGCTGCCTTTGGGCGAGGCACTGCAAGAGATTCTCAAAGAGCCTGAGGCCTTCAGGCGCTTCGATATTGCCTTCTGCGCCCGAAACACCGAGGCGGGCGAAATCTTATCTGACGAAGGTTGGTTCTTCGTCCGGCGCGGTTATCGCGACTTAGAGTTCGTTCTGCGAGGCGCCTTCGAAGAGGTGAAGATCGGCCTCGATGCCCGCGGGGAGGCGATCCGGGCTGAACGCCGTCGCGTGGATCAGAAACGTATAGGAAAAGCCGCGCAGCCCGAGTTTTTCCGCTTCACGGGGAGCGTCAGCATCCGCGATGGCTCCATCAATGAGCTCTCTCCGCTGCGAGCTATTTTCCAAGATTTGGATTTCGCAAGTGCGCTCGCACACCAAGCGCCAGTAGAGCGCGGCGACGGCGCCACAGAGGACGAGCAAGCAATTGCCGATGAGCCAGATTCCGAGGCCGCTGAAGATCGTTTGGCGGAGGAGATTGTCGCCGAGCAACTGCCCGTTGCGCGCGCGGCGGCGCCCGTGGATGTCAAGCGCCTGTGGCGTGCCTTGATGGACACAGAGAGTGCGATGACAAACGAGGCCATCGCGCTCGACGACAGCTATTACGATAGGCGGCTGAAGCAGCATGTTGCGCCGATCGAACTGGTTACTGGCGGTTTCGACTTTGATCGCAAGCAGGGCGATAGCGTCATCGTTCAGCGTCAGGACCGTCAGACTTGGCGACGCATAGGTGCACTGGATCTCAAGCGCCTCGACCCCGAACAGGTCTTTATCGACGGCGATCATTCGCGAGGAACGATCATACGTCGCAACCAACGGCTCAAGTTCGTCAGCAATCGCGAGTGGCACAGTCGCCGAAGACGCGAGAGCGCGATTGACAAGGTGCTTTCGGGAGAGGCGCGCATCGCGGACCTGGCCGACGTATTCGCCAATCCGAATTGGCCGCCTGAGACCGTCGAGAGCCGCTGGAACGCGGAGGACTTCAACGACTACGGCTTGAATGAAGCGCAGAAGGAGGCGCTCAAAAGGCTGTTGAGCGTGCGGCCCGTCGGCTTAGTGCAGGGCCCTCCTGGAACCGGAAAGACCGTCTTCATCGCGGCGCTCATCCATTTCGTTCTAACGCACGGCTTGGCGCGCAATGTGCTTTTGGCAAGCCAGTCGCATGAAGCAGTCAACACCGCTGCGGAGGCGGTGCTAAAGCTCTATCGTCGAGACGGCCAAGCGCCGAGTATGTTGCGCGTTGGCGATGAAACCGTAGTGTCTGATGCGCTGACGCCGTTTCATTCGCAGCGTGTCGAGCAAGCGATGAAAGATCGCTTCCGCGCCGAGACGCGTGAGCGCCTACAACTCGTTGCCGGCGCGCTCGCTCTGCCCTCCGAACTAGCAGAAGAGATTGTGTATCTCGAAATGGCGGTCCGCCCGCTGGTGGAACGTTTGGCGGCGTTGGGCTTCAACGCCGAGGCTGAGCGAAGAGGCAGCCTGAAGGCGAGTTTGACGAACGCGCTGCAACGCCTCGATCTCGCAGACGTTGTTGAGGGGTTTGGCGAAGGAGGAGGCGCTGCACAGAAAATGCGCGAACTAGCTGAGGTGCTGCGCGGGCGAGCGAACACGAGTGCGAGCGCCGATGGCGTTGCGCGCTTTCGCCAGGTCGCGCAGCTTGCGAGCGACTTCATCGGCAGCAGTTCCGGCGGCTTACGCAATTTCGAACCCCTACTTGCGGGCACGCGGCAAATTGTGGTGGGGACTTGCGTGGGGTTGGGGCGCCCCGCGCTAGGATTGACCAAGACCGCATTCGATCTGGTCATCATTGATGAGGCAGCGCGTTGCACGGCAAGCGAACTTGCTGTCCCGATGCAAGCCGGGCGTTGGGTGGTGCTCGTCGGCGATCACGCCCAATTGGAGCCGCAACACCCCCGGACCGTCGTCACGCAGGTGGCTCGCGAGACGGGCATCGCAAAGGGTGAAGTGGCCCGAAGCGATTTCGAACGCATCTTCTCGGGAAAGTACGGACAAGCAGCCGGGCGGACGCTGACGACACAATATCGAATGCTGGCGCCGATCGGGCGAATGGTGTCGGCCACTTTCTACAAGGGTTGCCTCGAACACGGCCGAGCCGAGCTGGAGATCCCAACAGCAGCGCTGCCTCGCTACTTGGAGAAGGCAGTGGGTTGGCTCGCAACGGATGAACTCGGGAAGCAAGCCTTCCAGAAATCGGAGGGATCGAGCTTATACAATCCCGCCGAAGAAGCGCTCATTGTCGCGCTCTTAGAGGCATGGCAGTGCCACGACCCGTTCATGGAATGGATTGAGCAACAGCAGAAACACGGCCACGCTATCGGCGTCATTTGCACCTACGCTAGTCAGCGCGATCGATTGCAACGTCGTCTCGACGGATCGCATTTGAAGGCGCCGCTTCGCGCTTCAATCAAGATCGACACGGTGGATGCCTATCAGGGCAAAGAAAACCCGATCGTTCTGCTCTCTCTGGTGCGCCACAATGCGGACGGTGGCGAAGAAGGCGGAGTCCGAACGATCAGAGAAGGTTTTCTATCACGGCCTCATCGCATCAACGTCGCGATGAGCCGGGCGATGGATCGTTTGCTCATCGTCGGCGCCCGGTCGCGTTGGAGGGCGGGCGGTCCCATGGAGGCGCTGTCCCAATCGTTTCAATCCGAGTGCGAGCGCGGTGAGGCGCAACTGATCCGGCCGCATGATGTTTTGCCAGATCACGCCGAAGGCGACGTTCCGAAGATGGGTAGGCGTCCATGACGCAACCCCCAAAGAAGCCGCTGAGTCTGCTGACCGATCAAGCCCAGGAAGAGCGGCGGGTGACGCTCAATGTCGTCGACACTCTACTCCCCTGCCGATTCTTCGAGATCGACCACAAGGTGGCAGTGCTTGGAAAAGCGTCGCTCACAACAGAATTAATCCTACGCTTGCTCAAAGCCGCAGATGGAATCAACGAAGAGAACGCGGCGGCGTTTTTCGGCTTTGATCTTCGGGAGATGAACTTCGTCTTGGGAGAAGCTGAAAGTCTCGGTTACATTGAGCGCCGCGACGGCGCACTTTGGATCACGAGTGCTGGATCGGCGCTTTTCCGCGACGGCGCCGCGGAGCCCGAAATCTTTGAGGTCGAAAAGCGCACCGAGAGATGCGGTTTCGACCTTATCGCGTTTGCACCCCAACGCGGCGCGGCGCTAAGCGGGTTCGAGCGCCGTTTGCCAGAACTGCCGTTGGGCGATGCAAAGTATGCTGCGCGCGGCTCGTCGGCCGTGCCGGACGCGTTCCGAAAACACTTTCTGGAGCTCGCCCGCGAACGCGATCTGGGGCGCCGGTCGCTTTATTCAGTGGACGAGGTGAGGCCGGGAGACCGCTTTTCAAGCGTTGTGCGTATTGTGGTGACGGTCTCGAATTTGCGGCCTTCTCAGCCCGAGATTGACCTAAACGAATGGCGGCCTGAGGACGAACAAGAAGACCGCAAAGAAATTCGAATGTCGGCGGCGGCGTTCGTACATGAGCTGCAAACTGCGGAGGCAGCGAGCAATCAGGGAGCTTATGAAGCACTAGTTGCCATCGCGCCTGAGTTTTTGAAGGATTTTGTCCGACGTGATGGGTTGTCGGTCGCACGATACTTTCGAGAGATGCTTGGGCGCGCCGGTGACGTTCGAATTGACCGACCAACGATCCCGATCGTGGGTTCACTCTTCGTACCCGACAATTTCCGCAGGTTTGTAGAAGTTCTAAGCTACGGGCTGCGAAGCAAACCTCCGGCCAAGGGCGCGATTTGGTGTGCGCCGTCGATACCTCAATGGGGCGCCATAGCGGATCTGCCTGATCTCTTACTGGAGCTCGGCCACCGCGTGAGCGGACCTGACGAGCAGGAATTTGAAACCGTCTGCCTGCTGCCGCGAGGTGTAGACGAGTGGCGCGCCAAGCAAGCGTTTACTCGTGTCGGTGTCATAAGCGATCAACGAACGTCGCCGGCGCTTGAGTGCCTGCTCGTTCCAGGAGTTGCATGCGCAGTCCTAGTCAATGCCCCGATTGGCGCTGCCCACGGCTATCCTGTCGGCCTGGGAATTATGAGCTTCGACGCTGAGGTGGTGGCGCGCGCGACTGATCTCGTGATGCAAGCTGCGCCAAGCGCGGATGACTTGCGGGGCTTGCTGATCGACTGAGCCCGCACAGTTCCGGATCTCACCGTTCTCGATCCTCCTGGCGTGAATCAAGGAATAGAGCGGTTCGCCAAGACCGACTTCTAGACCACGATTGCGAACGTCTGCTTTGCGACACTGAAGCGGGAAGGGCCGCTCTTGGGAATCGTGCTGCCGTCCGCAGCATGAAGCGCCGCCCTGCAACTATGCTCCGCGCCGGCGATCAGCGCCCGAAGGGTTGGCGACGCGAGCGCGGTCGGCGTCAAGCCGAGACGCCGACAGAGGCGTCGACAAAGTTGCCTTCGCCGTCTCGAATCGACAGCCTCAACGTCGAAGGAGTTCTGCACATGCGCGGTACTTACACCTTGAGCGACGGGTGCGAGATCGAGCTTCACGAGCTGTGCTTCTTCAAGCATCATGAGACGTGCCCGCCCTGGTGTTGGTTGCGGCCGGAATCGAGACGTCACGCTGGTGAGCACTCATTCCAATTGGTTTCAATGCGCTCAGGCGTTCGCCTTTGAAGCGCGGCAATGGCCTGATCAGGCCTATCGACCGCCCCGCGAAACTGAATATTCCATGTGGCCCTCGGATGTGAGCACCGCGTCGAAATCGCGACCGCTCAAGGGGAGCCTCGATGCGGCGGATTGGCGCCATCGTCTTTGTGAGTGCTGCGGCCGCCGCGACATTGATGGCCGGCACGCAGACGCTCGCGGCAATCTTCAACAATCAATCAGCGCTCGGCGCGCCAGCGTTCCGTCTGGGGCAAACGTCAATCTACTGGCCTTGGGCGGGGCTCATCTGGGCAAGCGATTTTCGTGCGCGCTTTCCACGCCCATTTGCCTTGTTCGATTTCATTCTGATGGTGGGCGCTGGCGCCGGCCTCCTCGTGTTCGCGATCGCAAGCAGCCAAGGCCTGCCGCGTCTGAAGCGCCATGGGCGAAATGCCTGGGCCGGCTTTGACGACATTGCAGGCGCTGGGTTGTTCGCTAAGGCCGGCGCGGTGTTGGGCAAGATCAACGGCGAGATCCTCGCCTTCGACGGTCCCGGCCATCTTTTGCTGATCGGCGCCTCGCGCTCCGGCAAGGGCAGGGGCCATGTGGTGCCGACGTTGCTCGCGTGGCCGCATTCGGTGCTGGTGCTCGACATCAAGGGCGAGCTCGCCAGCGGCGATCCCCGTCACGCCTTCCCAGGCACGGCGGGTTTTCGTGAGACCTTGGGCCCGGTGCTTCGGTTTGCGCCGACGCATGCAGCAAGTGCGCGCTTCAATCCGCTGTTCGAAGTGCGCCGCGGCGCCAACGAGGTGCGCGACGTGCAGAACATTGTCGAGATCATCGTCGATCCCGCAGGCGATGCGCGTCACGAGGATTTCTGGGATCGTAGCGCCAAGCAGGTACTCGTAGGTCTTATTCTCCACGTGCTCTATTGCGAGACCGATCATCGCAAGACGCTTGCTGTCGTGCGCGAGAAGTTGCGCGACCTCGACGCGCAGGCCGAGCACATGCGTCTCGTCTTGCATCGGCGTAGTCCCGAAACCGGTTCGCCTGAAACCCATCCCGAAGTGCTGCATGCCGCAGAAAGCTATCTCGCCGGCGAAGAGCGCATGCGCTCCGGCATCAAGGCGACTGCTGAAAGCTTCTTCGGCATCTTCGCCGACCCCCTGGTAGCGGCAAACACGTCTGCATCGGACTTCCGGGTTGGCGATCTGATGTGCGGTGAGAAGCCCGTCTCGCTTTTCCTGCAACCGCCGCCATCGGATGCAACGCGCCTGATGCCGCTTATGCGGCTGGTGCTCAACCAGATCACGCGTTCACTGATGGAAGATCAGGTGGCAGACGCGTCAGGTCGCAGCAAACGTCACCAGCTCCTGCTGCTGCTCGACGAGTTTCCCCAACTCGGCAGGCTTTCATTCTTCGAAACAGCTATGGGCGCGTTCGCCGGTTACGGGCTCAAGGCTTACCTTGTTTGTCAAAGCCTAAACCATGTGACGCGTGCCTATGGCCGCGACGGTGTAATCATTGATAACTGCCACGTCGTCACGGCGTTTGCGGCTGCGGACATCGAAACCGCCAAGACCCTTGCCGCCATGACCGGCGAACGCTGGGAGATGATCGAGCAGGAGAGCGTGTCGCGCCCACGCGCGTTGCTCAATCGCCGTGGCGCCACATCCTTCCGGGAAGAACGCCGGCCGCTGATGTTGCCGTCGGACGTGCGTCAGCTTCCGATCGGCGAAGAGATCATCTTCGTTGCCGGCGTCAAACCCATCCGCGCGCAGAAACTCCGTTTCGATGACGAGCCGGTTTTCCAGTCGCGCTTGAAGCCCGCATCGTGGGGCGCGCAGCGGTTGACCACCGTGCACGATTGGCAGGGTGTCCGTCCGCTCGGGCGCTTGGTCAAAGACAAGAAGGGGAGCGTGAAGGTTGTCTCAGCGCTTTCGTCAACTGCGCCAGTCGCGCAAGGCGATCTCTTTCCTGATCTCAAAATCTCCGAGCAAGCGCTCGCCGGATTTCGCGCGGGCGCCCACGGCGGTCAATCGCGCGGTTCGGGGATCTGAGCATGGCCGGACCTGCCACCAGCGTCTATCTGCCCGGCGACCTCCGCGCCAAGGTCGATCGCGCCGCTGACGCACAAGGACGCTCTGCTTCGAGCGTCATCGTCGAAGCCGTGCGCTTCAAATTCGCGCGCAAGGACGAAGCCGCACAAGGCGTAACCGTCGGCCACCTGACGCGTCTCGAAAAAAGGCTCGATAAGTCGATCCGTGACGGCGCGCTTATCAAAGAGACGCTGCTGTTGTTCGTGCGTGTTTGGCTTGAACACAATCCCCCACTTGAAGAGCATCTAGAGGTGAGCGCGGCCGCAAGTGCAGCCGCCCGCTTCGAGCGCTTTCTCGACTATGTCGCCAACAGCATCGATTCTGGACGCTCGCTCGCACATTTCGATGCCGAGCAAGGTGTCGAGCATATCAATGGAGCGGGCGCATGAGTGCGGCGCTCGATCTCGCCCATGCACGCCGTCGATCCGCCTTGGAACGTGCGCTCGGGCCGGCAATCGCTGATGCGCTGGCGCGCCCCGATGTTGTTGAGGCGATCGTAAATGCCGACGGGCGGGTGTGGATTGATACGGTGGGCGAGGGGTTGGTCGAAACGCAGATTCGTCTGAGCGCCGACGATCGCGAAGCCGCGATCCGACTCTTAGCCCGCGAGGCTGGCGAAACGGTCGGCGAAGATCGTCCCGTCCTGGCGACAATCCTTCCGGGATCATCGGCGCGGGTGCAGGCGGTGTTGCCGCCACTGGCGCAAGCGCCGTTGCTCGCAATCCGCAAACGGGCGCAGCGGATATTCTCGCTCGAGCAATACCAATCTGATCGCATCGGTTCGCCAACGCAGATCACAATGCTGCGTCACGCTGTGGCGGCGAAGCGCAACATCGTCGTCGCCGGCGGCACCGGTTCGGGGAAAACCACGTTGCTGAATGCGCTCTTGGCCGAGCCATCCTTTGAGGCAGCACGCGTTGTCATCCTCGAAGACACAGCGGAACTCCAATGCAGGAGCCCCAATTGCGTGCAGCTCTTGACCAAGCGCAGCGAGCCCCCGGTCAGCATGCGCGCCCTTGTGCAGACCACGCTGCGCCTGAGACCCGATCGCATCATCGTCGGCGAAGTCCGCGATGGCGCGGCACTTGAAGTTCTGAAGGCCTGGAATACGGGCCATCCCGGCGGTCTCCTCACGCTGCACGCCAACTCCGCCCCCGACGCGTTGGCCCGGCTTGAGGACCTGGCGATGGAGGCGGCGCCTGCAGCGCCACGCCGCCTCATCGCCAGTGCTGTCGACATCGTGGTGTTCATCGCGCGCACGGCCGAGGGCCGCCGCATCACCGAAATCGTCCAAGTCACCGGCGTCGAAGGTGAGACCTATCGCATCCAAAATATGGAGACGAACCAATGCTGAGAAAGCGCATCGATGCGCACGCGATTGTTAGCGCGTTGAGCGTCAGCCTCATGGCCCTGGTGTTTGCCGAACCTGCTTACGCTGCGGGCTCGGGCATGCCTTGGGAAGGCCCGCTGCAGCAAGTGGTGGATTCACTAACCGGCCCGGTCGCGCGCGCGGCTGGCGTTGCGGCGATCGTCGTAGCGGGCATGGGCATCATGTTCACCGAAGGTGGATCGGGTGTCCGGAAGCTCGCCTTCGTGGGGCTCGGCATCGCCATCATGTTCGCCGCCGCGACCTGGGGCCTTTCCTTCTTTGGTTTTGCGGGCGGGGCATTGGTGTGAGCGAAGTGCTCGAACCCGACGGCTACCGAACGCCGCTGCGCACAAGTTTGACGCGTCCCATTCTGATGGGCGGCGTGCCGCGCGGTTTCGCGATCGCCAACGCCACCATCGGTGCTGCCATCGGCATCGGTCTGCAACAGCCGTTCATCGGCGCACCGCTGTGGATGCTGCTGCAAGGCGCCGCGGCGTGGGCGGCAACGCGCGATCCCTGGTTTCTCGACACTTGGCCACGCCACCTCGCCAAGCCCGTCTTCTTTGCGGTGTAGCTGATGATTGATCTTCGCCCTTTCCGTCCGAGCAGCGCGCGTCTCTCCGACTATTTGATGTGGGCTGCGCTGATCGCGCCCGGCGTCGTGCTCAACAAGGACGGCGCCTTCCAACGCAGCCTCACGTTTCGCGGCCCCGATCTCGACAGCTCAACGCCCGCTGAATTGATGGGCGCAACCGTGCGCCTCAACAACGCGCTCAGGCGCTTCGGGTCGGGATGGTGCCTCCACGTTGAAGCGCGCCGCGCACCTGCGCCTGGCTATCCTGATGCGGTCTGGCCCGATGCTTTGTCGTGGTTGATGGATGAAGAGCGTCGCGCGGTGTTCGAGACGGCCGGTGCGCGCTTCGAGAGCGCCTACTTCCTCACGCTGACTTTTCTGTCGCCCGCCGAGCGCCAAGGGCGGCTCGAAGGCATGTTGTTTGAAGGCGGCGTCGCGCCGAGCGTTCAAGGCATCGACTATCGCTTCCATCTCGAACGCTTTATCGAAGAGAGCGATCAACTCATGGCGCTCTTTGAGACCATGATGCCGGAAGCGCGCTGGCTCTCCGACGAAGAGACGCTCACTTTTCTCCACGATTGCATTTCTGATCGCCCCCACCGCGTCGCTGTTCCGGCGACACCATTTCACCTCGATGCATTGTTGCCGGATGCGCCGCTCCTTGGTGGGTTGGCGCCGACGCTAGGAAAGAAGCGCCTTCGGATCATTTCGATCAGGAGCTTTGTCACCGAGACCGAGCCCGGTCTTCTTGATGCGCTCAATCGTCTGCCGATCTCCTATCGCTGGGTGACGCGTTTCCTCCCGCTCGATCGGGAAGAGGGCAGGAAGCAACTCGAGATCATCCGCAAACGTTGGTTCTCCAAGCGCAAAGGCATGCTCACGTTGCTCCGCGAAGCATTGTTTCGCGAGGAGGCAACTCTGCTCGACAACGACGCCACCAATCAGACAACGGACGCCGATGCGGCGTTGCAGGAATTGGGCGCCGATGGCGTCGCCGCTGGCTATGCGACGCTTACCATCACCATTACCGAGGAAGATGAGACGCTTGCCGATGAGAGCGTCCGCCTGGTTCAGCAGGTGGCGGACGGATTGGGGTTCGTAACGCAAGTCGAAAACGTCAATGCCGTTGAAGCTTGGCTCGGTTCATTGCCCGGGCAGGGCTATGCGGACATGCGCCGGCCGATGCTATTGACACCGAGCTTATCGCATCTCTTGCCGATGAGCGCGGTATGGGCCGGCCCGCCGCGCAACGCGCATCTCGATGCCGCGCCGCTCATGCTGACCGCGACCGATGGCGCAACGCCATTTCGTCTCGATCTGCATGTGGGTGACGTTGGCCACACTCTGGTTGTCGGTCCGACTGGCGCGGGCAAATCCGTATTGTTGGCGACGCTTGCCGCGCAGTGGCTTCGCTACCCACAAGCGCAGGTCTACATCTTCGACAAAGGCAAATCCGCCCGCGCGACGGTTCTAGGTCTAGGTGGCGATTTCTTCGACCTTGGTGAGGAAGACGCCCTCGGCCTGCAGCCGCTTGATCAGATTGGCGAAAGCGACGAAGCTGCTTGGGCACTCGATTGGCTCGCTGCGCTGTTCGTGAGCGCGGGTGTCGAGGTGACGCCAGAACGCCGCACCGAACTCTGGCGCTGCCTGGAAATCTTGGGCGCCCGTCCGCGCGAAGAGCGCACGCTGACCTTGCTCGCTGCACTCGTCCAGGATCGCGATCTTCGCGCCGCACTGCAGCCCTACACACAGGCCGGGCCTTATGGGCGTTTGCTCGATGTTGATCAGAGCTCGATGCATGCGGGCCGCGTGCAAGCGTTCGAAATGGACGATCTGATGAAGCGGCCCGCTGCGGTCGGACCGGTCCTCGGCGCCCTGTTTCACGCGTTGGAGCGCCGTTTTACCGGCGTGCCCACGCTGCTCATTCTCGATGAAGCCTGGCTTTTCCTGAAAGACAGCGACTTCGCTTCCCAGATCCAAGACTGGTTGAAGACACTTCGGAAAAAGAACGTCGCGGTCGTCTTCGCGAGCCAGGAATTGGCTGATGTTGAAGCGTCGCCGATTGCCTCGACCATCATCGAAGCGTGCCTCACGCGCATCTTCCTGCCCAACGATCGCGCGCGAGAGCCGAGATCGCGCGCTTTCTACGAGGCGCTGGGACTGAACGGACGCCAGATCGAACTCATCGCCAACGCAACACCGAAGCGGGACTATTATCTCTCGTCGCGAAACGGTTGCAGGCTGTTCGAACTCGGGCTGGGGCCTGCCGCGCTCGCCTTTGTTGGTGCCTCAAAGCCCGAGGATCACGCGCTCATCGATCACGTGCTCGCCGCCACGGGTGAGCGCGGCTTCGCGGCCGCGTGGTTAGAGACGCGCGGCCTCGGTGAGGCGGCCGCAGCACTCCATCGCTTCGACGCCGACACGCCAGACACCCAAACCACGCAACAGCTCATCGCCGCAGAATGAGGAAGAGAGCCATGAAACGAAGAATGTTGTCCGCTGCGGCGCTTGCCGTCGTGCTGATGTGGACGCCGCCGGCGAGCGGCATCACCGTAATCGATCCCACCAATCTGGCGCAGAATGTTCTGCAGGCCACGCGCTCCCTCGAGCAGATCCACAATCAGATCCAGCAGATCGAACAACAGGCCCAGATGCTGGCGCAGAACCCGCTGCAGCTCTCACCGGAATTGCAGCAATCGATCTCCAATGCCCGCCAACTCTTCTCCCAGGCTCAGGGCCTGGCGTTCGAGGTCGACCACTTGAGCGATCAGATGAAGGTGCTTTATCCAGACACCTGGCGCGATTTCAATCTGGGCGAGATCGGACAGAGATCAGACCAGTGGCTTGCTGAAGACCGAGCTGCTCTTGAACGCACGATGCAGGCCGAGGCGCAAGCAGCGCAGTCGCTCGGAGGCACGCAAGGGCGCATCAGTCAGGCGCTGCAATCGTCGAATGGGGCACAGGGGCAAACGAGCGCCGTGCAAGCGTCCAATCAGTTGCTGGGCATTCAAGCAACGCAGCTTGCGCAAATTCAAGCGCTGCTCGTCGCGCAATCGCGGGCTCTCAGCGATGAGCACATGGAGCGCGTCGCCCGCGAGCAGCGTGCGCAGGAAATCATGCGCCGCGCTTTCCCAACCGAGAGTAATGCGAGCCTGACGCCCGCACGCTCGGCGTTCGAGCATTAGGCGCGGGGCGATGGAATCCAATTCCGTCAACACCTTCCTCGACCGCTTTCTGGCGGTGGCGGATTCCGGCTTCGGCTTGATTCAAGGCGACGTCACCGCGGTGTTGAACGCCCTCATCGTGATTTCGATCGTGCTTTCGGGCGCGCAATGGGCGTTGGCGGGCGAAGCGTCGATGGCGCCGTTCTTCCGCAAGGTGCTCTTCGTCGGGCTCTTCGCCTTCTTGATCAATAATTGGGACCACCTGGCCACCGTCATCAATCAATCGGGCGCCATGCTGGGTCTCAAGGCCGGCGGCGGCTCGATGTCGGTTGCCGATCTGCACAATCCAGGACGTATTGCGCAGATCGGTGTCGATTTGTTCGGGCGCACAAGCGCGCTCGGGCAGGGGATGAATATCATTACCGATTTCGTGCCGCTGTTGACGATCTTCGTGGCCGCTGTGTTCGCCATGCTCGGCTTCTTCATTTTGGCGCTGCAGCTCTTCGTGACCTTGATCGCCTTTAAGCTCGGATCGCTCGCCGCGTTCGTGGCGTTGCCTTGGGGTGTGTTCAACGGAACGTCGTGGGTGGCGGAGCGTCCGCTCGGTTGGGTCGCGGGATCGGCGGTGCGTCTTTTCTTGCTCGCCTTCATCGCATCCGTGTCGCTCACCTTTGTCTCTAGTCTGCCGGCGTCGCTCACGCTTGATGCGGGCGGCGCGCTCAACGTCTTGCTATTCGGACTGACCGTGCTGTCGCTCGCCTGGTTCGGTCCCATGCTCGCGAGCGAGGTGGTTCAAGGCCAACCGCATTTGTCGGGCGGCGACGTCTGGCGCTCAGGCGTCGCGGCTGTCGCCACTGGCGCTGGCGGCGTGATGCTCACACGCGCCGCCGCCGCGCCCGTCGTGCGCGCTGCGGGCGGTGCGATCGGCGCCGGGCGCCGCGGCGGATCGCGTGGAACCGGTGCGTCTCGCGGGGGCGGTGCTTCGCGGCAGGCGCAGGTGAACTATGCCGCCATGAAGCCGCGACCGGCGCCGAAATCCAATCAGACGAAAGGCAGTCCATGAGTTTTCCCTGGAGCCGAGCCGTGCAGTCGTTCGCGGCGCCCGCAAGCGACACGCCTTATCAGCGGGCGCGGCAGGAATGGGATGCGCGTATGGGTTCGGCAGTGTTGTCCGCGCGGTCGTGGCGGCGCATCGCCTTCGCGAGTCTCGCACTGGCCGGCGTCATGGGCATCGCGCTGACGGCGGTGGCGCTACAGAAGCGCACTTTCATTCATGTGGTTGAAGTTGACCCGCAGGGACGGGTGATGAGCGTTCGCCCCGCCGACGGGCGTTGGACGCCGAGCGAGGCGGAAATTGCCAGTCAGCTGGGCCGCTTCGTCAGGCTTGTGCGCTCCTTGCCAACCGACGGCGTGGTGCTGCGGGACAATTGGATGGAGGCCTATCACTTCCTGACGCCGCAGGCCGCAGCGCAGCTCAACGAAATTGCTCGCGGTGACGATCCGTTCCTGAGTCTTGGCCGCGTTGGCCGCACTGTAGCTGTGCGATCGATTCTGGCGCGCTCCGATCGGTCTTGGGAAGTGACTTGGGTCGAGCGCAATACCAATGAGACCGGCACAAGCGATCCGCAAATCTACACCGGTGTCTTCACGGTGACGACGCGCGCGCCGCGCAACGCCGACGAAGTCGCCATCAATCCTTTGGGGCTGCTTATCTCTGACTTCTCATGGAGCCGTGAACGATGAAAACGATCGGCCTCGGTCTCATGGCGCTCTTGGTTGTGAGCGTGGCGCCAGCCCAAGCGGATGGCCGCGAGCGCCATGGCGCGCTCCCATCAACGCCGGCGGTACAACTCGCCAACGCCAATGACGCTTCGCGCCGCCATCCGGTGAGCGGCGCCTTTCAAGGCGCGCGAACCGTGTATGCTTTCGAGAGTGGGGCGCTTTACCAGCTTTATGCCAATCCGGCCTACGTCTCCGCTATCTTGCTTGAGCCAGGAGAGACACTAAACAGCGTGGCGGCGGGAGATACGTCGCGCTGGATGGTCACGCAGGCTGAAGGCGGCGCCGACGGCGCGCCGCGCGCCATTGTGCTGGTGAAGCCGCAAGCGCCTGGGCTCCGCACCAACATTGTTCTCATCACCGATCGGCGCACTTATTTGGTGGAGGCCGTCTCGCGGGCGGGACCAGTTTATTCGGCGGAGACGGCCTGGTCGTATGCCGAGCCCGCGTCGCGAAACCTGGCCTCATCACCGGTGGACTCGCTCAACTTCAACTACCGCGTTCGCACCGTGCGCGGCGCCACACCGCTTTGGGCGCCAACGCGGGTATTTGATGACGGGCGCAAAACTTGGATCGAATTCGCGCCAAGCGTCGCCGCAACGGATCTGCCGCCACTCTTCGTCGTCACCGCTGACGGCGCCGAGCTGGTGAATTACCGCGTGCAAGGGGGACGTTACATGGTCGATCGCGTGTTTGATGTCGGTGAACTTCGACTGGGTTCGCATGCGCAGACCATTGTGCGCATCGAGCGCAATCCGGAGGGTCCACCGCGACAACGCCCGATGCACCGGGGGCCGCACTGATGAGCGAACCGCTTGCCGCAAACGCCTCCGCGCCAAATGTCGAGATCCGAGCCCGGCCGCCTTCGCCGAAGCGCCTGTCGCGAAAGGTATTGCTCGGTGGCGCAGCGCTCGCCGGGATTGTCATTATCTTCTCGATCGTCACCGGGCTCTCGACGCCGGTGCCGCGAGGCGGGGCGCAGTCCCAATCACCCAACACGGCAACCACGCCGCCCGAAAGCGTGTCCCTGGCGTCTTCCCAATACGATGCGACCGATCTCACGCGTCATGAGACAGCGCCGCCAACCGATCTCAGCACGCAGGCGCAGCTAACTCCGCCCACCGATCCAACTTGGAGTGGGGCGCAAAGCGCGAGCGACGCGCAAACCGCCGGCGCGCGATCAAACACGCCCAATCCCGAAGAAGCGGCGCACACGTCGCCAATCCTCTTCGCCAGCGCGTCTCGTCAATCGCAGGCAGCATCGACCAATGCTGACGAGGACGCGCATCTCGCTTCGATGCTGACCCCGCCGCGCTCGCCGTTTGAGATTCAAGCTGGCGCAGTCATTCCCGCGGCATTGGTGACCGGCCTCAATTCCGATCTTCCGGGCCGCGTGATCGCGCAGGTGACGGCGCCAGTTTATGATTCGGTCACCGGCGGCCATCTTCTGATCCCGCAAGGCGCGCGCTTGATCGGGACGTATGACAACGGCGTCCACTATGGCGATCAACGCATTGTGCTGGTGTGGAACCGGCTCATTCTGCCGAATGGCTGGTCAATCAATCTGCATGACATGCAAGGCGCGGATCCAACAGGCGCCGCCGGCATCGGCGACACGACGGACAATCATCTCTGGCGCCTCGGCGGCGCGGTGGGCTTGTCGGCGATCATCAGCGTGATCGCCAACAACTCCCAGAGCAATGATCGCTCCCAATCCTTGTCGCAGAGCGTCGGCGACGCCGCGGCTCAGCAGGCGGCGCAAACCGGCAGTCAGATTGTCGGCCGCGAACTCGCCGTCAAACCCACTTTGCGCGTCCGGCCCGGCGCGAACGTCCGCGTTTTGGTCATGCGCGACATCGACCTTCGTCCCTACACTGATGGAGACACGCGTGGAGGCGTTGGCTCACCCTGAAGACGCATTGCCGGAGGATTTCGTCGACGCGTTGCTGACCCGCAAGGAAGCGTCGCAATATCTCTCGACGATTGGCGTTCGCCGGAAACCGGCAACGCTAGCGAAGCTCTTCTGTGTTGGCGCCGATGGACCGCCTTGCGTGCATGACGGCCGCCGGCCGCTCTATCCTAAGCGTCTCTTGCACGTGTGGGGCGTGGCTCAGCTCACGCAGCTGAGGCGCTCCTCTTCGGAAGCACGCCGCAGCGCCGGCGCGGAAGCTCGCGTGCCATGACGGAAAGTCTCGTCGTCACGCGTTCGAAAAGGAAGGGGGGCACGGAGCAGCTCGGCTTGTTTGCGCAGGATGGGTCAGCGCCGCTCGAGCGGCCGCGCGCACGGATGATCACGGTGGCTGACATGCCGCACTACGCGCCCGAGCTGCACGCGATCATCGACGCTGTTCTCGCATCGCTTTCCAGGGATCGCGCTTTGCTCACCTACCGCGCCATTCAACAGAGCTTTGGCATTTCGCGGGCAACGGTGGCACGGCGCGTAAAGGAGGGGCTGGTGCCAGGCATCCGCGTCCTGGACGGCCGGGTTCTTGATGACGGATCGGTGCGCCGCTTCGATCGCACGCAGCTTCACTGGTTGTTGCTCGCGGTGCGCTATGGAAGAAACACGACTTGAGGCTTGCTCCGTGTTCGGCCTCGGGCCGAGCAGGCCAGAGGTCGAAAGAGTAGGGACGCTCCGCGTCCCGACACGCCTTGCGGGCCAGCGCGCGCAACGCGGGTCAAGGGCGCGGCACGCGGGCGAAGCCGTCCCTTGAGGCGCGCGAGCACGATGGCATTGAAGAGCGGAAAGAGCCCGGTGGGCCTTGGCATCCAAGCTTGCGTCGGGAGGCTCTGATGGGACCCAAAGTCGACCTTTCCCGTGTCGATCAGCGAGTGCAGCCGCTTAGTTGGCAATGACGCTGCCCCGTCAACGTCGACCAAAACCATCGATCACCGCTATGCGTCACGCTACACCTTCGTTCAGATGCGAAAGCGAAGCGGATGCTCCTTACCAGCTACATTGCCGATCAGATCTGGTTGTGCCCGTATCCTGTCCGTATGGCGGGCACGCAGTTCGAGGCGCGCATGACGGCGATCCGTCTCGCCTCTGGCCAGATCATGCTGCACTCGCCATGCAACATCACCGCGGCCCTCGCCGAAGAAATCTCGGCACTCGGTCCGGTGGGCGACATTGTCGTTCCCGGAAATTTCCACCATTTGCACGCAACCTCGGCGCAGGCCGCTTTTCCAGACGCCAAGATGTGGATCTGTCCGGGCATCGAGAAGAAACGGCCCGATCTAAAATACGACGGCATTCTCGGCGATTTCGCGCCCCCGGACTGGAGGGAAGAAATCGACCAGGTGCTGGTGCAGGGCGCGCGCTTCATGCGCGAGGTTGCGATGTATCACCGCGCCAGCCGCACTTTGATCCTTGTCGACCTGATCGAGAACTTTACAGACGCGACGCCCCACACGAACGGGGCGATGAAGTTCTGGTTCAAATATGTGTTGCGCATGTGGGACAACCCCCGGCCCGCGCCCGAATACGCTATGGGGTGGAGCGACCGGATTTCGGCGGCGAAGTCGCTTCGGCGCATATTGGCGTGGGACTTCCGCCAGATCGTTTTGTCTCATGGCGACCTTATCGATCACGACGCACACGCAATCGCGACCGAAGCGTGGTCGGGACTCCTTGGCCGATAGGAGCTATTGTGGATTGTCCGGTCCGCTAGAGCGAAAAAGTAGCGCGCCTCGTTTCGGCGCGCTCGCGCCGCCGCCACAACCTATGCCGCGCGCGCGATTTTCAGGTCCACATGCAATCCTGCGGCGGAAGCCATGTTGACCAACATGTCGATGCTGAAGAGATCGATTTTGCCTCGGACCAGATCGGAAATACGAGGTTGGGTAACTTGCATGAGTTTCGCGGCCGCCGCTTGGGTCAGCGCCCGTTTTTCGATATGGTTGATGATTGCGCGCATGAGCTTGGCGCGGAGCTTCATGTTCTCGGTGTCAGCCGGAGACTCTATAGCGTCCCAGATGCTGTCGAAGCGCTTTGTTCTCATCTCAGGTTCTTGACCAATTGCTTGTAACGAACTGCCGCTAGGTTGATGTCTTCCTTGCTGGTCCGCTGCGACTTCTTCTGAAAGCAATGCAGCACATAAATCGCATCGCTGAACTTGGCGACGTAGAGGACGCGGAACGCGCCATCCTCATCTCGTATCCTCAGTTCCTGAACGCCCACGCCGACCGAAGCCATCGGCTTCCAATCCACTGGTTCCTCACCGTGCTGGATGCGATCCAGTTGAAAGCCAGCCATACGGCGGGCCGTATCCGGAAAGGCGCGCAAATCCTCCAAGGAGCTAGCGCGAAACACGACCGGTCTCGGGTCGCGCGCCACCTAGACCTCACATATACAAGATTTGATATACAAGTCAAGATTAAGCATGCGACCCTCGCTCACACTGAAAAGAGATCGGCTTGAAGCGGCTCGCTTGCCTTACCGACCAGCGCGGCCGGCACACGCAGTTTGTCCAAATAATCAGCCCACCATTGCATCATGCGCACGCGCTCTTCCCAATATTCGGCGCGATTGTAGGCGCGCCGGACTTTGTCGGGCTCGTCGTGGGCGAGCGCGCGTTCAATGATGTCGTGCTCGAACGGCGAATGCTCATTCAGGAGCGACGACGCCGAACTTCGAAAGCCGTGCGCAACGTGCACGGAACCATCGACGCCCAGTGCTCGAAGCGCCGCATTGAGCGCGCCGTCGCTCAGCGGGTTGTTCAGCGAGCGGATCGAGGGAAAGCAACGCTGCCCCGCGCCAGTGATTTCGCGCAGCTCTTCGAATTTCGCCAAGGCCTGGCGCGAGAGAGGAATGCGGTGCTCCCGCCGCATCTTGGTGCGCTCGGGCGGGATGGTCCAAATCGCCTTGCTGACATCGACCTCGGGCCACTCGGCGCAGCGGAGTTCGCCGGGACGCGGGAAGGTGAGGGTGAGAAGCTGTAGCGCGAGCTTGATGGTCTTGTGGCCCGTATAGCCATCCATGACCCGCAGCAGATCGCCGAAAGGCTTGGGCTCGGTGATCGCCGGTTGGTGCTTGGTTTGCGGCGGCAGGATCGCTCCGCGCAACGCCGTGGTCGGATCGGCGACGAGCGTGTCTTCGATCATCGCTAGGCGAAACACGCAGGAGAGGACGCCCTTCATGCGGCGGGCGGTCTCAAGATTGCCCTTCGCTTCGACGACGCGCAGCACCTTCAAAACATCGCGCGGCCGGATGTCTTCGATTTGCTGGTCGCGAAGCTCCTTGGCGAGATCCTCTACAATCCAGCGCGACTTCTTCAGCGTCGCGTCAGCGCGCCCCGCCATTGCGAGCCGCTGGAGGTAGAGATCGGCGAAAGCCGCGAAGGTGGTCTCACCCCGGCTTTCTTCCGCTGCCTGATTGGCTCGCTGTTCCGCCGTTGGGTCTTTTCCCTCACGGATGAGGTCTTTGGCGGCCTCGCGCTTTTTCCGCGCATCCAAAAGCGTGATGTGAGGGTAGGGCCCGAGGGCAAGAATGCGTTGCTTGCCGCCATAGCGGTAAGCTAGCCGCCAAAGCTTTTTCCCATTCGGATAGACGTGCAAATAGAGTCCGCCGCCGTCGGCGAGTTTGAGCGGCGCATCGACCGCCTCGGTCTTGCGGCATTTGAGATCGGTCAGCTTCATTTTGTTGGCAAAAGAGTCACGGGCATTTGTTGGCAAATCTTCCAGGCCGGAATTTTTGCCAACGATTTGCCAACACTCGTGCGAATTTCAATGCGCTGAGCCGATCCGGCGTGAGACGCCGCGCGATGTGAGTAACGCGCGCAAACATCAATAAAAATCAGCGCCTTAGAGACGCTTTGAGTTGGGTTGAGATGCTGTGGAAAACGTCGCCAGAAATGGGCGATGGTGCCGCCTAGGTGACTCGAACACCTGACCTACGCATTACGAATGCGCCGCTCTACCGGCTGAGCTAAGGCGGCCCCTAAAGGGATTTCTTCCCTCGACGCGTCGGGAAGGGCGGTTCTCTACGCGCGGGGACGCTCGAGAGCAAGGCCGCGCGGGCGCGGCGGCCATGCAGTTCAGACGCCCTGATGCTCGTCTTCCACGACGGTGGCCTGCACCGGCGTGGCGGTATCGGGCTTGGGCGCGGAAAGCGCCGCCGTCGGCAGCGCCAACACCGGGCCTAGCGCATCATTGGCGCCGCGCTCCATGCGCGGGTGGATGAGTTGGCCGCCGTCGCCGAACACGTAAACGAGCCGCGCCCAATCGCTGTCGTCATAGAGGAAGGCCGGGCCTTCCGGATCGAGGTCCGACCAATCGGGCTCGCGCGGGGCGGCGGCGGCTTGGGCGAGCCAGGTGCGCGCGCCGTTCTCGTCGCCGCGCCCGCGCGCCACTTGTGCGAACAGGATGCAGATGCGCGAGGACGGGTTCTCGCGGTAGGCGTCTTCAAGCGAAGATTGCGCAGTGGCCCAATCGCCGCGCTCCATGGCGAGCTCTGCCATCACGATCTTGCTTTCACGAGAGTCGCGGCGCTTGGAGATCAATTCATTCATGCGCACGGCGCGAGCTTCGCGGCTCTCGTCGGGAACGAGATCGCGGAAGGCATGCGCGAGCGCCGGGTGCGGGCCGTTTTCCCAGGCTTCTTCCAAGATCGCGGCGGCGCGTTCGCCTTTGCCTTCGGCGGCGAGCAAGCGCGCGGCCATTGCGCCGGCGGGCGCGAAAGTCGGCGCCATGCGGAAGGCTTTTTGCGCCATGTCGGCGGCTTTATCGATGTGGCGCTCGCGCTCAAGTTTTTGGGCCTGCGCCGTCATCAGCACCGCGCGGCGGCGCTTGGCGACGCGATCGTCGATCAGCTTGCGCTTGTCGCCGATATCGAGCGCGTCCATCGCGGCTTCCCAATCGCCGGCCTGGACGGCGAGGTCGAAGGCATACTGGAACGGCCAAGAAGACGTCTTCGACGCTTTAAGCGCTGCATCGGCGTGCGTACGCGCGGCCATGCGGTCGCCGCGCTTCAGCGCCGCCGCCATTAAGCCTTTGCGGCCGAGCACTTCGGTGTCTTCGTTAGCGAGCATGCCGGAATAAGCGCGCTCGGCGCCGGCCGTGTCGCCACCCACTTCGGCGGCGCGGGCTTGTAGCAACATGGCGAGCCGCGGCTCGTCGATCAGATCTTCAGCTTTGTCGGCGTGACGCCGCGCGTCTTCGAACTCGCCGGCTTCCGCGGCGATGAGGCCGAGCGCCAATTCTTCTTGTCCTTTGCGGACGCGTGAGCGCTCGCTGGCCTTGCCGATGCGGCCCGGCGCGTCGATCAAGAACATCAGCAGTCGCAGCAGCGGCAGCGCTAGCGCGACGATGAGCACCAGCACCAGGATGGCGAAGAGGGCGCTGGTCGTCACTTGCGTGCCGAACCAATTGATCACCACGGTGCCTTGGTCGGTGGTGATGATCTGCCACGAAGCGAGCGCGGCGAGCACCGCGACAATGAGCAGGAAAGCCAGACGAAGCATGGTGCTTAGGCTCCCCGCGCCAGAGTCGAGCGAATGGCGGCAAGCCTGCGGTCAATCTCGATGCGCCGTTGCGCGTCATTGATCCAAGGCTGTGCGGTGGCGCGCGAGGCGCCACTTAAGCGGCTCAGTTCGCGCACCGCACCGTCGAGATCGTCGGCGGCGACGCGCTGATCGGCGCGATCGACGACGCCGGCGGGCGTATCGCCTTCCCCGGAGCGGCGCACCACGATCCATTGCGCCAGCATGGCTTGAATACGGCCCCAGAAGCCGGAGCCGGCTTGCGCTTGCTGCGAGGCGCGCACGATCTCGATGTCGAGATGGCTGAAGCGATCGCGCAATTCGGCGCGTGTCGGCGCGCCGGTGCGAGAGAGCGGCTCAAGCGCCAGCACGTTGGCGTCTTGCGGCAGCAGCGCTTGCAAAGAAGCGTAGGATTCTTGGAATGGACCCGAATGGCTCGATGCATCTGACGCCGCAGCGACTGCGAATGCCGCCCGCGCCGCGTTGGAAGCGGTGCGCGCTTGCTCGGCGACCGCTGGCAATTGTTCTTGCAGGCCGCGCACTTCGGTGACGAGTTGCGCGACTTGTTCGCTCGATGGAATGCGCGAGAGCTGGGTTTCAACATCGCGCAGGCCGGATTGGAGCGCGAACACGCGGGCGGCCGTGTCGCCGCCCGGCGAGATCGGCGTGCCGGATGAATCATGCAGCGGCGCGTTGACGATGCCTTCAAGTGCGGCGACGCGCTGGGTCAGCGCGCCTTCGCTTTGCGCGGAAGATCCCGGCGTGCTGGCGCTGGCCGAAACCGGAAAGGCGCTGTCGAGCGCGGTGCGCACCGGCGCCACGCGCGGCGCCACTGCGCCACCTGCTGCGCCGACGCCTGCGGCCAGCACAGCGAGCAAAAGCGCCGTCCCACCGCCGATGCCGCCTGGCGCGTGATGGTAGCCACGCTCGGCCGGCTCGAAGTCAACGTCGATCGGCTCGGCGCGTCCGCGCTCCGCGTCGTCGTCTCTGCTCATCAGAACATCCCCAAATTCCCAAATCTTTTCCGATGTTTCGTACCGAAAACGAGTCGGGGTGAGGCCGAAACTTAGGCGTTGGGGCGAGTGGGCTCAAGCGCTTGCGCCAGCAGGGGAGTTTTATGTGTTGAGGGCGGCGCGCCAAAGCGCCTCGTCCTGTGGCGCCGAAGCGACGATGACGCGTCCCCATTTCACTTTGGCGCCGGCCGCGGCGGCGACCGCATCGGAAATGCAGGCCGCGCTCATGCGCGCGGCGTTGGGTGCGCCGAAAGCGGCGAAGGCGCGGGCGGCGCGGGCGCTGTGGAACGCAATGATATCAAACGGCTGGGTGTAGATCGGGGGCAGCGCTGCCACCACGCGCGCTTCGTAGACGATACGGCGGGTCGCGGTGAAACCTGCCGCGATGAGCCAGCCGACGAGGTCTGCGGCGACATCGGCGCCGGAAAGATAGAGCAGCGTTCCGTCCTTTGGATTGAGCGAGCCGTTTGCCAGCGCCGAGAGCGCCGCGACATCGCCGCCTGCCGAGCGCACATCTTGGAAGCCCGCATCGCGCGCCGCGCGCGCCGTGGCGTCGCCGACAGCGAGCGTGGGCAAGTCGCGATCGGTGATCTTGCGCGCTGTGGCGCGCACGCCGTTGGCGCTGGTGAAGAGGAGCGCCTGAATGCCGGTGATATCGGAATCGAAAGCGCGGTCTTTCGTTTCCAGAAGAGGCGCGACCACGGGATCGGCGCCAAGCGCGCGCAATTTCTCGGCGGTGCGATCAGCCTCGGGAAGTGCGCGTGTGATGGCGATGCGCGGAGCGCTCATGCGTCACGCAGGATGATGGCGTCGCCGGCTTCTTCGCGAATGTCGTGGCCGAGCGCATCGCCTAAACCGCGCGCGACGATGAGTATGTCCGCGCTCAGGACAATCTCTTCTTCGCGCCGCCAGCGTTGTTGGCCGTCGGGCGTCAGCGTCTCGCCGATGAAGGACAACACGCTCCCGCGCTTGCGCGCCAGCGCCGCGATGGGTGTGCGACATGAGCCATCGAGCGCTGCGAGAAACGCACGCTCGGCTTCGATTTCAGCGCGTGCATCCGCGTTCTCGAAGCCCGTAAGCATGTCGTGCGTACGCACATCATCTGTGCGCGACGTGATGGCGATCGCGCCTTGGCACGCGGCGGGTGGCGTTTCTTGCGGATCGATAAGGCTCGACGCGCGGGCCTCCAGGCCGAGGCGTTTCAAGCCCGCGAGCGCGAGAAAGGTCGCGTCTGCTTCGCCGGCTTCGAGTTTGCGCAAGCGCGTATCGACGTTGCCGCGCATCACCGCCATTTTCAGATCACGGCGCAAGAAGAGTGTTTGCGCCTGGCGGCGTAAACTGGCGCTGCCAATCACCGCGCCGCACGGTAGATCAGCGAGTGTCTTCGCCTTTAGACTCACAAACGCGTCGCGAGGATCTTCGCGTTCCGGCACGCACGCTAGCGCGATGTCGTCTGGCAGGAGCGTAGGCAAATCCTTGAGCGAGTGAATAGCGAGATCGATGCGATTGTCGCGCAGCGCTTCGTCCAACTCCTTGGTGAAGAGGCCTTTGCCGCCGGCTTCGATCAGCGTGCGATCTTGGATGCGGTCGCCGCTGGTGGTGATCGGTACTATCTCAAGATCGCCGATGTTGGCGCCGAGGTGTTTGGCGAGCGCGGCGCACGTCAACTCCGTCTGCGCCAGCGAAAGCTTGGAGCCGCGCGCACCGATGCGGAGAAGGGACGTCATCGTTTGCACTTAGCCGCTGGCGCGCGCCGGGGGAACGCGCCAAATGCTCCGCGCATGAAGCCGCTGACAGTCCTCGGCATTGAAACCAGCTGCGATGAAACCGCGGCAGCGGTTTTGCGTCTGGATGAGAATGGCCCGCGTGTTCTGTCGGACATCGTGCTCGGCCAGGCGGCTCAGCACGCGCCGTACAAGGGCGTGGTTCCCGAGATCGCCGCCCGCGCTCATGTGGAGGGGCTGGACGGCGCCATCGCCGCGGCCATGGCCGATGCCGGCCTCCGTTATGCCGATCTGGACGGTATCGCCGCGACGGCGGGACCGGGCTTGATCGGCGGCGTGATGGTGGGGTTGTTGGCCGGCAAGGCGATTGCGCTGGCGCACGGCAAGCCGCTGATCGGCGTCAACCACCTCGAGGGACACGCGCTCTCACCGCGCTTGGCGGAGGGCGGCGCGACCTTTCCGTATCTGTTGTTGTTGGTATCCGGCGGACACTGCCAGTTCATCGCGGTGATGGATGTTGGCGTGTATCGCCGTTTGGGTTCGACCGTGGACGATGCGCTCGGTGAAGCGTTCGACAAAGTCGCGAAGCTTTTGGATTTGGGGTTTCCCGGCGGACCGCTGGTCGAGAACGCCGCTAAAAACGGCAATTCCAAGCGGTTTTCGTTGCCGCGCCCAATGTTGGGTCGCGACGATTGCGATTTCTCGTTTGCTGGATTGAAGACCGCGTGTGCGCGCGAAGTTGAGCGCCTCGGCGCGCTTACCGACCAAGACAAAGCCGATCTCTGCGCCAGCTTCCAGGCAGCGGTTGTTGATATTGTTGCGGATCGCACGCGCAATGCGATGCGAACGTTCGATCCGATGTACGGCGCCAAGGGCAGGCTGGTGGCCGCCGGCGGCGTGGCGGCCAATCAGGCGATCAGGGCGTGTCTTGAGGGATTGGCGAAGGAGCGGGGCTACGACTTCGCGGCGCCGCCGCTGAAATGGTGCACCGATAATGCGGCGATGATCGCGCTGGCGGGTGCAGAACGGTTGCGGCTTGGATTCAGTGACGAACTGTCATTTCCGGCCAGACCGCGCTGGCCGTTGGACGAGGAAGCTGCCCGCTTGCGCCCCAGCCATCAGCCGGGGCGCAAGGGAGCTAAGGCTTAGGCGACGACGCGGACGGCCGCGAGAATGAGCGGCGCCATGGCGGTCGCGACGAGCGCGATAGCAACGATCACCGCCAGCGCGCGAGCCGTGCTCGGCAGGTCTTGAGCGGACATAGGAATTCTCCCCACAAACGATTTGATGCTGCGAGTGCGAACATCACGAAACGAGGAGATGCGCCCGTTTGATCACAGTGTGTAGCCCAATAAGCACGGGGCCAGCTATGCAGAAATGGAAGTGAAAGATTAATTACGTTGCATGAATGCAGACAAAAAGAGGCGCGAAGCCCAGAGACTTCGCGCCTGCACAATGCCCAGGCGGCGCGCTGGGAGACGCGCCGAGGGAAGGGGTTAGGCCAGAACTTGGGAGGCGATGCCGAGGAGGGGCGAGGCGGCGATCGCGAAGATGAAGGCGGCGGCAAGAACGAACGCGGCGGAGATCAAGAACGAAGGGCGGGTGGCGACCATTGGTTGGGCTCCTGGGCTAAAGGCGCTGTCGATACACAAGCTTCTAGCAGAGCCCTGAGAGCTAATCAATGAACAAAATCATTTTTATTCACAAATGGGCAGGATTTAATGATCCGCCGTTTCCTTGGCCTTTGCCTTGGCCGCCGGGCCGTCCTGCCGTTTCACGTAGAGGCCGTTGAGGACGAGCTTCATCACGCCTTCGAACTCGCGCTCGAGCTTGGGCAGCGTCAGGTGCGAGAAGAGCTGCGGAATGCCGAATTTGACAGTGGCGGCTTGGATCATTTCCGCGGTGAAGTTGGCGTCGGTCGGGGAAAACAAGCCGGCGCCCACGCCTTCATCGATCAGCGCCGCGAGAACGACGCGTTCAAGCGCCATCAGCTCGTTCATGAACAGCGGCCGCTCGTTCGAAAGAACCTCGGCAACCTCTAGAATCTTAGCGTTATCTTCGAATTTTTGATAGTTTTCACGCATGCGGCGCAGCAGCATTTCATGCAGCCGCTTGTCGGTTGGCCAATCCTTGCGGCGGGCGATTTGCGACATCATCGCGTGCTCTTCGGCGTAGAAGGCGCGCGCCATGCCTTCGGCGATGTCGATCTTAGCTTCGAAGAAGCGATAAATGTTGCCCGGCGACATTCCGCAATCGCTGGCGATTTCCGCCATCGTGGTTTTGGAGTAGCCGTAGTGCTTGATGCGGTTCATGGCCGCGTGGAGAATGCGGTCCCGCGTGGCGAGCTTGTCTTCCATCCGTACTCAATACGCGGTTTTGGCTGAACGTTCAATGAAGGATTCAGTCCTATGACCTCGGCCTATTCCACTGTTGCCGTCCTGGGGGCCGGGGCCTGGGGGACGGCCTTGGCGCAAGTGGCGGCCGCTGCGGGCCGCAAGGTGATGATCTGGGCCCGGGAGCCGGAGGTCGTCCAAGGCATCAACACGGACCGGGAAAACCGGCTCTTTCTGCCCGGCCTCCCCCTTCACCCCGCTGTCCACGCCACCAGCTCGATGAAGGCGGTGGCTAATGCTGAGCTGATCCTGGCCGCACCGCCGGCTCAGCACATGCGCGCCACGCTGAAAGCGCTGAAGCCGCACCTGCCTAACGGCACGCCGGTGGTGCTGTGCGCCAAGGGGATTGAGCGCGGCTCATCGGCGCTGATGACCGATGTGATCGCCGAGGAGCTGCCGACGACCGCCTGCGCCGTGTTGTCCGGTCCAGGCTTTGCCAAGGACGTCGCGCGCGGCCTGCCTACCGCGACCACGGTGGCGACGCCGTTCGAGCCGCTGGCCCAATGCATCGTCGCCACCATCGGGTTGCCGACCTTCCGTCCCTACATCGCCGACGATCTGATCGGCGCGGAAATTGGCGGCGCGGTGAAGAACGTCATCGCCGTCGGGTGCGGTGTGGCCGAAGGACGTAAGCTTGGCGACGGCGCGCGCGCCGCGTTGATCACCCGCGGTTTCCACGAGATGACGCGGCTCGGTCTGGCCATGGGTGCGAAGGCGGAGACGATGAATGGTCTCTGCGGTTTGGGCGACCTCGTGCTGACGTGCTGCTCGATGACCTCGCGCAACACATCGCTTGGCGCAGCGCTCGGGGAGGGGCGTTCGCTGGCTGACGTTTTGGCGGAGCGCTTGTCAGTCGCTGAAGGCGCGGAGAGCGCGCCAGCGGTGGTAGCGCTGGCCAACAAGCACAATGTCGAAATGCCGATCTGTTCGGCCGTGGACGACATCATTGCCGGCCGCACCAATATCGACGACGCGATCAAGGCGCTGTTGTCGCGTCCGTTCCGCGCGGAGGGCGCATGATCGCGTCTGGCGCCTTGCTCGCGCGTGTGAACGAGATTGCCGATCCCGGCGCGCTCGTGGTGAAGGTCGATGCCGACGATGTGTGGGGCACGGTGCTGCTAACGCGCAAAGGCGGCGCTATCGCGGCGTTCCACAATCGCTGCGCGCACGCCGGCTATCCGCTGCAGCACGCTGACGGGCGCGTGCTGGTGCAGCAGGGGCGCTACATCGTCTGCGGCGCGCATGGCGCGAGTTATGAGTTGAAATCCGGCGCTTGCGCCGGCGGGCCGTGCAATGGCGACGCGCTGACGCGCATCGCCATTGTTGTGAAGGCAGGCGAAATCCGCGCCGCTTAGGCTTCGCCGCTTTCTTCTTCAGGCTTCTTGCGGCGCATGAAGACAAAACCGAGCGCTGCAAGCACTGCGACGCCGGCCGCGATCCAGCCGTAAGTCGGGAAGCCGCCGAACGCCGTTTGCGCTTGGCCGCTGGTTGCTGGTGTTTCCGCAAGTGCCTGCGCTTGACCTGCGGTCGCCGGCACGCCGGTGACCAAGGCCGGCACCGAATAGGTCGAAACGTGATCGGTTGCGGCTTGGAAGTCCGAAGCTTTGCGACCGTCCGGGAAGCTCAGCATGGTCTTGAGCTGCGTCGCTGCGCCCATGATTTCGGTTTGCTGATCGGCGCTGCCGATCGAAGTGAGCGCCGCGACGCCATAACGTCCGAGCGTCTTCTCTTCGACGCGCAAGTCCGAGCCGCCGGCGGCGCCGGGCGACGCGGTGTGCTCTGCCCATAGCAGGTTTGGCGCGCTGGAATCGAATGCCGGCTGCGCCGCGAAACCCTCGAATGGGCGGCTTTGCGTCACACGCGCTGAACGCACCGTGCCTTCGAAGTTCGGATCGGAAAGACCGCTTGAGGTTTCCGGCTGCACGTAGCCGATGGCGTCATAGCTGACGACCGTCGCCCATGTTCCGGATTGACGCGGATTGGAATTGCCTTTGACGAGCAGGCCTAGAACGCTGCCGCTCGGCGCGGCGGCGTTGGTGCGTTGGAGAAAAGCGTAGGCTTCTTCCGCCGGATAAAATTTCCAGCCCTGCGGCACGTTTAGAGAAAGCTCGCCATTCATCAGCGAGATTTGTCCGGTGCGGCCCGCGGCAGGTGATGTTGCATTCGCCTGCGGCGCGGTCGCGTTTGGTGGCGAGGCAACATCGGGACCGGCGCTGCCGCGGCCGTCGGCGAATGCAACGGCCGGCGCCAAGCACAACAGCGCAGCCAACAGTGCGTGCGTCAAATTCTTGCGCATGAACCTCTCCCTCACGCGCGCTCTGCGAACAAAGCGCGGTCCCAAATTCAAGCGAATCTCTACTCGGTTCAGACGCGCTTGTCGCGTTCAGGCGGCGCAGGCGTCGCGCAGTTCCGCCGCCGATTGCGCCATGGCGGCTTCAATGGCGGTGCGCCAATCCGGCAAAGTTTTCGCGGCTTGTGCGGCTTGCGGATAAAGCACGGCGCGTGATGAACTCACCACACCGCCCTCCAAGCCATTCTTTCCGCGCACAAATCCCGCTACGGCATCGCGCGCGCTGGCGCCTTGCGCGCCGTAGCCGGGCACCAAAAGCAATGCATGAGGTAATGTTTCGCGCAGCGCACGCGCTTCCTCCGGATAAGTGGCGCCCGCAACCGCCATCAGGCCTGACCAACCTGAATTTCCTTTAAGACGATCGCTTTGTGGCGCGATCATCTCGGCGACGCGTCGCCATAGCGGTGCGCCATCGACGCGAAGATCCTGCAAATCGCGCGCGCCTGGGTTGGAGGTGCGCACGAGAACCGCAACGCCTTTGTTGTCGCGTTCAGCGACAGCGAGGAACGGTTCGAGTGAATCCAAGCCGAGGTACGGATTCACGGTGACGCAATCGGCATTGAAGCCGGGCGCTGCGCCCAACGCTGCGCGCGCGTAGCCTTCAGCCGTGGTGCCGATGTCGCCGCGCTTGGCGTCGAGCAAAGCGAGCATTCCACGCGCCTGTGCAGCGGCGCAGGCTTCGATCGCAACGCGCACGCCGTCAGGTCCGAACGGTTCGAAGAAACCGACTTGCGGCTTCAGCACAGCTGCGTGTTTCGGCGCGATCTCGACGATGGCTTGGCAGAAGTTTTGGAGCGCGGCGATGCTTGCCGTTTCGCCGAAGAAAGAGGGGATGCGATCGGGCAGCGGATCGAGGCCCACACACAACGGAGAATTCTTTTGCCGGACGCCTTCAATCAAACGGTCGGCGAATCGCGCGCTCATGAAGGCGTATCGTCGGTCACGCACACCACTTGCGCAACCGCCAAAGCCCTCCGCAACGCATCGGATTCGTTGCCGTAATTCTCGGTGGTGAAGTGCGGGGCGGGCGTTCCTTGCGCGTGAATCTGCTCGACGCGCAGCATGCGCAAAATCGTGGCGGGCGATGCCGTGTAGAGACGCCCACGCCGCGCTGATTCCGCGATAGTGACGCCAATGACTTCGCCGTTTGCGTCGAAAGCCGGGCCGCCGCTCATGCCGGCGAGCGAGCCGCTCAAGCCGGACGTGCGTCCGAGTTCGGCCCAAGTCAGCACCGGTTCGTCGACATCGTAGCGGCCGCGCGCGATCAAGTTTTCACGGCCAATGAGCCGCGAATAGGCTTCGCCAGGGTGGCCTTGCGGGAAGCCGACGTGGAAGGCGCGCTGCCCGACTTGCAGATTGCGTTCAACGGTGGCGATTGCCAGCGGCGTCGGCGCGCGATCGGTTTTGAGGAGCGCGAGGTCGGCGAATTGCGCCACACGCACCTGCCGGACTGGCGCTGCCGCGCCGCGCGAAACGATAATGCCGACGCGGGTGCAGGCGTCGACGACGTGGCGCGCTGTCACCCACCAGCCGTCTGCTGTCACCGCAAAGGCGCTGCCAAGGCCCGACGACTGCGGGCCGACTTCCACGAGGATTTCGGGGTCATACGCCGACGGCGGCGGCAGAAACGCGCCGTTTTGCGTCGCATCGGGCAATGCTTCAGGCGCGTTCGAGCGCTGGTCGACCTTGAACAGGACGAACACCACCACCGCGATGACGACGATGTAGAGCAGCCAGTCGGGGATCAGGCGAAGCACTCAGCCGCCTCGGAACAACATGACGTTCGGGTCGGAAACGGCCCCGGCGAGAATGAGCGCGAGCGCGATCTTAACGCTCATCAGATAAATCGCCGCCGCCACGTCGCCTTCGGCGATGCGCCGCGGCAAGCCGCGCAGAAAGATGTCGGCGAAGCGGAACGCCAGCAATTGCAACAGCAGCGTGACCACGGCCCAGATGGTGAGGTCGATCAGGCCAAACGAATGCGCGAGGCACGAGCCCAGCGGAATGGCCAAGCCAACGACGACGCCGCCGAAGGCCAAGGCAGCGGAAGGATTGCCGGCCCGGATGAGCGCCAGCTCTTTGTGCGGCGTCATCAGCACGTAAATTGTCAGCGAGACGATGAAGAGGGCGATCGAGGCGCCGAGTTGGGCGATGAAATCCGGAAAGCCGGCCACGAACGCATTGACTGGCGCGGAGAAATCCATGTCCCAACCCTCTTATGTTGCAGCCCGACTGATGTAGTTTGCGCTAGCGGTTCCCGCGCGCGGGCGCAAGACAAGCGGCTGAGAGCTGAACAGGAAGGGCACGCAAATGGGCGAACGTAAGGCCGCTTTGGTCACCGGATCGACGAGCGGTATCGGTTTGGGGATTGCGACGGCGTTCGCAAAGGCTGGCATGGATGTGACGCTCAATGGTTTGGGCGATGCAGGCGAGATCGAGAATATCCGCTCAGGCCTTGAGCGCGAGGCGGGCGTCAGCGTTCGTTATGACGGCGCCAATCTGATGCATGCTGATGCGTGCGCCAGCATGATCGAGAGCGCCATTGGCGCGCATGGCCGGCTTGATCTTCTCGTTAACAACGCCGGCATTCAGTTTGTGTCGCCGATCGAAGAATTCCCGGTCGATAAATGGAACGCGATCATCGCGCTCAATCTGTCGTCGTCGTTCCACACCATCCGCGCGACGATGGGGCACATGAAGAACCGCAAGTACGGACGCATCATCAATATCGCATCCGCGCACGCACTTGTGGCTTCGCCGTTCAAGTCCGCGTACGTCGCCGCCAAGCACGGTGTGCTCGGGCTGACACGGACCGTCGCGCTTGAAGGCGCGCAGTTTAACGTGCGTTGCAACGCCATCTGCCCGGGATACGTCCACACCAGCTTGGTCGAGAACCAGATCCCCGACACCATGAAGGCGCGCGGCATAACGCGGGAGCAGGTCATCAACGATGTCTTGCTGGCCGCCCAGCCCACGAAGCAGTTCGTAAAGGTCGAGGATGTTGCCGGCTTGGCGCTTTTCTTGGTGTCGGAAGCGGCCAATCAGATGAATGGCGCAGCGCTTTCGATGGATGGCGGCTGGACGGCGCAATAGCCGGTTCACGCTTCTTTAGCCACGTTCGCCGATGCTGACGGCATGCTGGTCAACCGCATCCTGCTTGCCGCCACGTGCGCCGCTCTGTGCGTCGGCCCGGCGCTCGCGGCTGGAAGCGGGAGCGGAAGTGGCGGCGAGGGCAGCAGCGAACAGGCGCCCGCCAGCCGCCAGGAGCGGCTGACCTCGGCGGACTCGTGGCTGCCGATGCCGACGCTGTCGGCGTTTATTCTCAACCGCGCATCGATCGATTCAACGATCATCGTCGACATGGGCATTGATGTTCCCGACGCGACGCTGCGCCGTCACGCCAACGCCAACGGCCCGCGTGTCCGCGATGCGCTGCGCACCGCGCTCACCACCTACGCCAACACCTATTATCGCAGCCACACCGCGCCCGATCCGGCGACCATCACACGGCTGTTGCAGCAAGCTGTCGATCAAACGCTCGGCGCGCAGGGCGGGCGTGTGCTGCTGGTGAACATCATGTTCCAGCGCCGCCAGGGCCTCTGAGACGCTTCAGCTTCCCCGGCAGGCAATCGGCATCACCACGGGCGTGATGCTGCCGTCCACGGGCGCGCGAAAGATCGGGCGCGGGTTGTCACGCGCAACCACTGTGTCGCCTGAACCCATGATCTGACGCTCAAGCACTGTGAACTGACCCTCGGCGCACTTGAAGCGATAGTGCAAACGCTCAGTCGTGAAGGTGATGGTCGTCCGCGCGGTCGCGGTTTCGATCGGGTAGGCTTGCGGGTTGCCGTGATGCACCTGCAGCCAGATGTCGGCGGTGCCATCCGGGTTGCGGGTGATGGTGCGCTGGTTGAACTGCACATCGCCGACGCAATCAGCGCGCGCGCAATCGCGTTGCCGCGCCACCAAGAGCCAATCGGGCAGATCCTGCGTCGATTGTAGCGCCACGCCGTTGTTGGCGTTGCCGCTGGCGGGCGCGGGGCCGGTTGGCGTAGCGGGCTGCCCACACGCGGTAAGCGCGAGGAGGGCGAAGGCGGCGATTGATCGGGCGAACATTGTCATTCCATTCATTTTGGGCGCGGTGACCCGCTCGGCAAGTCACATCGCCGAAATGCCGCCGTCGACCTTGATCTCAGCGCCGGTGATGAAGCTGCTTTCGTCAGAAATGAGAAACAGGGCAGTCGCACCGATCTCTTCCGCTTTGCCGATGCGGCCCATCGGCACCTGCCGCCCTAATTTCGCCTCGGCTTCTTCCTTGCCGAACATGCCGCGGATCGGATCGAGGATGGGCGTATCGATGAAGGTGGGGTGGATCGAGTTGGATCGGATGTTGAGCTGCTTCTTGGCGCAATAGAGCCCGATGTTTTTCGAGAGCAGCCACACCGCCGCTTTCGACGCGTTGTAAGCGGGCGAGGTGTGGTTGGCGATCAGCCCGGCGATGGAGCTGATGTTGACGATCGAGCCAGGCTGGTTCTTGGCCAGATATTTGATTGAGTGCTTAGCGCCAAGAAACACGCTGTCGACATTCACCGCCATCACGCGCCGAAACGTCTCCAGCGACAATTCTTCGATGCCGCCTTCGCGCGCTGAGATGCCGGCATTGTTGATGAGACCGGAAATGCCCCCCATGGCTTTGTTCGCAGCTTCGAGTGCTGCGATCCACTGGCCCTCGTCGGTGACATCGAGCTCGTAGGCGACGGCGGTCCCAGCGCCGAAGTCCGCGTTGAGCGCAGCTGCAGCCTTTTCGGCGCCGACGAAGTTGATGTCGGCCAGCGCCACCTTCGCGCCTTCCGCTGCGAGAGCGCGCGCCATCGCCGCGCCCAAACCTTGCGCGCCGCCGGTGATGAAAACTTTCTTGCCCTGAACGCGGCCCGCCATATCGACCTCCGATTTGTCGCGCGACTTTCCGCCCCAGCGCGTCAAATCGCAAGTGGCCAACGCGCCGCCGTCGCCCTAGCTTTAATGTGCGCTTCCCACGGGGAATCAGCCGATGGACTTTGACGCGCTACTGCTGTCGCGATTGCAATTCGCTTTCACGATCGGCTTTCACATCATCTTCCCGTCGTTCACGATCGGGCTCGCATCGTTTCTGGCAGTGCTGGAAGGGCTGTGGCTCTTCACCAAGAAGCCGCAGTTCAAGAACCTCTATCTCTTCTGGGTCAAAATCTTCGCGCTGTCGTTCGGGATGGGCGTCGTGTCGGGCGTGGTCATGTCCTACCAGTTCGGCACCAATTGGAGTGTGTTCGCCCGCCAAGTCGGCAGTGTGATTGGCCCGTTGCTTGGCTATGAGGTGCTGACCGCGTTTTTCTTAGAGGCCTCATTTCTCGGCATCATGCTGTTCGGCTGGAAGCGGGTAGGGCCTGGGCTGCACTTCGCTTCGACGTGCATCGTTGCGGTTGGAACGCTGGTTTCCGCGTTCTGGATCATCGCCGCCAATTCCTGGATGCAGACGCCGCAAGGCTTCACGCACGCCGCTGACGGCACGATGGTGGCGACCGATTTCGCGCAGGTGATCTTCAATCCATCGATGCCGGCGCGCTTCGTGCACATGGTGATCGCGGCGTATCTGACGACGGCGATGGTGGTGGCTGGCGCATCCGGTTTTGCTTTGCTTGCCGGGCAGCCGAAGCGCGAGAGCGGCACGAGCCTCCGCATGGCGATCCTGATGATGGCAATCGTTGCGCCGATCCAGATCATAGCTGGACACGAGAGTGGATTGGTTGCCCATGAACATCAGCCGGCGAAGGTTGCAGCACTTGAAGGCTGGTGGACGACGCGTGCGGCGCAGCCAACGGTGTTGGTTGGCTTTCCGAATGAACGAGCGCAACGCAATGATTTGTCGGTGAGCGTGCCAGGCCTCGGTTCGACCGTGAACAACATCGCGCCCGATGTGCAAGTGCAGGGGCTCGATTCTTTCGCGCCCGCTGATCGCCCACCCGTGCTCATCGTGTTCTGGGCGTTCCGCATCATGGTGGCGATGGGGCTCGCCATGGTGGCGCTCGGACTGTGGGGTGCGGTAAACTGGCTGCTCGGCCACGTCGACCGTGCCAAATGGTTTCAGCGCGCGCTGGTGTTGGCGGCCCCGTCTGGCTTCGTGGCGGTGTTGGCAGGCTGGGTGCTCGCGGAGGTGGGGCGTCAGCCGTATGTCGTCTATGGCGTGTTGCGCACAGCAAATGCAGTTGCGCCGGTTGCGGCGTCATCTGTCGCGACCTCGCTGCTGGCTTTCATCGTCGCGTACGCGATCGTGTTCAGCGCCGGCGCGCTCTACATTCTGCGTTTGATCTCCAAAGGTCCAGACAGCGACGAACCGGAGCCCAAGCAAAACGAGCCGCCGGGTTCGCCGCTCGGCGCAGCCGTGCGGGCGGCATGAGCATGGACCTTCCTCTGATCTGGGCCGGGCTCATCGCGGTTGCTGTGTTCGTGTACGTCGTGCTCGACGGTTTCGACCTCGGCATCGGCATTCTGTTTCCGTTTGCGAAGGGCGCGAAGGAACGCGACCAAATGCAGGCCGCCATCGCGCCGGTGTGGGACGGCAACGAGACTTGGCTGGTGCTTGGCGGCGGCGGTTTGTTCGCTGCGTTTCCGAAGGCGTACGCGGCGCTGATGCCGGCGGTGTATTTTCCGATCATCCTGATGCTGATCGCGCTGATTTTTCGCGGTGTGGCGTTCGAATTTCGCGCGCATGGCCGCAAGAGCGGCAGGGCGTTCTGGACGGCGGCATTTGCTGGTGGATCAATCGCTGCGGCCGTGGCGCAAGGCTTCGTGCTCGGCGCGTTCGTGCAGGGCGTGCACGTTGTGAACGGTGGCTTCGTTGGCGGCGCGTTCGATTGGCTGACGCCCTTCTCCATCCTGGTCGCACTTTCGCTTGTTGCGGGCTACGCGCTGCTAGGCGGGTGTTGGCTTGTGTTCAAAGCACAAGGCGCACTCTACGAGCGTGCGCGCAATTGGGTGAAGGTTGTCGCGGTGCTGACGGCGCTGGCCATGGGGGCGGTGAGCCTGGGCACGCTCGGCGTCGATCCGCGCGTCACGATGCGCTGGGGTCTTTCGATGACGCACATCGAGTGGGGTGAGTTCATAAAGCTTGCGCCGTTGCCGCTTCTGGCCGTGTTCGTGTGCTTTTCGTTGTGGCGGCGTTGGAAAGGCGAGCCGCTGATTTTGCCGTATCTGCTCGCTGTGGCGCTGTTCGCGATCGGTTATGCTGGTCTCGCCGTCAGCCTGTGGCCGTACATCGTGCCGTTCGCACTGACGCCCGCCGAGGCGGCAGCCGCGCCGAACGCGCAGGCTTTCCTGCTGTGGGGCGCTGCGCCGTTGTTGCCGCTGATCCTCGCCTACAGCGCTTATGTGTATTGGCTCTTCCGCGCCAAGGTGGATCCCAATGCGTCCTATCATTGAAGGACCGCCGGAGGCGGGCGAACCGAAGCAGCCGCTCGGCAAGCGCTTGCTCTGGTTCGCGGCGATTTGGTTCGCGAGTCTAGTGAGCGTCGCGGCCGTTGCTTACGCGTTGCGGGCGCTGATCGTCAGGTGACGCGGCTTGCCGCCGCTTCGTCCATGAAGTGGGCTAGGGCGACGTCGCGATCGGTGACGCCGCCGGCGTCGTGCGTGGCTAACGTCACCTCAACGCGATTGTAGACGTTGGACCATTCCGGATGGTGGTCCTGCTTGTCGGCGTACAGCGCGACGCGGGTCATGAAGCCGAAGGCGGCGTTGAAGTCCTTGAAGCGGAATTCTTTGCAGATGGCGTCGCGGCCGTCAGCGGCGCGCCACCCTTCGAGACGTGCAATAGCGGCTTGAGCGCCGATCTTCTCTGCGGGCATGGGCGGCTCCTTTGCTATGCAACCTAGCGCGCTCACCGCGGGCTTCCATAGGGTCAAGTTGGCGGCCACGGCGGCGCGTGCAAGCATTGCGCATCTGGGAGGCGATTCACATGCACGGTTTTGAATGGACGACGCTGGCTACGGCGCTGGCGCTGATTGTGTATCTTGCGATGGGCGTGCGCGTGGGTGGGGCGCGACGGAAGTACCAAATAGCAGCGCCGGCAATGCACGGCGATCCGATGTTCGAGCGGCATTTCCGGGTGCAGCTGAACACGCTGGAGTGGCTACCGGTGTTCTTGCCGTCGATGTGGATGTCCGCGCTGTACTGGAGCGACCAGATTTCCGCTGGCCTTGGCGTCGTTTGGGTGATCGGCCGCCTGATTTACATGGTCTCCTACGTGAAAGACCCGAAGACGCGCAGCGTCGGCTTTCTCACACAGGGTTTGGCGACGCTGGTGTTGCTGGGCGGTGCGGTTTGGGGTGCGGCAACCGCGCTGATCCATACGCCTTAGCGTGGAAGAAACTTCGAGTTCCGCGTGCAAACAAAAACGCCGCCCCTTCAAGGGCGGCGTTCTCGTTTGTTTAGCCGCGGTTGTTATGGCTGCGTCGGGTTCACGTGTTCGGTTCCCGTCACCACGATGCCGCGCCCGAGCTTCGAATTCCAAATGCCGTACGCGAAGTAGAGCAGGAAGCCGATCAGCGTGTACCACATGAAGAAGTTGCGCGTGTCGGGCTTCGACATCAGCGACATCAGCAGGAACACGCACATGATGGCGCCGAGGATTGGCACGACTGGGAAGAGCGGCGCCTTGAACGGACGCTCCATGTTGGGCCGTGCGTAGCGAAGGTAGAGCACGGTGATGCAGACGATCGTAAAGGCCGCCAGCGTGCCGACGTTGGTGACGTCTGACAGGATGTCGAGCCCGAGGAAGCCGGCAAAAAACGCCGCAAGCAAACCGACGGCGATGGTGTTAACCCATGGCGTCTTGAAGCTCTTGTGGACGTTTGCGAACACCGACGGGATTAAGCCGTCGCGCGCCATTGTGTAGAAGATGCGCGTTTGCCCGTAGAGCAGCACCAGCATCACCGACGAAAGCCCGCAAATAGCGCCGACTTTGACCACCTTGGCGAACCAGCTGAGCTGTGGACCAAGCGAGTCAACCGCCAATGCGATCGGCGCGGGCACGTTGAGTTCGCGATAAGGCACGAGGCCGACCAGCACCGCACACGTCAAGATGTAGAGCACGGTGCAGATCGCGAGCGATCCGATGATGCCGATCGGCATGTCGCGTTTCGGGTTCTTCGATTCCGCGCCGGCCGTGGAGACGGCTTCGAAGCCGATATAGGCAAAGAACACCGTCGCAGCGCCGGCAATCAGGCCGCCGATGCCGTATTTGGCGGTGTTGTTGCCGCTAATGACATTGACCAGTGCCGTGCCGATCTGTCCCCACAATGACATGTCGCTGCCGGGCGGGGGGGCCGGTTCGGCCGGCGGCACAAGGGGACTCCAAAGCGCCGTGTTCACGTGTGGCGCGCCGATGATGATGAAGGCGATGACAACGCCGACCTTAATGAAGACGATGACGTTGTTGACTGTCGCAGATTCTGAAACGCCGACGACCAGGAGCGTCGTCACCGCGAGGATCGCGAGAAACGCCGGCAGGTTCATGATGGCGTTAGGGTGAGTCGCGTCGTGCGCGGCGATCAGGTTGGCGGGCAAGTCGATGCCGAAATCGTGCAGCAAACTGACGACGTAGCCTGACCAGCCGACCGCGACCGTCGATGCCGCGAGGCCGTATTCGAGCACGAGCAAAATGCCCATGATCCAAGCCAGCATCTCGCCCATCGAAGCGTAGGAATAGGAATAAGCGGAGCCGGAAACCGGGATCGCCGAGGCGAGCTCCGCGTAGCAAAGCGCCACAAGCGCGCAGAGCGTGCCGGTAATGACAAAAGAGATCATGATGCCCGGGCCGGCGGCTTGTGCTGCAGCGTGGCCTGTCAATACGAAGATACCGGTGCCGATGATGCAGCCGATGCCGAGGAGGATGAGGTTCAAGGCGCCGAGCGACTTTTTCAGTTCGCTGCCAGCGTGTTCGGCATGCATTTGCTCGACGCTCTTGCGCATAAAGAGCCGGCCGAGCGGGGGCGTGACTTTGCCGCCTCCCGTGTTGCTTGTTGCTGTCACGTTCCCAAACCTCCCAAACCGATTGGCTGGGAAGCTAAACGAGGCGTAAGGCAACATACAAGCGCCAGAGTGACGAGTGGCAGCCACCAGACACTGAGCGGGCGCAATAAACTGCTCGGAAGAGCGTCGGTTACGCCTCGAGCGTGTCCGGAAGGGCCCAGCCACGGCGCGCGCAGGCTGCAAGCACGGTATTGCGCAGCAGGCAGGCAATGGTCATCGGGCCAACACCGCCCGGCGATGGCGAGACAGCTGAGGCCACTTCAATCGCTTCGGCGAAGTTCACGTCGCCGACGAGTTTGGTTTTGCCGTCGCCCTTTTCAGGAGCGGGTACGCGGTTGGTGCCGACATCGATGACGATGGCGCCGGGGCGTATCCAATCGCCGCGCACTATCTCCGGGCGACCGACGGCGGCGACGAGGATGTCGGCGCCGCGGCAAACCATACGGAGATCGCGTGTCTTCGAATGCGCCAGCGTCACTGTCGCGTTCTGTTCGAGGAAGAGCAGGGCTGCGGGTTTGCCCACTAGGATCGATCGGCCAATCACCACGACGTTAGCGCCGCTGAGGTCTGGCCGTTCCGTCTTCGCCAAGATCACGCAGCCGACTGGCGTGCACGGTCGAAGCCCTGGCTTGCCAAGCACCAGCTTGCCCGCGCTCGCTTCTGTCAGGCCGTCGACATCTTTCAGCGGATCAATCGCCGCGAGGATTTTTGGCTCGCTGATGTGCTTGGGCAGCGGCAGCTGCACGAGGATGCCATCCACCGCCGGATCGCGTGACAGCGCTTGCACCTGCACCAGCAAATCCGCTTCGCTTGTATCCGCCGGCAGCCGGATCTCGATCGACCGCATGCCGGCTTCTTTGGTCATTTTGCCTTTGGAAGTGACATAAACTTGGCTCGCGGGATCATCGCCAACCAGCACCACTGCGAGCGCAGGCTGGTCGGGCAATGCCTTCACCGCGGCGGCGACATCAGCGCGTACGCCAGCCGCAACAGCTTTGCCGTCGATGATGCGTGCGCCCATCAGAGGAATGATCCCTGGCCAAGCAACAGCCGCTCGAGCCACCAGCTGACATCGTTCTGAAGCAGATAAACGACTAGCAGCAGCACCATCACAGAGAGATCGACGCCGGCGATTGGCGGGATCAGACGCCGCAGCGGGCGCACCAGGGGATCGGTCACGGCGCGGCAGAATTCCCAGATCGATCCCAAGATTTGATTGCGCCGGCTCACCACGTCGAAAGCGTAGAGCCAGGAGATGACGACATAGACGATCAGCACGAGCGAAATCAGCCCGAGCACGGCGCGGATGATTTCGAAAATGATGTGAATCATGAAGCTTGGAGCCTCTCGCCGCGATGGCCGGGGTCTAGCCCGCACCGGCCAGATTCGTCCAGGCCCAGGGTGTTGACCGGCTCAGGGGGCGGGCCGTATATCGCCCCTCCCAAACGGAAACGGGCCTGTAGCTCAGCTGGGAGAGCGCTGCGTTCGCAATGCAGAGGTCAGCGGTTCGATCCCGCTCAGGTCCACCAGCCTTCGCGCTTCGCGCTACGGCTCGGTAAACCAGCTCCGGTCCGACATGCGCGAAGGCTGCCGCGCCGTAGGGCGTAGGCGGGCCAGTGCTACGGGCGAAGCCTGGCGTCTTTGCCCCGCGCGCAGCTACGGCTCGGTAAACCAGCGCCCGGACTAATTGAGCAATGCGATACGTTTACATCCTTCAAAGCCTTGGCGACGCCGAGCACTTCTATGTTGTCATGATCGAGGACGTTCGAGCTCGGCTTGAGAAGCACAACGCCGGTGGCGTCTCTCACACCAGCAAGTTCAAGCCTTGGCAAGACCTACACTTGCTTCGCGGACGATGACCAAGCGTCCGCGTTCGAGAAGTATCTCAAAATCCGCGTCCGGCAGGGCGTTCGCAAAGAAGCGCCTTTAGCCATGCTTGAAATCTCCGATCTCACCTACCGCATCGGACCCCGTCCGTTGTTCGAGAACGCTAATGCGTTCATCGCGGAGGGCTGGAAAGTCGGCCTGGTCGGCCGCAATGGCGCCGGCAAGTCGACGCTGCTGCGGCTGATCCGCGATGAGGTGGGGAAGCCGAACGCATCGATCCGCGTGCGTCGTGGCGCGCGGATGGGCTTTGTGGCGCAGGAGGCGCCGCAAGTCGACACGCCGCTGATCGACCTCGTCATGGCGTTCGACGAGGAGATGACGGCGCTGCTGCAAGAAGCTGAGACGGCCACCGATCCGCAGCGCATCGCCGACATTCACATGCGGCTCGCTGAGATCGACGGCTATTCCGGCGAAGCCCGCGCCAGCGCCATCATGGTTGGCCTCGGCTTCGAGCAGGAAGATCTTCGCCGCGCCGCGCGCGAATTCTCCGGCGGCTGGCGCATGCGCGCGGCGCTCGCGGGCGTGCTGTTCTCGGCGCCCGATCTGCTGATCCTCGACGAACCGACCAACTATCTCGACCTTGAGGGCGCTGCGTGGCTGGAAGAATACCTGCGCGACTATCCGCACACCGTGATCTGCGTCAGCCACGACCGCGAAATGCTGAACCGGTCGGTGACGCACATCCTCGCGCTTGACGACAAGAAGCTTGAAGTCTTCGTCGGCGGCTATGACGCCTATCTGAAAAAGAAGGCCGAGCGCATGGCGCTGGCCGTGGGCATGAAGGCCAAGCAAGATGCTCAGCGCGAGCACCTGCAAAAGTTCATCGATCGCTTCCGCGCCAAGGCGTCGAAGGCGGCGCAAGCGCAGAGCCGCATCAAGCAGCTCGAAAAGATGCAGGACATCGCCGTGCCGCTTGAGGAGCGCACGATCCCGTTTCATTTCGAGGACCCAGTGCAGTTGGCGTCGCCGCTTGTGGTGCTCGACGAATGCGATCTCGGTTACGTCGAAGGCAAGCCCGTGTTGAAGCGTGTGTCGCTGCGGCTCGATCACGACGACCGCATCGTCATCATCGGACCGAACGGGCAGGGCAAGACGACTCTGGTGAAGTCCATCGCGGCACGATTAGCGCTGCTCTCGGGCAAGCGTGTCGCCTCCGGCAAAGCCGTGATGGGCTATTTCAGCCAGGATCAGCTCGACGAGTTGCGCGAAGGCGAAACCGTGATGGAGCACGTGCGTGATCTGGAGCCGGATTGGGCGCCGCCGAAATTGCGTGGACTAGCGGCGCGGATGGGCTTCGGCGTCGATAAGATCGAAACCAAGGTGCAGAATCTGAGCGGTGGCGAGAAAGTGCGCCTTCTGCTCGGCATCATGGCGCATCAGAAGCCGCACGTGCTGATCCTCGACGAACCGACATCACATTTGGACATCGACAGCCGCGAGGCGCTGATCCACGCCATCAACGAATACGAGGGCGCGGTGTTGCTGATTACGCACGACATCTATTTGGCTGAAGCGTGCGCCGACCGGCTCTGGCTCGTCTATCACGGCCGCGCGCGCCAGTATGACGGCGACCTCGAAGACTATCGCAAGCTCGTCGCCGCCGCGGATAGGCCTGGTGATGAGGGCGTTTCGCGCCACGTCGAAGCGCTGACGGCCCAGACGGAGGCTAAACCGAAGCAATCGAAATACACACTGCAGCGCCGATTTGAGGCTGCCGAAGCTGAAATCGAGCAGGCTCAAGCCGCGTTGGCGCACATCGATGCGGCGCTGGCCGACCCAAACTTGTTCACGCGCGATCAGAAGCGCGGCGAGTCGCTGTTGAAAGAACGCGCGCACGCCGCCACAGCGCTGGGCCGCGCCGAAGCGACGTGGCTAGAGGCGAGCGAGGCGTTGGAGCGCGCTTAGCTCGGATGCTCAATGCGGTCAGCTAGCGATCGCGCATCCAGACCATGTCCCAGGCTTCGCGCCGTTGGATGAGGCGATCGACGCGGCCATGCGCGTCGCGCATGAAGACGTAGCGATAGCGTGGACGTCCGGGATTGAAGAGCATGTCGCGGACTTCGGCTTTGAGCGGTCGCACCCGGCCGCCGCTTTGTTGCCCGGATAGGCCATCTGCACCGCGCGTAATCGTGTAGGTCGTCTGCGCATCCAGGCGATAAAGTCCGACGTAATCGTTCTGTTGCGTAGCCGTAAGCGCGATCTCCGCGGGATCAGTGCGAAGCGCGAGGCTTTGCCCGGCCAACAATCGCCAACCGTCCGGTGTTTTGATCCAGGTCATGGTGTTGCGGTACTGACAGTGCAGCTGTGCACTGTGATAATTTTCGTGTTCGTCGATGATGTACGTGCCGACAAGCGTATCGCCGGCGCGATGGGTTTGATAGTCGACCATCGTGAGATTGCCGGACACGCCCGCTGGCAACGGCCCGATCTGCGGCACCAGTTCGGCTTTGGTTGAAACCGCGCCGTCTTCATCTGTGTAGATGCACGCCTCGTGCAAGTATCGCGTCCACACAGCGGGTTGGCCGTTGGTGATGGCGTCGTTGAGTTCGCTGGTTTGCCGCATCACGGTGGCTGCATCGTCATCATCAGCAGCTGCCACCGCGGGTGCTGCGGCGAAGGCGGCGGTAAGCAGGAACAGGCTGCGGCGATTGGGTGTCATGGGCGCACGCTAAGGTCCGCGTGCGCACGACGCTGCATTGTTTCCGACTAGAGGTTGGCGATTTGCGACGCGCGCTACTCGATCGTTTTCAGCACGCCCCGCACGATTTCCACCAGCTGATCGATCTGGCTATTCTCGATAATGAAGGGTGGCGAGAAAGCGAGGATGTCGTTGGTGCAGCGGATCAGGAGACCCGCATCGAAGCACTTGCGGAACGCTTCCAGCGCGCGCGCTGTAGGCTTGCCCGGCAGCGGCTCGAGCTCCACACCGCCGATGAGTCCGAGATTGCGGATATCGATGACATGCCGCGCGTCTTTGAGCGAATGCACCGCGTTTTGCCAATACGGCGCCATTTCGCGCACGCGTTCGAACAAATTTTCGTCCTTGAATGTGTCGAGCGTGGCGAGGCCCGCCGCGCATGCGAGCGGGTGGCCGCTCATCGTGTAGCCGTGGAAGAGTTCGATCGGCGTCTCTGAAGCCTCCAACATCGTGTCGTAGATCTCACGCGACGCCGCGACCGCGCCCATCGGGACAGCCGCATTGTTGATGGCCTTCGCCATGGTCAGCAGATCTGGCTTCACATCGAAGGTTTGCGCCGCGAACGCCAGTCCCGTGCGGCCGAAGCCGGTGATGACTTCGTCGAAAATCAGCAGGATGTCGTTCTTCGTGCAAATCTCGCGCAGCCGCTGCAAATAGCCCTTTGGCGGCAGGATCACGCCAGCTGAACCCGCGATCGGTTCGACGATCACCGCGGCGATGGAGTCGGCGCCGTGCAACGTGATGATCCGCTCAAGAGCGTCGGCGAATTCAACGCCTCCATGTTCTGGGATGCCACGCGAAAACGCGTTGCGCGTAATGTCGAGCGTATGCGGCAAATGATCGACGCCTGGTAGCAACGGCCCGTACTGGCGACGGTTACGCATGATGCCGCCGACTGAGATGCCGCCGAAATTCACGCCGTGATAGCCGCGCTCGCGCCCGATCAGCCTGAACTTGCCGCCCTTGCCGCGCGCCTTTTGATAGGCGAGGGCCATCTTCAGCGCCGTATCGACACTCTCCGAGCCAGAGTTGGTGAAGAAGATGCGGTCGAGGCCGTCCGGCAAAATGTCCGCGAGCCGGTTGGCAAACTCAAAGGCGATTGGATGCGAGAGATTGAAGCTGGTCGCGTAATCGAGTTCAGCCGCCGCTTTTTGCACCGCTTGCACGATGCGCGGGCGCGCGTGCCCCGCTGCACAACACCAGAGGCCAGAGGTGCCATCGAGAATCTGCCGGCCGTCGGGCGCATAATAGTGCATGCCTTCCGCGCGCACGACCATGCGCGGATCGGCCTTGAACGCCCGGTTCGGCGTGAACGGCATCCAATATGAATCGAGTGAATTGAGGCGCAGACTGTCAGGCATGCCCCAGCATACTCACCACGGCTGAACGCGCCACCCGTGCGCCGCGTAAAGTGCGGATTGATCGTTGTAGTGCGGGCTGGTTTCGTGGCTACTCGCGCCCCATTGGCTGATGACGCGCACGGTGAGCGTGTGATCGGGCGCCCAATCCATGATCATCATCAAGCCGTCGCCGAAATTGGCGTTGAGGCGGCCGTCAGCTTCGCGCGCCCAGCGGATGCCGCGCAGTGTATCGTTTGCGCCGTCCATGGCGACGTCCACGTTGCCGTGCCGCAGCCTAAGGACATCGCCCCACGCGGGATCGAGGCGATGGAAGTGCGCGTCCAGGAAATCCGCAGCGCTGCGTGCCGTCGCGATCGGATCGGGCTCGGGCTGCCGGTTGCGACGGGCTTCATAGAGCGGCTCGAACATCAGGTTCGCGAGCGCCGCACCGTGGTTTTCGCTGTTGGAGCGCATATCCCATGCGCGCAATACGCGCTGAATATCGGCAAGCGCGGAGTCATGTGAAGCGTCCGCCGCGAGGATTGTGTGAACTGCATCGGCCATACGCGAGTGCGCGCTATAGGTGACATCGAACTTCGCGGCTTCTAGCTGTTGCTCGCTAATCGTCCGCTCTGGAGAGAGCACTTCGACCGCGCGTAACCCGCGATTGGTGAGGTAGGTCTCGATGAACGGCGCAGCGTCCGGATAGTCCGCCGGCCGCATATCGGCGTTCGCGTCGGTGGAGGACCATGGCGCGCCATTGGTGCTGTAGAGCCAGCCGCTGCGCGGATTGATCAACGCCGGCGTGTTGGCGATGTACTCGCGCGGATTCCAAAGCGTTGCTGATGTATCGCCGGGGATGCAGCCGGACCAATCGGTTTGGCCCACTGGCCGGCGCGGCAAGCTCGCATTGTAGAGATAAGCGATCTGGCCGGTGTTATCGCCGTAGATGAAATTGAAGGACGGAATGGCGCGCATCGCCATCGCGCTGCGCCATTGTTCGAAATTCTGAGCGCGGCCCATGCGGTAGAATTGTTCGAGTGCGCGCAACTCGCCCGCGCCTGCATAACGCACAGCGACCCAACCATCGGCGGTTTGGAACGCCGGGCCCTGCACACTGAATCGTAGCGTCTTCGGAACGGGCACAACCGCCGGCCCGATCTTCACGTGCAGCCAGATCAGCCGTGTTTCGAAGCGCCGCCATTGGCCATCGAAGAAATATTGACCGTTGTGCTGCGCGTCGGTGCGCAGGCGATAAACATCAGCAAGGTCCGGGAGGTTCACGGTCGCCGCCCAACCAAGCACGCCGTTGGTGCCCACGACGGGGAAGGGTGCGCCGGGGAAGAGGCCGCCGTGCATGCGCCAGCCAGAGTCGCTTTCGACGCGCGCTTCCCACCAAGCCACCGGGCCGTCCCACGGCTGGTGCGAGTTGAGGATGACGCGCGTGTGGTGATCTGAACTCCGCGATGGCGCGACAGCGAAGGCGTTTGAGCCCCAATCGATGGTCTCAGCGGCTGCGTGTTGCGCCGCGCATGGGTGGCCGTGCTCGTCCGCCAAGCGGCCAAGCACGCCATCGAAACCCCAAAACAATGGCAGGGTCAGCGCCGAGCCCGCAGCCACGTCGCGGCCGGTTACATTCTGTGCGCCCGGCAACACTTCGCTTGGATGCGCGCGACCATAAGCGTTCAGCCCATCCGCATAGCCCGTAAAGATCGAACGGATTTCTGGCGAGAGATCGCGCTCGTAGCCGTGATCGACCGTGCCTTGAACATCGAGCAGATTCCACAGGAAGTCTGACTTGGCGCCGTCTTCGCCCAGGTAGGCGCCCAGCCGTCCGCGCGAGGCCAGCACCACAAGTTGGATGGTGCGGAAATTGTCTTCCGCATGCGCCATCGCTAGGCCGTATGCGGTTTCGCCTTCGTCGCGTCCGTGAATGGTGGGCACGCCGTAATCGTCGCGCGTGATCGTGGGATGATATTCGCGCGCCGCGGGCGCGGGCGGCGGATCGCGCATGCAGGCCGCAAGCGCCAAGAGTGCAAGAGCCGCCGCTAGTCGCCGCATGTGAATCGTCCCCGTTGCCGCTCGCTTCTACAGGCCAGCCGCCGCGTCAGTGCAAGGGGCGGGGGCTAGCAATTTCTTACGCCGCACCGCACAAGAGCCGCACATCATGACCCAAAATCCGATGATCGCAGATGTGAGCGAGGCGAAGGTGTTCCTCGACGCGCATCCCGACATGCAATTTTTTGAGATCATCTACACAGGGCTTTCGGGCGTGCCGCGTGGCAAGCGTCTGCGTCGTCACGAACTCGTGCCGCTCTACGAGAATGGCCGCTTTCTGCCGTCGTCGATGCTGGTCACCGACATCACTGGCCAAGATGTCGAGCAAACCGGCCTGATCTGGCAGGGCGGCGACGCCGACAAGATCGGCCGACCCATTCCGGGACGTCTCGCGATGGCGCCATGGCTGGGCGCTGACATCGCGCAGGCGCCGCTCTCCGTCTACGAACTCGACAACACACCGATCGGGCTCGATCCGCGCCATGTGCTGGCGCGGGTGATCGAACGCTTCGCCAAGGACGGCCTCACGCCCGTCGCCGCCTGCGAACTCGAATTCTTTATGCTCGATCGCGAGCGCACGCCAACCGGCGGTGTGCAGCTGGCGCGCTGGCCGCTTACGGGCGCACGTCCGAGCCAGCACGACCAATATTCGCTGCGAGAAATGCAGGAAGCCGCGCCGTTCTTGCACGAACTTTGGGGTGCGGCCGACGCCATTGGCGTGCCGCTCGAAGGCGCCATCAGCGAATATGCGCCAGGTCAGCTGGAGCTCACGCTCAAGCATCACGCCGACGTGCTGCGCTCAGCCGATGATGCCATTCTCTACAAGCACGCCGCCAAGGGCGTGGCGCTCAAGCACGGCGCCGAGGCGTGTTTTATGGCCAAGCCGTTTGCCGAGCACGCAGGCTCCGGCATGCACATGCATGTCAGCGTCAACGACAAGGCGGGCAAAAATATCATGGCCTCCGATGCGCCGGAAGGCTCGCCTGAACTCCGCTACGCCATCGGCGGCATGAAGGCGCTGTTGGCGGACTCAATGGCGATCCTAGCGCCCAACGCCAATTCCTATCGCCGCTTCCGCGCCAATTCCTACGCGCCGGTCGCGCCGGTGTGGGGCGTCAACAACCGCACCTGCGCCTTCCGTGTGCCTGCCGGCGCGCCGCATACTCGCCACATCGAGCACCGCGTCGCCGGCGCCGACGCGCATCCGGCTTTGGCGCTCGCCGTGCTGCTGGCCGCTGTACACCACGGCATGACCCAGAAGCTCGATCCGGGGCCCGCCGTCACCGGCGACGGCTACGCGCACGCCGAAGAGACCGGTGAGCGCATCCCCACCAACTGGATTGCCGCCACCGACCGGTTCGAGCAGTCGGCTGTGCTGTGCGACTATCTCGGCGACGCCTTTGTCAGCACTTATGTATCGGTGAAGCGCACGGAGCAGGAGCGCTTCTTCGGCGTCATCTCCAACGTCGATTACGACTGGTACCTGCACGGAGCCTGAAACCAATTATGCGCCAATTGATGCGCTCGAAGCTGCACAATGCTCGAGTGACCGACGCCAACGTCGCCTATATCGGCTCGATCGAGATCGACGAAGACTTGTTGGACGCCGTTGGCCTCTGGGTCGGCGAGAAGGTGCTGGTGGTTTCCAACACCTCCGGCGCGCGGCTCGAGACCTATACCATCGCCGGCGAGCGCGGCAGCGGTATCATCTCCATGAACGGCGCCGCCGCCCACCTGATCAAAACCGGCGAGCAGATCATCGTCATGGGCTTCGAGCTTTCGGATAAGCCGATCACGCCGCGCGTGGTGCTGCTCGACGACGAGAACAACATCGTCCGCCGCCTCGATGGCGAGACCAACGAACGCTGAGCTCATAAAAATTCCAAAAATCGTGATCACAGATATTGATCACGAGCCGGATTTGCGCGCTTGTTAGGCGGGTCCGCAGGCTTACTCAGGACAAGGCGCCGGCCTCGGCGCGGGAGAGGGACGACCATGACCAAGACAATCTTGCGCCGCGGCGCATCGCGGCGTTCGATCCTCCAGCAATTCGGCGCCGCCGCGATCGGCATTTCAATTGCGCCGGCCCTGGAAGCTTGTTCGCGCGGTGGCGGCTCAGGCGGCCGTGTCGTCAATTTCTACAACTGGGACACCTACATTGGCGAAACGACGCTCGCCGACTTCGAGCACGCGACGCACGTGCCCGTGCACATGTCGCTCTTCGCCACCAACGACGAATTGTTCGCGCGCCTACGCGCCGGCAATCCCGGCTTTGATGTGATCGTGCCGTCGAACGAGTTCGTCACGCGCATGAGCCAAGCGCAAATGATCCAGCCGCTGGATCATTCCAAAATTCCGAACTTCACCGCCAACGTCGATCCGTCGTTCCAAGACGCCGCCTTCGATCCGGGCCGGCGCTTCTCCATGCCCTACACCTGGCTCACTCAAGGCATCGCCTGGAACAAGGAGCGCGTGCCCGCCGGCTTCCGTCCGGACTCATGGAAGTGGTTGCTCGACTCCGATCGCTTCCACCAGCGCATCGCCGTCGTCTCGGAATCCGCCGACCTGATCCGCATCGCCGCGAAATATCTTGGCCATTCCGTCAACAACATTCCCGACGCCATGCTTTCGCAGATCGAGCAAATGCTGATCCGGCAGAAGCCGCACATCAAAGCCTTCCACGAAGACAACGGCCAAGACTTGCTGCGTTCCGGCGAAGTCGATCTCGTCATGGAATATAACGGCGATATCGCGCAGCTGATGGCCGAAGACGGCGGCAGCAAGTTCGATTTCGTGGTGCCGAACGAAGGCAGTCTACTCAACTCAGACACGCTCTGTATTCCCACCGGCGCTCCGCACCTTGAAGACGCACACGCCTTCATCAACTTCCTGCTCGATGCGCACACAGGCATGGGCATTACCACCACCATCAAATACCCCACGCCCAACCGCGCCGCCCGCGAACTCATGCCGGCCAGCTATCAGAACAACCCGGTCATCTTCCCGCCGGCAGCCGTCATGGCGCGCTGCGAATACGGGGCCTTCGAAGGCGACGCGCGTGCGCGTCTCTACGAGGAAATGTTTACGCGCATCAGCGCCGCTTAGGCACACGCCGAGGGAGGGGTTGTGGAGCAGAGTTGGCGCCAAGCGAAAAACGCGTTCGCCGCTTTGGGCGTTCCGCCTGTGGTTTGGCTGCTGTTCTTCTTCTTGGTCCCGCTCGCTGTGGTTTGGGCTTACTCGTTCGGAACCAATGCCGGTCCGACTGAGATCGATTTAACCGGCACTTTCGCCAATTACGGCCGCTCGCTGCAACCGCTCTACTTCCAGATCTTCATCAAGAGCGCGATCGTCGCCGGAATCACGACATTGCTCTGCCTAGTCGTTGGATTCCCCGTGGCGCTCGCGATCGCGTTTGCCGGGCCAAAAACTAAGACGTGGCTGCTCTTGCTGATCATGCTGCCGTTTTGGACCAATTTGCTGATCCGCACCTATGCGCTGATCGCGGTGCTGCGCGAGCAGGGTTATGTGAACTTCACCATCGAATGGTTCTGGAATAACGCCAGCGGCCTAATGACAGCGGTTGGTTTGCAGCCTCTCGGCGACTTCCATCCGATGACACTGCTCTATAACAACGCCGCAGTGGTCATCGGCCTCGTCTACGTGCATCTGCCGTTCATGGTGCTGCCGCTCTACGCGGCGCTCGACCGCATGGATCGCTCCCTCATGGAGGCGAGCCTCGATCTCGGCGCCGGGCATTTGCGCACCATTTGGTCGGTTGTGGTGCCGCTTGCGGCGCCAGGCATCGCGTCCGGTGTACTGATCACCTTCATTCCCGCGCTCGGCGCCTATCTCACTCCGGATCTCTTGGGCGGCACCGATAGCCAGATGATCGCCAATGTCATTGAGCGGCAATTCAAGCGCGCGAATGACTGGCCCTTCGGCGCGGCGCTTTCGTTCTTGCTCATGTACCTCACGTTCATCGCCATCGCGATCCAGGCCGTTGTGCAGCGCCGTGGCGAGAAAGTGGGTGCGGCATGAGCATCGCTGAACCCGTCGCCGCAATCGAACGCGCGCCGCCTTCAAAAGAGAAACCGGGCCCGCTCGAATATCTGCGCCGTTGGCCGCTGCAGGCCATTGTCGGCGCGACATTGATCTTTCTCTACGCGCCGCTGATCACGTTGATGGCGTTCAGCTTCAACACCAGTCGCCGCAACATCGTCTGGGAAGGCTTCACCTTCGATTGGTACGGGCGCGCCATGAGCGACGACTCGCTCGTCCAGGCTTTCATCAACTCGCTCACCATCGCGCTAATCTGCACCATCGTCTCAGTGATCCTCGGGGCAATGTCGGCGGTTTTGCTGTGGCGCTTCCGCTTTCCGGGCAAAACCGCCCTCGAAGGCTCGCTGGCGCTGCCTATCGTGGTGCCGGAAATCTGCATGGGCGTGGCGATGCTGGTGTTCTTCGCGCGCATCTTCCCGTGGCCGACAGGTATGCCTTGGCCATTGAACCTCGGCGCCATCATCATCGCCCACATCTCGTTCTCGTTCCCGTTCGTCACCACCGTCGTCCGCGCGCGTCTCGCCTCGTTCAATCGCGAGCTGGAGGAGGCGGCTAAGGATCTTGGCGCCGACGAGTGGCGCACCTTCTGGGACGTGCTCGTGCCGCACATGATGCCAGGTCTCGTCTCCGGCGCGCTGCTCGCCTTCACGCTCAGCCTCGACGACTTCGTCATCACTTTCTTCACCGCCGGCCCCGACACCATCACCTTCCCGGTGAAAGTCTATTCGATGCTGCGCTTCTCGGTGACGCCGGAAGTGAATGCAGCGTCTACCATTCTCATCGTCGTCACCGTCCTCTTCACGGCGCTTGGCTTGCAGTTGCAGAGCCAAGCCGAAAAACAAAAGCCAACGCCATGACCGAAACATCCAATCCGAATCTGCGCCCGACGCCGCACCTGAAAGACAACGCCATCATTCGCTTCGAAGGCATTACAAAGCGCTTCGGCAAAGTATCGGCCGTCGACAACGTCAATCTCGACATCCGCGAAGGCGAGTTCTTCGCGCTGCTCGGTCCCTCCGGCTGCGGCAAGACCACGTTGCTGCGCATGCTCGCCGGCTTCGAGACGCCGACTGAAGGTCGCATCCTCATTGACGGGAAAGACGTCGCGCAATTGCCGCCGAACAAGCGCCCGGTGAATATGGTGTTTCAGTCCTACGCCGTGTTTCCGCACATGAGCGTGACCGACAATGTCGGCTACGGCTTGAAGATGGACAACATCGCGCTGGACGAAATCGCCAAGCGCGTCACTGAAGCTTTGGAACTCGTAAAGCTCGGTGGCTTTGGCGATCGCAAGCCCGACCAACTCTCGGGCGGCCAACGCCAACGCGTCGCGCTCGCCCGCGCGCTAGTAAAGCGCCCGCGCGTGCTCTTGCTCGATGAGCCGCTCTCGGCGCTGGACGCCAAGCTGCGCGACCAGATGCGCGGCGAGCTCACGTCGTTGCAGGAAAAAGTCGGCATCACTTTCATTATGGTGACACACGACCAGGATGAAGCGCTGGCGATCGCCACGCGCTGCGCCGTCATGGAGCGCGGCCGCCTTGCGCAGGTGGCGACGCCGTCCGATCTCTATGAATTCCCCAATTCACGCTTCGTCGCCGATTTCGTCGGCTCGGTGAACATGTTCGAAGGCACCCTGCAAAAGGACGAACCCAGCGAAGCCATCGTCAATGTGCCGGAACTCGGCGCGCCCGTGTACCTCGATCATGGCGTCACGGGCGCGAAAGGTTCAACTGTTTGGGTGGCGCTGCGCCCCGAGAAGATCGAAATGCACAAGCGCAACGGCGACGCCACGCCGATGAAAATGGAAGATGCGCCCGCCGGCGCCAATGTCGTCCCGGGGATCATCCGCGACATCGTCTATCTGGGCAGTGAGACCAATTATGAAGTCGAGATCGAAGGTGGCCGCCGCGTGAAGACATTCCGGTCCAATCTAACGCGCTACGACCAGGAAGATTTCACATGGGACGAGCCGGTCTGGCTGGCTTGGCACGCCTGCTCACCGGCGGTGCTGCTGTCGTGACGATGTCACCGAGAGTCATTCCGGGCG
>JBAQGO010000004.1:0-18613 GCA_049287825.1 Vitreimonas sp. | reverse complement strand
GCGCACAACGCACGACTACGAGAACTACATCGCGCGGATGAACGAGTATCCGCGTTACTTCCGCGAACAGATCGCCAACCTACGGCAGGGCGTGCATGACGGCTTCACCTTGCCGGCGGAGATTGGGGAAGGCGTCGCGCGCGTGATTGATGGCATGCATTGGGCGCGCCCCGAGGATATGGAGCTCTGGGGGCCGTTCGCGAACTTTCCTGCGAGCGTGCCGCAGGGCGATCGCGCACGGCTGACCGAAGCAGGGCGGGCGGCGATCGCCAATTCGGTGATGCCGTCATTCGAGCAATTTCGAACCTTCTTCGACAACGAGTATCGCCCGCACATGCGCCGGACGATCGCAGCGACATCGCTGCCGAATGGGCGCGCCTATTACGCCGATCTAGTGCGCTATTTTACGACGCTGCCCGATGCGACACCGGACTCTATTCATCGCACTGGCCTCGCCGAAGTCGCGCGCATCCACGCCGAAATGAACGACGTGATGGCGCAAACGCACTTCAACGGGACGTTCGCGCAATTTCTGACGTTCCTGCGCACCGATCCGCAATTCTATCCAACCTCTGCGCAGGATCTGCTAGGGCGTGCAGCTCTGATCACCCGCGAGATTGACGGCCATTTGCCGGATTATTTCGGGCATCTGCCGCGCACGCCTTACACTGTAAAGCCGGTGCCGGCAGCGTTCGCGCCGAACTACACAGCCGGCCGCTACAATCCGGGACCCACCGGTTCGGCTGGCACGTACTGGGTGAACACTTACGCGCTCAACACACGCCCGCTCTATGCGTTGCCGGCGCTGACCGCGCATGAAGCGGCGCCGGGGCATCACCTCCAGGGCGCGATCGCGCGTGAGCTCACTGGCTTGCCGGACTTCCGGCTCAACTTCTATCCGAACGCTTTCGGCGAAGGGTGGGGGCTATATTCAGAACATCTCGCCGGCGAGATGGGCATCTATCACACGCCGTATGAGCATTTTGGCCAACTCTCATACGAGATGTGGCGCGCGTGCCGCTTGGTGGTTGATACCGGCATGCATTCGATGGGTTGGACGCGGCAACAGGCGCTCGACTACCTCGCAGCCAACACGGCGCTTTCGTCGCACGAAATCCAAACGGAAGTGGATCGCTATATCGGCTGGCCGGGACAGGCGCTGTCCTACAAGACTGGTGAGATGGAAATCCTCGCTCTGCGGCATCACGCTGAAGAAACGTTGGGGTCGCGCTTCGATATCCGCGCGTTCCACGATGCGGTGCTGGCGAATGGCGGCGTGACGCTGCCAGTGCTGCGCCGCCAGATCGACGCGTACATCGCTTCAGCGCAAGCGGCGGCGCATTAGGGCTTCAGAATATCCAGCATCGCAATGGCGGCGGCGGGATTGCGCTCCTTGGCGCCGCTGATGAAGTAGAGGAAGACGTCGCCGCCCTTCTCCCAGTCGCGCGCGGTCTTTGCCCATTTTTTGAGCGCGGGCTTGGCGTAACCAGTGGGTTCATCTGACTGAGTGAGTTCGAGGCGCGCATAGGCGAAGTTCGCCGTCGGCTCGGCGATCAGCGGATGCTTCTCTGATTCTACCGTAACGACCGCGATGTTGCGCTCGCGGGCGAGTTTCAGAAACGTGTCGTCCTGGAAGCTGGCGTGGCGCACTTCGAGCGCGTGCCGCAGGGGCAGCTTTTTCACTTTTTCCGGCAGCATGTCGAAATAGGCCGTCATCTCCGCCAAATCGAACTTCTTATAGGGCGCCATTTGCCAGAAGATCGGCCCGAGCTTGGCGCCCAGTTCGCTAACGCCGCTGTTGAAGAACCACTCGATCGACTCTTTAGCCTCGCGCAAGTCCTTGCGCTGCACGGCAGCGCGCGGCGCTTTGACCGAGAACATGAACTCTTCGGGCGTGGAGTCCGCCCATTTCTTGAAGGATGTGGCGCTTTGAGTGCGATAGAACGTAGCGTTAATCTCGATCGCTGTGACTTTGCTTGAGGCGTATTCGAGCTGTTTGGCCGCCGCGAGTTTCGGCGGGTAGAACGTCTCCTCCCAAGGCTCATAACTCCAGCCGCCAATACCGACACGGATCATAAGAGAGCGCCTTTCACAGCAAAGTTTCGGCCAATCGTCGCTCGTATGCAACGGAGGGCTTGCCGGGCAGCGACGCTTTTCCTACGTCCATGGCCATGGCGGCGCGCGAGCTTATTAAGACCCAACCGGCCGCACCCGGCGCGCTCGCCCGCGAATTGCTGCGTTTTGGACTGATCGGCATTCTCGCGACCGTCATTCATTACTCGCTATTGTTTAGTCTCGTGCACGGAGCCGACGTGGAGCCGATCGTCGCGACGACGATCGGCTATGCCGTCAGTCTGATTTTTAGCTACATCCTCAACCGGCGCTTCACGTTTCATGTCGCCGGTCCGGTGGCGGCGAGCTTCGCCAAATTCGCTGTGATCTATGGCGTCGGGTTGGTGTTGAACGCCTGGATTGTCGATGCGTTGGCGGTCGACGATTCTGTTCTCGCCGCGCAGCTCGTAGCGAGCACGGTCGTGTTGTTCTGGAATTATCTCGGCGCCCGTTTCGTCGCGTTCCGTTAGAGCAGCACCGCTGCCGCAAATGCCGCCGCCACAAAGACGCCCACGGCCCAGGAGACCGGGTCTCTGATCGCAAACGCCAGTGGGTCGTCGTGCATTTCGCCGCGATCGAGCTTGATCCACACGCGGCTCAACCAAAATACGACCGCGCCCGGCAGCGCCCAGAGATATTGCGGCGCGTTGTAGTGCTCGCGCGCCGGCTGCTGCAGGTAAAGCGCTAGCACCAGCGCGCCGATCATGCCCGCGCCGACGCTCATCCGCTTCAGCATAGCGCCGTCGCTGGCGCGATAGCCGCGACCGATCAGGTCGCTGCGCATGACGTCGACTTCCGCGGCGCGCTTCACCAGCGCCAAGCTGAAGAAGAAGAAGCTGGAGAAGGCGAGCAGCCAATCGCTCGCGAGGAAACCAGTGGCGATGCCGCCCAGCACGATGCGCCAGGTGTAAAGGCCGGCGAGCGTGAAAACGTCGAGCAGGGTCACGCGCTTCAGCACGAATGTGTAGAGCGCCGATGTGAGCGCGTAAAAGAACAGCGGCACAAGCGCGCCGCTGCCTGCGCCAACAGTGAAGCCAGCAATGAGAAGCGCAAATACGGCAACGACGCCAAGCGCCGGCGAAGCGGCGCCGCTCGCGAAGGGACGGCGTTTCTTGCGGGGGTGCTGACGATCGGCGCCGATGTCGGACAGGTCGTTGACGAGATAAAGGCCGGACGCGACGAAGCTGAGCGCGAAGAAGGCTAGGAAGGCGTGGCGCCATGCTTCCAGTTGCATCCAACCGTGGCCGGCGAGCATTGGCACGAAGACGAGCAGATTTTTCGCCCATTGCTGTGGGCGCATCGCTTTGATGAGACCACGCAGCGCGCCGTGTTCGCGCTCGAAGGTGCGTTCGATGCTGAAGCGCTGCGCGGCGCGGCGGCTAAGGGCGCCTGAGGCGTTGACGACAACTGCGCTCGCGGCGGCGCGCCAGACTTTGACGTCGGCGCTTTCGTTGCCCGCGTACGCGAAGCCCTGCGGGTAGGCGGCGGCAAGGGCGTCGGCCTTACGCTGCGATTTGAGATTGATAGCGCCATCGGAAGCAAACACTGCGTCGAAGCAATCGAGGTGCGTGGCGATGGCGCGGGCGGCGTGTTCATCGGAGGCGGTGGCGAGCGCGATTGTTCGGCCTCCAGCGCGCTCTTCGCGTAGCCACGCAACGAGGCGCTCGTCATAGGGCAGCGCTTCCGGCTGCGGTGGAAACATCTGGCCGAGCCGCGCCTTCGCGTGCGCGCGGCCTTGCATCAGCCAGCCCACGAGTGCGGGCAGCAGCCACGGCTTCTCGAAGCCGAGGCGGAGCATCGCTTCAGTGAAGATGTCACAGCAGATCAGCGTGCCATCGAGGTCGACGGCAAGCGGCGGACGCGTGGATGCCGCGGCGCTGGAGGTTGGCGTGTCGAGCATCAACCGCCGGTAAACTTCGGCGCGCGCTTTTCACTGAACGCATCGACCGCTTCTTTGTGATCAGCGGTCTCGTGCGCAAGCGCTTGGAAGGCGGAAGAGAGCTCCATGATGTCGGAGAGGCGGCTGTGCTGCGATTCGCGCAGCAGGCGCTTGGCGAGACGCACCGTGCGCGGCGGATTGACCGCCACGCGCTCGGCGAGCTTGCGCGCTTCACTCATCAGTTGATCATCCGGCACAGTCTTGTTCACGAGCCCGATGCGCGCGGCTTCTTCGCCATCGATCTGATCGCCGGTCAGGATCATTTCAGCGGCGCGGGTCGAGCCAATGGCTTGCGTAAGGATCCATGCACCGCCATCGCCAGGAATGATGCCGACTTTAACAAAGCTAGACGCCAGTTTCGCGGACGCGCCGGCGATGCGCATGTCACAGAGGATGCCGATGTCCATGCCGAGGCCGATAGCCGGGCCGTTGATTGCGGCGATGGTGGCGACTTCGATGTCCGCCAATGTGCGGATGATTTGCTGCACGCCGCGCCGATAATTGGCGCGCGTGCCGTCCGGCTTCGATTGTGGGCCAATGCCGGTGCGTTCGCGGATGGCTTTCAGATCGCCGCCTGAGCAAAAGGCCTTGCCGGCGCCGGTGAGAATGACGGCGCTGACTTCCGGATCGTCGTGCGCGCGCATCAGCGCGTTCGATAGGTCCTGGCAGTCTTCCAGCGTGCCAATGGCGTTACGCGCTTCGGGACGATTGAGCGTCACCGTGGCGATGCGGCCTGATTTTTCGTAGAGGGCAAAGCTCATGGGCGGTCCTGGCGCGAGAAAGCGCAGGACTTAGAATATCACACCCCTGGCGACAACTAATCCTGGCTCGCCTGACCCACGATAAAGGCAGTTAGCGGTTCAGACTGCACCTGCGCGCCATTGCGCAGCACCTGCAATTGACCGGTCCCATCGCTCTTCAGAGCGACGTGGTAGCTGAAGCCATCGCGGCCAGGGAACGTGAAATCGGAACCGTCCGGACGCACGCTTTCTTGGCCACCGCGGACTTCGACCGAGAAGCGCGTGGAACGGCCGTTCTCGCTCTGGTCGATCGGCTGGGTGGCGGCGTTGGCGAAATCGAACGTCGTGTAGATCAGGTCGCCGTCGGCGTCCTCGTGGATAACGAAACTGCGGCGCCCGGTGAAGGCGGCGACGCGCGTGCGCGGCAGCCAACGGCATTCGACTTCACGCTCGCCGATCGCCACGCTTGTGTAGGGCGTAGTGTAGGCGGCGGCGGGCGTTTCGAAGGCGCCGGCATTGACTTGGCGTACGTGGCCGAAATCCTGCCCGTTCTGCTGGAGCGGCGTGTAGATGCTGCCGGCGGCGCCTTCGCCTTCACCGAGTTGCAGATCGAGTGAGCGCAATGTTGCGCCGGTGCGCTTGTCGTATTCGATGAAGCGCGTTTGGTTTTGGCTGGCCGTATTGGCGAAGAGATAGACGACGGGAGCGTCGATGCCGTCGCAGAAGAACCAGATGGGAGAACGGTTCGCACTTGTCGCGGCTGGCGTGGTTGTCGCGGCAGCAGCTTGCGTCGTTGTCGCCGGCGTTGAACTCGTAGGGTTGCCACAGGCGGCAAGAACAGTGGCGGCGAGGAACAACAAACGGCGCATGCAAAAACTCCGGCGGTAAACCTAGCATCGGCCTCGCGTGCGGCAAGATTGCGTTAGAGGCCGAGCTTCAAGCGCGTCGCTTTTGTGATCGTCACCGCCGATTTTGCATAGTCCGACCACGGATCGGGTTCGGTGAGGCGCTTGGCCATGTCTTTCAGTTTGAAGACGCTGGCGGAGGGAATGGTCTTCAGTTCGCTCCAACTCACTGGGACCGCTACAGGCGCGGTGCCTTTGGCGCGCGGTGAGTAGGGCGAGATGGCGGTCGAGCCCCGGCCGTTGCGAAGATAGTCGACGAAGATGCGGCCTTTGCGTTTGGCTTTGGCCATATTGGACACGAAGCGTTTCGGGTCGAGCGCTTCGATCTGCTCGGCGACGGCGCCAGAGAAGCCCTTCACTTCGTCCCACGAATGCTTGCGCTTCAGATTGAGCACGATGTGGATGCCTTTGCCGCCGGTGATCATGGCGAAGGACGGGAGATCGGCAGAATCTAGCAACGCTTTGATGTCGAACGCCGCGCGTTTGACCACTTGAAAATCGAGGTCTTCGTCGGGATCGAGGTCGAACACCATGCGGTCGGGGTGTTCGAGATCGTCGTTGCGCGAGCCCCAGAGGTGCAGTTCAAGCGCGCTAATTTGCGCGGTTGAGACCAGCGCCGTGGCGTTCGGAAGCGTGAGATAGTCTTCTTTTTTGGTCTTCTCTTTGATCGGAATGGTTTTGATGGCGTCGGACATGCCGGCCATGGCGTGCTTCTGGAAGAAGGTCTGTTTGCCGACGCCATCCGGCGCGCGCACGAGGCTGACGGGACGACCGTAAATGTATGGGCCCATGCGCTCGGCAGCGGCATCGAGATAGGCGGCGAGTTCGGCCTTGGTGACGCCGGCTTCGGGGAAGAGCACTTTGTCGGGGTGCGTAAGGCGCACGCGGGTCTTCATGGCGGGCGCGGCGATTTCGGCTTGCACGTCTTTCGCGGCTTTGTCGCCGCGCAAACCGAGAAAGACTCCGTGGCGCACCGCGCCCTCGCTCGTCAGTTCGGCGTATTTCACTTGCGCGACGAGCTTGGGTTGAACCCATTTCGCTCCCTTTGCAGCGATGCGTGGAACAGTCACGACAGGTTTGGCGCGCCCAATTTTGCTCAGTCGTTCGGAAATTGACGCCAGCGTCTTGTCATTGAAGCCCGTACCGACATTGCCGCGATAGACCAGCTTGCCGCCCTCGCGATCGGCCAACATCAGCGACGCGAAGGCGCGGCCCTTGAGCGAGGGCTGATAGCCGATGATGACGAATTCCTGTTCGTTCACGAGCTTCACTTTGAGCCAGGAGTTGCTCCGTCCGCTTTGATAGGTAGAGCTGGCCTTCTTCGAGACCACGCCTTCGAGGCCCTTTTCGCGGAACGCCTCCAGCACCGAGGCGCCGCTGCCCTCGAAATAGGGGCCCAAGATGATCGGCGACTTGGCTTTGGCCAACAGCTTTTCCAGCCGCTCTTTGCGTTCGGTTAGTGGCAGCTTGCGAAGGTCCTTGGCGCCATCCGCCAGGAGATCGAACGCGAAATAGGTCACGCCCTTGGCGACGCCATTTTCGAGTGATTTCTGCAGCAGAGCAAAATCGGTGCGGCCGTTGGCTTGGGTCACAGCGACTTCGCCATCGATCAGCACGTCTTTCAAATTCATCGCAGCCAGCGCGTCGGCGACGGTTTGGAATTTTCCAGTCCAGTCGAGGCCGTTGCGGGTGAAGAGGCGGACGCTGTCGCCGCTGACGGAGGCGAGCAGGCGGTAGCCATCGTATTTGATCTCGTGAATCCACGCGTCGCCAGCCGGCGGCGTGTCGACGCGCGTCGCCAGCATCGGTTCGACGAATTCCCATTTCGGCGGCTTGACGCCGCGCGGCGCCTGTTCTCCGCCTCTTGTCCAAACCCGCGCGGCTTTGGAACGCACGTCCTCGATGGTGCGGCCGGAGACGATGCTGGTGACGCTGCGGGCAACGGGGTCTTCTTTGCCGGCGAAAGCGTCTTTGGATTTGAACAGCAGCCAAGGATTGCCGCGCTCGCCTTCGCGCGGCTTGATCTTGACCATGTGAAATTCGCCGTTGAGCCGCTCGCCGGCGAGCACGAATTTCAGTTCGCCCTTGGCCATGCCTTCGTCGGGATCGAGCAGCCAGTGCACTTTGCCGCTGTCCCAGATGATGACCGCGCCGGCGCCGTACTCACCCTTCGGAATGACGCCTTCGAAGGAGCCGTATTCGATCGGGTGGTTTTCGGTGCGCATGGCGAGGCGCTTGATGGTGGGATTGAGCGACGGGCCCTGCGGCACCGCCCAGCTCATCAACACACCGTCGTGCTCGAGGCGGAAGTCGTAGTGCAGGCGGGTGGCGGCGTGCTTTTGCACGACGAACATGCCGCCGGCGTCTTTGACGGCGCCGCCGGCTGGTTCGTTAGTCTTCTTGAAGTCGCGCTTGCGGTTGTACTCGGCGAGATCGCCGACATGATCGGGGCGCGATGCCGGTTTCTTCTTCACCGCCATTGGCAACGGCCTCGTGCTCCCCCGGTAGGGGGAGTTGGCATCGCGTCAGCGATGACTGAGGGGATGGTGCACATGCTCGCACAGTCTTGCGCCCGCCCCTCCGACGCGCGCTGGTGCGCGCGCCACCTCCCCCTGGCGGGGGAGGACGAAACAGCGCGCCGGTTCATGAAATTTATTTCTTGGCGCGTTTAGCCGGCGCTTTCGCGCGTGGCGCGGCGCGCACCTTCTCGGCAGCGGCTTTCGGCCGCTTGCCTGCGGTCTTGGCGGCAGGCGCAGCTTCAGCGGCGCTCTTCTTGGCCAGCGACTTCTTCAGCGCATCGACGAGGCTGACAACGTTGTCGCCATAATCCTTCGACGGCTCTTCTTGGTCTTCGAGCACCAATTCGCCGTGGCGTTCGATCTTCTTTTTCACCAAGCGCTCGATGGCGATGGCGTATTCGTCCTCGAACTTGTTGGGATCGAACTTGGCCTTCTTGCGGGTGATCAGTTCTTCGGCGAGGTCGATCAGGTCGGAATCAAGTTTGCCGTTCGGAATTTCATCGAAGAACGCCTTCGCGGCGCGCAGCTCTTGGGCGTAGTGGACGGTCTCGACCGTGAGGCCGTCTTCATACGGTTTCACCGCGGCGATGTAGGAGCGGCCGCGCATGGTGATCTGACCGAGGCCGACAGTCTTGGTCTTCTTCAGCGCCTCGCGCACCACCCGGTACGGCTCGTCGGCCAGCTTGCCGTCGGGCAGGGCGTAATAGGGCTTGTCGAAATAGATCGGGTCGATGGTCTCGGCCGGGGCGAACTGGATCATGTCCAGCGTCTTCTTGGAGTCGACCTTCAGCGCGTCGAACTCTTCGTCGCTGAACAGAACGTAGCGGCCCTTCTGATATTCGTAGCCTTTGACGATCTCGTCGTTCGAGACGGCGCCTACGCCCGGCGCGACTTTCTCGTATTTGATCCGCTGCTTGGACGGCTCATGAATTTGGTTGAACGAAATCTTTTCCTTGGAATCCAAGGCTGAGTAGAGCTTCACCGGCAGCGCCACGAGCGCAAGACGGATTTGCCCTGTCCACACTGGACGAGCTGGAGGCGCCATATGACCCAAACACCCTAAGAGACCCGACGTTCCGTCATCGTAACGTTGAGTTCCGTTACCCACAAGGCGCACGGTTAACGGCGAAGTTTTCCCTCAGCACACGTTTGCGTTAAGGCTAGCGGCAAACAGAGCGGACCCGAGTCCGTCAACGTATAGGGAGCCATGACGAGCCCAACCCAAATGCTAGATTTCGCGCTTGGCGAAACGGCCGACGCGATCCGCGAAACCACGTCGCGCTTCGCCCGGGATCGCATTGCGCCGATCTCGGCGAAGATCGACGCTGACAACGCCTTCCCGAAGGAGCTATGGACCGAGATGGGCGACCTCGGTTTGCACGGCATCACCGTGCCGGAGGCGGATGGCGGCTTGGGTCTCGGCTATCTCGAGCACGTGGTGGCGATGGAGGAGATTTCGCGCGCCTCGGCTTCCGTCGGGCTGAGCTATGGTGCGCACTCCAATCTCTGCATCAACCAAATCCGCCGCTGGGCGAACGAGGATCAGAAGCAGCGCTATTTGCCGGACCTGATCGCCGGCAAGAAATTCGGCTCTTTGGCGATGACGGAGCCGGGCGCCGGTTCGGACGTGGTCGGCATGAAGTTGCGCGCCGAGCGCACCGCAAACGGCTACGTGCTCAACGGATCGAAAAGCTGGATCACCAATGCGCCGGTGGCGGAGACGCTGGTGGTGTATGCGAAAACCAATCCGGAGTCTGGCTCGGGCGGCATCACGGCGTTCTTTATCGAGCGCGGCATGCAAGGTTTCTCGACTGGGCCGAAATTCAACAAGATGGGCATGCGCGGCTCCGACACCGGCGAGCTCTTCTTCGACAATTGCGAGGTCCCGGAAGAAAACGTGATGGGGCCGGTGAACGGCGGCGTCGCGGTGCTGATGAGCGGGCTGGATTATGAGCGCGCCGTGCTGGCGGCCGGGCCGCTGGGGATCATGCAGGCTTGCTTGGACGCGGTGTTGCCGTACGTGCGCGAGCGCAAGCAGTTCGGAAAGCCGATCGGCTCGTTCCAGCTGATGCAGGCAAAGGTCGCTGACATGGTGGTCGCGCTCAATTCGGCGCGGGCCTACGTCTATGCGGTGGCCAAGGCCTGCGACGCCGGCAAGACCACGCGCCACGATGCGGCGGGCGCGATCCTTTATGCGTCTGAGAGCGCGGTGCGGGTGTCGCTGGAGGCGATCCAGGCGCTGGGCGGTATGGGTTATTCGAAGGAGTTTCCGGTGGAGCGCTACATGCGCGACGCCAAACTCTACGATATCGGCGCCGGCACCAGCGAAGTGCGGCGGTTTCTGATTGGGCGCGAGGTCATTGGCGGCGGATGAGAAGTCTACGCCAACCTGACCAGAGTCATTCCGGACGCGCCGCAGGCGCGATCCGGAACCCAGGGCAAACATGCAGTTCTGTGATCTCTGGGTCCGGGGTCTCGCTCCGCTCGCCTGGAATGACTCTGTGAGAGTTAGTTGAAGCATGAAACTCAAATCCAACATCGATCCGAACTCTGAAGCGTTCACCAAGAACGCCGCGCATCATCGCGCTTTAGCTGAGCAGCTGCGATCACGCACTGCGGAGATCGCGCTGGGTGGGCCGGAGGAGGCGCGCAAGCGTCACACCAAACGCAACAAGCTGTTGCCGCGCGAGCGGGTGGAGCGGTTGCTTGATCCGGGCGCGCCGTTTCTCGAAGTGGGCGCACTCGCTGCGTACGATCTTTACAATGGCGAAGCGCCGGCGGCGGGCGTGATCACCGGCGTCGGCCGCGTGTCCGGCCGCGAAGTGATGATCGTCGCCAATGACGCCACAGTGAAGGGCGGCGCTTATTTTCCGATGACGGTGAAGAAGCATCTGCGCGCCCAGGAGATTGCGCAGCAGAACAAGCTGCCGTGCGTGTATCTGGTCGATAGCGGCGGCGCCAACCTGCCGCACCAAGCGGAAGTGTTTCCTGATCGCGACCATTTCGGCCGCATCTTCTTCAATCAAGCGCGGATGAGCGGCGAAGGTATTGCGCAAATCGCATGCGTGATGGGCTCGTGCACGGCGGGCGGCGCTTATGTGCCGGCGATGAGCGACGAGACGGTCATTGTTCGCAATCAAGGCACGATCTTTCTGGGTGGCCCGCCTTTGGTGAAAGCAGCGACGGGTGAAGTGATCAGCGCTGAAGATTTGGGCGGCGGCGATATGCACGCGCGCAAATCCGGCGTGGTTGATCATTTGGCGGAGGATGACGCGCATGCGCTGCATCTGGTTCGCCGCATTGTGGGCAACCTGAACACAACCAAGCGCGTCGGCCTTGATCTGCGCGAACCGGCGGCGCCGGCGTACGATCCGCAGAGCATTTATGGCGTGGTGCCGGATGATGTGCGCACGCCGTACGATGTGCGCGAAGTGATTGCGCGCATTGTCGATGGCAGCGAGCTGGATGAGTTTCGCCCGCTCTATGGGCCGACTTTGGTCGCCGGCTTTGCGCGCATCTGGGGCTATCCGGTCGCGATCCTGGCGAATAACGGCATTCTGTTCAGCGAGAGCGCGCAGAAGGCGGCGCACTTTATTGAGCTGGCGTGCAAGCGCGGCATCCCGTTGGTGTTCCTGCAAAATATTTCCGGCTTCATGGTCGGCGGCAAATACGAAGCCGGCGGCATCGCCAAGGACGGCGCCAAGATGGTGACGGCGGTGGCGTCCGCTGAAGTGCCAAAATTCACGGTGCTGATCGGTGGCTCGTTCGGCGCCGGCAATTACGGCATGTGCGGGCGAGCGTACTCGCCGCGCTTTCTGTTCACGTGGCCGAACTCGCGCATCTCGGTGATGGGCGGCGAACAGGCGGCTTCGGTGTTGGCGCAAGTGAAGCGCGACGGCATGGAGGCGAAGGGCGAGAAGTGGTCGAAGGACGAGGAGGAGAAGTTCAAATCTCCGATCCGCGATCGCTATGAAGCGGAGGGCGATCCGTACCATGCGACAGCGCGGTTGTGGGATGACGGGATCATCGATCCGGCGCAGACGCGTGATGTGTTGGGGTTGGCGATTAGTGCGAGTTTGAACGCGCCTATATCGGAAACGCGCTTTGGCGTGTTTAGGATGTGAGCCATGAACTACGTCAGCCTGATTGTCTTTCTGACCCTTCTTTGGATTCGCCCGGAATATCGCTTCCTCCTGTTTTACGTGATCGCCAACACAGTGCTGGGCGTGCTCTTTGTGATCGGATCGATCCGGCCCGACGACGTGCCAATCCTTGCCGTCATCGTGGCCATAAACGACGCCATACTCTTGTTGATCGGCGCGCTCGTCGTCGCGTTGCGAAAATGGATCAAGGGTCGCGACGATAGGCGCGCTGAAAGATTTGTTGCAGAGGCTCGCGCCGAGGCGGCAAGACAACAGCAATGACGTCTCCCCACCCCACACTCCGCGCATGGCGCGAGGATGACTTTCCGGCTTACGTGCTGCTGCACTCCGATCCGTATGTGGTGGAGTGGTTGGGCGGGACGCAGATGGATGCGGAGCAGATGCACGCAGCGTTCGATCGTATGCGCACCGAGTTGGATGAGCGTGGCTGGGGCGTGTGGGCGATTGTCGACGAGCAGGGTTTCATCGTTGGCGCTGCGGGTTTGCAGCCGATCCGCGAAGGCTTGCCGCCGTATCCGGGCGTCGAGGCGGTATGGCGGCTGGCGTTTCATGCGCAGGGCAAAGGCCGCGTGACCACGGCGATGAAGGCGGTGCTGCCGTGGGCGTTCGCGAATATCGCGGAGCTCGATGAAATCCTAACCTTCACCGGTCGCACCAATCTCAAATCGCAAGCGGTGATGCAGCGCTTGGGTTTTGAGCGCGATGCGTCGCGTGATTTCGATCACCCATCGCTGCCGGCGGATCATCCGCTGCGGCCGCACGTGATGTATGTGATGAAGCGCCCGGCGTGAGCGATCTTTCGAACACCGCTTTGATCGTCATCGATGTCCAGCAGGGATTCGACGAGCCGTATTGGGGCGAGCGCAACAATCTCGGCGCCGAAGACAACATCGCGCGCTTGCTTGGCGCGTGGCGCGGCGCCGGGCGACCGGTCTTTCATGTGAAGCACAATTCGCAATTGCCGCGCTCGCCGCTGCATCCGTCGAAGGCGGGAAATGCGTACAAAGCGTTTGCCGCGCCGCGCGATGGCGAGCCGTCATTTGGCAAGGATGTGAACAGCGCCTTCATCGGGACGGGGCTCGAGCAGGCCTTGCACGATGGCGGCGTGCGCGACGTGGTGATCGTCGGATTGACGACGCCGCACTGCGTTTCGACATCGACGCGCATGGCGTCCAATCTCGGCTTCAACACCACAATCGTCTCGGACGCCACCGCCGCGCACGCGGGACGCGGGCCGGACGGCAAGCCGATCGATGCGGAAACTATGCACTATCACGCGCTCGCGGCGCTGAACGGCGAGTTCGCGACGATCGTTACTACTTCGGATTTGCTCGATGCTTAAGTCGGTCCTGATTGCCAATCGCGGCGAGATCGCGCGGCGCGTGATCCGCACGTGCAAGAAGTTCGGCGTGCGAACCGTGGCGGTGTATTCGGAAGCGGACTCGAACGCGCTGCATGTGCGCGAGGCGGATGCGGCGGAGCTGATCGGCCCGCCGCCCGCGAAAGAAAGCTATCTGCGTGGCGACAAGATCATTGCGGCCGCGACGAAGCATGGCGCTGAGGCAATTCATCCTGGGTACGGGTTTCTCTCGGAGAACGCAGAGTTCGCGGACGCGGTGACCAAAGCCGGCTTGATCTGGATTGGTCCGCGTCCGGATTCGATCCGCGCGATGGGATTGAAAGACGCCGCCAAGAAATTGATGGCCGAGGCCGGTGTGCCGACGACGCCGGGCTATCTCGGCGAAGATCAGAGCGAGGCGCGTTTGCAAGAGGAAGCTGACAAGATCGGCTATCCGGTGCTGATCAAAGCGGTCGCCGGCGGCGGCGGCAAAGGCATGCGCAAGGTTGAGAAGGCGACCGAGTTCTCCGCGGCGCTGGCGTCGGCGAAGCGGGAAGCGGCTTCGTCGTTCGGTGATGATCGCGTGCTCTTGGAAATGTATGTGCAGCGGCCGCGCCATATCGAGGTACAGGTGTTCGGCGATACGCACGGCAATGTCGTGCATCTGTTCGAGCGGGATTGCTCGCTGCAGCGCCGCCACCAGAAGGTCATCGAGGAAGCGCCGGCGCCGGGAATGGACGCGGCGACGCGTAAAGCGGTGACGGATGCGGCGGTGCTCGCGGCGAAAGCCGTGAACTATGTCGGCGCCGGGACAATCGAGTTCATCGCTGACGCAAGCCAAGGTCTGCGCGGCGACCGCATCTGGTTCATGGAAATGAACACGCGGCTGCAGGTTGAGCATCCGGTGACTGAAGAGATCACTGGGCAGGATCTGGTGGAATGGCAGCTGCGCGTGGCGAGTGGGGAGAAGCTGCCATTGAAGCAGGAAGAGCTGAAGATCAACGGTTGGGCGATGGAAGCGCGGTTGTACGCGGAAGATCCATCGACTGGTTTTTTGCCATCTATTGGGAAGTTGGACTACTTCTCACTGCCTGAGGATCTCCGAATTGAAACGGGCGTTCAGACTCTTGATGAGGTCAGCCCGTTCTATGATCCGATGGTCGCCAAGATCATCGCGCGCGGGGAAGACCGGCCTTCGGCAATTGCGGCTCTGTACTGCGGTTGCCGTTCCGTCTCGGTGTGGCGCGTCAAAACAAACGCAGGCTTCCTCACGCGCTGCTTAGCTGAACCGGAGTTCGTGGCCGGAAACGTCGATACGTCGTTCATCCCTTCACGCGGCGCCTCGTTGTCGGACCAACCGCCGCCACCAGGCAACCTCGCCGGCCATGTTGCTGCAGGATTGCTGATGGCTCAGCAGCGCAGCGGCATCGCGACGCGCGATCCATGGCGGCTGCTGCAAGGGTTCCGAATGAACGGAGCGGCTGATCCCAAAGTTAGATTGAAAGTAGGAGGCGAGACGATCGTTGTGACGCCAGATCCGAGTCGCATTCTGGGTAACGTCATTCGCAGTGGTGAGACGGCGGTGGTCTTCTTCAATGGCGAAGCCTACGAGTTTACTCTCGACACAGGCGAGCGCGCCGCTGGCGAAGCCGCCGGCGGGGACGGCGCGATCCTTTCGCCGATGCCGGGAAAGATCGTCTCTGTCGCCGCCAAGCAAGGCGCGAGCGTTAAGAAGGGTGATGCGCTTTTGGTGCTTGAGGCCATGAAGATGGAGCACACGTTGACGGCGCCGTTTGATGGCAAGGTCGTTGAGTTCAAGGCCAAGGCTGGGGATCAAGTCGGCGAGGGCGTGTTGCTGGCGAAGCTGGAAAAAGCCTAGGCCGCCGCGAACTCGGCATCCTCTGGCGCTGGATGATGTGCTGTGCCGCCGAACGTGACGTTGACACCGATCACTGCGTGTTCCGGCACAGACGCGTTGCTCGGCACCGCGGCGCCCGCATCAAGCCGTGCGCCCGTGCCGATAAAGGCGTGTGAGCCGACATGCACCTCGCGCACCAAAATCCGCGAAGCGGCGGTTTCCATTTTGTTGCGGCAATGCGCGGAGAGCTCGACTTCGTGTGAAAAGACAACACGGTTGCCGATGTCCATCAGATTGCGGTCGAGCACATCCATGCGCACTGACCACTCGACGCCGTAGCCGACCCGCGAACCCCAAAGCCGCAGCCACATCGAATAGAAGCCGGGAATGACCCGCAGCAACGATTCCAAATAGGGCAGTGCGTCATAGAAGGTCTGGATGTGGTGTGCGGCGAGCCAGGCGGAGAACTTGCGCTCGTCAATCACCGATACGCCGAGCTTGAGCGGCGCCCAACGGAACATGATGCGCAAAACCAGCGGCGGCACGATGTAGACAACCGCCGCGACCAGCAGCGTCGTCCAAATCGAAGGATCGCGCGCGAACACACCGAGGGCCGCGAAGGTCGCGACCGTCATCAGCAGCGGAAAGTACGAGAACAGCCGATTCCAGCGGCTCATGCGGCGTCGCTGTGCACTGCGCTTGCAAAGAGCGCGTAGAGTTCGTCACCGCTCCGCGCGGCGCGGAGTTTGTCACGGACATCGGCGCGTTTGAGGAAACGCGAGATGCGCGCCAGCGCTTTCAAGTGATCGGCGCCGCGTTCCGGCGGTGACAGCAGCAGGAAGACGAGATCGGCGGGGCGCCTGTCCAGCGCCTCGAAATCTTGTCCCGGTTCGAGCCGAGCGAACGCGCCGATCGGCGTGGTGACGCCTTTCAGCGATGCGTGCGGAATGGCGACGCCGTCGCCCATGCCGGTGCCGGCGAGACGCTCGCGCATCAACACAGCGTCGAATGCTGCGCGCGCATCGACGCCTCCTGAGCGTGCGAGCGTCTCGGTCATCAGTTGCAGCGCTTGCCGCCGTGACGTCGCCAGCAAGCGCGGCATGATCGCCGCCGGCGCTACAATGTCGCTTAAACCGCCCATAGGATCTCCGCGCCCGCTCGCGTCCGCCGGCGCCATTTAGTTTCCCTTGCTCGCCGCGGCGCGCTCTGGGTCGATCCAGCCGACATTGCCATCGCCGCGGCGATAAACGACGTTGAGCGCGCCGCTGGCTGCATTGCGGAACATCAGCACCGGCGCATCGGAAAGATCGAGCTGAAGAACAGCCATCGCTACAGCCATGGTTCGAACCGGCACTGTACTCTCTGCAATGACCAGCGGGGCGTCCGGGCCAGCCGGCGCAGCGTCGTCCTCGCTGTCCCCCTCCAATGGGGCGAGCACATAAGCTGTTGCGTCCTCGGCGGGAAGGGGGGATTTGTGGTCGGCATGGTGGTTTCTCAGGCGCCGCTTATAACGCCGCACCCGCTTTTCAAGTTTCCCCAAAGCGTCACTAAAAGCGCTGTGCGCGTCGCCCGCATGTCCTGCGGCCTGTAATGAAATTCCTGAGGATAAATGCACCGTGCAATCGACTTCGACGCCGATGCCGCCGCCATTCTTAGCGACAGTGACCACAGCATCGGTGGCGCGATTGAAGTACTTTCCAACGCCGCTCGAAAGCTCATCCTCTATTCGAGACCGCAACGCTTCGCCGACATCCATCTGCCGCCCGGCGACCTGTACGCGCATCAATGAGCCTCCTGGTTTAAACGCAACGCAAGAGCGCTCGGGACCGGACTCCGCCCCCTGGAGCGCTCCCGATCTCTGTCTCACTGACGTAGGCCTGAGGGCCCCCCGGGTCAACGCGCGGCGCGCGTGAAAGCATGTGGTTGCCAGAGCGTTCACCAGTCCCGCGAGTGCGCTTTTGCGATGAAATTCGCGCTTCACGTCTCGCGGCTCGGCGGTGCGGGCCTTATGTAGCGGCGGGGATTTCATGACCGCCCAAAGTAACGTCAGCGCAACGACTGAGCCGGCATCGACTCAGTGGCTCGACCTCACGGCCATCGCCGTGTGCACGTTGGCGTGGGGCACGACCTGGTTTGCGATCACGTTGCAGCTCGGCGTCGTCGATCCTGTTGTCTCGGTGGTGTATCGCTTCGCCTTCGCGGCGTCGCTGTTGTTCGTTTGGTGTGCGCTGCGAGGCGAGAAGATCGCGCTGACGCGCGCACAACATTTCGCGGCGTTTGGCGTTGGTTTCTCGACGTTCACGATCAACTACACGCTTGTCTATTTGGCGGAGCAGTGGGTGACGTCGGCTGTAGTGGCCGTGCTGTTCGCAACCATGGCGTTCGCCAATCTCATCGGCTTTCGCCTCGCCTTTGGCCAGAAGCCTTCGCTGTTGGCTTGGGGCGCGGCGAGCCTGGGCGTGGCTGGTGTGGCGTTGTTGGCTTGGGAAGAGATTGCCACATCGCATTTCGACAGCCAGGCAATGCTCGGCATTCTGCTGACGCTGATTGGGGTTTCGGCCGCGGTCATCGGCAACATCTTCGCGCGCCGCGGCGAGATGGCGGGATCGCGCGTAGCGCCATCGACGGCGTGGGCGATGGCCTATGGGGCGGGCGCGCTTGCGCTTTACGCGCTGGCGAGCGGCAAGGCTTTCAGCTTCACGCCGACGTGGGCTTACGGGCTTTCGTTCCTGCACCTTTCCGTGGTCGGCTCGGTGATCGCGTTCCTGATGTATTATGGTTTGGCGCGACGGCGTGGCTACGCCACCGCGTCGTACGTTTCCGCATTGGCGCCGATCCTCGCGATGCTGATGTCGAGCCTGTTCGAGCATAAGAGCTGGGGCCTCATGGCGCTTGGCGGCGTAGTGTTGGCGCTGACGGGGCAAGCGCTGTTGCTTCGGGCGCGCAGAAACTAGGGCGCCTGAGTGCAGTGCAGTTGTTGCGACGGACGTCAGGCACTTCAAGATCGACTCTCTGCAAGTCTGTGCAACGCCTTCGCG
>JBAQGO010000003.1:0-25305 GCA_049287825.1 Vitreimonas sp. | reverse complement strand
GTTTTTAGGAGCGTGCGTTTTATGGCCTCCTCGCCCCCGTTGGTCGGTCTGATCATGGGTTCCAAATCCGACTGGGAAACCATGGCGGCGGCCGCGCAGACGCTGGAGGCGCTCGGCGTCCCTTTCGAGGCCAAGGTGGTGTCCGCGCACCGCACCCCGCAACGGCTCTACGATTACGCCACAAGCGCCAAGGCGCGCGGGCTTAAGGTGATCATCGCCGCAGCAGGCGGCGCCGCCCACCTGCCCGGCATGAGCGCCGCGATGACGCCGCTGCCGGTGCTTGGCGTGCCGATCAAGAGCAAGGACCTGAAGGGTCTCGATAGCTTGCTCTCCATCGTGCAGATGCCGAAAGGCGTGCCGGTTGGCACGCTGGCCATCGGCGAAGCCGGAGCCGTCAACGCGGCTTTGATGGCCGCGGCAATCCTCGCGCTCAATGACGACGCGCTCGCTACCCGCCTTGACGCCTATCGCGCGGCGCAAACTGAAGCCGTGAGCGAAAACCCAACATGAAGCCGCTGGCGCCGGGAAGCACCATCGGCATCCTGGGCGGCGGACAATTAGGCCGCATGCTATCGAACGCCGCCTCAGAGCTTGGCTTCGATGTCTGCATCTTCACCGATGAACATGACAGCCCCGCAGCACGCGTCTCCGCGCGCACGTTTGTGGCGCCGTTCGACGACCGTGGCGCACTGGAAGAGTTCGCGCGCCACGTCAGCGTCATTACCACCGAGTTCGAGAACGTGCCTGCGGCCACTGCGAAAGCGCTGATGGACGCCGGCGCGCATGTGCGCCCGCATCATCACGCACTCGCCGTGGCGCAGGATCGTTTTGACGAAAAGAGTTTCTTCGCTTCCAGCGGCATCGCCACGCCGGCGTTCGCGGCCATCGCCGACCAAGAGGATCTCGACGTGGCAATCGCCAAGATTGGCGCGCCCTCGATCCTGAAAACGCGCCGCTTTGGATATGACGGCCGCGGTCAGATTCGCATCATGACGGCGGCTGAAGCGGAAGGCGCTTTTGAACGCCTCGGCGCGGCCGGCATCCTCGAAGCTTTCTGTCCGTTTGAGCGCGAGGTCTCGATCATTTGCGCGCGCAGTGAGGACGGGAAGACTGCTTTCTACGATCTCTGCGAGAACGAGCATGCGCACGGAATTCTTTCGCGCACCGTCGTCCCGTCACGCGCCAACGCCGCCACCAATGTCGCCGCGCGCGCCGCCGCGCAGCGCGTGCTCGAGGCGTTTGGATATGTCGGCGTGCTGACCATTGAGTTTTTCGTGATGCCGGATGGGACGCTGGTCGCCAACGAAATGGCGCCGCGCGTCCACAATTCCGGGCACTGGACTATCGAAGGCGCCCTCACCTCGCAGTTCGAGCAGCACATCCGCGCCGTGGCGGGCTGGCCCCTGGGGCCGACCACGCGCGTCGGCGACGTCGAAATGCTGAACCTGATCGGCGCCTATGCTGATGGTTGGGCTGAACTTGCCGCCGATCCAAGCGCGCGTTTGCATCTCTATGGAAAGCGCAGCACCCGTGACGGGCGCAAGATGGGGCACGTCACCAAGCTCACAGTGCGCGAAGACTAAGCGTCAGCGCGGAAACGCTTCGTCGTGCGATTTGAATAGCCACAGTCCAATCAGGTACAGCGTGGGCGTGAAGAACCACAGCACGTCGACCACCACAGTCGGTGTGCGCCTCACCATTTCAAACACGCCCTCCCCGTCACCGGCGCTGCCGCCAATGGAGACCACTGCGGGATTGGCAAAGATGATCAAGGCTATCAGGCACACCCAAAACGCCACCGCCGTCGCCACGATCGGGCTGGTGCGCTCGACGTAATCGTCAGCGGGATGTTCTTCGAGGTGACTAAGACTGGTCCAAATTGTCAGCGGCCAGATCGCTGCGTTCACAAACCGCGCCGGAGCAGCTCGCATAAGCGCCTCCCGTCCATGTGCGGAACTCTACGCCCGAAACGCCGAAAATGCGCTGTTCCATTTTGGTAATCTCTACCGCGCCTGTTGACATGCTTTCGATAACCACGTAGCTATATACCTACAGGGTTATATTGAAATGCCTGCTACGTATCATCTTGACGCTACTTTTGCTGCCCTGGCCGATCCCACCCGGCGCGCCATTCTGGCGCGGCTTGCGGAGGGCGAGGCCTCGGTGATGGACTTGGCCGAGCCCTTCGCGATGAGCCAACCCGCCATCTCCAAGCATCTGAAAGTGCTGGAGCGCGCGGGCCTCATCTCCACCGGACAAGATGCGCAGCGCCGGCCACGCACGCTCGAAGCCGCGCCGCTCGATGAAGCAATGGCGTGGATCGAAAAGTACCGCGAGATCTGGGAGCGCAACTATCATCGCCTGGATGCTTTGCTCGACGAACTGAAATCCGTCCGCCCCAAAGGCGCCGCCAAAAAGAAGCGCCGCAAGGGCTAATCACCATAAGTATGGAAGGGAAACTCCAATGCCAGCACCGGCTCAAGTGACGTTGCCAAGCGATCGGGAAGTGCGCGTCACGCGCCAATTCAACGCGCCGCGCCAACTCGTTTACGACGCGCACACCAAACCGGAACTCATTCGGAAGTGGATGGGATACGCGGACTGGGACATGCCGATCTGCGAGATGGATGTGCGCGTCGGCGGCAAATATCGCTGGTATTGGAAGCACAAGGAAAACGGCAAACAGTTTGGCTTCTTCGGTCCCTTCACGGAGGTCGATGCGCCGGCGCGGCTGGCGCATGATCAATATTTCGATGCGGGCAATCTTGGCGGCTCGATGCCTGCAGGCGACCCTTGCGAAGTTTGGCTCGATCTTCAAGAGCGAAGTGGCGTGCCCACGCTCGTGTGCAACATGAAGTTCGCATCGAAGGAAGCCCGCGACGGCGCCGTCGCGACTGGCATGACCGACGGCATGGAGTTCGGTTACACGCGTCTCGATGTGATGGCTGCGGAAGCGGCATGAATTCTGGATTCAAGGAGACAGCCATGCTTGAGAAGGTCGCGTTCACGATGTACCCGGTCAAAGACGTCGCCCGGGCGCGCAAATTCTACGGCGAGGTGATGGGCCTTAAGGAAGGTTCCAAAGGCAATCAGGGCGATGGCTGGTGGATCGAATACGATCTGCCGGGCGGCGGTTGTTTTGCGATCACCAATTTCACCCAAGACGAACCGAGCGGCAACGGCGGCACCATCGCCTTCGAAGTCACCGACATCGAAGCGCTCTGCACCGAGCTCGAAGCCAAGGGCGTGACCTTCAAGTCCGAGATGATCCCAAGTCCCGTCTGCCGCATGCGCGTCATCAGCGACAGCGAAGGCAATTCAATCCTGCTGCACCAACTGCACAAGAAGCGCTAAGCTCGCGGGATGAAGCAGCGTCTCAGACTGAAACTCTTCCGCCGTTCGCGGCACGACAGGATTACGTCGGTTTTTCTCGCACTCGGCGCAATCTTGCCGATTGGGATCACGTTCGCATTGGTCTACTACGCGCCACACCTTTACGACGATCAATCCCAAACGATCGCGCCTTTGGTGCGCCGCATGCGGGCGTACGTAGAGTATTGGCACGACGCGAGAGCGTTAAACGCGTTTGACGTGTCGCTGGGCGGCGGCGCCCTGCTCAGCACTTACATTGGCATTGTGGTGGCGCGGCTACTCGGCTTGATTCAGAAGTTCGTTGAACGGCGGCTCGGTGAACAAGGGCAGGAAATCGCGCCGAAATCGGCTTAGCGCCCACCGTAGCGAAAGCGCGCCGCGATGCCGACGGCGCTTTGCACGCCTTCGCTCAACGGCTTCAGACGCGCTTTGAACTTCTCGAACTGCATCACGTTGGCGAGACGCGCGTCGAGGAAGTCCCAGGTCGCGTCGCCGTCGGCGCTGTCATCGTTGAACCAGCGCGCATAGGTCGAGGCGAGCACGCCGGAAAGAATGGCGCGCTTGGAGTAGAAATTCTCATCGGTGGAAGTATCGCCGAGCGTGCGCCAGATGCGATCGGCGGTGCGCCACAACAGGCGCGCCGCTTCCGGCGCGCGCGTCGGCCGCGCCAGAGCGCGCGTCATGGCGCGCGCGGCTTCTTTGTATGGCGCCTGCGCCAACAGCCGCACTTGCACGGCGGCCTTTACGCGTTGGGTGTAGCGCATGCTCGGCAAGTCGAGATCGTCGAGCGCCTGCACCATGGCGTTGTCGGCGCGCTCGGCGAAGGCGTCGAACAGGTCGACGGCGCCCCGCGGACAGGCCAAGGCGGCCTCCCCGGCCGTCAGGCCGGTATCTTTGACGGCGGCCTCAAAGGCGGCGTCGGTCCAGCCCATCTGGGCGGCGTGACCGGTGAAAGCGTCCAGGATCCGGGACCGGAACCGGGCTGAGGGGGCGTCTGCCATGGGCGAAAGGTAAGCTTTTCACCCCCGACCGTCGACGTCTCCGGCATGGACAGGGGCGCGGCCTTTTGCTATTTGCTCGCCTTCGCAAGAAAGCGGACCTGGGAGCGCAGCCGCGCTTCAGGCCCTTTTGCGCGTGCAAAATTCATCCGGAGGACGGGTCCTGGTACAGATTTTCGTTCGCGATAACAACGTCGACCAGGCGTTGAAGGCGCTCAAAAAGAAGATGCAGCGGGAAGGCACTTTCCGCGAAATGAAGCGCCGCAATCATTACGAAAAGCCGTCCGAAAAGCGTGCGCGCGAACAGGCTGAGGCCGTTCGCCGGGCCCGCAAGCTCGCCCGCAAGCGCGCCCAGCGCGAGGGTCTGCTGCCTAAGCCACCGCCGCGCCCACGGGGCTAAGCAATCGCATCACAAGATTTGAGGGTCAAAGCGCCGTCCGGTTCGCCGGGCGGCGTTTTTGTTGGACCTTCGACAAGCCAGAAGGGGCGCGCCATAAACTCGATGGCGACCCGGGGAGATTCTCATGCGCCTTCGCATACTTTGCTTCGCTGCTTCATTTGCGCTCGCGCCATTCGCTGCGCCGGCGTTTGCTGACGAGGTGTGGTCGCTGCCGAGCGGCAATCAGCTGGTCTATGACCGCGATGTCGGCAACGTCGCTGTGCTCAGCTACCGTGCTGAACAAGGCATGCAACAAGGCCAGATCTTCGTCGTCGGCCTCGGCGGCCAAAGCAGCGGCCGCTCTCACTATCAAGCCTATTGGGTGGAAGCCGACGACGCGGGCGCGGCGTGCCCTGCGGCGATCGTCGACGCCGAGGGCCACGCTTGGCATCGCTGGGGCTTGGCGACGATCGCGTTCGCGAACCCAGGCTTTCCATCCCGCATCACGCTGAGCCGCGGCGAATGCTTGAGTGCGCCGAGCGGACGGATCGTGGCGCGGCCTGTCGTCGGCGCCGGGGTACGCTGAGACTAACTCGGGGAAGCCACTTTCAACATCAGTGCTGCTGCGGCGTCGAGCAGAGCGCGCTCCTCGCGCGTCAACATGGCGAGGCGATCGCGCAAGAGCGCAAGTCTGCGCTTGCGGCCCGCTTCCATCAGCGCGCGTCCTTTCGCTGTCACTTCGATACGCACGCCCCGTTTGTCGTGCTTGTCCACGCGCTTGGCCGCGAGCCCCGCCGCTTCCAGATCAGTGACTAGTTTGGACATGGTGGGCGCGGTGACTTGCTCGGAGCGCGCGAGCGCCTTCAGGCTTGTCGCGCCGCCGAAGACCAGCACGGCAAGCGCTGAGAGCTTCGGCGCGGAAAGCCCGATCTCATCGTCAGTGAGGCGCACGCGGCGGAGCAAGCGAATAGCCGCCGTGTGCAGATGGTCGGCGACTTCGAGCGGATCGTGCTTGGACATCAGCGCGGATTCTCTCTTGACTTAGTTAGTTCGTCAAACTAATTATATGGCGAAGTCGATAAGAGGGTGCTCTATGTCCACACCGCCTACCCCATTATTCACCCGCATGAGCCAAGCCGCGCTTGCCAGCGAAGATCCCGCCAAGCTTGTCGCATTCTACCGAGACGTCCTCGGCTTCCGGTACGCGTTCGAAACTGCCGGCATGCACTTCCTCGAAATTGGCGGCCTCATGTTCATGATTGGCCCGAAGTATCCGGGCATGACCATTGGCGGCGACGCCACCTTCTATTTCGAACCGACAGCTTGGAGCGCCAGCGAAGCGGCGCTGACCAAAGCGAGCGTTGCATGGCTCAATGAAAACGCCATCGTACTGCAGAAGGCCGAAGGCCGCGAACTCTGCCTGCGGCCCTTCAAGGATCCTGATGGGCATACGCTTGCCATGTTCGGGTGGCGCGCGGCCTAAGCTTTCTTGCGCCGCCAACTGGCGAGGCTGAGTTGATCGACGACGCCGGCGTGAAACACCCTCGACGCCAGCACCAAAACCAGCGCCGCAAACGCAAACATCATCACTCCCATGCCGGCGATTTCGATCCAGCTCAAATTCGCAGGCGCGCGGATGAGCAGCATGAATGGTGTGAACAACGGCGCCCAAGAGGCTGCCTCAATCAGCGGCGCGTTGGGATTGTCGAGAGCCGGCGCAATCAGCATCATCGGCAGAGCCATGACCAAGGTGGCGGCGCCGAGGGCTGTTTGCGCCTCCTGGATAGACTCGCAGAGCGCGCCCAGGGCCAGGAAGATCGCGCCATAGATCAGATAACCAGCAACGAAGCCCACCAAAAACGCCGCCAGCAAACGCGGATCAAGGAAGCCCGCAGCGATTTGCCCGAGCGCGGAATCGCCCATCCGCGTTGCGGCGGTGTTCAACAATACGCCACCGAGCGCTCCCCAAAAAATGAACAGGGTCGCACTGACGGCGGCGACGCCGAGCAACTTCCCCGTCAACAATTGCAGCGGCGTGACGCTGGTCAGTAAGGTGTCCAGAATTTTGTTGGACTTCTCTTCGATGACGCCGTTCAGCAACATGTTGGCGGTCGAAAAAACCACGCTCCACAGAATGAACGACAACAGGATCGCTGCGTAGAAGGGTGCACGTTGGCGCAGCGTGATGCGGCCTTGCGGCGCGCTGGGCCGCGGGTCGAATTGCTGTGTTTGCGGCTCGAGTGAATCAAGCCGATCAGCCTCAGCCGCATCGACGCCGTGCTGCGCCAGCGCGTCGCGGCGCATTTCCGCGCGCAAAGTCTCGCGCACGATCGTCATCGGCTCCTGATGCGAGAGATTGGTGCTCCAATACTCGATTGCGGGACCGCTCACTGTGCGTCGAATGTTGATCGCGCCATACAAGCTGCGCCCGTCTGGAAGTGCGCGCTGGCCATCAAGGTACGGGCGCACGCCGTTCATGCTCAGCGACGGCGCCGGCACAACCAAATATCGCGGCGACGATATGGGAAAGTTCTGTAAGGCTTGTGGCGCGCGCGCGGCAACCAGCGCTCGCGCAGCCGCAGCGGCTGCACGCTGATTAGGCGCCGCGTCAAATAAATCGAGCACTGCCTGCTTCTCGCCTGGCGCGGCGGCGTCAAGATAGCCAGCGATGTCGCGCCGGGCATCGGCCCGCGCGTCATCCGCAAGCGCCTGAGCGGCAAGCGCCGCGTCGCTCGGTCGGTCGGCAAGGATGGTCAGCAAACGCGGCGGCTCCGCGCGCGCCAGAAACAGCGGACCAAGTGTCAACGCCGCGATGATCAGCGGCGCCATGAGCAGCGAGACCCAAAATCCCCACGAACCGACATAAGCGTAGTAGTCGCGCCGGGCGACGAGGGAGATCGCGCCCATCGCCTACTCCACCGCCTTCTTGACGGCTTCATCGCCAACCAGCGCCACGAACGCTTCATGCAAGCTGGCGCGCGCCGGCTCGAACAAGTTCAGCGGTGCGCCTGCTTCGACGCACGCGGAAAGCAATTGCCGCGAGCCCGATCCATTCTCCAAACGAGCCCGCCAGCGGCGGCTGCCATGCTCCTGTCCGTCGGCGACGATGTTGAAGCCCCGCGCTGCAAGCGCGGCGGCAAGATCAAAATCACCGTCCGTCTCCAACATCGCGACACTGGGCGCGAGAGCCAGCGCCTCGTGCACACTGCCTTCGAATGCTTTGCGCCCACCATTGATGAGCAGAATTCGATCGCACAAGCGCTCGGCGTGCTCCATCACGTGGGTCGAAAACAGAACCGTTCGTCCAGCCGCCGCCTGCGCCCGGATCACTTCCTCCAAGCCGCGTTGATTGACCGGATCGAGCCCCGCGAATGGCTCATCCAAAATGATGATGTCCGGCTCGTGCGCAAGGGCGGCCAGCACCTGTACCTTTTGCGCCATGCCCTTTGAGTAAGTTTTGATCTTCTTGCCGCGAACCGCGCCTAGTCCCTGGGCAATCAGTAATTCATCGGCGCGCTTGTGCGCCTTGCCTCTGGGCATGCCCTTGAGCCGCGCCAAATAGGCAATAGCCGAGCGCGCGCTCATGTTGCGATAGAGTCCGCGCTCCTCTGGCAAATACCCGACGTGACGCAATGCTTCTCGCGTCAATCCCGCGCCGCCGATGGTCACGCGCCCTGAGGTCGGCTGCAGCACGCCAACCAGCATCCGCATCGTGGTGCTCTTGCCGGCGCCGTTGGGTCCAAGCACACCATAGATCGCGCCTTTCGGCACAGCGAAGCTCAGATCATCGACGGCGGCGCGCGCGCCGAAGCGCTTGATCAGCCCTTCTGCTTGCAGCGCGGCGTTCATGCTCCGTCCAAACTGGATGAGCTTCCAAGCGAGATCAAGGCGCACCCATCGTGGGAGGCACCACCGGCAACGCAACAAGCTTGGTGCGCGAATTAACGGTGGCCAAGCGCCCCTGCTTCGCTAAATTCCGGCGCGCAACTGAGACGCCCTTCGATCTGGTGTTCGAAGCGCATCTGAATCTACGCGAGGCTGCATGAGCGCGCATTGGCTGGTGAAGAGTGAACCCGACACATGGTCTTGGGACCAGCATGTCAAAAAGGGCGTCGATGTCTGGACGGGTGTTCGCAACCACCAAGCCAAAGCGCATCTGAAAGCGATGAAGAAGGGTGATCTCGTCTTCTTCTATCACTCGGGCGAAGGCAAAGAGATCGTCGGCGTCAGCACTGTCGTCAAGGAAGCGTACCCGGATCCAACGGATAAAGCCGGCAGCTTCGTGTGCGTCGACGTGAAGTCCGTTGAACCGCTGAAGACGCCGGTGACGCTCGCCGCCATCAAGGCCGACAAGAAGTTCGCGGACATGGTGCTCGTGAACAATTCTCGCCTCTCAGTGCAACCGGTGACGAGCGCCGAATGGAGCGCCATTCGCAAGCTGGGTGGGTTAAAGTGAGCGACGCACTCGATCCGCATCTGTTCGGCGACGCCGCCATTCCCGCCGACACGCGCCAGATCAACGAGGCCATCGTGCAAGCCATGACCGGCATGCCGGAATGGTGGGACGCGGGCGCCGCGAAAGTGCGCGCCGCACGGGCGCGCGGCGAAGGCATCTTTCCGGCAGCGGCAAAATCGGAACGCGCACGCTGGATCGAGATTGACGGACCTGGCGGGAAAGTTCCGCTGCGCGCCATCGCGCCAGACCGGCCACGGGGCGTCTATCTCCACCTTCACGGCGGCGGCCATGTGCTGGGCGCCGCTGACCAGCAGGATCGCTTGCTCGAACGCATCGCTGATGAAACGCAGCTCACCGCAATCAGCATCGAATACAGGCTGGCGCCGGAGCATCCTTTCCCGGCCGGGCCGGACGATTGCGAGGCCGCAGCCCTATGGGTCAACGAGCACCTCTCCGAATTTGGCGGCGCCAAGTTCACCATCGGCGGCGAGAGCGCGGGCGCGCATCTCTCCGCGCTGACCATGCTTCGCCTGCGCGACAGGCTCGGGCGCAGCCCGTTTCACGCCGCCAATCTTGTGTTCGGCGTGTTTGACCTTGGCCTCACGCCTAGCGCGCGCGCCTTCGGCGACGCGCGCCGCCTCGTCCTGCGCACAATCGACATCAACAAGTTCGGCGAAGCCTTCCTTCCCGGCCTATCGCCGGAAGCGCGGCGCGCGCCGCACATCTCGCCGCTCTACGCCGATCTGAAGGATCTGTGCCCCGCGCTCTTCAGCATCGGCACGCATGATGCGCTGTTAGACGATAGTCTTTTCATGCACGGGCGCTGGATAGCCGCCGGCAATCGTGGCGAACTGGCGGTCTATCCAGGCGCCGCGCACGGCTTCATCGCTTTTCCGTGCACCCAGACCTTTGCCGCGCTCGGTCGCATGACGGCGTTTCTGAATGCGGCGCTGGCATAACGCCCTCAAGCTCGCCCACCAAATCATTCAAGCCATAGACATTGCGCAACGCCGCAGCGATCGCGGCCGATGAAATCGAGATGCTGCGGTTAAGGCCGGCGTCGTAGAAAAACTCGCCGCCCAACGAATGTGTGTTGCCGTCAAACACCACGCCGATAACGCGGCCATCTCGATCAAGCAGAGGGCTGCCGGAACTGCCGCCGATCGAGTCAGTGCTGGTTGCCAGATTGAATATCGTTTGCGGATCGAGCGTCGCGCGTGCGCCGGCCCATACCGGCGTCAGGGCGCGTGGCGGCGCACCGGCGTGCTCATAGAATTCGCCGAAGCGCGTAAACGCAGGAACGGTGTGATCCGCTTCATTCCAGCCCTCGACGCGGCCGTAGGACAAACGCGGGCTGAACGTAGCGTCGGGATATTGGCTCAATTCGAAAGCCCGGAAGCGCGCTTGCGCGATCCGCTCCTGGGCCCGCGCTATCGGCGTGGCCACCAGCGTTTCGTAGCGTGTGCGCGCGGCGCGGGCGTCGGCGTCCCAGCGGAGCACGAACTGGATCATTGGATCATCGGAGGCCGCTACCGCCGCTGCGCCGCCATCCCAAAGTTGTTGCCGAAAGGCCGCATCGGACAAACGCGAGTGCGCCAGCCGCTGCGCCAAATCTGTGGCGTTGTCGCCGCCAAACACACGCGCCACGGCAACGCTGCGCGGCGGCAGGTTTGCGTGCATGCTTTCAAGCCAGAGCTGAAGGTTCAACGCCTCCCAGTCCTGATTGATCGCCGCACTGCTTTGCAACGCGCGCGTCACCGCCCACAGGCGATCGTTGCGATAGCGCGGCAAGCGTTCAGCATCGGGCTTGCCGCGCTCAGCGGCGCCGCGCACGATGTCCCGCGCCCAGGCGAACAATTGCGAGCGCTCGCCGGCGCGCAGCTCGAGATACTGGTATGGAAGCAACGCCGCCGCGTTGGCAGTCTCGGCCTGCGCGATCTCTCCCCACGCATCGCCCATGTCGCGCCGAGCCGCGAGGTTGCGATGCACGCGTTCTTGCAGATCGGCGTCGCGAGCTGTCACATGCTCGAATTGGTTCGGATCACGCAGCGCCTGCAGCCATCCGTCGAACGCCTTGGCGGCGTTGTCGAGGCTCAAAAGCGTCGGCTCAGCAATACGCGCGTGATCGGGCGAGTTCTGCGCAAACGCGCCGATGCGCTGGCGCGCCTGCCTAAGCATGCCGATGCGCCACGGAAGCTCGACATCGCGCAAGAATGCAAGCTGTGCGGCAGTTTCCAAGCGCAACGTCGAGCCAGGATTGCCCGCCGCGATCACCACGTCATTGGCGTTGATCGCATCAAAACGCATGGTCAGGTGCGCTGGTGTCGCCGCGGGAGTCCCGTTTTCGTAAACGCGCAGGAACGCGAAGTCGGCGGCGTAACGCGGGAATTCGAAATTGTCGGCGTCGCCGCCGAACGCCGCCATGGCGCGTTCCGGCGCAAACACAAGGCGCACATCGTCGAAACGCCGGTACCGATAAAGCCCGTAGCGGCCGCCTTGATAGAGCGTCTCCACTTCACAACTGCCGGCGCAAGCGTCAACAATGCGCGCGATTTCCGCGTCGCGCGTGCGGGCGAATGCTTCCGGCGGCGCGCTGGCCGTAGCGGTTTGAATGCGCGGGGTGACATCGGTGATGTCCACCAGCACTTGCAGCGCGAGACCAGGGCAGCGCACCTCCTCTTCACGTGCATGCGCGCTGAAGCCCGCCTCCACGTAATTGCTGTCGGCCGGCGAGGCCGCTTCAAGGCAATCGGTCAAGCAGTGCTGATTGGTCAACACCAAGCCTTGGCTCGACACGACCGACGCTGAACAGTTCGGCAACCGCGCGACACCAACTTTGACGTGATCGAGCCAAGCCTGATCCGGCGCCCAATGCATTTCCGATTGCATGCGTGCGGTTGGAAAATTGTCGAACGTCCACATGCCCTCGGCGCCGCGGGCTGCGGGTGCGGCGAACACGAGCGCGGCGCTGAGTGCGGCGGCTGTTTGAAGACGATTTCCCACAACGTTCCCCGAATCGAAGCGTTCAGGAAACGCAAAGCTGCGCTTCTGCGCAAGCGTCGGGCGCTGTGAGTCTACTTGTCGTCCTGGGGAAGGCCGAGCACCGCCAGCATTTGCGTCTGAACCTGTGGCGAAAGTTCATCTGCGTCCGTAATGAAATGACGTGCGTCGTGAGCGCTCAGGCCCGCGAAATGCACATGGGCGCGTCCGTTGCCTTCATCGCCGTCGCCTTCCGCGTCGAGGCTAAAGCCGCCGATATTCATGCTGACGTGCCCCCGTCCGTGCACATCGTTGGCGGGAGCGCTCGCCACAGGCTTCTCCCCGGACGCCGGCGTGGTGGTCGGAGTACCGGCGTGTTCATTGTCGGCGTCTTGAGCGCCCGCGCCGTCGTCATCGCCAGAGGCCCGCAGCGAAAAACCAGGCGCGCGGATAGACACTTCGTGATCATCGTAGCGCGGGTTCGTCGCCGGCGCCGGCATCGCGGCCAGCGCCTGCTGCAAGGCTTGTGGATCGAGCATCGCCGACGCGCCGTTCTGCGAGCGCGCCGCCGCGACGCGGCCATCGGGTCCGGTTACGACGTAGACCGCGCTGTTCTCCACAGCGCGAATATCGACTGTGTAACCGCCATGGCCGCCCCTGCTGTTGGTTTCAACGGAGCAAGCACCGGCCAAAATCGCCAAGCCGACAATCAAAGCGCGCATGACACCAGTTCCTCCAACACGGGCGCGGTGAGCTTAGCGCTCGCGTCCGCGCAGATGATCGTTCGATGCGTGGTTGCTGTCCTGGGGAACTTGCAGTTGGCCCATGGACGCGAGCATCGCACGCTCTGCGATGACAAGATCGCGCTGAGCCTGCGCCAGCGCCAAACGCGCCGTGAGCAGATCCTGCTCCTGGTTCAGCACATCGATCGTGGAGCGGAGGCCGGTCTCTTGCTCGAGGCGGATGCCTTGATAGGCAAGCTCCGCGGCGGTGACTTGTTGCTGGGCGGAATCCACCGAGGCGCGGGCGCTGGCGAGACCGGTCCAGGAATTGGTGACCGTCTCCTGCACGGAGCGTTGCGCCGCGACCAGATCGTAATTTGAGGCTGTCGCCAAAGCGCTGGTTTCGCGAATGCGCGAGCGCACCAGGCCGCCTTGGAAAAGCGGCCAGCTCAAGCGCAAACCAACGGAATCATCGGTCGGCTGCGTGTCGCTTGCATTGTGGCCCCACTCGCCACTCACCGAGTGGCTGGCTTGCAAGCTCACCGTCGGACGACCAGCGGACGCCGCGACTTGGACATTGGCATGCGATTGATCAACAGCGGCGATAGCGCCCGCGAGGACGAAACTACCCCGCCCCGCTGTATCGAGCGCCGATTGCAGATCGGCCGGCAGACCTTCGGCGTCCGCGGGCGAGGCCAAATCGGCTGGCGGGTGGCCAACCAGACGGATGTAGGCTTGCACCGCGGCGGCCATCGAACCCTGTGCTTGCACCAGCTCGGTGCGTGCTTGCGCCAGGCGCGCCTCAGCTTGCGCGACATCGGTGCGGGTGACGACGCCAGCGTTGAATTGCGCATTGGCGTAGCGCGCGAGCGTGGTGAGATTGTCGACCGTCGTTTGCTGCGCCTGCACGACCGATTGCGACTGCAGCATGTCGGCGTACGCAGTCGTCACATCGAGCAGCAGTGTTTGCAGTGCTTCGTTGTAGTCGGCGACCGCGCCACGGATCTCGGCGCGTGCAGCGCGCGTGGTGGCGATGATGCGGCCAGAGGCAAACAACAATTGCGAGCCGCTCGCGGTTGCGGACCAATCGCGGCTCGACGGCGGGTCAGGGGTGATGTGGTCGACGTCGCTGTTGCTGGCGCCGGCGCTCAGTGAAATCTGCGGCAGCGCTTCCGACCAGGCTTGCGGCAGCGCTTCGCGCGTCGCGTTGAGGCGCGATTTTTGCGCCGCCAGCGTCGGGTTGGTTTGCACCGCCGACAACATCGCGTCGTTGAGCGGTTCGGCGACAGCGGGTGAAGCAGCCGCCAAGGCCAGGACTGAAGCCACTAGAATGCGCATGAGAATTTCTTCCTCACTCCCGCCTGAGCGCCTCGATCGGGTCGAGACGGGCCGCCCGCCACGCGGGATAAGCGCCGAATACCACTCCGACCAGCCCCGCGAAACCTATCGCAAGGGCCGCATTAAGCGGGGAAATTACAAGAGGCAGGTTAAACAAACTCGTCATGGCCCAAGCCCCGAAGATGCCCAGGGCTAGTCCGACCACCCCACCGGCCACCGAAAGCGTGATCGCCTCCAGACCGAATTGATGAAGGATGTCCGATTGGCGCGCGCCTAAAGCCTTCCGCAGGCCAATTTCGCGCGTCCGTTCCGTAACCGAGACCAGCATGATGTTCATGATCCCGATACCGCCAACCAGCAGCGAAACAGCGGAGATTCCCCCCAGGAGATAGGTAAACACCTGGGTGGTTTGCTGCGCCGTCTGAGCAATTGAGGCGAGGTTTTGGACCGTGAAATCGTCATTATCCCCATTGGTGTGGTGACGCTGCTGCAACAGCGCCGTCACTTCCTCTTGGATGCGGTCAAGATCGTCTCCGGATGCAGCCTTGACCGAAATTTGGCTGATCGTGTCTGCCCTGCCGTTACGTCCGGAGATCCGGCGCTTCACGGTAGTGAGCGGCGCCAGCACAATATCGTCCTGATCCTGGAAGCCGCTTTGGCCCTTGGACGCCAGAACGCCGATGACCTCATAGGCGCCGCCGCTGATGCGGATGGTCTGACCAATCGGGTCCATGTTCGGAAACAGATTGGTGACGACCGTCTGCCCCAGCAGCACCTCTTTGCGGGCTTGGCGCTCTTCGGTGTCGTCGAACATGCGTCCTGAAGCGACGCTCCAATCGCGCGCGGTCACGTAAGCCGGCGTGACGCCTTGGATTTGGGTATTCCAGTTCAAACCGTTGGCGACGATCTGTGCGGCGCCGCGCTGTGAGGGAGCGACCGCAACGACGCCCTCGACTTGGGCGATGGCGTCGGCGTCAGCCAGCGTAAGCGTGTCGCGGCCGCCACCGCCAACAGCGAAGCGTACGCCGCCCGATTGCGAGGCGCCGGGCACGACGATCAGCAAGTTCGACCCAAGGCTTGCGATCGAGCGTTCCACTTGTACTTGCGCGCCGGAGCCCAGCGCCACCATCGCCACAACCGAGCTCACGCCAATGATGACGCCAAGCGCGGTCAGCGCCGAGCGTAGCGGGTTGGCTTGCAGCGCCCGCAACGCGCCGCCGACGAGATCGGATGTGCGGATCATGCGGCGACGCTTTCGTTCACGTGATCGCCGATGATGTGGCCGTCACGCATTTCTATGGTGCGCCGCGTCGCGGCAGCAACGTCAGGATCGTGGGTGACCAGCACGACCGTCGAGCCATCCTTGTTGAGATCCGCGAACAGCTGCAAGATTTCTTGGCCCGTATGGGTGTCGAGCGCGCCAGTCGGTTCGTCCGCCAACAGCAGGGCCGGATTGCCAGCGAGTGCGCGCGCGATCGCCACGCGTTGCTGCTGACCGCCCGACAATTGCGTCGGCCTGTGCCCCATGCGCGTTCCCAGGCCCACGCGCGTCAGCAATTCAGCGGCGCGCTCCTTGCGCACTTTCGTTTCAACGCCCGCGTAAATCATCGGAAGTTCGACGTTTTCAAGCGCCGTTTGCCGCGCCAGCAGATTGAAACTCTGAAACACGAAGCCGACCGTGCGGTTGCGGAACTCCGCCAGCATCTCGTCGTGCATTTCGCCGATATTGGCGCCGTCGATGGTGATGCGTCCGGCGGTTGGCGTATCGAGCGCGCCGAGAATGTTCATCAGCGTCGACTTGCCCGAACCGGAAGGGCCCATGATCGCACAATAGGCGCCCTTGGGAATGGTGAAGCTCACGCCATCGAGCGCGCGCACGGTCTCCTCGCCCATCTGATAGAGCTTCACCACCTTCTCGGCTGTAATCAGCGCTTCCATCAGCCGCCCCGAACGCGACCGCCGCCGCCACGACCGCCGCCAGGGCCGCCGGGCCCGCCAAACGGCGAGCGCGTTTGGTTCTGCGCCTTCGCCGGCGGACCGCCGCCGATGATCACCTGATCGCCTTCGTTCAAGCCGCTATAGAGCAGCGTGTTGGTGTTGTCGGCGATGCCGGTGCTCACCACCACAGGCGTAGGCTGGTTGTTTCGCAGCACCCAGACGACAGCTTGATTGCGCACCTCACGGCGCTGCCCAGCGCCCTGCTGCATTTGCGCCAGCAATTGACGCTGTTGGGCGGTGAGCGTCGGCGCCAAGGCCGCTAGCGCCGCTTGCCGGGCCTGACGCATGGCTGCGCGGCGATCTGTCGAGCCGTCTGCACTTGGCGGCGGCGCGTTCTGCATGGCGCTTTGGATCGCTTGTTGCAGCGTCGCTTGTTGGGCCGGCGTCAGTTGCAATTGCTGCGTCATTTGCTGAACTATACGCTGGCCGCGCCCTCCGCCTTGGCCGCCACTCCAGTTGCCGCGTTGGCTGCCGCCGCCCGCGCGTTGGTTGTTTGCGCCGCCGCGTTGGCCACTGCCGCGCAACAGCGCCTGACCGCGTGCCGCAACATCCGGGTCAGACGGACGGAAACGCAGCGCGGTCGTCGGAAGGCGCAGCACATTGTTTTGGCGCTCGATGACGATGTCGGCGTTAGCGGTCATGCCCGGCAACAGCGTGTGGTCGGGATTGTCCGCAGTCACCACCACCGTGTAGCTGACGACGCCGGATTCCGAGACGCCCTGCTGCCGCACCTGGCTCACTACGCCCTGAAAATCGCGATCGGGAAACGCGTCGACCGTAAATTGAACGTCTTGGCCTTGGCGCACGTCGCCGATGTCGGCTTCGTCGACCGAGATGTTGGCCTGCAGGTGCGAGAGGTCCTGAGCAATTGTGAACAGGGTCGCGGCTTGGAAGCTGGCGGCAACGCTTTGACCCACGCTAACTTGTTTATCGACAACAACGCCGTTGATCGGCGACCGGATGGTGGTCCGTGACAAATCCGTCTGCGCACTCGCCAAACTGGCGCGCGCACCGGCAACAGCAGCGGCGGCTGTGTCGCGCGCGGCGCGCTGCTGCGACATCAATTGCGCCGACGCGAAGCCGGCCCGATTCAGCGTGGCATAGCGCTGATAATCCGCTGCGGCGACTGCATATTGCGCCTGCGCTTGCGACAACGATGCTTGCAGTTGCGTCACGCGCTGCTGGAACGATGTTGGGTCGAGGCGAGCCAGCACCTGGCCCACACGCACCGGTGTGTTGAAATCCACTTCCACGGTTTGCACAGGGCCGGACACCGTCGATCCAACGTTGGCGGACACGACAGGCTGCAGCGTGCCTGTGGCGCTCACTGAGCGCGTAATGGCGCCGCGATCCACCGGCGCGGTGCGATACGGGTTGGCGTTGCCGTCGCCTCTGAACATGAGCCAAAGCGCCAGAAGCACGACGAAAGCGCCACCGACGATCCAAAGATTGCGTCCGCGCAGCAGGCCTGGCCGTTTAGACCACACCATCTGCGCACGCTCGCGCATCGTCTGAGTGTCTGGTTGCGTTACTGGCGCGTTCATGGCGCTTTCCTAGTCTCTACGTTTCAATCTAGCGCCCAAAGCGTCGGCCCACGAAAATCGCCTGCCGCGAGCGCACGGATTTCACCAAGCGTTTGTTCCCTTGCGGCGGATGACGCGGCCGAGCAATGAGCCAAAAGCCCGGCCGCGTTTCCGTAAGCTTACTCGCCTCTGCGGGGACGAGCAGCTTCGGCCTCCTCACGGGTCACGCGTCCGTCATGGTTCGCATCCATGCGCTGGAACTGCGCAGCGCCCATCGCATCCCATTCGGCGCGCGAAATGTTGCCGTCGCCGTTGGTGTCCGGATTGGGCCGGTCGGCGCGCCGCTCAGCCATGCGCTGCTGCATCGCCTGCTGCGCCGCTTGCTGCTCCGGCGCGGAGATCATGCCGTCATGGTTGGTGTCGAGCCGGTCGAACATGGCGTCCGGTCGCGAATTGAATTCCTGACGCGAGATGTTGCCGTCATGATTGGTGTCGAGCCGCGCCAGGTCGAAGCGATGCCCGCCGGGGCCATCACCCGGAGGGCCGCCAGCGCCCGGCGGTCCGCCATCCGGGCCACCGCGCCCGCGTCCACCCCAATGACGGCCCGCGCGCATTTCATCGCGCGAGAGCTGGCCGTCGCGATTAGTGTCAAGTCGCGCAAATTCCGCCGCGCGACTTGCGTCAAATTCCTGACGCGTCACCACGCCGTCATTGTTCGCATCGGCGCGCATGAAAAAGCCACCGCGTCCATGACGATCGCCAGGCGCGTTGGGCTGCTGATCGCCTTGCGCTTGCGCCATGCCGCAGGCGCTGGTCAGCGCCGCTAACCCGATTGCCGCCAGCATAAGTTTTCGCATCACTTCCACTCCAAACCGAAAACGTCCTCTGCGGCCGAGTTGCGGCCATCTCAGCGTTTTACGGTCGGGAGTTTTCGACCGTGCGTCGAGGTTGCGACAAACTGTGTCGGAAGCGGCATGTGAATACGGCCGGCGCTGGGGGGAGTGCGCCGGCCGTCACTTCATGCGGCCGCTTCGGGGGGAAGAGCGCCGCCGGCAAACGACTGGGAGGGACCGTTTGCCGATGATTGAGGTTAAGCGCGGTTCTTGTCGAAACTATCTCAGCAGCAGGCGAAGTGGCGCCAAACCATGTCAGGGGTGGCCGCGCCGCTCAGTGCCGATTTGCGGTGTGGCCTGAATGCCGGGCAAATGCGCGGGGCGAGCTTGACCGACCAGACGTACAAACTCAGCACGCGATAGCGAGCCGTTCTCATCGGTATCGTAGTCGCGCACGCGGGCGTGAATCTCGTTGGCGAATTCTTCGCGCGAAATCGCATTGTCGACGTTGCGATCGAAATCGAGCCGGTACGGCCCCATTTGCCCGCCGCCAAGCACCGCCGTTTGCCAAGCTTGATATTCGATCGGCTCGATGCGGCCATCGTGATTGGCGTCGGCGCGATCAAACTCACGCGTAATCCCGGCCTCGATCTCATCGGCGCTGGTCGTTAGATCGCCATTCGTGTCCCAACTGACGAACATCATTACATCGGCCGAGAGCAGCGCACGGATCGGTTCGTTCGCGCGTGATCCCGCGCCGCCAGTGGCGCACGCCGTAACGCTCGCAGCCGATGCCGCGATCAACGCCAATGCCTTCAAACGCATGCAGTAACCCCTTTTGCGACCAGTGCCCTGGAACAAACGCTGCCGACCTTGGCGTTCCTATGGCGAACAGGCCCTCGTATTCGACTAAATATGTCTTCTCGGCCGTTCGGCAAAGTTTGGCACAGGTCGGAAACGCGCGCTCGCTAGATTTTTAGGTCAATTCCCCTCACATTTTTCATGATGCTGGAGGATCCCCACGTCCTGGTCGTCGACGACCATCGCGAAATACGCGAATCGCTGGCCCAGTTTCTGCGCAAGAACGGCCGCCGCGCGACCGCCGTCGATAGCGCCGAAGCGGCCCGCAAGGCAATCAAGGAAAATCGCATCGACTTAGTCATTCTAGACATCATGATGCCTGGTGAGGACGGCTTGTCGTTGTGTAGGCACATCCGCGAGACCAACCACATCCCCGTCATTCTGGTCTCTGCGCGCGGCGAAGAACTTGACCGCATCATTGGGCTCGAGGTCGGGGCTGACGATTATGTCGTGAAGCCATTCAATCCTCGTGAGCTGATGGCGCGCATGGATGCGGTGCTGCGCCGCACACACGCGTTGCCCCCGGAGGCGCAGGCGCCAAGTGGCGAGGCACTGCGGTTCGACCGCTGGACGCTTAAGGTCGCCGAGCGCGAGCTGGTCGATGACGACGGCGTCACGCACGAACTCAGCACCGGCGAGTATCGCTTGCTTCTCACGTTCTTGCAGCGGCCGAAAATTGTTCTGACGCGAGATCAATTGCTCGATCTCGCTTTTGATCGCGGCACGGATGTGTTTGATCGCGCTGTAGACACGCAGGTCAGCCGTCTGCGGCGGAAGATTGAAGTCGATGTGAAATCTCCGAAGCTTATAAAAACCGTGTGGGGCGGCGGCTACGTGTTTACGGCCCCCGTCGAAAAAGCGTGACTTGGCGCCCCTTCAGCACGCTGACCGGCCGTTTGGTGCTGGTAACGATCGTGGCTGTCGCGGTTTCGTACGCCGTAGCGCTGATCATGTTCTCGAACGAACGTGGCGCTGCGCTGCGGCGTGCGGCGGAAACGACGGTGATCGAGCGCGTCGCCTACACGGCGGAGCGCTTGCGGCTGGCCGCGCCGGCGCAACGGCAAGCGCTCGTGCAATCGATCCGCGACTTCGGCATTCGCTATAGCCTGGATCGCGCGCCCGCCATCGCTTCGTCCGCGGGCGACGGTGCGCGTTTAGCGGGCGCGCTCGCCGATCGGCTTGATGGCGCTACCGTGCAAGCGCGCTCGCGCACCATGGATGTGCCATCGCGGCGTTGGTCCCATGTTCCGCACGAAGATCGCGATCAGCCCAACGCGGACGGTCCCGGTCACGGCCCGCCTCCTCCAGACGATTCTGATGCAATCGTGCGCGGTTCTCCCAACAATGGCGCCGCCATCATCCAGATCACGGAAGTGACCTTTGCTGTTCGCCTGGACAATGGCTTTTGGCTCAATGCCGTCGCGCGCTTGCCGGGCCCGCGACCGGCACCTTTAGGGTTGCTGATCTCAGCGCTGATTGCAGTCGCTGTAACCGGCGCCGGCGCTGCGCTCATTTCACGCCAAATTGGTCGTCCGCTTACCGATCTGGCGGCCGCTGCGCGCGCGCTTGGCTCCGGCCAACCGAACGTCGTCGCGCCGGTGAGCGGCCCCGACGACGTGCGCCGCGCCTCAACTGCATTCAACGCCATGGCGGAACGCCTGAGCCGCCAACTCGGGCGACAGCGGCAGATGTTGTGGGCGCTCAGCCACGATTTGCGCACGCCGATCACAGCGCTGCGTTTGCGCGCTGAGTTGATCGAAGACGAGGCCGCGCGACAGCGTTTGCTCGCGCCGATTGCCGAGATGGAGCAATTGACCGAGCAAGCGCTTTCGCTTGCGCGCGCCGGCACGAGCGAGGAGGCGCGCGTTCGCGTGGACCTCGCGGAGATTGCGCGCACGCTGTGCGGCGAGCTGCAAGATATGGGGCTAAGCATTAGCGCTGACGCGCCGGCCGCTGTAATGGTCGAGTGCCGGCCGAGCGAAATTGCTCGAGCGTTGAGGAATCTCGCCGAAAATGCCGCCAAGTATGCAGGCGCCGGCGTCCTCCACGTCTACGCAAGCAATAGCAACGTAGTCGCGGAAATCACTGACGATGGACCCGGCGTCGCTCACGATCAGCTGGCCCACGTCGCAGCGCCCTTCTTCAGAAGCGACTCGGCGCGCTCGGATGCGAATGGCGCGGGACTGGGCCTTGCGATCGCGCAAGCGATTGCCGACGAACATGGCGGCAAGCTCGAACTTGCCAATCGCTCGCCCCGCGGCTTTTCCGCGAAGCTGATCTTGCCCAATTGACAGCGTTTCTCTTCTCTCGGCAAAATTTCGCCACGCTGCCCTCCTACGCGGCGCGGCTAGGGTGGTTCTTATGCGATTTCTGATGCTCGCGCTCGGCGTTTTGGCTTTTGGCTCAGCAAGCACTGCGCTTGCCCAACCGGCCGCCGGGGCGCGCGGTGCGGGACCAGGTGGACCGGACTCCAGCGTTGCGATGCGCCAGCCGAGCCTCTTCATTAGCCCAATGGGTGAAGCGTTCCGCGCCAACGCCTCTGGCGCGCGCGGCGTCGATGTTTGGTTCACTGCCGCTGACACAGATTACGACTCGCGCATTTCGCACGATGAATTCATGGCCAACGCCAATGCCTTCTTCCCGCTGGCCGACGCCAATCAGGATGGTGCGCTGACGTCCGTGGAAGACACCGCGTATTGGCGCCGCACAGCGCCGGAGGTGATCGATGGCCGCAACGCCCGCGGCGAGCCGATTGGCAACACGATCGAACCGCCCCAACAATATCATCGCGACAATGGGTTGCGCCACGTGGAGCATTCGGTCGGCACGACTGTATCTGGGCCGAACCGCGGGCACGGCGGTGAGGGGATGTCGGGCGCACAGGCTTACGGGCTGATGGGCGACGCCGAGCCAATCATGTCATGTGATGGTAATTTCGATCGGCGTGTGACGCTGGCTGAGTTCGACGCTTGTGCCGAGCGGCGCTTCGCCGCGCTCGATGTCAACCATGACGGCTTCATCACGCCAGACGAAGTCAATCAGGCGCGCCGCACCAGCGGCGACATCGTGCGCGTCTCGCGCTGATCAGTTCACGGCCGGCGGCGCAATCACGAGCTCGACGCGTGTGCCCCGGGCGCGCAATTGCGCGACGAGGCCATCCGGTCCGAGCAAATGGCCTGCACCGACAGCAATGAATTCAATGCCCGACCCCTGTAACTCATGCTGGATCACGGGCAACCAAGCTGCGTTGCGGCGCACGAACAGCACCTGATAGAGCTCCGGATAATCGTGGCGCATTTCGTCGACGATCACCCGTTGCAGCGCACTGGTGTCGCCGCGCTCCCAGGCAGCTGTCATCTCCGCAAGTTCTGAGGGGCCTTGCTGCGCTTCATCAATGGCTTCGAGAAGCATCTGGCGCTGCAGCTGCGGGCTTAGGTTGGCGAGAAAGCCGAGCTGCTCGTCGATCGTCTCGAACGCGTGCTCTCGCAAATGATGGGCATCGGCGTAAGCGTCGACATCGCGATCGACGCCGGATTGCGGATCGTAGCCGGCTTGCATGATCGGCAGCAGCGTCAGCGTGAGAGAGGCCGCCCAGGGCTGCAAAGGTTCAAGTGCGTTTGGGTCAAGGTGGAGGCGCGCGCAGAGCGCGCGAAGCCGCGTATTTTGCGCCGGCGTCAACCAGCTGGAGAGCGGACGATTCGCAGGTGCAGCGCTGAGCTGGCGCGCTATTTGCTGGCCGCGCGCGTCGGTCTCTGGCGAGATGTCCATCTCGGTCCAAACGTCGCTGGCGGAGGCCAACGCGGCGTGCGCAATGGGTCCACCCCAATCCGAACCGTTCGGGCGTACGTGCACGGCGCCGTACAGATAGATCGTGGAGTCCGCGTCGCGTACGGCGAACACGGCCGGTTCGGCCGGTGCGGCGGAGGGCTTCGCGTCCGCGCAGGCGCTCGCCGCCAACACCGCAAGCAACGCAACGAGTGCGGCTTTCATCGCCATGGCGCGAAATGCTTCGACAATTTGAGCCCTTGCCCTTGGTAGTTCGAACCGGCTTCGCCGTAGAGCCGGTCTACCGGGCCAGATAGTGGCTCGAACACCAATTTTCCAACGGGCTGGCCGTCTTCGACGATGAACGGCACGTCGCGCGATCGGACTTCGAGAACAGCACGGCCTTCGTTGGGCGCGATGCCGAATCCGGGATCGAAGAATCCAGCGTAGTGCGCGCGGAATTCGCCGAGCTCTGGCCGGATGGGCGCCATCTCGGCAGCTTCGTCCGCCGGGATGATGACATTTTCCTTGGACGCAAAAATGTAAAATTGTCCGGGATCGAGGACGACGCGCCCGCGGCGCGCTTCCATCGGTTCAAAAAAATCACGCGGATCGTAGCCGCCGACGCGATCGACATCGATGACGCCGGAATGGCGTTTGGCGCGATAACCGACCGGGCCTTTGAGTGCGAGATCCATAGTGAAGTTGATTTCGCGCTTCGGATGCGGCGGGCCGCGGCGCAGACGTACTTGGCTCAAGCGTGTGCCGGTGCGCACGAGTACCGAGAATGTGCACGGGCTGATCTCGGCCCAGAGCGGGCCATGATAACCCATGGGAATATGATCGAATGACGCAGCGCTGTCGGTGATCAGGCGCGTAAACACATCAATGCGGCCGGTTGAGCTCTTCGGATTGGCGGCGCCGTGAATGTGCGCCGGTAGCATCAGCTCTTCTTGTACTTGCACCAGATAGACGCAGCCGGTTTCGAGCACGGCGCCGGTGCGCAGGTCGATCTCGTGCATGACGGTTTCGGCGTCGAGCCGATCTTGCACACGCGCATTGGCGCCGGGCAGAAAACTTGCGCGCAGCCGGTAGGCGCGCTCGCCCAGCCGCAGATCAACGCTGGCGGGTTGGATCTGATCGTCAAGGAATGGCGCGTCGGCGGCAATCCAGCCTTGCTGAATGGCGCGCTTGATCTCGCTATCCGACAATACGCCGTGCTGGGCGGTCATGGCGCACTTGCTGGCGTGCATCGGCGGATTTGTCCAGCTAGACTAGCGCCCATGTTCGAACAGGAGACCTCCGGCGTACTGGTGCGCGTTGAACCGCGTTACATGGCGGCGGACTCGGCGCCCGACGAGGGACGGTATGTTTGGGCGTACACGATTGAGATTCTCAATTTGTCTCCCGACACGGTGCAGCTGATGTCGCGCGCCTGGTCGATCACCGACGAAAATGGGCTGACGCAAAATGTGCGTGGACCAGGCGTGGTGGGTGAGCAGCCTGTGCTGAAGCCGGGCGAGAGTTTCACCTACACGAGCGGCGCGCCACTGGCGGCGCCGTCGGGCGTGATGGTGGGCACATATTCGATGGTGCGCGTCGATGATGGACACACGTTCGATATCGCGGTGCCAGCGTTTCCGCTGGACAGCCCCTACGTGACGCGGCGCGCGAACTAGGCGCGCAACATCGTCTGCCATTCCGCGACTGGAAAAGCGAAACTGAGGTGCTCTCAAAAGCGGGAGAGCGGGGCGCGCACGAAGCTTGCGCAGAAAGATGGTAGTTGGGGTTGGTGCTTGATGCGCGCCCCGCGTGATTTGTTTTTTCGACCGGAGAAGACTCAGTGGCGTTCCTACGGAGCCGCGGCGGGCCATGCGTTTAGTGAGACAGGCCTTCGTTGCTTCGCAACTACGGCCCTGCAAGCAGGGTCTGAGCTGCGTAACAACGTCGGTTTGATCGGCGCTTGCTCCTCACCTAGCCGGATTGCCTCCGGACCGATCCCCGCGACGCTGGGTATGCCGAGCGCCCTTGGCGCCTAATCTTCCTTGCCGGACGATGTGCAGGCCAACCACAACATGCTG
>JBAQGO010000002.1:0-26870 GCA_049287825.1 Vitreimonas sp. | reverse complement strand
GGAAATGAACGGCGCGCCAATCACGAAGGCGATGATCATGGCGGTGAACATCGCCCCGCCCGTGCGGAAGGTGATGTAATTGAAGAGGTTGAAAAATTGAGACTGCGCCGTGAACTGAGCGAGTAGCTGCAGCATCAACCTTCCCCTTCGAGCCGGGTGAGCGCGCTAACGACGCGGCTCATCTTCGACCCGTTCGATCCTTTCACCAGCACAACGTCACCTGCACGCAGGGAACCCGCGATGAGCGGAATCAAAGCGTCCGCATTCTCGGCATAGCCGCCGCGACGGCTCGGCGGAAGCGCCTCCATGAGTGCGGCCATGCGTGGACCGGCCGCAAAAACCAGATCAACGCCAGCCTTATCAAGCGGTTCGGCCAAACCAGCGTGATAAGCGCGCTCTTCGGGGCCTAATTCCAACATATCCCCAAGCGCTGCAACGCGGCGCCCGCCCGCGCCGGGGCGACGTGCGGAGAGTGTGGAAAACGCCGCTGCCATCGAGGCGGGATTGGCGTTGTAGGAATCATCCACAAGCATGAACTCGCCGAAAGGCGCACGCACCTTGGCGGCCACGCCGCGTCCATCGAAGGCGCGCAAATGTTCGAGCGCATGAGCGGCGGCATCGAGATCGGCGCCAACCACATCTGCGGCGGTGAGCGCCGCGACCGAGTTCAGCGCCCAGTGCGCGCCTTCGACGCCGACTCGATAGCGAATGACGCGGCCAAGAATGTCGGCCTCGGCGTTGGAGCCGGTTTCATCCATCTCGAACTTGAGCAACCGCGCTTCGCAGACAACGTCACGCCCGAAACGAATGAGCGTGGCGCCATTGCGTTCAGCGGCGGCGACCAAGCGGCTGGCGTGCGGCGCTTCGTTCGGGACGAGCGCCGCTCCACCGGGTTCGAGGCCCGCGTACACGTCGCCCTTCTCGTCGGCCACAGCTTCAAGCGAGCCCAGATTTTCCACGTGTGCCGGCGCGACGGTGGTGACGAGCGCGGCGTGGGGGCGAACTAGCCGTGTCAACGGCAATATCTCGCCGCGATGGTTCATTCCAATCTCGAACACGCCGAACGCGCTCTCGCGCGGCATGCGCGAGAGCGTCAGCGGCACGCCCCAATGATTATTGTAGCTCTTGATCGAACGATGCGTCGGGCCGCTGGCGGCCAGACAAGCGGCGAGCGCCTCTTTAGTGGAGGTTTTTCCAACCGAGCCCGTCACAGCGATGCGCTTTGCGGCGCTGCGGTCGCGCGCCGCTTCGCCGAGCTTGCGTAAGCCATCGAGCACATCCCCGACAACAAGCGTTGGGCCGAGGCCATCCGCCTTGGACGCATCTGAGATCAGCGCTGCACTGGCGCCGCTGACGAATGCTTGAGCCAGAAATTCATGACCATCGCGCACATCTTTGAGCGCAACGAACAGATCGCCGGGCTCTAAGGAGCGCGTGTCGATGGAAACGCCCGTTGCGTTCCATCTATCGCCGCCTTGCAACGCACCGCCTGTCGCGCGCGCAGCTTCTTCGGCGCTCCAAAGCTCATTCATGCTTGGCTCTCCAGCACTGAGCGCGCCACGTCTTGATCGGAAAACGGATGCACGACGCCTTTAACGATCTGGCCGGTCTCGTGACCCTTGCCGGCGATCATCACCGCGTCGCCGGGCTTCATCATGGTAATCGCGGCGCGAATAGCTTCGGTGCGATCGCCGATCTCTGTCGCAGAGGTCGCGCCGTGTAAAATGTTAGCGCGAATGGCGTTGGCGTCTTCGTTGCGAGGATTGTCGTCAGTAACGATCACCACGTCGGCTTGACGCTCTGCAATGACGCCCATCTTGGCGCGCTTGTCGACGTCGCGGTCGCCGCCGCAGCCGAACACCGCGATGATACGCCCCGGCGCATGCGGACGCGCGGCGCGAAGAAGCACATCGAGTCCATCCGGCGTGTGCGCATAGTCCACGAACACGTGCCCACCGCTCCTGCTTTGACCGATATGTTCCATGCGCCCCTTCACAGGCTTGAGCTTTTCCGTGCCAGTCCAAACCGCCTCCGGCGCATCGCCCAGCGCCAGCGCGACCGTCGCCGCGCATACGGCGTTGAGGGCTTGGAACTCGCCAATTAGCGGCAGCTCGACTTTGTATTCCTTGCCGGCCCAAAGCAGCGTCATGGTCTGCGCATTCGGGCGTGGCTGGATCTCGACGACCTTCAGCGCATGCTCGCGCGGCGCGCGCCAACCGCAGAGCCACACATCAAGGCCGCGCGCTTTCGCGCCCGTTTCAAACGCTGCGCATTCAGATGCATCCGCATTGATAATCGCCGGCGCGCCATCCTTCACCAGCGCCCAAAGCTTAAGCTTGGCGTCGCGATAGCTCGCCATGTCGTGGTGATAGTCGAGGTGATCCTGGGTGAGGTTGGTGAAAGCGGCGGCGGCGAAGGTCAGGCCATCAATGCGATGCTGCTCCAAGCCATGGCTCGACGCCTCCATCGCCGCATGCGTGATGCCCTCGTCCGCGAGCTGCGTAAGCGTTGCGTGCACGCGCGCGGGATCGGGCGTGGTGTGGCCAAGATCGATCACACCCGACGGCGTTATCGCGCCAAGCGTTCCCAGGCTCGCAGCGCGTCTACCGGAATGCGTCCAAATCTGACGCAAGAAATCGACCGTGGAGCTTTTGCCATTGGTGCCGGTGACAGCGACGATGGTGGCGGGGCGGCGCGGGTAGAAACGCGACGCAGCCAGCGCAAAAGCGCGGCGCGCTTCTGGAACGACAACATTGAGAACCCCGGGATCGGCGGCGAGATCGCCAGCGGACAAGACCGCAGCCGCGCCATTAGCCTTGGCTTGCGCAACGAAATCGCGCCCATGCGCGGCCACGCCTTGTAACGCGGCGAACAAAAACCCCCGTTGGACGGCGCGCGAATCGGCTGTGAGCCCCGCGATGTCCACAGACGCAGCATCCGCCGGAACGCCACTGTCAAACAGGTCGCTAAGCTTCATGCGCCCTTTCTAGTGGGTGGGCGCGCGCGGCTCAACACGCAGACCGAGCATTGGCGCGATCCTGCGCAGTGTGCGCGCCACCGCCGGCGCCGCCACCGCACCACCCGCCGCGCCCGCGCCCGTATCGTCCAGCGCCAGGAAAATCACGTAACGCGGATTGTTGACCGGAAACACCCCGGCAAAGGAGGAGAAGTTGTGATCCTGGGTGTAGGTGTCGTCGCTCAGCTTTTCGGCGGTGCCTGTTTTGCCAGCAACCAGAAGCCCCGGAACGTCCGCGGCGCGGCCGGTGCCGTCGGTGACGACCGAGCGCATGTAGCTGAGCACTTGCTGTGTCACGGCCGGCGTAAACACTTGTGTGCGCGTCGCTCGTGCGTCCGGTGAACGCATCAACAAAGTCGGCGCAACGCGTGCGCCGTTGTTGGCGAACACTGTGTAAGCGCCGGCAAGCGACGCAGGCGTGGCGGCAAGTCCATAGCCGAAGCCAAGGCCGGCAATGTCGCGGCGCGTGCGCGCGATCGGCGCGATGGGCGCCTGGCTGCGTGCGAGTTCAAGCGTTGGCTGCGCCAGCAAGCCGAGGCGCGTGAGGTAGACGCGCTGACGATCCCCGCCGACACGCAAGGCCAGGCGCGCGGCGCCGATATTGGATGACCGCGCGAGAATGTCGCGCAAAGTCGCGGGCCCGAGGATGCGCTCGTCGTCGACGATGGTGGTGCCGTCGAGCGCGAAGGGTTGCGACAGATCAAAGAGCTCGCCGGACGTGGTCAGCCGCTCTTGCAGCGCCATGGCTTCGGTGAACGGCTTCAGTGTCGACCCCAATTCGTGCACGTCGCCGGCGACGCGATCCGTGCGCGCAGCTTCGGACTCGCCGGCGAATTCGTTCGGATCGAAAGCGGGCCACGACGCAAGCGCGAGTGTTTCGCCGCTGCGGCCATCGAGCAAAATGGCGGCAGCGCTGGCGGCGTGCGCATTTTGCGCGGCAGCGTCGAGTTCGGTTTCGAGCGCGTATTGCAGGCGCACATCGATAGAGAGGCGCACCGGCTGCCCTTCCGCGCCGGCGCGGCGGATCTGATCATCGAGGCCAAGCTCAACGCCTGCCAGCGCGTGACGATCAACATCCGTGAAGCCGAGCGCCTGCCCGGCGAGCGCGCCTTGCGGGTAAACGCGCCGCTCCGCCGGTGCAAAGCCAATGCCGGCGAGTCCGAGGGACAGCACGGCTTCGCGTTGGTTCGGCGTCAGCCCACGGCGCAGGAAAACGAGCTCGCGCGAGCGGTCGGAAAGGCGGCGCACGGTGGCGTTGCGATCCAGGTCTGGAAACAGACGCGCCAAGGCAGCCGCAGTTTCGTTGGGGTGCCAGACGCGCTCCGGCGTCGCGGTCAGCGTGAAAGCACGCACAGTGGTCGCGAGCAGCACGCCGTTGCGATCGACAATGTCGGCGCGTTCGACTTGCGCGATAGCGCCGCTACGGCGCGGCTCAGCAGTCGGATCGCCCGAGAACGCGAGTTGGACGGCGCGCGCGGACAGCAGCAGCAACAGCACAAGCAACCCGATAGCCAAAAACCGCACTCGGTTGCGCGCCGGCGCCGCCTCGACCGTGTCGCCAACGAAGTCTTGCTCGGCAGCGAACACGCGCGATGGCGAGACCGGTTTCATGGAGCCGTTTGCCGTTCACGCGGCGCAGGCAAACGGCTCGCCATAGCATCTTCCGGAAGCGCGGCGCTCTGGCCGCCGGGCGTCACCTCGAGATGCTGTTGTGACAATTCCTGCACCCGCGCGGGGCTTTCGAGGTGCGCGACCTCGGCGTTGAGCGCGCGGTTGGACGCTTCGGTTTCGGCGATGGTCTGATGCAAGAGGCGCACGTGCGCCTCTGCGCGCGAGGCGTCGCTCTTGGCTTTGTACAAGCCAACCACAAGGACCACGACGAGAATGGCCGCGAAAATCTGCAGGCCGCGGATCAGTTGAGCTTTGCCCATTCGGCCTCCGCGCGCGGCGCCAGGGCCGGCGGTTCGAGTTCATCCCATGCGGGCGCATCAGTGCGCGTTGCCCAACGCAAGCTGGCGGAGCGGGCGCGTGGATTGGCCTCGGTCTCCGTGTCGCTGGGCGCAGTGGCGCGCTTGCGTTCGAGGATTAAGCTCGGCGCACGTTGCGGCGGCAGATCCGGCGCATAGCGTGAACCACGCCCCTGCGCGTCCGCGCGTTCCGTGATGAATTGTTTGACCATGCGGTCTTCGAGCGAATGGAAAGAGACAACGACAAGCCGCCCGCCTGGCGCCAGCGCGCGTTCGGCGGCGGACAAGCCGCGCGCCAGCTCACCCAGTTCGTCATTCACGAGCATGCGCAGCGCCTGAAATGTCTTCGTCGCCGGATGCGTACGCGCGCCTTTGCGACCGCCGACGGCGCGCTCAACCGTATCGGCAAGCAGCCCGGTACGCGTGATCGCGTGCGCCGCGCGTTCCTGGACCAATGTGCGGGCGATACGGCGGCTGTCGTCGTCCTCGCCATAGCGATAGATGAGTTCGGCCAGCGCAGGCTCGGAGAGCTTGTTCACGGCGTCCGCCGCGCTTGGTCCCTCCTTCTCCATGCGCATGTCCAAATCCGCGTCCGCCCGGAATGAAAAGCCGCGCCCGCCCTCGTCGAGCTGAAACGAGGAGACGCCAAGATCGAAGACCACGCCGTCAACCGGCGCCGCCGCGGTCAAGTCGCCAAATCTCCCTTGCAAAAGTGTGAAGCGCTGAGGTTCCGCCGCCGAGAGTTCGGCGCCGCGGGCGATGGCGTCCGGGTCGCGGTCGTAAGCGATCACCCGGCAACGGGCGCGGCTCAACATTTCGCGGGAATAGCCGCCGCCGCCGAACGTTGCGTCGATGTAGGTACCGCCGTCCTTAAGGGCGAGCGCGTCCATCGCTTCCGCAAGCAAAACCGGCGCGTGACCCATGGCGTAGAAGCTCTCACGATTCACGCTTTATTAGCCACACGAAGCGGCAGCCTTCACACGCGGCCTTAATAACAACGGGGTTAGGAAGGCGTTTCGCAGCTGGAACGCCTCTCCATGAAACCGATCGTCCGCGATATCATCGAACGCACGGCGCTGACCGCCCTGACAGGCTCGATGGCCTACCGCGTACTGATGGCCATCATTCAGGGCGACGAGCCGTGGGTGTCGGCCCTTGTGCTGGTTGGCGAACTCCTGCTGCTGTTCTTCGTGATCTTCGCGCGCGGGGCTTCAGAAGGCTCGACCAGCACGCGCGAATGGTTGTTCGCCTTCGCCGGCACGGCGGCGCCCCTGCTGGCGACGCCGGGCGGCTCGCCGCTGCTGCCGGTCAACGTCATCGCGGTAATTTTCATTGTCGGGATTTTTCTGCAGGTGGCGGCAAAGGTGAACTTGAACCGCTCTTTCGGCATCGTGCCGGCCAATCGCGGCGTGGTGACCAAGGGCTTCTACGGAATCATCCGCCACCCGGTGTACGCCAGCTACTTCATTGGCCACGTCGCCTTCTTCCTGGTGAACCCGACAATCTGGAATTTGTGCATCTATTGCATTGAACTCGGCTTCCAGATCGCCCGGATGCACGCCGAAGAAGGCCTGCTCTCCCGCGACCCCGCCTACGCGAACTACATGCGCACAGTGCGCTACCGGCTGGTGCCGGGCGTCTACTAAGCCGCGACGAACGGCTGCTCACGCGGCGAAGCGCTAGCCCGTTGCGACCAAGCGCCCTCCGCTACCCTTACCCTCGATCCATCTGCGGCCTAGTTTCTCCTGAAACGTCTTTCGGGAGCCCCCATGGCCAGCCTCTCACGCCGCCTGTTCGTCACCTCCAGCCTCGTCTCGGTTGCGGTCGCTTGCAGCCGCGCGCCCGGCAGCGCCCCACCAAATCCGCCGCGCAGCGGCATCACTCTCACCGGCATGGATCGAAGCGTCCGCCCAGGCGCCGACTTTTACATGTACGCCAACGGCGCCTGGCAGCGCGCCGCCGAGATTCCCGCCGACCGTTCGAGCATCAGCTCCGGCTACGAGGCGCAGCAGGAAACAGAGCGCAATATGCAGGAGCTGATCGACAACATCCTGCGCGCCCATCCCGCACCCGGCAGCGACGAAGCCCGCATCGCCAATTTCTACAACGCCTTCAATAACACCGCCGCGATCGACGCCGCGGGCATGACGCCGGTGCAGGCCGATCTTGCCCGTTTCGCGGCCGTCGCCAATGTCAGCGATCTCTCCCGTGTGTTGGGCGAGGAGACGCAAGTCGATGTCGATCCGATCAACGCCACGAATTGGTTCACCGAGAACCTGTTCGGCTTGTTTGTTACGCAGGGTATGGCGACACCAGGTGAAGTGCTGCCTTGGATCTTGCAAGGCGGCCTCGGCATGCCGGAGCGAGAATACTATCTCTCAACCGCCGCCGACATGGTCGCGATCCGCAACCAGTATCGCCCGTATATCGAACAGATACTAACGCTTGCGCACTATCCTGATCCGCATGGCGCGAGCCAACGCATCTATGATCTCGAAATGCGCATTGCCCGCGCCCACGACACGCGCGAGCGCAGCGAAGACTATGCCCACGACGAGGCGGTCTGGACCCGAACTCAACTTGAACACAATGCGCCGGGGATCGACTGGGCCGCATTCCTAACTGCGGCGCATCTCGGCAATCAGCAGCGCTTCGCCGCCTATCACGCACAGGCGATACCGAAACTCTCGGCGCTGGTCGCATCGCAACCGCTGCAGGCGTGGAAGGATTGGCTGGCGTTTCACCAGGTCAACAGTCACGCCAGCACGCTGCCGTCCGCGATCGACAACGGGCACTTTGCCTTCTACGGCACTGCACTCTCGGGCACGCCGCAGCAGCGGCCGCGCCCCAAGCGCGCGCTTAACGCCACCAGCGCGTATCTCGGCGACGCGGTCGGCAAGGCCTATGTCGACCGCTACTTCCCGTCCGCCGCGCGCGACCGAATCCGCACCATGGTCGCCAATATCAAACAAGCGTTCGCGGCGCGCTTGCAAACGCTGACCTGGATGGCGCCGGCAACTCGCGCCGAAGCTTTGCGCAAAGTCGAGAACATCGAAGTTGGCGTTGGCTATCCCGACACCTGGCGCAACTACGCGACGCTCACCATCACACCGGACAACGCCTACGCCAATGCCGTCGCGGCGGAGCGGTTCGAGACCAATTACCAGCTCGCCAAAATCGGCCACCCGATGGACCGCAAGGAATGGTGGATGACGGCGCAAACCGTCAACGCCGTGAATCTGCCGGTGCAAAATGCACTGAACTTCCCGGCGGGCATTTTGCAGAAGCCGTACTTCGACCCAAACTCGGACGACGCCGCCAATTACGGGGCCACCGGCGCCACCATCGGTCACGAAGTCAGCCACAGTTTCGACAATGGCGGCGCCGCTTTCGATTCAACCGGTGCATTGCGCAATTGGTGGACGCCCGCCGATCTCGCCGCCTTCACCGCGCAAGGCCAAGCGCTCGCGCGCCAGTATGACGCCTACGAACCGCTGCCGGGCCTTCACATCAAGGGCGCGCTGACACTTGGCGAAAACATTGCCGACCTCGCGGGCCTCCAGGCCTCGTACAACGCCTATCGCGCTTCGTTGAACGGCCACGAAGCGCCAGTGATCGACGGCCTTACCGGCGACCAGCGTTTCTTCATCGCCTACGCACAGAGTTGGCAGATGAAGATGCGCGAAGCGGCGCTGCGCCAGCGGATCGCCACAGACGGTCACGCGCCCGATCAATGGCGCGTCTACACGGTGCGCAATCTCGATGCGTGGTACGCCGCCTTCGACGTGCAGCCGACAGATGCGCTCTATCTGGCGCCGGCGCAGCGCGTGCGGATTTGGTAACCTGGGGAAAAATGCCAGTCGGCCTGTAAGCCGGGTTCTGTATCCGCCTTCGCTTTCGCTCCGGCGAGATGACGACCATTCCTCTGGACCATACGTCGCCGCATGGTTCTCGCGACCTACCCGGATGCACACCCACGGATGGGCTGAGAACTTGCGCTCTCAAGCATCCCTATTCGGTCTTGCTCCCGGCGGGGCTTGCCGTGCCCGCTTCCTTACGGTCGCGGCGGTGGGCTCTTACTCCACCGTTTCACCATCGCCTGCGCCCATAGCCTTACGACCAAGGCGCTTTCGGCAGACTATTCTCTGTGGCGCTATCCCTAAGATCACTCTCGGCGGATGTTATCCGCCGCCGTATCCGCGTGGAGCCCGGACTTTCCTCGACTGCACCCTTTCGGGCATAGCAGCCGCGGCCGTCCGGCCGACTGGCGAGGCGAATATAGAGTGCGCGCGCAAGCAACGGAAGCGCCGCCTTGTTGCATTGGGTGACGCGCGATAACCAAGCGCCCGAGGAACGCTTGGATAATCCGCCCAACGACGCGATGAGACGCCTCGCTGAATTCTATCAGCAAGGCCGCATGCGGGAGCTGCTGAACGCAGGCCAGCCGCTCTTGCTGCAGTTTCCGAACTCGGCGCCGCTGTTGACGCTGATGGGCGTGGCGAACCTGGCTGCGGGCAAGTTCAATCAAGCGCGCGTGGCGTTCGCCAAAGTCACGCAGATCAATCCAGGCGATGCTGACGCGCACAACAATTTGGGTATCGCGCTCAATGAACTAGGTCAGCGAGACGAGGCTGTCGCCAACTATCAGCGCGCGCTGGCGCTGCGGCCGAACTACGCCGGCGCTTACAACAACATGGGCAGCGCGTTGCGCGGGCTGGGCCGCACCAACGAAGCGATCGCCGGCTTCGAGAAAGCGCTCAACTTCAAGGCGGACTATCCGGAGGCCCACAACAACCTAGGCAACGCGCTGCGCGACCAAGGCCGCACCGATGAAGCCATTGCTGCCTATCAGCAGGCGCTGAAGCTTCGCCCAGCTTATGCAGATGCACTAAACAACCTCGGGAGCGCTCTCGCGGACTTACGCAGGCGCGACGAGGCGATCGAGTGCTACACTCGTGCGCTAGCGATCAACCCCACTCACGCCATCGCGCGCGCCGAAAAGCTGCATCAGCAAGGGCATATCTGCGACTGGGACGGGATTGCGGCAGACGCCCCGCTCATCCCACAACTTGGCGTGACGGGTGAGCCTGTCTCACCTTTCGCCATGTTGCCGCTCGAAGACGCACCGGAGCGGCATCGCATCCGGTCCGAGCGCTATGCACAAAAGAAGTACGCCCGCCCGACTCTGCCGCCACGCGATCGTCCATCGGCGCGACCCAAGCGTTTACGCATCGGCTACTTCTCCGGCGACTTCTTCGACCACGCCACCATGTACTTGATGGCGAAGCTCTTTGAGACTCACGACCGCAGCCGCTTCTCGCTCCACGCCTTCTCCTACAGTCCACAAACGCAAGACGAGATGCGCGCCCGCGCGGAAGCAGCGTTCGACGCCTTTCACGATGTCCGCGGGCAAAGCGATCAAGCTGTCGCTGAACTGGTGCGGCGCGAAGGTATCGATATCGCTGTCGATCTGAAGGGTCACACCACGGATGCGCGTTTGGGAGTGCTCGCCTATCGCCCAGCGCGGGTGCAGATGAGCTACATCGGCTATCCCGGCACGATCGGCGCGCCGTTCATCGACTACATCGTCGCCGACGCGACAGTGATTCCGGCGGCGCAGCGCCAGCTTTACGTTGAGAAGATCATTTTCCTCCCCAACTCCTACCAAGTGAACGACGACAGCCGCGCCATTTCCGATCGCGTCATGACGCGGGGAGAAGCGGGTTTGCCGAACGATGGCTTCGTGTTCTGCTGCTTCAATAACAGCTTCAAAATTACGCCGGCCGAGTTCGATATCTGGATGCGCCTGCTGAAGCAGACCGAAGGCAGCGCGCTGTGGCTGCTGGAGAGCAATCGCTGGGCCGTCGACAATCTGCGCGCGCAGGCTCAACGGCGCGGCGTCGATCCAAGGCGTATCGTTTTCGCGCCGCGCATGTCAGCCGCCGACCATCTCGCGCGCCATCGGCTGGCCGACCTCTTCTTGGACACGTTCAACTACAACGCCCACACGACAGCGGCTGATGCGCTTTGGACAGGACTGCCCCTTGTCACCAAAGCCGGAGAAGGCTTTGCCGCGCGCGTCGGCGCCAGCCTCCTCAACGCTGTCGGGCTGCCGGAGTTGATTGCATCAGACGAAGCAAGCTATGAAGCGCTCGCCATTGCGCTCGCGGCGGATCGACAACGCCTTCGCGCGATAAGAGCCAAGCTTGCCGCCAATCGCAGCACATCGCCGCTCTTCAACACCGCCCTGTTCGCGCGCAACCTTGAAGCCGCGTACGACACAGCATTCACGCGCTACCTCAACGGTGAAGCGCCTGCGGATATCACGATTGGTTAGTTCGCTCGCGCCAGCGCAGCAATCAGCGCGCGCGTTTCGTCATCGGCCGATCCGTCGATCAGTAACGGACGAAAGCGGCGCTGGAAGGCTGACAGCGCTGCTTTGGTCTGATTGTCCATCACGCCAGTTTGCGTCACCGCGTAGCCGATCGAGGCAAGCTGCGTTTGCACGGCAACGACAGAAATCTCTGCTGTCGTGGACGCAGCTTCTGGCCACACAGCGACGCCTGCATCAGCGAGGCGTTTCCACGGAAATTTCTCGCCAGGATCCTGCTTGCGCTCCGGCGCGATGTCGGAATGCGCAACAACTTGCACCGGCTTCAGTTGGCGGCGCGCCAGAATATCGCTGAGCAACGCAATCACTGCATCGATCTGCACAGTCGGATAATCGGGCAGTGCAAAATCGTGGCCGCCATTGACAATCTCAATGCCTATCGCGCGTGAATTGACGTCGCCCTCGCCTTGCCAACTCGAGGCGCCGGCATGCCAAGCGCGGCTCTCTTCGGGCACCACGCGATAAACCGCCCCATCTTCGCCGACGACATAGTGCGCGGAGACGCGCGAAAGCGGCGCGTCGGGCGCAGCACTCGTGTCCTGCCAAGGGCCAGGATATTTGCCGGCCGTCGGCGCAGGATCGGTCAAGCGCGCGAGTGCGATCTCGCCATCTTGCATGCCGGTGTAGTGCAGCACGATCAGATCGATGGCGCGCGTGCGCGCGTCAAAGTTCGACGATGGACGATCCAGGAATCGGAGAGCGCTCACGACGGCATCTGTCTCGCGATTTGCTTAAGACTTCCGCGACGTCTCAACGACCCAGCCCGCCGGCGTTTGCCGCGCATCGAGCACGTCCCTCGGCGCAGCAGCGCGTTTTGGCATCAAACGAAGCGCAATGGCGGCGCCCACCACCATCAAACCGATGACGACGGCCGCGGCAGCCGCGAACATGAAAACCAGCACCGCGCCGAACACCAAAGCTGCAAGTCCCGCCGCGCGCACGAAAGCGTTGAGAGCGGCGTTGCCCGTTTCGGTCAGCAAACTCGGCATCGGTTGCGAGACTCCTCCCAACAAGTATTGGGCTTTCAGCGTCATCAATCAATGCGGCGCCCGTGCGGCGCGCAGGCGCCGTTTACTTTGCGCCGACCGACGAGTGTTCGCGGATTCGCGCATAGGCGGCATTGATGGCGGCGGTTTTTTCACGCGCAATGGCGACGAACTCTGGCGGCGCGCCGCGCTGGGTCATGCGGTCGGGATGGTTTTCGGCGGCCGCGCGGCGCCAAGCGTGGCGCACTTCTTCCATGCTGGCGCCAGGCAAAAGGCCAAGGATCGCATAGGGATCGCCGGCATCGGGGCCGAGATTGGTGGCCTTAATGCGCTGGAACTCAAGATCGGAGAACCCGAAGTGGGTGGCCACCTCTTCGAGGTAGGCGAGTTCAGCTTCGCCCGGAAAGCCGTCGGCGGCCGCGATGTGGAAGAGCCCGTCGAGAACGTCCTCCAACAGGCACGGCCGGGCCCGATACTTCTTGCCAATTTGCCGAGCGTAGGAATCAAATCCCAAAACGGTTTGCTTGGCTAGCGAGAAGGCCCGCCGGAAAGCCACTTCCTCACCCGGGGGCGGCCGAAACACTTGAGCAGCCGCCCTCAGCTCTGACTCCGTCGCTTCGCCATCGGCGCGAGCCATCTTGGCCGCCAGCCCGATCACCGCGGCGGTAAAGCCTACGTCATTGACCTGCGGCGCGCACTCCTCGCCGAACATCGGCGGCTCGGCCTCCGGATCGAAGGCACGGCCGGCTTTCTCAACAATGCGGGACCAAACGGACATACTCACATCTTCGCCGATGCTGCGTTGCGGCGCCAGTCACGAACAAATGAAACCTTGTTGGGCCTCAGCCGTTTTGTGGCCATGAAGATTTCCCCTCTCGCGCGCATCGGCATCGCCGCCGCCCTGCTGGCCGCAGCGCCGGCGGTTTTGGCTCAGACCTCGGAGCGCTTCCTGGTCGATCTTTCTTCGACGATGCGCCCGAATCCGGCGGGCGATGTTCTGGAAGTCGCAGCTGCGACCGGCCAATTCCAACACTTCCTCGCAGCGGTTCACGCCGCAGGATACGAAGACATACTGCGCGGCGCCGGTCCGTACACGATCTTCGCGCCGACCGACGAAGCCTTCCGCGAGATGGACCAACGCGAACTCGTGCGCCTGATGCAGCCGCGCAATCGCGACGAGCTGCGCTCGCTGCTCGGCTATCACATATTACGCGCACGTTTGACTAGCGATGCGCTGCACGGGCGCACGCAATCGATCGAAACGCTCAGCGGGTACCGCATCACGGTTGATGGTAGCGACGGGCTGCGCGTAAACGATCAGCTGGTTGCCGTGCGCGACATGCAGGGCAGCAACGGCGTCATTCAAGGAATCAATGCGGTGTTGTCAGCGCCCGTGATGGTCGCAAGCGCCGGAACCGCCGGCCGCTAGCTGGCGGCCTTCATCGCAACGGGCGTCGCCGCAGCGGTTTGCGCGTTCGTCTGCTGCGCATCTTGCAGCATGTTCAGAATGAAGCCCTGCACTTCATAGTTGCGCGCGCCCCATTGGCGGGTCGGCACATACCAGACCTGCACCTCGCTCCAATCGTTGTTCGGCGACACATCGCGTACGGGCACATCACGGGTGATTTCGCCGTGGTTGAGCCAATTGGCGTGGTCGACGATGATCATGCGCGGCGAGACGATTTCCTTTACGACAGCGACGTGGCCGCGGTTCGGATCATTGTAGCCATGCAGCACAAGCACTGCGCCTTCTTCCGGCGTATTTGTGCGTTCGTAGCGATCGGCGGCTTGATCCCACCACGTATACGCATCGCCGCGAATGTTGACGCCAGACTCGTTGCGCGCAAACGGCACACACTGCAAATGCGCACGACGATTTGAGATGCGTGCAATCGGCTCGTACGCAGCATCGGGCTGACGCTCGAACGCCGACGGCGCAAGCATCGCGTGCTCCGACGGACCATCGGTGATGCCCGGATCGATCGAGAGGTCGGTCGATAGCGGTGTCAGCGCCTCGGCGTTCATCGCCGGAAGCCCTGCCACGGCTACAGCCGCCAAGAGAATTGTTCGCGTGGTCAACATGCCCTGTCGAAGCCAAGCGGGGATTGTGCCCCAAACCGGGACACAGAAACGCCCGCCGCCACTTAAAGAACACTTAATCGCGCCGATGGAACTCAGCGAAAGAAGTGAGTTCTATGGTAAACGAGGCTCAGTAAGACGACATGTAGTGATGTATAGTTCGTAAGGTCAGTTAAGAAGATTGGTAATCAGAGCATCAATACTTCTTAACGCGCGCTCAGCTGATCGCGGCTGTCATCAAGAACGGGTGGATGAAGCCGTGCGCTTGATAGGTGCGCGCGCCCCATTCGCGGTTCGGGATGTACCAGACGCGCACTTCGCTCCAGTCATTGTTCGGCGAAACGTCAGCGACCGGAACGTTGGTGCTGATCTCCCCGTGATTGAGCCAATTGGCGTGATCCACGAGAATGACGCGGCTCGAAACAACTTGCGTCACAACCGCAACGTGGCCGCGGCCGGGATCGCTATAGCCGCGCATGACCAGCACCGATCCCGGCGCCGGGGAGTTTGAACGCGGATAGCGCCCAGCAGCCTGACTCCACCACGTGTTAGCATCGCCATAGATCTGGATGCCGGATTCCTCGCGTGCGAAGGGCACGCACTGTAAATGGGCGCGGCCATCGACGACGCGCGGCGGCGCGCTCGGATCATAAGGCGGCGCGGACGCAGCCTGCTGCTGAGCACCCTCTCCGAGGACACTCACCGGCGCAGGCATGCTGGCGCACGCGGCCAACAAAGCTAGCGCCAGCCCGAGCCCGAAGGCGCGGACGGCTTTGATCCGTTCTAGACCCACCATTTCGAGATCGATCCTAATCGAGGAGAGTTGGGATCGCGTGAATGCGCCCAGGCGTCACAGTTACCGGAGAGTTAATCTTGACCCAGGGTCGCAAACCGGTTCAGCGCAAGAAATACGACCATGTCCGGCACTGACTCGCCCCAACTGATCATCCGGCCCTGCTTTCAGCAGGATCTTGAGACGGTGCAGCTCATTTATGCGACTCACGTGCTGACCGGGACGGGCTCCTTCGAGATCGAGCCGCCGTCTTTGGAGCAAATGACCGCGCGCTGGAGCAAAGTCGTTTCGCACAACTGGCCTTTTCTCGTTGCCAGCCCGCTCAACGATCTCTCGCGTGTCGTCGGCTTCGCATACGCAACCCAATATCGCGATCGGCCCGCGTATGCGCGTTCGTTTGAGGTATCAGTCTACACGGCGCCGACATCGCTCCGCCAAGGCGTAGGCTCGGCTTTGATCAACGAATTGCTGAACATGCTCTATGGTGACGGCGCGCGCGAAGTGCTCGCTTTTATCGGCGACAGCTACAACGCCGCTTCAATCGCACTGCACAATAAAGCGGGCTTCATGTACGTCGGTACACTGAAAAACGTCGGCGAGAAGTTCGGACGCACGCTCGACGTCGTGATTATGCAGAGAACGCTACAATAGCGCGTAGACGAACTGCTCAGCGCCAGTAACACTTCGTTAGCCAAGATTGCAGCATCCTCATGCGACCAGGAGGGATCGCGATGCTCAGGAAGCTCGTGCTCGTTGGCCTGGTGGGGGTTACGAGCCTAATCGCTAACATCGCTGCCGCCGACGATGCGGTAGCGCCAACTGTCGCCGCCATCGGCGTAAGCGGCATTAACTTCACGGACGATCAAAGCAGCGCGCCAGTCGCCGCACCGTTCGCACTAAATTTCGGCGAAGCCGATCAGCCGCGCTTCGCCAATCTCACATCAGCGCCAAGGCCTCCGGGCGACAACCCGCTGACGCGTTACGAAGTCGGCTTCGTCGCGCACCCCGCTCCCAACGTCGACGTTTCGGTGTCACACCGCGACGGCCTCGGGTTCGACAACAACGGCGATATTTCCCGCCGCAGCCGCGGATCGGAGATTCGCGTTGGTCGAGGTTTGCTCCCGATGCAGCGCAACGCTTCGCCGAATACTTCGCGTTGGTATTTGTTCGCGGGCTCGGAAGATCAGGCGCTGATCTGGCAACCCGGCGCGCGCAACGAATTCGGAGGCGCTAGCTCGTCGTTTGCGCTGCAAGACCGCGTTGAGATTGGCGATCGCCAAGCAGGCGTCACTTATGAGACGCACGGCATCCAGGCGTCGCTTGCGTACGTGGAGCGAAAAGTTCGCGTGCACGTCGCCGGCCGCAGATTTTCCGAAGACGAGAATTTCACGGGAATTACGCTAACCATGCGCCACTGAGAGGTGGCGCGCGGGGGACGCGCGGATGGGACAACGACGACCTTTAACCAAGCCGGGAACCACTGGCAGCGGTTATGCATTGCCTCACCAGACTATGTTTGGAGGGCTTGTCATGTCGGCGTTGCCGGCGGTTCGGGTGGCGGTTTTGGTCGGGGGCGTGCTCGCGGCGGCATCCTTTATTCCTCACGCATTCGCGCAAGAAGCGCCTCAGCAAGCTCCCCAGGGCGCGTCTGCTGCGCCAGCTGACGCCGCCCCCCGCGTCGATTTCCGCGATCCGACAACGCAAATTTCAAGCGGCGAAGGCGCGCTTAACGTTTCCGCGCGCGCCAACGATGCGCGGTTCGCCCCGACCGATCCGGCGGAGGCGCACGGCGCTTCTCGTCCGCAACCCGTCGAGTTGCAGATCACCGCGACTGGCCCAGCCGTTGATGTGTCCTTCGCCCACCGCAGCCTTATTGGCACAGACCAAGATCGCGCCGGCCATGGCTCGGAAGTCCGCATCGGCCGCGGCCTCGTAGCGCGTGACTATGGCTCACACCCTCGCCGCGACAGCGTTTACGCCTTCGTCGCCTCCGATAACCAAGCCCTGACCTGGCGCCCTGGCGCACGCAGCGAGTTCGGCGGCCCCGCCAACGCCCTCGTGCTTCAGGACACCGTCAACGTCGGCGATAACTCGGCGGGCGTGACCTACGAGCACGACGGCGTCCAGGCCTCGCTTGCCTATGTGGAGCGCTCCATTCACACACGCGTCGGCAACCGCGGCTACTCACAAGACGAAAATTTCGCCGGCGTTACCGTCACAATGCGCCACTAGTTAACGTCTGGCAGCGTTAACAAGCGCGGGTTTTGCATTGCTTGGCGGATGCGCGATTTCCTCCGCCGGCAACGCTTCAAGCGAGTCATGTACACCTACGTTGTTCCAGGCTTCCTTGGCGCGGCGTTCGGCGCCGTCGTGATAGGCCTCCTGGCGCGTTAGAGGCGCGTCACGCCATTCCGACAACCGGTGCTTGTCCACAGACCGCGCCTCTCCGCTGCTTCCACCCCTCATGAATCACTTCATGGTTTGCGCGGTAAGAATTGTTAAACGGACTCAGGCTTTCATACGCCACTAATGGTGGATATTGACCGCCAATCCCCTAAATGTAGGGTTCGTTTCGCGCTTGGAGACGTTTGCAATGGCCACTGATACGAGCGCAAGGCTGACGGGCCTGCGCACACCTTCTATCGGCTACAAGCCGTTCCGCTATCCGTGGGCGTACGAATTCTGGCGCCGGCAGCAGCAGGTTCACTGGGTGCCGGAAGAAGTCCCGCTCGGCGAGGACGTGAAGGACTGGGCCTCCAAGCTCAACGACAACGAGCGCAATCTGCTGACGCAGATCTTCCGCTTCTTCACCCAGGCCGATGTCGAGGTGAACGACAATTACATGGAGCGCTACGCGCGCGTGTTCAAACCGGTCGAGATCAAGATGATGCTCGCCTCGTTTTCGAACATCGAAACCGTACACATCGCCGCCTACGCGCTCTTGCTCGAAACCATCGGCATGCCGGAAACCGAGTTCACGGCGTTCATGGACTACCAAGCGCTTCGCGACAAACACGATTACATGCAAAAGTTCGGTGTCGAGACCGACGCGGATATCCTGCGCACGGTCGCCATGTTCGGAGGCTTTACCGAAGGGCTGCAGCTGTTTGCGTCGTTCGCAATGCTGATGAACTTCCCGCGCTTCAACAAGATGAAGGGCATGGGTCAGATCGTGACCTGGTCTGTGCGCGACGAGAGCTTGCACTGCGAAGGCATGATCAAACTCTTCCACGCCTACGCGAAGGAAACCAACGCGCTAACGCAAAGCGTGAAGGACGACATCGTTGATTGCTGCAAGACGGTTGTCGGCATCGAGGACCGCTTCATCGATCTCGCCTTCGAGATGGGCCCGGTCCAAGGCATGACCGATGTCGATATCAAGCAATATATCCGCTACATAGCCGATTGGCGCTTGGGTCAGCTCGGGCTGCCGAAGATTTACGGCGTGACCGAACACCCAATCCCGTGGCTGACGGCGATCCTGAACGGCGTCGAGCACGCCAACTTCTTCGAAGCCCGCGCCACAGAGTATTCGAAGGCCGCGACCAAAGGCGATTGGCACGGCGGCGAAGGCGTCTGGTCCAACTTCGACACAATGATGGACAAGCGGAAGGGCGCTGGCGCGAACTAGCTTCGTCTCAGCAACTCATCCAAGCGATGCAACAGCTCCGCGGGATCAGCGAAAACGCGACCGGCGCCCGCTTCGCTCAACTCGGACGCCGCGTAGCCGCCGCTCAGTAAGCCTACACCTCGCGCCCCAGCGCGCGTAGCCGCGATCATGTCCCACACGCTATCGCCTACCACGAACGCCTGGTGGATCGGCCGGCTCAGGCGCCGCGCCGCTTCTAGGAACAGGTCCGGCGCGGGCTTTGCCGCCTGAACCTGATCGCGCGTGATCACCACAGCATGCGACGCATCAATGTGCAGCGACTCGAGCGCCCTGCGGGCATTCTCTGCGTGACCGCTTGTTGCAATGGCCCAACTGATGGCATTCTTCGAGAGATAGTCCAGTATATCTGAAGCACCTGGCAGCGGTCGACCAACGGGTGCAAGCGATTTGAAAATCTCTCCGTGGCGCTTCGCAATGCGTTCCACCGCTTCGGGCGTCACGTCACCAACTGACTCTTTTGCCAGTTCTTCAACCAACAAATGTCCGCTCATCCCGATGTGACGGTGCACGCGCCAAGTCGGAACGACGAAATCCGCCTCATCAAGCGCCATTTTCCACGCCAGGACGTGCTCGTACACGTTGTCGACGAGCGTGCCGTCCAGATCGAAAATGAATGCGCGATCCGCCATGCCACCTCTCAGCGACGCCAGAACGCGCTATTCAATCAAACGTTCCCGCAGCTTTTCGCGTTGGCTCGCGCCAACGCCCAGCACTTCAAGATAGCCGTCACGCGAGCCGTATTGTTCGTCGATCGTCTCGAACGCGGTGTGCAAATAGCTTGGATCGACTGAAAGCATTGGCCGCAATGACGCCGCGTCGAGCTTGCGCGCCAACCGTTCTTCCATGCGCGCTTGAATGCGCGGCAGGCGCGCATCGATGTTCATCGCGATGTTGGTGTATTCGTAGTCGGCGAAGATCGCTTCATCATCAACGCCCAACGCATGGAGTGTCAGCGCGCAGCCCAAGCCGGTGCGATCCTTGCCCGCCGCGCAATGGATGACGCCAGCCCCTTCCCCGCGCGCCAGTTCGCGGAACCATTCCGAGTAAAGCTGAATGTGGCGTGGCTGCGCAGCGAACTCGCGATAGAGGCTGTGCATGTAGTCCGCCACCGACGCCGGGCTGAGATCGCTCTGCAACAGCGCTTGCAGATGCGGCGGAAACGCGGAAGTTACCCCTTCATCGCTCGCAATCGAACGCACGCTTTCACCTGGCCAACGGTTGGGCTCACCCTTACGCTCGTCGCTGCGGCGAAGATCGACAAGGAAGCGCACGCCAAGCGCATCAAGCCGCGCCATGTCGGCGTCGCTCGCTTCGTGAAAATGCGCGGAGCGATAAAGCTTGCCGCGCGCGATGCGGCCATCCGGCGTGTCGTAGCCGCCGAAATCGCGGAAGTTCAGGACGCGCTCAAGCTCGACTAAGCGATCGGGTGTCATGGCCGTTCAATGCCGCAAGACGCCTGCGCCGTCAAAGCGGCGCCTTAGCTCAACGGAACGGCGGTTCATCGAAGGCGCGCAGTTTGCGCGAATGCAGGCGGTCGCGGTTCTGCTTCAGCGCGGCGATCGCTTCCAGACCAATGCGCAAATGCGCGCCGACGGCGCTGTCGTAGAAGCGATCCGCGACGCCAGGTAATTTTATTTCGCCGTGCGCGGGCTTGTCGGAGATGCAGAGCAGCACGCCGTATGGCACACGCATTCGAAAGCCCTGCGTGGCGATGCAAGCGCTTTCCATATCCACCGCAATGGCGCGCGATTGCGAGAGCAATTGGCGCTCTTGGTTGTAATTCAGCTCCCAATTGCGATCGGCGTAGGACACCACCGTGCCGGTACGCATGCGCCGGCGCAAATCCTCCTTGTCGTTGCCCACCACCGTCGCCGCCGCCTGCTGCAGCGCCACCTGCACTTCCGCGATGGCGGGGATTGGAATTTCCAATGGCACGCGATCATCGAGAATTTTGTCGCGGCGCAGATACGCATGCGCGAGCACGTAGTCGCCAATGCGTTGCGTGTGGCGCAAACCGCCGCAATGCCCGATCATCATCCAGCAATGCGGCCGCAACACCGCGAGGTGATCGGTGATTGTCTTAGCGTTTGACGGACCGACGCCAATATTCACCAGCGTCACGCCATCGCGCCCCGGCGTTTTCAAATGGTATGCCGGCATCTGATATTTGCGCCACGGCGCGTCTAGCGCCTTACGTTCGCCGTCCTTGTCGCCAGGCGTAATGCGCACGCCGCCTGGACACGATAACGACCAGCCCTTCGGTCCGTCCTTCACGCCCGCCGCGGCCCAGCGCACGAACTCGTCGACGTAGCGCTGATAGTTCGTGAACAAGATCCACGGCTGCACGTCTTGCCACGGCGCGCCGGTGTAGTGCTCGATCCGCTTCAGCGAGTAATCGGTGCGTGGCGCATCGAACAAGGCGAGCGGCCGCGAGCGGTCGAGCCGCTCGACGCGCAAACCGTCGACAACGGCATCGCCCACTTGCGTCAAACGTGGGTTGGGAAAGTAACGGGCCAATTCTTCGGCTGGTACGTTTTCAAATGCCGCCGAGCCCGCGGCATCGAGCACGAACGAGTACGGAATTTCCGTGTCGCTGACGCGCACGCTGAGCTCGGCGCCATAATCTTCGACCAGCAAGTTCAGCTGCTCAAGCAGATAGTCGCGGTAATAGCCTGGCTGTGTGATCGTCACCGCATATTCACCGGGCCACATCAATTGCCCATACGCGCGCGCCAGTTTCGGCGTCAGCTCGCCCAAATACGTCACGCGCAATTCCGGATAGCGGAACAGCATGCGCTCGTCGGCTGTGGGCGGCGTCCCCTTCTCGGCAAAGCGGCGCACCGCTTCGATCAAGGCGGTGACAGCGTGTGTATGCAGATGTTCTAGACGGTCGACGGCTTCAGCCGGCGTTTTGATGACTTCCATCGCGGGAGTCTCGCCTTCCCGCGCCGCACGTCAAGAGGCTTACGGAACGCGCGGGATGGGATCGACGAGGCGCGAGCGGCGATAGACGGTGTGCGGGAAATCGACGGTGCCGGCATAGAGGAAGTTGAGCGGCGATTGATAGTGATACACCGTTTCGGCCCTGATCAAGCTGGTGCCTGCAACCATCATTTGCGACGGCAGCGTAACGCTAGAATTCACCGCGACCGGCGAGAGGCCATTGCGCCCCTCGCTCCAGACTACCTGGGCGCTGTTTGCGGAGACTACGCTGATGGAGGTGATGCGTTCGGACATGGTCGCGTCGGTGCCCGGATACATCAGCAGGTTCACCGCCGACCAGATTCCGGCCAGCTCCGCATCCGACACCGAAGTGTCTCGCGCGACCACGTCGGCGAGCGAAGCGGCGACGTTCTCGGCGCGCCGGTTAACGCTCAGCGCGTCCAGCAGATCAACGGAGCCAAGCAACAAGAACACCATCATCGGCAGGATGATGGCGAACTCGAGCGCGGCGAGGCCGCTTTTCGCGCCGCCAAAACGCCGGAAGCGGAATTTGCGAAGCACCATCATGGTCCTGCCGCCACCGCCATATAGGGTTCGTCCCGGAACATCATCGTCGACACCAGAATGCGCTGGCCGCCGGAGATGTTTTGGAAAATTGGCTGAAACAACGGCGTCATCACCTGCCAACGATAATACGCGCGCACCACGACGACATCCGAAGGCGCGCCCGGATTGTAGCCGAACGTGCCAGTCTGGAATTGATTGTTTTGAACCGGATTGGTTTGACCGTTAGCGGCATCGACGAAGGACTGAAAGCGCTGGACATCCAGATAGAGATTGCCGTTGCAGCTCAGGATGAGGAAATTATTCACCTGACTACAGAGGTCGGTCTGGATATCGGTGTAGCTTCGGTTCGCCAGTTGGTCTTCGCCGGTTCGAATATCGCGCGCCGTTTCGGAGACCGCAAAGTCCAGGCTCGTCTGCGCAAAGCCGATCATCGACACTTCGGCCAGGCCGGTGACGAGCAGGAAGAACGGCACGATCACCAGCGCCAATTCGACCGCCGCGGCGCCACGCCGTGCTCGGCCGAAGCGCCGCAACGCCCGCCTCAGTGCTGGCATGCGCAAAAACATCTCGCCTCCGGAACGCAAACTTTGCGCCAAGGAGGTTTCCAAACCAGTCAGATTAATTGGTAAAGAACGGCATTAATGGTTCGAAGCGCCGGCCGCTGAAGCGTGGCTGGTGGCCTGCTGGCTCATCGTGTCGAACGTTGCGTCGCCGATCTCAGGTGCGGGCCGGCAAGACGGGGCACACACCAGCGAGGCGGTTTCGGTGCCGCGCGTCACCCGCACGACGTTCGATTCGTCAGCGGCCACAACCACGCGGCCCGAGAACATCACGTGATTATTGGCGTCAACGACGGTCAGGTTTGTGGTCCCGTAAGACTTGCCCGTTACGAAGAAGAAATGATCGTTCTGCATCGAGACGCCGGCGATCGCGGGATTGCCGATGGCCACGCCGGCAGCCGAGTTGGCGAGGCGCACAGGAAACGATTGATCGATCGCGACGCGGATATCTTGTGCTTGTGCGCTGCCAGCGAACATTGCGGCGGCCAATGCAACAAGCAAAACGCGCGGAGTGGACAGGCGCATCGGCGCTCCTCTTCTCATCTATAATAGGAGCTACGCGCCAATAGTTGCTGCATCGCTAAAAATCGCGCGTCGCAGGTTCGGATGAAACTTGCGAAAACGCCGGCGCGGTAAACGCATTTTTCACCTTCCTTGTTGGGCGGAGCGTTAAGCGGGCCGAGGTAGTGTTCCCGGGCGTCTGGGTTGGGTGTCGGGTGCGACGCTTGGCCAGGCTTGGTGAAAAGCACTCGACAGAATGGAGTCTCCTATGACTAATTTGAAGCGTTTCCTGAAGAACGAAGACGGCGCCACCGCGATTGAGTACGGCCTGATCGCCGCCCTCATCGGCGTCGCCATCATCACCGCCGTTGGCCTCGTCGGCACGGGCTTGAACACCACGTTCAACACCATTTCGACGAAACTCAGCTCGGCTGGTTAAGCACTACGCTCTCGCGGATCGCCGGCCTCGTCGGCGGTCCGCTTGAAGCGCCCTTCTTCCCTCTTCAACGCCGCTCCCTCGGAGCGGCGTTTTTGTTTGTGCGCGCGCCCTCCAGGGGCCCTTGGGGCGGCGCTTTTCTTAAGTCTTTCTTGAGGCGCAACACTGCAAAACATTGATGATGCTTGAATTAGCCGCCCTCATCGTCTTCGCCGGTCTGCTTGTTTATGCAGCTTGTACTGACGTTGCTTCGCTCACCATTCCGAACTGGGTGTCGATCGCGCTTGCGGCGCTCTTCGTTCCGATCGCGTTGCTTACGCACATGCCGATCAACGAAATCGGCGTTCATCTTCTGTTTGGATTTGGCTTGCTGGCCGTCGGCTTCTTCCTCTTCCAAGCCAACATCATCGGCGGCGGCGACGCCAAACTCCTAGCTGGCGCCGCGGTATGGACCGGCTTCACAGCATTCCTGCCTTTCATCGTGTGGACGACGATGGCGGGCGGCGTTGTTGCACTTGCGCTGCTTTCGGCGCGCCAGTGGGTCATCCCGACCGCTGCGCTTCCTGGTTTCGTAAATCGTCTGTTAACGCCGAAGAGCGGCGTGCCCTACGGCGTCGCCATCATGATGGGCGGCCTGATGGCGTTGCCTTCGCTTCCGTTCGCGGAACACGCGTTAACCCTGCCTTAGCCACGATCGTGGTCTGTTCGCCCGCGAATGGTTCGGGGGCGCCATTCACGCGGGAGTAGAGTTTCATGTCGGCGCGTCAGATAATTGTGTTGGTCGTCGCCGCAATCGCAGCGATTGGCGCGCTTCTGGTGATTCGCGGCATGGGCGCTCACCGCGAGACGGCGGCAGCCCCGACTGCGCCTCCGATCGCTGGTCAACAAGTTTTGGTCGCCGCGCACGATGTTCAGCAAGGCGCAGCGCTTGCGCCGGGCGATTTGGCGATCGCTCTCTTCCCGACATCGTCGCTCTCGCCGACCTTCGTTCGCATTGACCAAAATCCGTCGGCGCAAACACAATATGTGGGCGCGGTGACCCGCCGCGCTTTCGCGCAAGGCGAACCAATTACGCTTGGCTCCGTCGTACAGCCGGATGGACATGGCTTCATGGCGGCAGTGCTGCAGCCAGGTTTCCGCGCAGTCGCGGTTGAAGTTGCGCGCAAGCACTCTGCTGGCGGCTACATCCAGCCGAACGACCACGTCGATGTAATCGTCATGTCACGGCAAAATGGCGAGGCAGGCGGCGGCCAACAAATTCACAGCGACATTGTTCTGCAAGATGTGCGCGTGCTCGCCATGGGCGATGCGACGCAGACACCGGCGGCAGGCGATCATCCAGTCAGCAGTGACGCCAATATCGCGGTGCTCGAACTCTCGGCCGACGATGCGCGCACGCTGGCCCTCGCTGAGGGCATGGGCGAGATATCTCTCGCGCTGCGCGGCGTGCAAGCTGAAACGGTCGGCTTGCATACGGGGCACGGCACGAACTCTTTCACTCAATCCTCAGGGGGCGTGAAAATTCACGCCTTCGGTACGGTCACCGGAGGCGGCCGATGAACGGCACTAAGTCACTTCGCGTTACGCTCGCGACAGCGCTCTCAGGCGCTGTCGCCTTCGCACCAACTTACGCATCGGCCCAGGTCGAACCGCCCAGCGCCTCAACCGTGCATATCAGCACCGGGGGCATGAGCGGTGCGCAATCGGCGTCGATCGTGCTGCCCTTTGGCAAATCGGCAATCGTCGATCTTCCGGCAGACGCGCGCGACATTCTTATCTCGAACCCGCAAATCGCCGACGCCACCGTGCGCACGGCGCGGCGCGCCTATGTCATCGGTCGCCAACTTGGCCAAACCAACATCTTCTTCTTCGATGCTCAGGGCCGCCAGATCGCCAATGTCGAGATCCGCGTCGAGCCGGACGTGGCGCCGCTCAACGAATTGCTACACCGCCAATCGCCAGAGTCACAAATCCACGCCGAAGCGCTGAACGGTTCAGTGGTTCTCTCCGGCTCGGCGCGCAACGCCGGGGAAGCTGATCAAGCACAACAGCTTGCGGCGCGCTATATTGGCGCAAGCACCGGCGGCAGCTCTGCCGCTGGCGGCGCCACAGCTTCGGGCTCGACCGGCGCGGGACACATCGTCAACCTCATCCAGGTGCAAGGCAGCGAGCAAGTGCTCGTGCGGGTGCGCGTCGTTGAGATGAGCCGCACGCTGATCCGTCAGCTCGGTGTCAATCTCAACTACAGCGAGATGATCAACCAGCTCGTCGGTAGCGACAACTTCGTCAATGCCGCCGTGGCCAACGGCTTCTCCGTCAATGGCGTGCTGGGCGGCTTGGCCGCGTCAGGCGGCGTCGCCGAAAACATCCTGCGTCCGGACGGCCTCGCCTATCCGTCCGGCACTGTCGATCCCACAATCGGCACAGGCCAAGCAGGTGTTGCCGGTTACTCGGTCGATCCGTCTACTGGCCAAATCACCTACGGTCCGGCGCATGTCGATCAAGCCCGGCGCACCGACGCCTCGATCCAAGCGTTCGAGCGCGCCGGCTTGCTGCGCGTTCTTGCCGAACCCAACTTGACAGCGATTTCCGGCGAAGCCGCGCGCTTCCTCGCCGGCGGTGAATTCCCGGTACCGGTCAATTCCGACGACGGCCGCATATCAGTGCAGTTCAAACCGTTCGGTGTCGGTCTTGCCTTCACGCCTGTCGTCATGTCGGGCGGGATGATCTCGCTCAAAGTGTCGACCGAAGTCAGCGAGCTGACGTCCGAAGGCGCAGTGAGTACCGGCGACACCCCGATCCGCAACCAAGACGGCACCACCACTGTCATTCACGGCATCACCATCCCGGCGCTGCAAGTGCGGCGCGCGGAAACGACGCTCGAAATGCCCTCGGGCAGCTCGATCGTGCTCGCCGGCCTGATCCAGGAACGCACGCGCCACGCGCTTGAAGGCATCCCCG
>JBAQGO010000001.1:0-41151 GCA_049287825.1 Vitreimonas sp. | reverse complement strand
GGTGAACGCCGCAGTCTGCAACATTCTGCGCTGCCCCCTCAGTCAGTGCTGACGCGCTGTCAGCTCCCCCTATCGGGGGAGCACGGGTGTTGCGCGTGGATTGGCGGCGTCCAATTCTGCCGAGTCGCTCTACGGAGCGCGGGTCTTCAGACCCGCTCTTTCCGTACGAAAACAAGAGCGGAGTTGAAGATCCGCGCTCCGAAATAGGTGGATACGGACCAGCGCAATTCGACCGGGCGGAATCCCGCATACACTCCCGCCCATGCGCTTTGTCGCCGACCCCATCTCCCATCTTCGCCTCCAGCGGTTTCACCGCTGGGCGTTGCTGTGGCTGACATGGTTCGCCGGCTTCCTCGATGCGGCGAGCGCCTTCGCGCCGCTCTCCACACACGCCGAGCGCATCGGCCATCATTGGCTTGACCGCATCGAGCGCGTCATCATCGCTATCGTCATGTTGCGCGCCGTCCCGCGCGTGCGCGCGCTCCGCACCAACCGCCCATTCGCGCTGCATCGTCTGAAGCAAACCGCACTGTCGCGCGCCGTCATCGGCGCCAAGCTGCGCCGCGCGCTCCGATCCAAAGGCTTGGCGCAACGCTGCGAAGCCCTGCGCCGCATCTCGATCAGCGGACTCGCCGCACACATCCTCAAGCGCTTGCCGCGCGGTCTCACCCGCCGCCGCCCAATCCGCACGCGCCCAGAAGCGCACATCGCCGAAGCACTCAGCGCGCCGTTCGCAATCGCACGCGCCGCCGACACGTCCTAAATGAGCTCATACCCATTCCCGGGGCGCCGCAGCGCGGCGAGCCCGGGACCCATAAACACTTCTGCCGCCGCATCGCTCCGATGCCGGCGCGTGGATGCCTGCCTATTGTGTTTATCGGTCCCGGACTTGGCGCTGCGCGCCAATCCGGGAATGGGTGTGGTGGCAATGCCGCCGCAAATCGTTTAGGCGCGTGGGCAGGGGAGGCTCAGCATGATCTTAGCGGCGCTGCGCGGGTGGACCGCGACGCAGAGAAACGTGGTCATCGCCGCTTATCTCGGCTGGACGCTCGATGCGTTCGATTTCCTCATGCTCACGCTGATCACCAAGGACATCGCCGACGAATTCCATCTCCCCGCCACCGCCCTCGGCCTTGTCATCACCGCAACACTCGCGTTGCGCCCAGTCGGCGCCTTCATTTTCGGCCGTCTCGCCGATCGCTTTGGCCGCCGCCCGATCTTGATGCTCAACGTGCTGATCTATTCAGCACTGGCTTTCGCGTCCGCCTTCGCGCCCGACTACATCACCTTTCTGGTTCTGCGCTGCCTGTTCGGCATCGCCATGGGAGGCGAATGGGGCGTCGGCTCATCGCTCGCCATGGAGCACATCCGCCCAGAATCGCGCGGCATCGTCTCGGGCCTGTTGCAAACCGGCTACCCCACCGGCGGCCTTCTCGCTGCGGCCGCAGCAGCCTTCTTCCTCCAAGATCACGGCTGGCGTTTCCTGATGATGCTCAGCGCCATCCCAGCACTGCTCGTCGTCTTCATCCGCATGGGCGTTCCAGAATCGCCAAGCTGGAAACGGGGCGAACGTCAAACAGCAGCATTGCAACCATCCGCCATCGGCGCCGGTTTTCTCGGCGTCGGTCTTGCGATCCTCGGTCAGCTCGCGCTCTTCACAACCGTACTCAGCGGCCTCGCAATTCCGCCGCTCGTGTCGATCGCTGCGGTGGTCGCCGGCATCGTCATCGCCGCGTTCTCGTTCGGGCGAAAACATTTCGGGCTAGCGCTGTTCGCCATGATCCTGATGGCTGGCTTCAACGCGCTGAGCCACGGCACCCAGGATTTCTACTCCAATTTCCTACGCATCCAGCACAGCTTCACTCCCAGCACCGCCAGCACCATCATCGCCTTCGGCTCGCTCGGCGCCATTTTCGGCGGCATCACTTCGGGCACACTCTCTCAGATCATAGGCCGCCGCCGCATGATCACCATCGGCGCGCTCTTAGTGCTGCCCATGATCCCGCTCTGGGCCTTCTACGCACAAACGCCGCTGACCTTCGCTGTCGCCGTGTTCGCGCTGCAATTCTGCGTGCAAGGCGCCTGGGGCGTGGTGCCAGCGCATCTCAACGAAATCTCACCCGGCGATGTGCGCGGAACCTTCCCAGGTTTCGTTTATCAAGTCGGCAATCTGCTCAGCGCCGGCGTGCCCTTCGGCCAAACCTTCTTGGTCGAGCACAACAATTGGCAATACGGCCAGGCGCTGGCGCTTGCCGCGATCTGCGCAGCGCTCACCATCGCAGTGCTGATCAATCTAGGGCCTGAAGGCAGACACGTGGTGATGAGTGAAAACCAACACTAGAGTCATTCCGGAGACGCGAAGCGTCATCCGGAACCCAAGGGCAAACACGCGACTTGTGACTCCTGGGTTCCGGCTCTCGCTCCGCTCGGCCGGAATGACTCAAATAATTTTGATCACCGGCGCAGGCTTATTCAGCCGTTCGATGTTGGCCCGCGCCGCTCCTGCAATTTCGATGAAGCGCTTCGAAACCGGGTGGGCGGGCTTCGTCGCCATCAAGGGCGCTCCCGCATCGCAGCTTTCGCGCAGCATCACATCAATCGGAATTTCGCCCAAAAATGGTTCACCCGCCTGCAGGGCCGTACGACGCGCGCCAGCTTCGCCGAAGATGTAAGTGCGCTCACCATCCGGCGTTTCGAAATATGCCATGTTCTCGACGATGCCGAGAATAGGCGCGTGCGTTTTCTCAAACATCGCCAGTCCGCGCCGCACATCCGCAAGCGCCATTTCCTGCGGGGTCGAGACAATCACCGCGCCCGCCAAAGGCACACGCTGGAGCAAGGTTAGTTGTACATCGCCGGTGCCGGGCGGCAGATCGAGCAACAGCACATCCAGCTCACCCCACACCACATCGTCGATCATCTGCCGCACGGCGCTCGTCGCCATAGCGCCGCGCCAGATCATGGGAGAAGCAGCATCGACCAGATAGCCGATCGACATCGTCTTCAGCCCGAACGCAGCGATTGGCAGAATAGTTTTGTCCAGCCCCGGTTCTGGCTTTTGCCCGCTGATGCCAAGCAGTGTCGGTGCGGAGGGGCCGTAGACATCGAGATCAAGCAATCCGACCTTGAGCCCCATCGACGCAAACGCACACGCCAAGTTCACCGCCACCGTCGATTTGCCGACACCGCCCTTAGCGCTCGCCACGGCAATCACATGCTTCACCCGCCCGATCCCGCTCGCCTTCGGCGCTTTTCCTTCGTGCGCCGTCAGCACCGCGATCACGCTCTTTACGCCAACGACCGCCCGTGCTTCCGCTTCAGCGCGATCGCGCAGCGGCACGTAACGCTCCACGTCGCCGGCCGGCGCTTCGATCGTGAACGACACCGCGCCGTCTTCGCGCGCCTCCAAGCCGATCACCCGTCCGGCGCGCATCAGCCCTTCGCCGCTCGCCGGATCGGCGATTGCGTCGAGGCGTTCGGCCACCTTGTCGCGCAGAAGCGCCAGTCTGGTGTTCATGCTTGATCCTTGGCCATGGGCTCGACATATCGGCCCAAACGGGAGCGGTACAAGCCAGAACGGCGAGCCCCGAAGCGGCGGGACAGAATTCTCCGGATGCCGAAGGACGATCAGCAAGGGCAAGGCCCGTGGGGCGGAGGTCCGCGCCGCCCTTGGGGCGGCGGTCCGCCGCCATCGCAACCGCCTGAGCGTGATCTGGAAGATATGCTGCGTGGCTGGCGCGAACGTTTTCGCAATGGCGGAAAAGGCGGCGGAGGCGGCGGCAAGGGCGTGAAGCCGTTTGAAGGCGGCCGCGCCAACTGGCGTTTGATCGCGCTGGTGCTGTTCGTCGGCTGGCTGTTGAGCGGCGTCTACATCGTCAACGAGAGCGAACGCGCCGTCATTCTGCGTTTCGGCTCAATCGTTCGCACAGTCGGCCCCGGCATCCACGTGCATGCGCCTTGGCCCATTGAATCGCGTTCGGTGCGTAACGTCACCAACCTGCGCACCGTGCTGATCGGCTGCCGCGACGACGCCGGCGATTGCGACCGCGACGAACCGGGCGAAAGCCTCATGGTCACCGGCGACCGCAACGTCGTCGAGATTCACTTCAAGGTGAACTATTCCATCAGTTCGCTTCAGGACTTCCTCTTCAACGTTGAAGATCCGGATGGCGTCGTCGGCCCCGTCGCCGAAAGCGCCATGCGCGAGATCATCGGTCAACGCCAGCTGTCTGCAATCATGACCGCCAACCGCACATCAGTCGGGCACGATGTCGGCCGGCTGATGCAGCAAATTCTGGACAGCTATCATTCCGGCATTCGCATCGTGCAGATTCAGTTGCTCACGGTGGCGCCGCCGCCGGAACTGATCGCGGCCTTCAACGACGTTGTGCAAGCACGCCAAGATGCCGTGTCCGCACGCAACGTCGCCACACGCTATGCCAACGAAGCCATTCCACGCGCGCAAGGCGAAGCCGCGCAAATCGTGCAGAACGCGGAGGCCTATCGCTCCCGCGTGGTGCTTGAAGCAACGGGTGAAGCGGCGCGCTTTGAAGCCGTGAATGCCGAATATCGCCACGCTCCGCGGGTGACGCGCGACCGTCTCTATCTCGAAACCATGCAGCGTGTGTTCGCCGGAGCGAATACTGTGATCCTGGACAATCATTCCGGCGGGATCACTTACATTCCGCTCGACGCGCTCCGCCGCAACGCCAACCCGGCTGCGCCCCAGTCGCAGCCACAGCCGCAACCAGGAGGCCCGCGATGAACCGCCCGTGGCTTCCCTTCGCCCTGGTCGCTGGCATCGCACTGCTCGTGCTGTTCAACACGATCTACATCGTGAACCCCGGTGAGCAGGCGATCGTGCTGCGTGTCGGCCAGTGGGTGCGCACGGTCACGGCGCCGGGCCTCTATTTCAAAACGCCCTTCACCGAAAGCACAGTAATCTATTCCAAGCGCAATCTCGGCCTGCAGCTCGACAACATTGCTGAAATCGTCGCCGGCGATCAGGAGCGGCTTGAGGTCGACGCCTTCGTGCGCTGGCGGATCATCGATCCGCGCCGATTCTATCAGACCGCGGGTAATCAGCGCGGCGGCGAAACGCGGCTGCGCGCCTTCACCGAAGACGCGCTCCGCAACACGCTCGGCGACGCCACCACTAACCAGATCATCGCCGAACGCCGCGCCGCACTCATGCAGGCCATCCGCACGGATCTGAATCGCACTACGACCTCGGAACTGGGCGTTCGTATTGAAGATGTGCGCATCCGCAAGGCCGACCTGCCGCAGGCCACGCGCGACAGCGTCTATCAGCGCATGCGCACCGAACGTGAGCAGGAGGCCGGCCGTTATCGGGCGCAAGGCGACGGCGAGGCCCAGCGCATCCGCGCCGAAGCCGATCGCCAAGTCGTTACAATCCGCGCCACAGCCCAACAGCAGTCTGAAACCATTCAAGGGGAAGGCGACGCCGAGCGCGCCCGCATCTTTGCACACGCCTATGGCCGTGATCCTGAATTTGCGGCATTTTACCGCTCGATGCGCGCCTATGAAGCGGCGCTCGCCAACGGCACGCCGATCATCGTGCCGCCGGACAGTGACTTCTTCCGCTACATGCGCAACCGCAACGGCAGCGGGCGCTAGTCGAAAATCGCGGGATGGACTGCGCGGGCGCCATTGCAACTAGCTTGGCGCTGGCTAGGGTTCGCGTCGTTTTCCGGCCTCCCGAGTCTTCATGCTTCGACCGCTTTTATCCGCGTTTGCGCTTATGGCACTGGCCGCGCCGGCTGTGGCGCAATCGCGCTTGCCCATGGAAGGCTTCGCTGACCTCGCGGAACGTCTGACGCCGGCGGTTGTGAATATCGCCACCAGCCAACGCGTTGAGTCTGGCGCCGAGACGCCGCGCTTCCCGCCCGGTTCGCCGCTTGAGCGCTTCAATCAAGGGCTCGCGCAAAACTCGCAGGTTACCTCGCTCGGCTCTGGCTTCATCATCTCCGCGGATGGTGTCATCGTCACCAACAACCACGTCATCTCCGAAGCCGACACCATCGAGGTCATTCTCCAGAATAACCAACATCTCGCGGCGACTGTCGTGGGCCGCGATCCAGCGACCGACATCGCCGTACTCCGCGTGCACGCGCGCGCGCCGCTGCCGTTCGTGCGGCTAGGCGACAGCGATACCGCGCGGGTCGGCGACCTGGTGCTGGCGATCGGCAATCCCTTCGGCCTCGGCGGTTCGCTTTCCGTGGGCGTGGTCTCGGCGCACAACCGCAACATCGACGCCGGCCGCTACGACGACTTCATTCAGACTGACGCCGCCATCAATCGCGGCAATTCCGGCGGCCCGCTGTTCAATGTGAATGGCGATGTCATCGGCATGAACACCGCGATCCTGTCGCCAAGTGGTGGCTCGGTCGGCATCGGCTTTGCGACACCAACATCGATTATCGCCCCGGTCGTCGGTCAAATCTTGCGTTACGGCGAAATTCGCCGCGGCTGGCTGGGCGTGCGGCTGTCGGATGTCGGCGATGAAAATGCTGCGCAACCGGGCGCCCTGATCACGCGCATCACCCCGAACGGCCCGGCCAGCGCCGCTGGTCTTCGCGTGGGAGACGTTGTCTTGAAGTTCGGCGCCCGCGCTGTGCCCGACAGCCGTTCGCTCACCCGCATGATCGGCGATGCGCAAATTGGATCGGTCGTGCCCATCGACCTCATGCGCAACGGCCATCGCATGACGATCCCGGCGACGATTCAGCGTTTGCAAGAAAGCACGGGGCAAACCCACGCCTCCAATGACAATGACGGCGAAGGCGGCGTTTCGCCGCGCAATGACGGCGGCGCACGTGGCGGGCGCATCTTTGGCGTTTCGCTGAACGAACTCGATGCCGGTTTGCGCGAGGAATATCAGATCGACCCGAACGTGCGTGGCCTTGTCGTGGTTGGCGCCGATGTTGGGGGCGCCAATGAGGGCGTGCTGCGCCCCGGTGATGTTGTCGAAGCGATGGCGTTCCAACATGTCGAGACGCTGAACGCAGCGCGCGCAATCGCGGGTCGCGCCTCCATCGGTGAACGCTCGATCGTGGTGCGCGTCAATCGCGGCGGCGCGATTACCTATCGCCGTTTGCAGGCGCGGAGCTGAGCATCAGCTCGCGAACGCCGTGAAGATCAGCGAGGACGTGGAGCGCCTTGGCGTGCATCTCCTCGTTCGGCGCGAGCAAGTCCGGGATCATGATGGTCATGCAACCCGCCGCATGCGCGGCGCGAACGCCCGCGTGCGAATCTTCCAACGCCAACACGTTCGTCGGCGCCACGCTGAGTGCGGCGCTGGCTTTGAGATAGGGCTCGGGATGGGGTTTGCCGTTGGTGCAGTCGGCGCGGGTGATCACTGCCTTGAAGCGGTCCGCGAGCTTATACGCCGTGAAATGCCGCTCCACCCAGGGCGGTCCAGAGGATGTCGCCAACGCGTACGGCGCGCCTACATCATCCAATGCGTCCAGCAACTCGACGGCGCCCGGCTTCAACGGCGCGACGCGTTGCAGCAGAAACGCGCGATTGGCGGTGTGAAAATTCTCCAGCGGAAAGTCGGCGCCCCAGTAGCCGCGCAGCTGGACGTCGTTGTCATCTCGATTGAGTCCGACGAGCGACAGAAACTGTGCATCGCTCAAGGCGACGCCGAATTGACCGGACGTGGTGAAGTAGGCTTCGCGGACGAGCGCTTCTGAGTCGATCAGCGTGCCGTCGAGATCGAACACGACAGCCTTGGGCGAGCGCGGTAGACTCACGTGGCAAACTCGTCGCGGCGGTAGCCTTGGAAAAACAGCGCGGTTTCGAGCGACGTGTGCTCGATATGCGCATGTGTTTCGGCGGCGACGATGGGCTTGGCGCGGTAGGCGATGCCAAGCCCGGCGGCCTTGATCATGTCGAGATCGTTAGCCCCATCGCCGATGGCCAGCGCGTCATTGGCGCTGCCGCCAAGTGCGGCGACTTCACGCTGGAGCGTCCCAAGCTTTGCCTCGCGGCCAAGAATAGGTCGCTGCACATCGCCCGTAAGAACCTTGCCATCGTCCAGCAGCGCATTGGCCAGCGCCTCATCGAAGCCAGCGGCTTCTGCAACGCGCGATGCAAAGAACGTGAAGCCGCCGGACACCAACGAACAGCGCGCGCCGTGCGCATGCATCGTCGACACCAGCGTGCGCGCGCCGGGGTTCAGCCGCACGCGCTCGTCGTAGCAGCGTTGCAGCGTCTCGATCGGCAGTCCCTTCAACATTGCAACGCGCTCCAGCAAAGCTGGCTCGAACGCCAGTTCGCCGCGCATGGTGCGTTCAGTGATCGCTGCGATCTCGGCTTTTAGTCCGGCGAGATCGGCCAGCTCGTCGATGCATTCCACAGGGATGATGGTGGAATCCATATCGGCGATCAGTAGGCGCTTCTTGCGTCCCTCCACCGGCACAAGCGCCCAATCGACCGGCAACTCCGCCACAGCGGCCGCCGCTTTCTGCCGCAGATCGCCGTCGACATCCGCGTAGATCCACTGCGCGCTTTCCCACCCGGAGAGCACATCCGGCGGCGGCAGCTTCCGCGAGAGCGCGACGCGGCCAAGCATCAGCAGCGCTTCGCGGTAAGCGGCCTTGTCGTCCGGCGGCGCAACGAAAACCAGGGCGTGGGCAGTCACCGGCGCTTTCTGCAAGAGTCTGCGCCTTTGCGCCAGCGCCGGGCGCACGCTAGAGCGCTTCAAATGCGCGCGCTTTTGATCATGGGCCCGACCGCCAGCGGCAAGTCCGCTATGGCGCTGGCTTTGGCGCGGCGCATTGGCGGCGAGATCGTCAATGCCGACAGCATGCAGGTTTATCGGGACTTCCGCGTGCTCACGGCGCGTCCAACGCAAGAGGAAGAAGCGCGTGCGACGCATCATCTGTACGGCTACGCTGACGCCGGCCAACTCTATTCCACAGGCCGATGGCTTGCTGATGCGCTCAGCGTGATGCGCGACATTGCAGCGCGCGGGCGAACGCCCATCATCGTTGGCGGCACCGGGCTTTACTTCAAAGCGCTCACGCAAGGGCTAGCCGACATCCCCGCCGCTGACCCCGAGCTTCGCCAACGTTTGCGCGATCGCGTGACATACGAAGGCGCGCCTGCGCTCCATGCTGAACTGTTACGCGTCGATCCTCAGACTGCGGCGCGCCTCGCACCCAATGATGCGCCGCGCATCCTGCGCGCGTTGGAAGTGTGGGAGACGACGGGCGAAAGCATCGCTGCGCTGCAAGCCAACACTAAACCGGCGCTCGCAACGGACGAGTGGGCAGGCGCCAAGCTCATGCCGGATCGCGCTCAACTTTACGCATCTATCGACGCGCGCTTCGATGGCATGCTCGCCGCGGGCGCGCTCGACGAAGTGCGCGCCTTCGCTGGGCGTAACCTCGATCCGTCGCTCCCCGCCATGAAAGCGCATGGCGCGCCAGCTTTGGTGGCGCATCTGCGTGGCGAGATCACGCTGGCCGACGCTGCGGAGATCGGCAAACGCGACACACGTCATTACGCCAAGCGTCAGTACACCTGGATGGCCAATCAGATGCCGGAGTGGACGCCGATCGTGCCGGAAGACCTGGAAGCGCGCGTGTCGGCGGTGCGGGCTATCGTGGACTGAGCGCCGCGCGCAGTGTGGCTTCGTTGAAATAAGTCTGCTGCTCGCGTCGCGCGACCTGAGCGACGATCGCATCAAATCGTGCGCTCCAACCGCCGCCACCGGTTTCCAGGGCCGCGCGAACGTCTGTTGAATAGCGCATCGCGCCAAGATCGCGCGACAAGGTTTCCAATTCTGCGCGCTGGCGTCCAAACCGTGCTTCCGGCAACCGCTCCACGACGCGCCCCACCGCGTCCTGGGCCGCAAGCAGCAGCGCGCTGGTGGTTGGCGCATCGGCGCGCTGAGCAGCGCTCACGGCGCGGCGCACGTCATTGGTTGCATCGCGCCAGGTGAGGCGAACCTCGCCGCCGCAGCGCCGCGGATCAAGCGTGCGCAGGTAGTGCATTAGATCGTCGAATGCTTGTGGCGATGGCGGCGGTCCCTGGAATTCCTCCTCGATCACACTGTGAACGAAATGCTCTAGCGAAGGATCGTTGTGTTGACCGTGTGTCGCCCTTGAACTCACGCCAACAAGGTCGGGAATTGGACGCGGGTTCATCGTCATGTCGCCGCGCACTTTACTCGCCCATTCCGACGTGACGTCGGCCGCGCCTGCGCGATTGGTTAGTTCCGGCAACAAGAACGTGGCGTTCACACGCCCATTGGAGTGGCACGCATTGCAGGAGAGTCCGACGCGCGCTGCTGGGCCTCCGAGCAAACCCGGGCTGCGAAAGAGCGCGCGCCCAGCTTCAGCTTGTGGACTCAACACGCCGACGCACTCGCGCGGCGCGTGCGTCAGGTCGTGCGCGAGTGCCCGATCGTCCGCGGTCCAAACCTGAGCCCGCAGCAGATGCGGCGACGCCGCGCCCGCCGTCGCCGCCAGCGCTAACGCGGCAAGCGCTGCTTTCAACGACCCGACGCTTGAATCCAGTGCGCCAACTCTTCGCGCTGGGCGCAACCGTACGCGCACAGATCATCAAGCCGCGCCAATTGCTGACGCGCGCGCGGCATGTCGCCGAGCTGAACATAGAGCTCGCCGAGATACTCGTTCACACCGAGATTGTCCGGATCGATGGCGAGCGCTTCGCGATAATAGGCGAAAGATTGGTCATAGCGCCCAAGCTTGCGGTTGGCGAAACCCATGTAAGTCAGAATGTCCGGATGCGGGCCGACCGCCGCTTGGGTCCGCGCCAGCGCGCTCAACGCTTCCTCGTAGCGCGCTTGATTGAGCAGACCAACCGCTTCGGCAAACGATTGCCGGCCTTCTTGCACGCTCGGAAAGTTCCAACCCGTCGTCGCCGGATTGGTTGTCGTCGAGGGCGTCGTCGCATTCGGAGCGGCAGCCGGCGTCGGCGGATTGAGCGCTTGCGTGATCTGATCGTAGGCCGCTTGCAGCTGGCCGCGCCGCGCATCGCCACACGCTGCATCACATGCCGCCACCGCGTGCTGCGCCCAGGTCTGCTGCTCAACCGCGGCGTTGCGATCGCCCAATTCGATCGAGACCAGCGCGTACTGCAAGTGGGCGCCAGGCGGCGACGAATCGTCGTGCACCGCACGGCGCAGCGCGTCGCGTGCATTGTTCTTGTCGTTGGCGCCGATATACGAGAGTCCGAGCGCGTAATTGACGACCCCATTGTTCGGGGCTGCGTACTGGGCGATGCCGAACTGATGGATGGCCTCGGTGTAGTTGTGCGCCTGCAACGCGGCGACGCCTGCTTGGTACGCCACCGCCGGATCACGGTCGCCGCCGTGCGGCGTCGAACTCATGCCGCCGCTGCTCATTCCGCTGCTGCCAGAGCCGCTCGCCAGAGCCATTGGCGCGATGCCGAACGCACACGCCAGTGCCGCTGCGGCCAAGAGCTTGCCTGAATGCATGAGGCGCCTCCCTGAGAAGGAACCTTGTTTACGCCCAAAAGAGTCCGAAAGCGCGCACGATTTCGTGAGCCCCGCGGCAGAGACGACGGTCACATTGCCGGCCAAGCCGGGCCCAGGTTTTCGTTTCGCCCTCAAGCGGTTCGGCTTTCGCAACCGCAACACAGAGGCTAGGACGAAGGCATGAATTGGGGTGTGAACGAATGGGTAGCGGCGATTTCGGCCGCTCTGGCGTTGGCGTCGCTGGTGCTGAACTGGCTTGTCGTGCGCCGTCAGACCGCGCTGCAGTTTGAAACGCTCAAGGCGGAAATGGACTCGGACGTGCTGGCTTGGGCGCACGAGGCTATCGATATTGTCTCGCAAGGCGCCTATCTCGCGCGCGGGCGCGGAGACGTTTACGACGCCGGCGAATTCAAGCGCTTGGCGTTCGAAGTCTGCCAGAAGCTTTCGTCTACGGCGGATCGCGGGCGGCTCTTTTTTCCCAACGAAGCGCCCGACGCGCACGGTCAGGAAAAAGAGGGTGCCTTCCAAGGTTTTCGCCCTCCCATCCTCGATGCTGTCGTGTTCGCCAGCGCACAGATTGAGCGCCTCGCGCCCGAGGGCGGACCCGACGAGGACGCCGCGCGTTTGCTGATCAAGTGCCGCCGCTTGCTCGTCTCCGAAGCGCAGAACGCCATCGATCCGCGCCGCCGTGGACAAATGCTGCGCCAGCTTTCGATCGGCCGCATGGATGACAAGAAGTCGAGCTTTAGAGTTGCGGCGGAATTGGGTGAGGCCCTGGAAGCGCGTTACCCCGGCTTTCTCATTGATCGTCGCGACGAAAAATGGATCGCCGCGCGCGAGGCGATGCTGAAGAAGAGGTAAGTGATGAGACTTGCTCACGTGCTGATCGGTTTTATTGGAGCATTTGTTTTGAGCGCATGCACCACCGATGCCGCGCCGTCCGACACGGGCCCCGCGACGATCACACTGACGCGCACCGTCTGCTTCGGCTTCTGCCCGGCATACACGGTCGTCATCTCAGGAGATGGCCAAGTCACCTACACAGGCCGCAATTTCGTCAACGTGACGGGTGAGCAGCACGCCACCATTTCGCCTGAAGCCGTGCAAGGGCTGCTTCGCCGCTTTGACGCCGCGCATTTTGAGTCGTTGAACGATGCTTATCGCTCGAACGTTTCCGACTTGCCGACTTACACGATCGTGCTTGAGCGCAACGGCCGCAGTAAAACCGTTGTGGACTATGCGGGCTTGAGCGCCGGCATGCCGCAAGCCGTGCGCGAGCTGCAAGATGAGATCGATCGCGTCGCCGGCACAGCGCGTTGGGTGCTCCGCGACGGTCAGCCTGTCCGGAGGCCGATCGAACACTAGCGCTGATAGCAGTTGCGGGCTGGCGCGCGCACGCCGCCCCATCGTAAAGAGGCCCCGGGGACGACGGTCGACATTGAGGGTGGGATGATCAGAACACTTCGCGCGGCCGGCGTTTGGTGCGCCTTGGCGATTGCCGTCATTGCCGCTCCAGCGCTGGCGCAGAATTTGGCGTTGCGCGCGCCGGACTGGGCGCAGCCCCTAACGGCGACAGACGTAACGCCAACCACCGGTGGGCGCGCCGTTCTGGTCGCGGACGGCGTCAGCGTCTCCGTTCGCGTCACGATCATGCCGCCGCAGGGCGGCGTTGCGCGCGTCATTCGTTTCGACCAGCGCGACGATGGCGGCCACCTCTACCTCCGCCGCTTCACCGGTCATCCCTCAACGGGCTGGTGGCTCTGGGGTTCAGACGCGCCACGAGTAAGTACGGTGAGCGCTGCGCAGTCTGCTGAAATTGCCACACTCGCCCGTGCGGCTCTGGGCATCACCGGCGCTTTGGGTGGAGGCCAAGTCGGCGATGTTTGTCCGGCCGGCGAACAAGTGTTCGTTGAAGTCGCGGTTGAAGGCCGCTCGACCGGCATAACGCGCAATTGCGCCGTCGCTTCCGACGCGGCTGGCCGCTTGGCGCTGCGCCTCTCCGAGATTGCTGGCTCGCGCACGGAAGCAGAATTCCATGGCGCAGCGCTCGAGGAATTGCTCGGCGCCGATCGCGCTTTCGCCGCCAAAGCCCGCGCTGACGGCGTGCCCGCCGCGTTCGCCGCTTACGCAGCCGACGACGCCGTCATGGTTTCGCGCCAAGCCGTCACCAGCGGTCACGACGCCATCGTGTCGCGCTTCGCCAGTTGGCCTGCCGGGCAACATATTGAGTGGGCGCCCGAGGCCGGCCGCGTCTCAGAACGCGGCGACATGGGCTGGACGTGGGGCAACGCCACCTACACCGCGGCCGATGGCGCGCGCACCACCGGGCGCTACGTCTCGATCTGGACCCGCGATCTTGAAGGCAACTGGAAATACGCCGTCGACGCCGGCGTGAACTAACCGGCGAAACCTCCGTCCGCGATATAAGCCAGTTCTTCGGCGGTGCTCGCGCGCCCGAGAATGGCGTTGCGGTGCGGGAAGCGCCCGAAGCGGACGATGATGTCGCGATGCAAGCGCGCGTAGCGTGTGTATTCCTCGTTGCCCAGCGTCGTCATCATCCGCAAGCAATCATCTTGGGCTGCCAAATCCTCCGCATGCTCGAGCGGCAAGTACATGAACGCGCGCAATTCGATTTCCGTCGCGGCGTCGAAGCCGCGCGCGATCGCCCGTTGCGCCACGGCTCGCGCCAAATGATCCGCCGCAAATGCGTGCGGCGAGTTGCGAAAAATGTTGCGCGGGATCTGGTCGAGCAGCAGCACCAGCGCCAGCGCGCTTTCCGCTTCATTCTCCCAGGCGCCCAACTCGCGCCGCGCCGCGGCATGGTGCGCCTTCTCGAACGCCCGGCAGCGGCCATCGAAGGTTTCGTCCTTCGCGAACCAAGCCTTCGGTCCCGCATCGCGCCAGAAGCGGACAACTTCACCCGGCAGCGTCATGCGTCCTTCGCTATCATGACTTTGCCGATGAACATGATGGCGAACAGCAGCGTCCCGAGCAGGACGCCGAGTGAGCCAACGATCGCCAGCGTGACATTTTGTTCGCCGCTGGTGATCGCCATGAGAATACCGGGGGGCATCAGAATGGCGCCGAGGATCGCCAGAATGCATTGGAGGGGCGCCAGTTTTGCAGCGGCGAGAGCCGGAAAGGCGCGGTGGATCAGCCCGTAAAGCGCGAGCGTCACCCATCCCGCCAGATTGAGGTGTGCGTGCGCCGGGTGGAGTTGCTCGCGCGCACCCATATCTTGCGATATCCAAATGCCGAAACCTTCGCCAACCAAAAGACACAGCAGCCCGACAGTGACGAAGATGGCCGGATAGCGCATAATATTCCCCTGAAAGTTTGTGGCGCACGCTAAGCGGCTCGACTACAGACGCAAGCAAAAATGGAGCTGCCATGCGCGTTCTGTATGATCGCGACGCCGACCTCTCGTTCGTCCGCGCCAAAACTGTCGCGGTCATCGGCTACGGCGCTCAAGGCCACGCGCACGCGCTGAATTTGCGCGATATCGGTGTCAATGTAGTTGTTGCGCTGCATCAAGGTTCTCAGTCCGCAGCGAAGGCAAGCGCCGCCGGGTTTGCAGTTTGCTCCGTCGCGGAAGCAGCGCGTACGCGCGATGTGCTCGTGATGTGCGCGCCAGACGAAGTGCTTCCGGATCTCTACGCGAGCGAAATTGCGCCGGACCTGCGGAATGGCCAAACTCTGATGTTTGCGCACGGCTTCGCGGTGCATTTCGGCTTCATCGCCGCGCCTGCCGGCGTCGACGTTTCGATGGTTGCGCCGAAGGGACCTGGCTCGGCGTTGCGCAGCGCCTTCGAGCGCGGCGGCGGCTTGCCGTGCATTGTTGCCGTCGCGCAGGATGCGAGTGGCGACGCTGAGGCGCTGGCCTATTCCTACGGCGCTGCCATTGGCTGTGGTCGCGCTGGCATGATCGCCTCAACGTTCAAGATTGAGACCGAAGGCGATCTCTACGGCGAGCAGGTGGTGCTCTGCGGCGGTCTTGCGCAACTCATCCGCACCGCCTGGGAAGTGCAGGTGGAAGGGGGCACGCCGCCGGAGCTTGCCTATTTCGACTGCTTGCACGAAGTGAAGTTGCTCAGCGACCTCATCCACGAGCACGGCATCGCCGGCATGAACGCCGCCATCTCCAACACCGCCGAGTACGGCGAATACATCACCGGCCCGCGCATCATCGACGCGCACGTAAGGGACGCCATGCGCGCGGTGATGGCCGACGTGCAGTCCGGAAAATTCGCGCGCGACTGGATGGCCGAATACCGCGCCGGCGCCCCCAACTTGGCCAAACTCCGCGAAGCCGCGGCGGCTCATCCGATAGAGGCAGCCGGGCGCACAGTTCGCGCGCTACTCGCAAAATAGTTCAGGACGCGCCTTTGCGCGTCAATTCCGTTTGGATGAGCGCGTGAATGTCGATTCCGAAGATGGTCAAGCCGTGAATATTGGCGTCCTCGATCGAGACGCCCGACAAGTTCACATCGGTGAAGGTGGCGTTCTGGAGGTTCACATTCGTGAACGTCGCACGCGCCAGGTTCACGTTATCAAAGCGAGCGGCCTCCAAGGCGACATCCTGGAACGACGCATCCGGCATCCGCTGGTGTTCAAATCGATGATTGCTCAACTGACGTCCCCACTGTTATCCGCTCACCTTGCCATGACCCCTCGGGCAACGTCACGCGCGCCGCTCGCATTGCCTCAAAATATGGACGGCGCCTGCGTTGGGCCGGCCTACGCCGGTGCTGGTCGGCGAGACGCTGGCGGTCCATAAGGCAGTCATGACTTGCGTCGGCACCCCACTTTCATCAACCGCCCTTAAAGTCATGCTGCTGGGCGGCGGCGAACTAGGTAAGGAAGTGGTGATCGAGCTGCAGCGCTTTGGGGTCGAGACCATCGTGGTCGACCGCTACGAAAATCCGCCCGCCGCGCAAGTGGCGCACCGCGCCCACGTCCTCGACATGACTGACGCCATTATGCTGCGCCAACTTGTCGAGCAAGAACGCCCGCACATCATCGTGCCCGAGATCGAAGCCATCGCCACCGATGAGCTTGTTTCGATCGAAGAGGCGGGCCTCGCGCGCGTGATCCCAACAGCGAAAGCCGCACACATCACCATGAACCGCGAGCGCATCCGAGTGCTGGCGGCCGAAGAGCTGAAGCTGCCGACCTCGCCGTACGCGTTCGCTTCGTCGCTGCAGGAGATGCAGGCCGCCATCGATCGCATCGGCTTTCCGTGTTTCGTGAAACCGGTGATGTCGTCTTCGGGCAAAGGCCAAAGCCGGCTCAAATCGCAAGCCGATGTCACGAAGTCCTGGGACTACGCGCTCTCCGGCGGCCGTGTGAAGCGGCCACGCGTTATCATCGAAGGCCAAATCAATTTCGATTTCGAGATCACGCTGCTCACCGTGCGCGCCGCCGACGGCCAAGAAACGAAGACGCATTTCTGCGAACCCATCGGTCACGTACAGGTCGATGGCGACTACGTCGAAAGCTGGCAGCCGCAAGCCATGAGCGCCAAGGCGCTTGCCGCGTCGCGCGACATCGCTGGTAAAGTCACTGCAGCGCTCGGCGGCTATGGCATCTTCGGCGTTGAGCTCTTTGTGAAGGGCGACGAGGTCTGGTTTTCCGAAGTCAGCCCGCGCCCGCACGATACCGGCCTGGTCACGCTCGCCAGCCAAAACCAAACCGAGTTCGCCCTGCACGCGCGCGCCATTCTTGGCTTGCCGGTCGACGTTTCGCTCCGCGCGCCCGGCGCCAGCGCGGTGATCTATGGCGGCATGGATGAAGAGGGCATCGCTTTTGAGGGCCTCGCGGAAGCGCTCGCCGTGCCGCAAAGTGATGTGCGCTTGTTCGGAAAACCCGAAAGCTTCAAAAAGCGCCGCATGGGCGTCGCCGTCGCGCGCGGCGCTGGCACAGACGAGGCGCGCGCGCGCGCCAAGCAAGCCGCGTCGCGCATCAAGCCTATCAAAGGAGATCAACAATGAGCAGCACGCCACAAGCGCCAATCCCCTCAGGCCTCGGCATGCGTACAGAAGCCCGCGATGCGATCGGCGGGCGCGATCTCAAAGGAAAAGTTGCTATCGTCACCGGTGGCTATTCCGGGCTGGGCCTGGAAACCACACGCGCACTGGCGAAAGCCGGCGCCACCGTCATCGTGCCCGCCCGCACGCCGGATAAAGCCAAAGCCGCGCTGGCCGGCATCGCCAATGTCGAACAAGCCACACTCGACCTCGCCGATCCAGCCTCGATCGACGCGTTCGGCGGCGATCTGGTGAACAATGGCCGCAAGATCGACATTCTGATCAACAATGCAGCCATCATGGCTTCGCCGCTCATGCGCGATGCGCGCGGTTACGAAGCGCAATTCGCGACCAACCATCTCGGTCACTTCCAACTCACTGCGCGCCTATGGCCCGCGCTGAACAAGGGCGCGCGCGTTGTCTCGCTGTCCTCCATCGGCCACCGGCGCTCGCCGGTGAATCTCGAAGATCCGAACTTCGACACCACGCCCTACGACAAGTGGGAAGCCTACGGTCGCGCCAAGAGCGCCAACGCACTCTTTGCCGTCGGGCTCGATAAGCGGGCCAAAGCGCACGGCGTGCGCGCCTTCGCTGTTCACCCGGGCGGCATCATGACCGACCTGCAGCGCTTCATGCCCGAAGAAGAAAAGCGCGCCATGGGTTGGATCGACGAAAACGGCAAGCTCAACGAACGCTTCAAAACGCCGAGCCAGGGTGCTGCCACCAGCGTCTGGTGCGCAACCAACGCGCAGCTTGAAGGCAAAGGCGGCGTCTATTGCGAAGATTGCGACATCGCACAGGCGCTGCCTGCTGACGACAAGAGCTTCGCCGGTGTCCGGCCTTGGGCTATTGATCCGGCGATTGCCGACAAGCTCTGGGCGCTGAGCGAACAGATGACGGGCGTCCGTTTCGTCATTTGATTTTGAGTGGGAAAGACAGGCGCATGCCGATTGACCTCACACCCATCGCCAACGCGCCGCTGCCGATCAAGATTCACCTGGCGACCGTGCTGCCCGCCTTCGCGCTGGGCACATACCTGATATTCTTTTCCAGGAAGGGCGCCCCGCATCATCGCGCCCTTGGCTACCTGTACCTAACATTGATGAGCGTAACGGCCATAACGGCGCTGTTCATTCACGAGGTCAACCCCAATGGCTTTATGGGGTTCAGCCCGATTCACCTGTTCGTGCCGCTGACCTTCTTCGGCGTCGTCGGCGCCATTAGCGGCGCACGCACTCACAACGTGAAGCGACATCGCGGCTCGATGATCGGACTCTATATTGGGGGTCTGCTTATTGCAGGGTCTCTCGCCTTTATGCCTGGTCGAGTGATGCATCGCGTAATCTTTCCGGCGACGGAAATGGCCGCGCCGGCGCGTTGAACTAAGCGCCATGAATCGTCGTACCTTTCTCTCCGCCACCGCGGCGCTCGCCGTCGCACCGTCCGCCTTCGCCGAGGACATCGCGCTGCACGTCAATGACGCCGCAGCTTACTCGCGCCCGCGCCGCGGCGTCTCGCTTTTGGTCATGCAACGTGGCCGAGTCATCTACGAAGACTATCCAAATGCCGGCGCGCCTGATCGCGGCTGGGAATTGGCCAGCGGCACCAAAAGCTTTACCGGCGTAATGGCTGCGGCCGCTGTGAAGGATCGTCTTCTTGACCTCGACGAACGCGCCGCCGAGACGCTGCCGGAGTGGCGCAGCGATCCGCTGAAGCGCCGCATCACCATCCATCAGCTCTTGTCCCTTGAGAGCGGCCTGCAGGCGGGCGCCATCGGTAGGCCGCCGACTTATGCCGCTGCACTCGAAACGCCTGCCCAGAATGAGCCTGGCACGACATTCGCCTATGGCCCCGCGCCGTTCCAAATCTTTGGCGAGATCATGCGCCGCAAGACCAACGGCGATCCTCTCACCTATCTTACGCGCCGCATTTTCGATCCGCTGCATATCGCGCCGACCGATTGGACGCGCGGCGCCGATGGCATGCCGTTCATGCCCCAAGGCGCGCATTTCACGGCGCGCGATTGGGCGACATTCGGCGAATGGGTGCGCACCGGAGGCGGCGATCTGGTCGATCGTGCTGCGCTCGCGCAATGCTTCGTCCCGAGCCACGCCAATCCTGGGTACGGCATGTCGTGGTGGTTGCTGCGTCCGGGGCTCATTCCGCCAGGCCGCATGGCCGGCGTCGAGGTCGACGCCGCCATGAGCGAGCGTCACGGCACGATCCGCATGGCCGCCGGCGCCGGCGATCAGCGCCTCTACATCGTTCCGGACCTCGACCTCATCGTTGCGCGCCAAGCCGATCAGATCCTGCGCGGCATGTTCGCACGCGGGCAAGCACGCTGGTCCGACGCCGAATTCCTGCACGCGCTTCTCGGTTGAAGCGAATCTCGCGTTCCTACGTAGTCCGGCGATGGCCAAAGCCAGCGACGAAGATGTCGAACGCGCGTTCCGCTCGCTTGTGAACCTCACGGCGCGCGAGATCGCGGCATGGCTGGAGACAGATGAGTCCAAATCCGTGGGCCAGGACTCCGGCGATGGCGAAAGCATTGGCCGCAAATCCGGCAAACGCATCCTCGCCATCCTGCGCAAGAAATCGGTCACCGCAGACGATCGCCGACATATGCGGCGCGTCGTCAGTTTCATCCGCCGGCACATCGGTCAAGGACCGCGCCGCAACGTGGCGACATCGCGCTGGCGTTATTCGCTAATGAATTGGGGCCACGACCCGCTCAAGCAACGCGAGAGCGATAGCCCTTGGCGCTAGGCCAGCCGGATCTCTCGCAAACGCTCGTACAGAAAATCATGCGCCGTGATCGGAGCTGGATAGCGGTTCGGATTACCGGCCGTGATGCAGCTTGGCGCCGTCTCGATCAAATAATCCGGTGCAAAGTGCAGGAAGAACGGGATCGAGTAGCGCGGCACGTGCGCGCGCTCGGGCGCCGGATTCACCACGCGATGCGTGGTCGACGGCAGCACGTGATTGGTCAGCCGCTGCAGCATGTCGCCAATGTTCACCACCAGCGCGCCTTCGGGCGGGTTCACATCGAGCCAGCGTCCATCGCGCGCCTGCAACTGCAAGCCAGCTTCTTCCGCGCCCAGCAGCAAGGTGATGACGTTGATATCTTCATGCGCCGCCGCGCGCACACCTTCCGGCCGGGGCGGTGTTGGCGGATAGTGCAGCAGACGCAACACCGAATTGCCGTCGCGCGTTGCACTCACAAAGAAGTCGTCCGGCAATTCAAGAAACAGCGCGATTGAGCGCAGCAGTTCCGCGCCCATCGCATCGAGCGCCTGATAGAGCCCGTACACGTCCTCACGGAATGTCGCGATCTCACTCGGCCACACGTTCTCCGGCATGTACGAGCGATATGGATGGCCAGCGGGGAGCTCACGTCCGACGTGCCAGAATTCCTTTAGATCGACCGCGGCCGCGTTCTTCGCCGCCTCCACGCCAAACGGAATGTAGCCGCGCTGACCAGCCTGACCCTCAAGCCGGTATTTCCGCTTCACCGCTTCAGGCAGCACAAAGAACGCCTTCGTCGTCTCAAGCGCGCGCGCGATTGCCGCGGCGTCGAGCCCATGATCGCGCACGATCGCGAAGCCGAAATTGGCGTAACTCTCGCCCATAGCCCGCGCGAAACCGCCCGGATCGCGCTCGCGGTCGCGCATCGATAAAGCGGGCAGGGCGTCCAGAACCATTCGAGTCGCATGCTCGCGCCGCCGCGAAGCGGGCGCAATGTCTTAACGCGGCATTTACGATTCGCGGTCGAGCTTCCGCGTCCCATCCAGCAGGAGCAGGCCATGTTCTTCTTTGACTCGCACACTTGGCGCGGTGAAAGCGGCCGCCGCTACAAATTCAAGTGCGTGCTGTCGAAGGCCAACATGCCGCCGGCCGGGGTGGGTGGAATCTACGTATTCGTCCGCCGCCGCTGGGCGTTCTTGCTGGAGCCGCTTTATGTCGGCAAAGCTCATGATATCCGCAACCGCCTGCTTGGGCACGAGAAGTGGGGCCGGGCCTACTGGTATTACGGGGCCACTGAACGCTACATCCTCCATCCCATCCGCGACGAAATTGACCGGCAGCGCATCGAGGAAGACCTCATCAAAGGCCTGATGCCCCCCATGAACGACGCCGAGATGGGCAGCGCCAATCCACAGGCCGCCGCCCGCCGCGCAACCATGCTCAAGCGCTGGTTCGACGTGCGTGGCCTGTTCGGCGCCAAGGCCCAGCGCGCCTGAACGTCACGGCTGTCTCGGCTTGACCGCTGCGGCGCGGCGCGTCAGAGGCTGGCCGCATGAGTGCCCCAACCGAGGCGCCGCCGCCTAAACCTGACCGCGCGGCCAGCCTGTCGGACATCCTTGAAAACATGGACGCCCGCGCGTGGCGCGCCATCTTGTTGTCGGCGCTCTTGGTCGTTGGCTTCCTTGTGCTGCTGGTGGTTGGCCGACTCTATTACGGCCCGCAGATCACCGCTTTCATCGACTCCACGCTTGGGGAAGCGCAGCGCGAGCACTGGGGTTTGCCAGCCACCATTCTGGTTTTTGTGCTGACCTCATTTGTAGGCGCGCCGCAATTCGTGCTGATCGGCGCCTGCGTGGTGGCGTTCGGGCCCATGTATGGCTTCTGGTACGCATGGATCGCCACCATTGTTTCCGGCGCCGTAAATTATGTCGCCGGCGCGCTGGCCAGTGCGCAAACCAGCAAGCACTTCGGCGGCGCCACGGGCGGCCGTTTCACGCGCTTCATGTCCAAGAATGCGTTCCTGGCGAGCCTGCTTATTCGGAACGTCCCATCCGCCCCCTTTATCGTCGTGAACATGGCGTTCGGCGCCGCGCGCGTGGATTTCCTGGCCTTCATCGCCGGGCTGACGCTCGGTGTGTTGCCGAAGACCGCGCTCGTGGCCTTCGGCGGCGCCGCCATCATGGCAGCGCTGGAGGGCAACCTCGGCGTGGCTGTCGCTATGGTTGTAGCGGGCGCTGCACTTTGGCTCGGGGGTGCGTTTCTTGTGCGTCGTTTCATGCGTTCGTCCGAATCCGCTCGTAGCGAGCCGCCAACGCGGTAAGATGCGCCGCCATGAAGAAGGCGCTCATCGTGTTGGCGCTTGCCCTGTCCGCTTGCGGACAAGCCCCGCCAACCGCGAACAACAGCTACGGCGCCAACCCGCAATTGCCGGCGCCGCAAAGCGGCGGCCTTCCCACCGTCAACGCCGCGCGTGCCGTGGGTTGGCCAGCAAACGGCGCCCCGCGCGCGCCCACCGGTTTTGTCGTGACGCGCTATGCGCAAGGGCTTCAGCATCCGCGCGCTATCTACACGCTGCCAAACGGAGACGTGCTCGTCGCGGAGAGTTCGACGCAAGCGTCTAGCGGCGGCGGCGTTCAGGACTGGATTCAAAACGCCGTACAACGCAACGCTGGCGCGCTCGCTGAGAGCGCCAACAAGATCATCATGTTGCGCGACGACAACCACGATGGCGTCGTCGATTCACATTACGACTTTGCGGAGGACCTCAATCAGCCGTTCGGTATGGCGCTGGTCGGCGACTACTTCTACGTCGCCAACACCGACTCCGTTATGCGCTTTCGCTATACGCCCGGCGCTGTGCGCGTGCCCGGGCGCGGCGAAATCATTCTGCGCTTGCCGCATCGCGAAGGCGACAACGGCCACTGGACGCGAACGTTGGCGGCTTCCGCGGATGGATCGAAGCTCTATGTGTCTGTCGGCTCCTCCAGCAACATCGCTGATCATGGCATGGCCGACGAACGCGGGCGTGCGGCGATCTGGGAGTTCAATCCCGATGGCAGCGGCGCGCACATCTACGCATCGGGATTACGCAATGCCGCTGGCCTCGAGTTTGATCCTCGCAGCAACGAGTTGTGGGCCTCCGTCAATGAACGCGACATGCTTGGCGACAACCTGGTGCCCGACTACATGACGCACGTGGTGGGAGGCGGCTTCTACGGCTGGCCGTACTCATATTGGGGCCATCACGTCGATACGCGCGTGCAGCCGCAGAACCCCACACTCGTCGCCACCGCGCTTACGCCCGATTTCGCGCTGGGCGCCCACACCGCGTCACTCGGACTGCATTTCTATCGCAGCTCGGCCTTGCCTGAGCACTATCGCGACGGCGCGTTCGTCGGCCAACATGGGTCGTGGAATCGCGCGCAATTCGTCGGCTACAAAGTGGTTTTCGTGCCGTTCGCCAACGGCCGGCCAGCCGGACCAATCGAAGATTTCCTCACCGGTTTCCTCAACGCCCGCAACGAAGCTCAAGGGCGGCCAGTGGGCGTCGGCGAAGACTCAACCGGCGCGCTGCTGGTCGCTGACGATGTCGGCAACATCGTTTGGCGCGTGGCGCCTACCCCGCACTAATTGCTGCTGCGCGCGCATCGCCATACGAAGCGCTGCGCTGGCGCACCTGTCGCAAAATGCGTCAGCGTCTGGTTGCGTTGCGCCACTGCCGGCCGTGCCTGCGGATCATCGCAGCTATAGTCGGTCGAATTCGAAGTGGCATTGCGCGCCGCCGTGAAAGCGCTGTCGCTCAAGGGATAACGCTCGCGTCGGAATTCGCCGTTGCTGGGGTCGATCGTCAGCACGTCCAGGCCGTGCGTCTCTGCCGACAGAATTGCGCGCTGGTAGCGCCCGTTCAGCGCCGGTGCGTAAAGGGTGCGTCCGTTCACACACATCTGCCCCGTCACTGCAAAGCTCACGTCCGCCGCGCCGACCGCGCCTTGGCTCGCATTGCGGTCGAGCGTGCAGGACACCGAGCCACTGAACGGCCCCGCCGCCTCCCGCGGTGGAATGGGGCGCGTGCGCAGAAGCGTGATGCCAGCCGCTACAATCAGCACTGCCGCAATGGTCGCGCCGGCGACCACGGCGAGCACGCCGGTACGTCGCTTGTTCGGTTCGAAGGGTTCAGGTTCGCTGATCGTCGGCTGTTGGGCGCCCACATCGGCAGTGCGCGCGCGGCGGCGCGAGAGCAACACTGCGCCCAGCACACACACCGCGACAAACAACGCCAGCGTCCCGCCGATCAAAATCACGACCGAGATCCGCGTCAGCCGGTCCGCGGTTTCGAGCTTTCCCGCAAGTTCGCGGTTCTGTGTTTGCAGCGCATTGATGGTGGCCGCGCGATCCGCCGAGGCGCGCTCTTCAAATGAAAGACACCGGTCATCGGCGAGGCTTGGGCTGACTCCCGCTGAATCCAGCAGCTGCAACAATTGCTGCACGCGGGTGGCCACGCCACGGGTCTCGCGCGTGTCTGCGCCGCTCACGTGCCAGGAATTGACCCCGATCACCCGGCCGCATTCGTCCAGAAGCGGCCCGCCCGATGAACCCGAGGAAATAACGGCGGTATGGTTGACTGTAGGGATAGCGTCGCCGGTCGGCGCGCGGTCCCGCAAAGAGGCGATTTCGCCCGAAGTCCGCGACGCCGGCTGCGGCCGGAGCAGGTCTGCCCCCGTCGCGCCCTGATAGTCGACGTCGGGGTAGCCCAGTGCGATGACCGTATCCCCGGTCTTGGGTTCAACTGTGGATAACGTTAGGGGCGCCAGGTCGCCGCCGCCGCCGCTAAACTCCAGCAGCGCCAGTTCCGACATCGGAGAATAGCTAATGATGTGCGCGGGCAAGAGGCCCGCGCCATGCGGCGGCACAATCGCCACGCCATAGTCCGGCCGCTCACGCGCAGCCGATACCACATGCGCGGCCGTAATTACTAAATTCGGAGCAACAACAAAGCCCGAGCCTGATCCGTACAGCATTCGCCCGTCAGGGCTGTCCAAGATGACAACCACGCGAACGATGCCGCGCTCGGCGCTATCGATGCTGGTTTGCGGCGCGTTGCCGGCAGGCTGGGCGGCCGCGGAACTCGCGAGCACCAGCGCGGCCACAGCCGCCAGAAACCTTAATGCTTTTATGATCAAGCAATTCCCCGAGCCCGTTGTCTTGATAATTGGGCGCCGGCGCCCGCACGGCAAGCGTCCGCCCCAGTGCCTGCGTTGCAATTTCGGAACGATTGCGGCGGCGACACGGCGTCGACAAGGCCAGCAAAAGCGGCGCGGCCCTTGCATCGGGTTGAACATAGCGGCAAGCGTTCATCCGTCGGCGACGGGGGCGGTCGGCGGCATGAGGCGCGCGCTGAAAGGCGTCGCGACGCACGCCCCGTCGCCCTTAATTCGGACAACCGAATTCGCTCTTTGGGCGCGCCGTCCTTTGGGATTGTTAAAACTTGGCGCGCTAAGCCCGAATGAGGGGCGATTCGTCCAGGTTTTGAGCGGCGAGGGTTTGTAAGGGCATGCTCGGCAATATGTTTGGTCTCGTTGCACCGGATCTGGCCATCGATCTCGGCACGGCGAATACCCTCATCCACGTTAAGGGCCGCGGCATCGTGCTCGATGAGCCGTCTGTGGTTGCCTACGTGAATGAGGGCGGCCGCAAAGTCGTCTATGCGGTTGGCGCCGAAGCCAAAACCATGCTCGGCAAAACCCACCGCAACATGGAAGTTATCCGTCCGCTGCGCGATGGCGTTATCGCCGACTTCGACGTGGCCGAAGAGATGATTAAACAATTCATCCGCAAGGTGCTGCCGCGCCCTGCGTTGATCTCCCCGCAGATCGTGATCTGCGTGCCGACGGGCGCGACGCCGGTTGAGCGCCGCACCATTCTTGAAAGCGCGCAAGCGTCAGGCGCGCGCCGCGTGAAGCTGATCGAAGAGCCTGTTGCTGCCGCGCTTGGCGCCGGGTTGCAGATTGACGATCCGTCGGGCTGCATGGTGGTCGACATCGGCGGCGGCACGACCGAAATCGCTGTGCTCTCGCTCGGCGGCCTCGTCTGGTCGCGTTCGCTGCGTGAAGCGGGCGACAAGATGGACGAAGCCATCATCCAATATCTGCGCCGCCGCGAAAATCTGATGATCGGCGATAGCACCGCCGAGCGCATCAAAAAGGAAATCGGCACTGCCAAGGCGCCGGAGCAAGGCCAGGGCCTCTCCATGCCCATCAAGGGCCGCGACAATCTTTCCGGCGTGCCTAAGGAGCTCACCGTCACCGAAGCGATGGTCGCCGACGCGCTCGCCGAGCCTGTCACCCGCATTGTCGACGCTGTACGCCAAGCCTTCGAACAAATGCCGCCGGAGCTCGCCGCCGACATTTACGACCACGGCCTGATGATGACCGGGGGCGGCGCGCTGCTGCGCAATCTCGATACGGTTCTGCAAGAACGCATTTCGATCCGCGTTTCGGTGGCGGATGATCCGCTGCGGTGTGTGGTGAAAGGCTGTGGAATCGCGCTCGACACGATAAATTCCTCCGAAGCGCGGCGGCTGCTCACGGAAGAAGTTTAAGCGGCGCGCTGAGATAGAGGCGGAGCGAAAGTGGCCAGACGCAGAAGCAGCGTACGGCGCGCGGGCGCAGCCCGAAGGATCACGCCCGGCGTGCTGATCGCCATCGTGTTGGTCGCGGTCGCGAGCGCTCTCGTCTTCACGCACGCCGGCCGCAACGCAGGTCCGGCCCAAAGCGCCATGCAAGCTGGCGACGACGGCGCCGCCGTCGCAGGCCGCGCCGCAACCGGACCACTGCGCGCCGGTGAAAGCATCTTCGATCGCATCGGCGCCATGTGGGACGAGACCGGACGCATCCAGCGTCTCGAGCAGGAAAACCGCGACCTCCGCACCTGGCGCGATCTCGCGCAGCGCCTAGCGGAACGCAACGCGCGCTACGAGGCGCTGCTGCGCATGCCGCGCGACACCTTCGGCGAAGGCGCCGATGTCCAGCAGTCGATCGCAGCGCAACTGGTTCTCGACAGCGGTGGCCCGTTCATGCGCACGCTCGTGGCCAATGCCGGCGCGGCGCATGGCGTGAAGGTTGGCTACATCGCCGTCAACGAAAACGGCCTCATTGGCCGTGTTGTCTCGGTTGGCCAGCAGACCTCGCGCGTGCTGATGCTCGATGATTACAATTCGCGCATCCCGGTGCTCGGCGAAGGTTCGCGTGTCCGTGCGGTGCTCGCGGGGCAAGCCTCGCATCCGCCAGAACTTTACACAGCGCCGTTCCAGCCGCAGAGTCCGCGCCTCGATTTCATCGTCGGCGCGCAAAGTCTGCGCGAGGGCGAACGCATGATCACCTCCGGCGACGGTGGTCTCTACCCGCGCGGCATTCCGGTCGGCCAAGCGCATCGCGACAGTGATGGCTCGTGGCACGTGTCGCTCGCCGCCGCCCAACGTCCGATCGATTTTGTCCGCATCCTTCCGTACGCCGGAGTCACGGCGCCGGAATCGAGCGCCGCGCCGAACGAAGCGCCACCGCTGAATTCCGCGTCGACCGTGGCCGCGATTGGCCATTCCACGATGCCGCCGCCGCCAACTTTGCTCCCAACGCCCGCCGCCGCCCCGCGTCCGCGCCCGGCAACGGACGTCAACGCCGCCGCACCGCCGCAGCAATTGCGCCCAACGACAACGCAGACCGCGCCGCCGGCGGCGGTCGCGCAAACACAAACACACACGCCAGCGCAAACACCGGCGGCGCAAACTCAACCCGCCGCAACGCCATCGACGCCACCGGCGGGCACACCACAATGATCATGCGCGCACCCAGCCGCGCGGTGCTTCGCGCTTGGGGTTTCGCGCTCGCGGTCGCCAGCGTGATCCTGCCGGCTTTACCGCTCGGCGGGCTGTTCGCGCAGCCGCCGATTCCGCTCGCTGTTCTGTGGGCCGCTTATGGTTGGGCGGCGGAAGATGAAAGCAGCTGGCGCGCGCCAGTGATCTTGGCGCTGCTCGGCATTCTGCATGATCAAATGGCAGGCGGTCCGTACGGTCTGTTTCCAGCGCTTTATCTTTCGGCATATTTGATTGGGCGCGTCGCAGCCGTTGTGATGTCGTCTCCCAATCTACTCTCTCTGTGGGGCGGATTTGCCGTCACCGCCTTGTTCACTGTCGCCATTGCGCGCGTGCTTGCGCCGCTCGGCCTTGGCGACAATGTTTCCGTTGAGCCCTATGCCGAAGCCGCGCTCATCACCACGGCGCTGTTTCCCTTCGTGCGTCCGCTCTACATGAGCGCAGGGCCGTCATCGCGACCGCAACCGGGGCTTCGCTAGTGGCCCGCCCGAAGAAAATCGGCTCAACGCTTCCCAAGCGCGACGTGAATGTGATCTTTACGCGCCGCGCTGCCTTGATGTCCTTCATCGGCGTCGGCGTCATGGGAACGATCCTGGCCCGTATGGGCCAGCTACAAGCCTCCGACGCCATTGGTCACGAATACACCAACGCCGCCGACGACAACCGCTTCGACACCCGCATCGTGCCGCCGCCGCGCGGCGTCGTGTACGACCGCTTCGGCACTGTGCTGGCGCAGACCAGCAAGGACTACCAAGTCTCCATCGTTCAAAACGATGCGCCGGATGTCGTGGAATCTGTACGCCGCGTTGCCGAAATTCTCGGCCTCGACTCCGAATGGGCGCGCCGTGCTGTGATCCGTGTGCGCGGCGGCTCGCGCTACGAGCCGCAGCCAATCAAGGAAGGCCTCACCTGGGAAGAGTTCAACGCCATCAACGTGCGATTGCCTGAATTGCGCGGCGTTGTGGCGAACTCCGCCGACGTGCGCGCCTATCCGTTTGATGTCGTCTACGCGCACCCGATCGGCTACGTGCAAAAACCAACGCAGCACGACATCGATCGCGCCATGGCTGATCCGCAACAAGGCGAGAGCCGGGCCGCGTACTTGCGCAATCCGCATGTGCGCGTTGGCAAAGCTGGTCTTGAAGCCAGCATGGAAGACGCGCTGCACGGTCAGGCTGGCTGGCGCAAGGTTATCGTCAATGCGCGTGGCGTCGAAATGGGCGAAGACGAGCGCGAGCGGCGCGAGCCGGTGGCCGGCTCCGGCGTCGTCCTGACCATCGACCACGAGTTACAGCGCACCGCCATGCAGAGCTTCGGCGATCAAGCCGGCGCTTGCGTGGTGATGGACATCTACACCGGCGACATCTTGGTGATGGCCTCGACGCCAGCGTACGATCCAAATCTTTTTGTGAACGGCATCGATTTCGCGACGTTCGCTCAGCTCAACACCGACGAAAAGAAGCCGCTTTTCAACAAAGCCATCTCCGGAGGTTATCCGCCGGGCTCCACGTTCAAGACCATGGTCGGCATCGCCGCCAAGCAAGCGGGCGTCGCCGATGACTGGCACATTAGCTGCCCGGGCTATTTCTCTTACGGCGGGCGCGACTTCCACTGCTGGAAACGCGGTGGTCACGGCAGCGTCGATCTGCACCGCGCCATCCGCGAAAGCTGCGACGTCTATTTCTACAACGCCGCACTTCGCGCCGGCCCTGAGCGCATCGCAGCCGTCGCGCGCGAATTCGGCTTGGGCGTCGCACACAATGTGACGCTGCCGAATGTTATCGCAGGTCTTGTGCCCGATCCGACCTGGTGGCTCGCGCATCGTCACGAGCCGTGGACGGGCGGGCTTACCGTCAATTACGGCATCGGCCAGGGTTCGCTTATCGTCACACCGCTGCAGCTGTGCGTGCAGGCCGCGCGCATCGCCAACAACGGCAAGCGGGTCGTGCCGCGTCTTGTGCGCGAGGCGCCGGGCGTCACCCAGCCGCCACAACCGCAAACCATGAGCGGCATCGCGCCGGAACACCTTGCGCAAATCCGCGCCGGCATGTTCGGCGTTTGTAATGAAGGCGGCGGCACTGCTACCCGCGCCGGAACTTTGATCAATCTTTCACGCCGGCCGGACGGCGTTGTCGTCGACCGCGCGCAGGCGCCAGCGGGATCAACACCACTACAGATCGCCGGCAAGACCGGCACCAGCCAAGTCCGCATCATCACTGCCGCCGAACGCGCGCGCGGCGTCATTTCCAACGATCAGCTGCCGTGGGCGCTCCGAGACAACGCGCTGTTCATTTCTTGGGGCCCGTACGACAATCCGCGCTACGCCTGCGCTGTGGTGATCGAACACGGCGGCCACACCAACGTCGACTTTGACGCGCCAGTCGTGACCGCGCGCGTGCTGCGCGAAACCTTCCTGCGCGATCCCGCCAACCGCGCCGCCGCGCGCCTGGCCGCACTCGAACCGCAAGCAGGGCAGCCGGTGAGGCAGTCCGCATGACCCTCGCCGCCGCCACCAGCTCGAACTCACTGTTCGACCGCTTCGCAAAGCTCAACTGGGGCATCATCACCATCCTGTGCATGCTCGCCACGATCGGCGTCGCCATGCACTTCTCAGAATCCGCCTCCGCCGGCGACATCTGGACCAACATGCCGCTGACGCATGGCCTGCGCTTCGTCATGCTGCTGTCACTAATGATCATCGGCGCAATGTTTCTGGACTCGCGCTTCTGGTTGGCGATCGCTTATCCGCTTTACGCCGGTGCGCTGCTACTCTTGCTCGCCGTCACGGTGTTTGGCGCCACCCGGCTCGGCGCTACGCGCTGGCTTGATCTCGGTCCAATCTCGATACAGCCGTCAGAATTGATGAAAGTGGGCCTCGTGCTGGCGTTGGCGCGCTACTACCACCAACTCGATCCGCGCCGCACCGGCACTGTGCTCTGGACCATCCCGCCGTTCATGATGATCGGTGTGCCCGCAGCTTTAATCATGAAGCAACCTGACCTCGGCACCGCCATGCTGATCGTCTTCTCGGGCATCATGATCATGTTCGTGGCTGGCTTGCTGTGGCGCATCATCATCGCTGGCGCTGTTGTTGGCGTGGGCGGAACACTGTTTGCGTACAGATACCTGCTGCACGGCTACCAGCGCGAACGCATCGATGTGTTCCTGGGCAACACCACCGATCCGCTTGGCGCGGGCTATCACGTGTTGCAATCGAAAATCGCCATCGGCTCGGCAGGTTTGTTCGGCCGCGGCTATCTGCAGGGCACCCAAAGCCAACTCGACTTCCTACCCGAGAAACACACCGACTTTATCTTCACGATGATCGTCGAGCAATTCGGCTTCTTTGGCGGCGCCGTTGTCCTCGGCCTGTTTGCCGCGCTCATGGCGCTCGCCTTGCAAGTGGCGATGCGGGCGCGCTCGCTATTCGGCAAACTCGTCTCGGCCGGTGTCGCCGCCACGCTAGCGAGCTACGTCTTCATCAACACCGCCATGGTGATCGGTTTGGTGCCAGTCGTCGGCGTGCCGCTGCCCATGATTTCATTCGGCGGCACCGCCATGACCACGCTGATGGTCGGCTTCGCTATCGTGCTCAGCGTCGATCTCCGCCGCGATCAGCACGGCGCCAGAGGGCTGCTGTGGTGATTCCCCTCGCCCCGCGAAGCGGGGGAGGGGCTAGGGGAGGGGAACAGTGTCCAACCTCCGCAAGGTGTTGGGCACAAACTGCTGAGCAAGTACCATCGCTCCCATATTGCTAATCCACGCCTCGACGTGTTCGACGCCGTCGCGCACGACGCGTTCCTTCACGCGAATAACGAGATAGCCCTTCGCTTCGATTTGCCGGGTGCGCTCAGCGTCAAACGCTTTCTGTTCTTGATCTTCGTGCGTCGGACCATCGACTTCGACCACAAGCGGCGGCGTGTGACACAGAAAGTCGACAACGAAATCGCCAAGCGGTGCCTGACGCCTGAATCCCCAATTGTTGAGTTGCTTGCGACGCAAGCGCTCCCAGAGCATCTGCTCAGCCACGCTTTGCGTCTGTCGCAACCGCCGCGCACGATCAATGATCGGAGCGTGCTTCACTTTCCCCCTCCCTGGCCCTCCCCCGCTTCGCGGGGCGAGGGGACGCTCACCAAAGCCCCTTGGTCAGCATCGCATCAGTTCCGCGCACCAGCGCGTCGATAATCCCTGGCTCTAAGCTTGAGTGGCCGGCGTCGTGGATGATCTCCAGCTCTGCTTCCGGCCAACGCTGCTTCAGCGCCCAAGCCGAGGCCATTGGCGTGCACATATCGTAGCGCCCGTGCGCGATGCGGCAGGGAATGTGGCGCATGCGCGCCGCCTGATCCAACAGCCAGCCATCGGTTTCGAAGAAGCCGTTGTTCATGAAGTAGTGGTTTTCGATGCGCGCAAAGGCTTCGACGAAACGGTCCTCATTGAAGCGTGACGGCAGCGCGCTCGGCCCCGCGATCGAGATCGTCTCACCTTCCCACCGCGCCCAAGCCCGCGCCGCTTTCAACCGAGTCTCGCGATCCGGCGACGTCAGTCGCTTGTCATACGCCTGCAGAAAATTGCCGCGCTCGTCTTCGGGTACAGCGCCCGCGTAGCGCTCGAAAGCATCCGGAAAAATGTTGCTGGCGCCATTCTGGTAAAACCAATCGATCTCCGCCTTCCGCAACAGGAAAACGCCGCGCAGCACCAGACCCGCAACACGCTCGGGATGTTTCGCCGTGTAAGCCAGCGCCAGGGTAGAACCCCACGAGCCGCCGAACACCAACCACTTTTCGATTCCCAGCTTCTCACGCACGCGTTCGATATCGGCCACCAGATCCCATGTGGTGTTCTCGCGAATCTCCGCGTGCGGCACGGAACGTCCGCAGCCGCGCTGATCCATCATCACAATACGATAGCGCGCCGGATCGAAGAAGCGGCGCATCTCTGGCGAAAGGCCGCCACCCGGCCCTCCATGCAGCGCCAGCGCCGGCCTGCCACGCGGCGCGCCGCATTGCTCTACGTAAATCGTGTGCAGCGGCGAGACCTTCAGCATCTCGCTCTGCGTCGGCTCAAGGGCCGGGTAGAGGTCACGGCGGGGTGGGGTCGTGCTCGAATACATGACGCTTGGTTAGGAGCGTGCGCCAAAGCGCGCAAGGCTTCCGGTTGGGTCTGGGCCAGCGAAATGCTAGCGCTGGCATCTGGGGATTTTTGTGACCGCGACGGCAGAGGCTGACCCATCGTTTTTTGGCTCGCGCGCGGCGCGCGTGACGCTGGTGATGTCGTGCCTCTACAGCGCCACCGGCATCACGCTCGTGTTCCTGCCGCGGTGGCTCGCGGGCGAGCGCCTGCTGAGCGGCGCTGAGATCGGGGCTCTACTTTCGCTCTCGCAACTCACGCGTATCGTGCTTGGCCCTGCCATCGCTTTCTGGGCCGATGGCCATGCTGATCGGCGCACGCCCATCCGTTTGTTGGCGCCTGCCGCGATTGCAGCTTTCATCGTGTTCTTCTTCCTCGCGCACGATTTCACGGCGCTGCTCGTCACCGGTTTTGCCGCGCTCACGCTTATGAACGCGATAACGCCTCTCGTTGAGTCCGCCGCGCTGCGCGCCACGGCAACTGGCAAAGTCAGCTACGGCTTCGCGCGCGGCATCGGTTCCGTCAGTTTCATCATCTCAAACATTGGCGGCGGCATCCTCATCGCGCGTTTCGGCCTCGACGCCGTCGTGGTTTGGGTGCTCGTTGCGCTCTGTATGGTGGCGCTCTCGGCATGGAGCGCTTTGCGCGCGGATCCGCCGCTCGCAGCCCCACACGCACTCACGCTCGCGGCTCGGGCGGACGCCGTGCGCGGCCTCTTGCGCAACCGGCGCTATGTCATCTTGATCGTCGCCTGCGGTCTCATCCAGGCCTCACACGGTTTTTACTACGGCTTCTCAACTCTGGTTTGGCGCGGGCAGGGCATTTCGCCGGAAGCCATTGGCGTGCTTTGGGCGATCGGCGTGGGAGTCGAAGTCGCATTCCTCTGGAATTTGCGAACCTTCGAACGTTGGCTACCTCCTGAAGCGCTTATTGTGATCGGAGCGTTCGGCGGCGCGCTACGCTGGACGTTGCTCGGCTTCGCCCCAACCGGCGCCGTCCTGTGGCCGCTGCAAGCGATGCACGCCGTTTCCTTCGCGATGACCCATGTCGGCGCCATGCGGCTCCTCACGCGCGAAGCGCCGGAGAACGCCGCTGCCATGGCGCAGACACTCTATGCGGCGCTGTCGTCGGGTCTGCTGCTCGGCGGCGCCAGTCTTATTTCGGGCATTCTTTACGATACAAACGGCGCGCATGGTTACTGGGCTATGTCGGCCCTGGCGCTCGTCGGCGGCCTGATTGCGCTTGGATTGCTTGCCCCCACGCATCGTCGCAGCGCGCTGCAGCGTTAACAATTCGCCCCGCGCGGGAACAAACGCCTCGCAAGTTTGCTCAGTCACGTTACCCGATCTTTTCTGTTAGGCGTTATCGGTTGGGGACCGGGCTGACGACGTGAGGAATTATGGCCGAAGAGGCCGCCGCTTTCGATCTGGTTGAAGACGGTCGCGCGCCTGTTCTGGCGCTGCGCGGCGATTGGACGGTGGACACCATCGCCAACGTCGAATCGGATTTGCGCGCGCTGAACGGACGCCTGAAATCCGGCGCCGTGGTCGATGTCTCAAAGCTTGGCCGCATGGACATGGGCGGCGCCTATTTGGTTGACCGCACATTGCGCACCGCGCCCGGCGGCGATCAGGCTAAGGTCGCGATTCGCGGCGAGCATACCAACGCCATGCGCTTGCTCGCCGCCGCGCGCAAAGCGACTACAGAGCCGGCGCCGCTGCCCGACCATTTGCACGGCTGGAGAGGTCTGCTCGAACGTATCGGCCGTGCCGTCGCCGCGGTCGGCGAAGAAATCATCGAGTCGGCTTCCTTCTTTGGCCAAACCCTCGCGACGCTGGGCGGGCTGGTCGTGCAGCCGCGCCGCATCCGCAGCATTTCCGTCGTGCACGTGATGGAAGAGGCGGGCCTGCACGCACTGCCCATCGTGGTGTTGCTGGCGTTCTTCATTGGCCTCGTCATCGCTTATCTTGGCGCCCGCATCCTCGGTGATTTCGGCGCGTCGGTGTTCACTGTCGAACTCGTCGCTTTCTCGATGATGCGCGAGTTCGCCGTGGTGATCACCGCCGTCTTGCTCGCCGGCCGCACCAACAGCGCCTTTACCGCTGAAATCGGCGCTATGAAAATGCGCCAGGAAATCGACGCCATGCGCGTTATGGGGCTTGATCCCATGGACGCCTTGGTCGCGCCGCGCGTCATCGCCATGCTGATCATGACGCCGTTGCTGACGTTTGCCGCGATGATGGCAGGTTTGTTTGGCGGACTTCTCGTGTGCTGGTCCGACCTCGGCATCAGCCCGGCTATGTTCTTCTCACGCATCGCCGACGAGATTCCGGCGCAACATTTCTGGATCGGCATGGTCAAAGCGCCGGTGTTCGCGCTGGTGCTCACCGTCATCGCTTGCAAGCAAGGTCTCTCCGTCGGCGGCGACGTCAATTCCCTCGGCCGCCACGTCACGTCATCCGTTGTGCAAGCCATCTTCATGGTGATCTTGCTCGACGCCTTCTTCGCCATCTGGTTCTTGGAGATGAACCTGTGAGCGACGAGATCGCCATTCGCGTGCGCGGTTTGGAATCGCGCTTCGGTTCGCAGCTCGTGCACCGCAATCTCGATCTCGACGTCAAGCGCGGTGAGATTCTCGGTGTCGTCGGCCCATCAGGCGCCGGCAAGTCCGTGCTGCTCCGCGAGATCGTCGGACTGGACAAACCTGCCACGGGCACGGTCGAATTTCCATTCCTCGAGCAAGAGGGCCGCAAGCCCGTGCTCGGCGTGATGTTTCAAGACGGTGCGCTGTTTTCCAATCTCACCGTGCTTGAAAACGTCGAAGCGCCGCTGCGCGAGCACACGCACATCTCGCCAGCACTGCGCACCGAAATCGCCAGCCTCAAGCTCAACATGGCCGGCCTCACGCCAGAAGCGTTTTACAAGAAACCCGCGCAGATTTCCGGCGGCATGCGCAAGCGCGCCGCCGTCGCGCGTGCGCTGGCGCTTGATCCTGAACTTCTCTTTCTAGATGAACCCACTGCCGGGCTCGATCCCATCGCGGCAGAACGTTTCGACCGCATGGTGCAGGAACTTGCGCGCTCTCTGGGGCTTACCGTGTTTCTGGTGACGCACGATCTCGATACACTTTACGCCGTCTGTGACCGCGTGGCCGTGCTCTATCGCGGCAAGATCGCCGCCATCGGGCCGATCAACGAAGTCGCCGGCAACGCGGACGGTTGGGTTAAGGATTATTTTTCTGGACCGCGCGGCCGCGCAGCACACGCCGGCGCGACGGGAGGCTGAGTCATGGAAACCAAAGCCAATTATATTTTGATCGGCGCCGCCACCGTTATCGGTGTCGCGCTGATGTTGATGTTCGCGATGTGGATGGCCAATTCCGAATTTAGCCGCGGCTACAACGAATACGACGTCGTGTTCGCCGATCCTGTACGCGGCTTGGCTGAAGGCGGGGAAGTGCGCTTCAACGGCATCAAGATCGGTGAGGTCCGTTCACTTCGTATTGACCCTGACAACACCAACCGCGTCATTGCCCGCATCCGTGTGTCGTCAGATGTGCCTGTGCGCCAAGACAGCACTGCACGCCTCGAGCCGATCGGCCTCACCGGCGTCACGCTCATTCAGCTGACCGCAGGCTCGCCCACCGCGGCGCTGTTGCGGGCCAGTTTCGGCGGTCCGCCGCCGCGCATCACCGGGCAAGGCAGCCAGATCGACGTCATCGTCGAACGCTCGGAGGACATTGTGTTGCGCGCCAGCGAAGCGATGGCGGCGGTGCGTGATCTGCTCACCGACGAAAATATTGCGCGCGTCAGTCACATTATCCAAAACCTTGACGCTGTTTCCGCTCAATTGGCGGATCAACGCGGCATCATCACCCAAGGCGGCCACGCCGCTGCATCCGTCAGCCGCGCGGCTGATAATGTCGCTTCGCTCGCCGCGCAGACACAGCGCGACCTTGCCGGCTTGCAGGAAGTTGTAGCCAACCTCCGCGCCGCGTCGGCCTCAGTCTCCGGCGAAACGCTGCCGGAGATCAATCACGCCGCCGAAGAACTCTCCCGCGCTTCGCAATCGATCAGCCGTGTCGCCAACAATCTCGAAGACAACCCGTCCATCCTGACGCCGCGCAGTCCGCGGCCCACTGTGGAGCTGCCGCAATGAAGCGTGCTTTGATCCTTGCCGCGGCGCTCTCGCTCGGCGGCTGCATATCGCTGCTTCCGAAGGCGCCGCCGCCGCCGCGCACGTTTATGTTGAACGCCGGTGACGTCGCGCCCGCGCCGGGCCAGACGATTGACGCCGTGATTGCGGTTGCCCAGCCCACCGGTGAACGCGCGCTGCTCGGCACGGACATGGTCTGGAGCACAGGCAGCGAAGTCGCCTATGTCGGCCACACGCAATGGTCAGCGCACGCCGACGATGCGTTGCAAGCGATCCTTGTCGAAACCTTGTCGCGCCAACACCGCTTCCGCGCCGCCGCACGCACGGGCGAGGCCAGCGCCCAGTACGAAATTCGCTGGGAGGTGCTGAACTTCCAAGTCGATAACGCCAGCATGAGCGCGCATTTCCGCGCCGACGTAAAGCTCACCCAAGCGCCCGGCCGCCAAGTGGTCGCCCAGCAGATCATCGAAGCGACCGCGCCCGTCGCCGATCGCTCACAAACCAACGCTGCGGCCGCGCTCACCCAAGCCGCCCGCGAAGGTGCGGCCCGCATCGCGATTTTCGCCGCGGATGGCGCCGCTCAGGCGGAAGCGGCGAGGGCGGCGCAGGCTCAAACCCACGCACAATAGGCCCTGGTTCCGCGCCCAACACGCAACAGACGCGACCCCCGTTCGTTGCGGCTCCGGGCATACGGGCGCCCAGGGCCACATGAGCGGAAGCGATGCGAAAGTCTGTTCTGATCGGCGCGACGCGCGCGGCGACTATTGTCGCCACGCTCGGCGCCTCGGCATTCGCACCATCCACGCCGCCCGTTGCGTTGAAACATTCCATCGCCAAGAGCATGCCTGCGGGCGCGAGCTTACAAACAAGCTCTGATACGGACTTCGCAAGCTACGACGTCAATGGCGCCGCGTCTTGGTATGGCGGCCGTTTCCACGGTCGCCGCGACGCGCGGGGCGAGCGTTTCGATGAGCACGCTATGACCGCCGCGCACCGCACCTTGCCGCTCAACAGCATGGTCGTGGTCACCAATCTCGAAAACGGCCGTCAGGTACAGGTGCGCATCACCGATCGCGGCCCGTACGCACACCGCCGCATCATCGATCTCTCCCGCGCCGCCGCCGACGCGCTCGGCTATGTGGATGACGGCGTCGCGCGCGTGAACGTGCGGGCGCTTGCGGCGCAATAGGAGACTCGCCGCAAGATGTCCGGCGTTGTCGTGAGCTGACGTTGTTGGCATTGGGTGTTGAACGGCAGTAAATCGCCGATAGCAGACATCAGGCCCGAACGAACGCGTTCGCCCGTTTTCTCACCGATTCGGATAGCACCAGTGATGCTCGGGGCCTGGGTGGTAACCGCGAGGACAACCGCCGTATGGCCCCGCCGGAATCCTGGTCGTCTCACACGCCGAAAGCGCTGTCGCTGCAAACAAGACAGCCACCGCTGTGAAGAGTCTGACGCGCCTATGCATAATTCCTCCGAATCTGATCACTGCTTCGCCTCGCATAGTGCCTTGAACGCAGTGAAGGCGCCCTCCCGTCGAAAATGCCGTCCAGAAATCTGCTCGCAATGTAACCGTGCGTACGGGCGCTGGTCCCGAGGCGCGACCGTCCGAGTTCAGACCACAAGCAGCCCTTCGGGGCGCACCCCACGAGCGGCTGGAGTTCGCCGAAAGCTGCCAGTCGGCATGCGGGAAGCTCCGTTGACATTACCCTGCCGTCGCGGTGGTCGCGGCCGGATTCTGGATTGCGTACGCATCCACAGCGCCGCTTAGCTGACGCAAGACTTTAAGAAGAAGACGTATCTTCGTTTAGCCCGGCTCGTCGTAGGCGTCGGAGGTAGCGCATCTCAGCGACTGTTCTTAAGACTTCTGAGCGACATCAAATCATCCGGCAAAATGGCGGCGGCGCGTTGTCGCTACACACATCCGGCCTGCTGCCTGTGGTTCGCCAGTATTCAAGAAGACCGAGCCTTTCCGCTAATGCCGGAAAGCCCGGTTCAGCAAGCATTTCGCGCATGTTTCGGTCCCAGAGAAGCGACGGCCCCGGATTGGTTGTTGTCGTCGCGATGCGTGCGGCGATCTGGAACGCCTCGTGAGGAGCGCCTAGCGCCGCGAGCAGCGCTGCAACGGCGTCATCCTGGCGCCCTTGCTCCAGCGCCAGGAGCGCTCGAACCGCCTGCGCGCGATCTTCCGGCCTCCGCGACGCCAGGGCGCGATAGCCTTTCAGCAAGGCGGCGCGGCGATCATTTGGCACCGGCAAAGTGGTGTCGGTCAGCAGGCTGATGTCGGGCGTTCGCGTCGCCATGCGCATCGTGAGCCATTGAGAGAATTCGGTATCGGGAGCAAGGTCGATCGCTGCATTGAAGTAGATTCGTGCTTCCTGAGGCCTTCCAGCGATGACGAGCGCCTCCGCCAGAGTTTCGGGCGTGTAGACATAAAGCGCCAACATATCATTTGCTCTATGCAGTTGTTCTAGCGCTTCGCCAGTCCTACCAACATTTAGCAGCATCCATCCGTATTGATGATACTCGCATCCGCAATCGAGGCGCCGGGCGGCCACGGCGCGTCTTAACAACGCGTCGCGACCGATCCAGTCGTGCGACTCGAGCAGCATCGCCTTTATGTAGAGGGCTTCGCTGTTCCTCGGATCTAGTGCAACGGCGCGGTCGGCCGCCTGACGTCCGTTTGCGCGCGCCGCGTCGGCGATCGTCTCATTCTCCGCGTTCAGGGCGACTTTCCAATAGCCGCCGGCGACTGCCGCCCAGCCCCAAGAGAAATCCGGCAAGGCGGCGACGACACGTTGCGCCGGAACAAGCGCTCTGCCTCCCTCTGCAGTATTCGGATCCCAGTGTCCCTGACAAAATTGCAAGTAGTCTCTTAAGACCGCGTCCGGCAGCGGCCTGGCATAGGTGGACGCGCCGAAGAGCCCGCAACGGATCACGTTGCCCGCATCCACAGCAATGTGGCGCGGCACCGTCGCGATGTTGTTCTGGTCATAGTTGAAGGTGGCCGACCAAAGGGTTGCGCCGGAGCGCTCGTTCGCAAGATGAGTGATGACCCTGATCGTTTCTCCGTTCCTTTGGATCGACCCGGTGAGGGCGTAGGCGGGCGATGCGCCCGGCGCAGCAGCTGGCACACTCGACACACCGACGACGCCATCGACGTTAAACGCAGCGGTGATTTCCGCCGCCACGGTATCTTGAAGGTTCGCGGGCAAATCCGCGGACAGGAGCTCGAATTTGGTCAAGCGAACCATCATGGCGTGGGTCGCCGCGTGGGGCCGCAACGCCCACCAGGCTACGGCTGTGACCAGAACGAGGCCTGCGGCGAGGGTGGCGACTCGGAACAGACGGCGACGGCCGATTTTTCCGAGGCCTGTCTTGCCGCTCGGGTCGAGCGAGAAGACTTCAAGTCGTTCCGCCATCTTGTCCAGTTGCACCCGGCCTCGTGGCACAAAAGGCAAGTCAGCGGATGTGCGCACCTGCGACCTGACAGTCTCACTCACCATTGCCGTGCCGGGGTCGGCCAGCGCCTGAAGCCGCGCGGCGACATTGACCCCGTGGCCCAGCAAGTCCCCATTCGACTCCACGATGACATCGCCAAGGTGCATGCCGATGCGCAATGTTGGAAGCTGACTCGCGCCGACATTTGCTTGCGCAAGGAGCGCCATCGCGGCTTGCACGCCTGAGGCGGCAGACGGGAACTCCAGCATGAACCCATCGCCTGCGGAGTTAAATAT